>JANXVG010000045.1 GCA_025351795.1 Salinibacterium sp. | reverse complement strand
AAGAAAATGCGCCCGAAACGCGACGGCGGCGGCCGGGTGGGCATTGTGCTCAACGGCAGCCCGCTGTTCACCGGCGGTGCGGGGTCGGGGGAGTCGAGCATCCGCCAATATGTGATCGAGAACGACCTGCTCGATGCGATCGTTGCCATGCCCACCGACCTGTTCTACAACACCGGTATCGCCACCTACATCTGGATTCTCGACAACGACAAACCTGCCAGTCGCAAGGGCACCGTGCAACTGGTGGATGCCACCGACCAGTGGGTGAAGATGCGCAAGAGTCTCGGCTCGAAGCGCCGCGAGATCAGCGCCGAGCAGATCACGACCATCGTGAACCGCTACGGCAATCATGAACAGTCGGATGCCTCCAAAATCTTTCGCAACGACGACTTCGGCTACACCACCATCACCGTCGAGCGCCCGCTGCAGCTGGTCTGGCAGGTGACGGCCGAGGGTGTGAAGCTGGCTCTCAGCGCGAAGGCACTCACCACTGGGCTGCTGCGGATGTCTCGGACAGTGGGCCTCCAGAGACTACGGCGCCGACGGTACTCGACTCGAGGCCGACCCAATCGTTGACCGCCTGCGCTGGTCCAACAGCGAGGACCGAGATCTCACGCTCGCCGATCAATGCAGCGGCCGCCGCGACAATGTTCGCACAAGCATTCCTGTTACTTGCGGCCCCCAGAAATATCCTTTGCGATACTGGCCGCGTGCACGACGAGAGCAGACGCCAGGACCTGCTAGCTTGAGCCCATCCCGCTTGACTTAGCCGTGAGGCCCGCATTGACTCCCACTCCTGCCCGTCGGCGTCGACTTCCCCTGGTCGCGGCCGCTCTGCTCATCGCGGTGAGTCCGCTTCTCGCGCTTTCGCCTGCAGCAGCGGCACCCATCACCATCAACGTCGGTGGGTATCCGGAATTGGTCGCAATCAGCCCGGACGGCACCACCGCCTACGTGGCCAACGAGAACAACGCCGAAGTGAACGTCATCAACACGGCCAGCAACACCTTCACGTCGATCCCAGTCGGCTCGCTGCCCACCGGGCTCGCCATATCTCGGGATGGCACGCGCCTCTACGTCGGCAACCACGGTTCTAACTCGATCAGCGTCATCAACACCACCACCAACATCGTCATCGCCACCATTCCCAACACCGAGCAGCCGTACCGGGTGGCGGTGAGCCCGGACGGCAGCACGGTCTACGCAACCAACTCGGCAACCACGACGGTGAGCGTCATCGACGCTGTCACCAACACAGTGACATCCACAATTTCTGTGGGTACCCAGCCCACGGACGTCGCTTTCTCCCGCGATGGCTCCACTGCGTACGTCGACAATGTCGCATCCCGGACCGTTTCCGTGATTGACGTGGCCACCCGCATGGTGGTCGCCACCATCCCGATCGGCGACGGTGCCGACTTCCTCACCCTGGCCCCGAATGGCCTCACCCTCTACGTAGCCAACATTTCCGACAACTCGGTAACTGTGATCGATACAGCGACGAATACGGCACGGACGACCATCACCAGCCTCACCCACCCGGCCGGAGTTGCCGTCTCACCCGACGGTGTGAAGCTCTACGTGACGAGCACCGATGGCGGCTTCCTCACGGTGATCGACACCGCGACCAACACGGTCGACACCTCAGGGGCAGCCATCGCCCTGAGCGGCCAGCCCCTCGGCATCGCCATCACTCCGAACGGCGCAAAGGCATACATCACCAACAGCACCAACGGGCTCGTCACGCTCGTCGACCTCTCTGTGGCACCCGCGATTACCTCTGCCGCCCCGACCGCTGCGACCGCCCGGGCGGCGTACTCCTTCACCGTCATCGCTAGCGGTATCCCGAAGGCCATGTTCGCCATAACTGGCTCGCTGCCGACAGGCCTCACGCTCGACAGCGCGACCGGCGTGATCTCGGGCACCCCGACCACGCCGGGCAGCTTCGCCTTCACGATCACGGCGAGCAACGGCACCGCGCCTGATGCCACGGCGAGCTTCACGCTGACGGTGCGCCCCACCCTTGCCACGACCGGTGTGGATGACACGCCCACCGTGCTGCTGGGCCTTGCCCTGCTCGCCGCGGGGCTCTCAACGCTTGGCGCGCGGCGCATCGCTGCACGCCAGCGCGGCTGACCCGACCGGAGCGCTAACATCCCTCTGTGAGCGCTCTGGTCGTCGCCGTCATCCTCGGCTTTATCGTGCTGGCAGGGTTCTCGAGCCGAAGTGCCTGTAGTCTGCATGCGCCCTCAATTTCGGGGCTGACGAAAGACAGTTAGGCCCCCCCTGTACTACAGTCGCGTTTATTTCCATTACTTGGGCGTGTTGACGAGCTTCTGGATGTGTACGTGTTAATCCTTGCGGGTGATCGATGATGTTTGTGTGGCAGAGGTGCAGGAGCGGGCTGACGGATTGGAGGAGGTCCGTGAGCTGATCGGGCCGCGTTTTGCCCGGTCGGAGCCGCGGGAGAACGCGGTGGACTATCTGCGCCGGCTTCTCTCGGGCCAGGAGCGCAAGAACTCCCGGACGCTCTCCGGCAGGCCGGTCAGGCGGTCCCGGACCGGATGCAGCGTCTACTATCGACGACTGACTGGGATCCCGACTCGGTGCGCGATGATCTGCGGTCCTACGTCGTCCAGCATCTCGGCGCCAGCGACGGCGTGTTGATCGTGGACGAGACCGGGTTTCTGAAGAACGGGAAATCTTCGGCCGGGTTGGCCAGACAGTACTCGGGAACGGCGGGGCGGATTGAGAATTCCCAGATCGGTGTGTTCCTGACTTACTCGACGGCGGCGGGTCGGACGTTCCTGGATCGGGAGCTGTATCTGGGGTCTGACCAGTATTGGAACGGTGGTTGGCGCTAAGCAGCTCCGGGTAATTACGGTTGGATGATGCCGGTTGATTTCCTGAGTGATGAGCAGGTTGGGGCTTATGGCCGGTTCGTGGGGGTCGTGTCGGAACTCGACCTTGCGCGGTTCTTCTTTCTTGATGACGACGACCTGACGATCGTTGGCCGGCGGCGGGGCGCTGCTAACCGGTTGGGACTCGCTGTCCAGCTCGGGACGGTGCGGTACTTGGGGCGTTTTCTGGATGACCCGATGGCTTCCCGTCTCGATGCTCTCGTTGACAGCGCTTTGGATGGGCGTGTTTCCGGGCTGGAGGAGCTTCGCAAGGCACCGGTCTGAGTATCGGGGCCGGAAATGGTGAAGGCGCTCGAACGGGTGGGCGAGGTAACCGCGGTGGGTGCGTCCACGGTTGATTTGGCGGGGATCGGCCCGGGGCGTCTGGACGTTCTGGCGAGGCACAGCCGGTCTACTGACGCAAGCACGTTGCGGCGAATGCCCGAGCGGCGGCGGCGGCAGGCGACGGCGGCAGGCAGCGGCGGCAGGCAGCGGCAGGCGACGGTGGTCGCGACGGTGGCGTCCCTGCAGGTGTCATCCGTTGACGATGTCCTTGACTTGTTCGCTGTGCTGATGGCCACGAAACTCATGGGGGTCTGAGTAGCAATGGAACCGAATCGTACGATAAGGCCACCGAACCCAGTGGTGGCGCGGGATTCGGGAGGGCCGTGTTGAAAAAGTTGACATGCCTGGTTTATCGATGTTGATTCTCGGCACAAGTCATCGACGGTAATTTAGCTGTGTGTCGCTGGGTATGGCACTCCGGTCGGTGAACCAACAATCCTTAGCGGACATTTTCGTTCCATTGCTACTCAGACCTCTATATTGTTTGCATGCAAACACTTGTCGAAGACCGCGCCCACGTTACGCCGATCTACGCGCAAAATGAGGCGGCGCACATCATTCAGGCGCCAGCGACTTCGTTTGCACGATGGGCGCACGGACACCGCTTCCAGCAGCGCCGAGCCGGCGAGTGGGGGTGGAGCCCGCCCATACTGACGGGAGTCACGCAGGGACGCGGTTACACGGTGCCGTTCAATGCTCTGGCTGAAGGCTTCATCGTTGAATCGTTCCGCCGGGTTGGCTTGCCAATGGC
>JANXVG010000028.1 GCA_025351795.1 Salinibacterium sp. | reverse complement strand
CGTGGTACCCGGCACGTCAAGGTGCTGCTGCTCGATGAGCTTCGCGAGCTCATCAGTAGTCGCCGACGGCGGCGCAGCCGGTTGCCGCTTCTCGTTAACTGTCAGGGTTTGGGTTGCCGTGCCAGTGTTTCCGGACGGGTCTGTGATCGAGACCACCACGGTGTGTGCCCCGAAAGCCAGCGTTGTTGGTGTGACGCTCCAGGTACCACCCGTTTGAACGGCAGTGGTGAGTGTCTGCCCTGCAACCGTCACCGTCACCGCAGTCCCGGTTGCTGCGTCCGTGGTCCCCGTGATCGTGGGCGTTGTTTCATCGGTGGGAAAGCTCGCACCGCCGGTGATCGCCACAACGGGCGGCGTGGTATCCGGTGTGAAGTGGAACGTCTGACCGAGGATCGTGAAGTCCTGGATCCGGTAATCGTATGCGAAATCGCGTCCAAGGTTCGGACCAAACGACACGACCGTAAAATCGCCAAAGTTCTTCTGCAGCACATTCGGCAGCACGCCGGGGTCACCGTTTTTGGCCTCGCTGATTATGGCGCCCTGAAGATAACCATCGGCATGGATATCCGAGTCTGAGAACCATGGTGCAGAGCTCAAGTCACGTTGACCGGTTCCCGGATTCCAAACGTTGCTAATCGTCACGCGATCGTAGATACCAGGACTGGTCTCTTTCTCTAAAAGGATCTGCAGCGTCGGGCCATAGTCCGTTGCGCCGGAAACGAGCGTTTGCTGCCACCCCAGCGGTGAGGCAAACACGTCTGCCAACGTCGGTTTCTGGCTATCGATCGCGGGATAACCTCCCGTTCCCACGTAATATTGATAGCGCACCTTGGTCGGTGCGGGACTGGTGCCGACGCTCAGCGTGAGACCATTGATGTCGATCGCGGCTGATCCCTTCGGCTTGTTCTCGATGTCGAGAGCCCACCTGGTGCCCGCCGCGGGAGAAGCAGCAAACTTGCTGACGCCAATAGCGTCCCATTTGGTCCGCGAGCTACTCACGTTGGTCGATGAGAGGTCATCCGGGTACACGGCAGTCGCCGAAGGCACTGAACCGGTGAGCTCCTTCATTGTGGCCGAGGCGGAGGGTGCAGAGGCGGAGAGGGCGAGGGCAACGAGGGCAACGAGGGCAACCTTCGCTGCGGTTGAGCGAGCAATGGGAACAACTCTGCGGTGCACTAGAGAACCTTCATTTCGATGGATCGAACTGCGGGCTCAGCCTGTACCGGGCCAAGGCGATGATGAACCGGCTATCTGGGTTGGGCTTTCTGTGTGCTCATCTAAAATCCAATTATTGCATTTTTGTTCTGCGGGTGTGATTTGAGGAGACCGCGCAATTGCATGAAACTCGACCGAAACCGTCACATGCACGATGAGCGACTGGGTGGCCAAGGGATTTTGGACAGTGGGTCCCCTTAAGCCGAGGACGTTAGTGAAAGAGCGATCCTCAGTACGCCCGCATCACGACGACGACGATAGGGACCTCCATGCGCTCTACATGGTTACGAGTGATGAAATAACGTCGCAGGGACAACCAGACAGCTTGGCAAACCATAGACGACCTGCTCACCCCGTGAACAGCATGATGGTTCGAGTGAACCGTCAGTGGTGCCCTCGGCAGGATTCGAACCTGCGACCAAGAGATTAGAAGGCTCCTGCTCTATCCCCTGAGCTACGAGGGCGGGAATCGCGCTCCTACGATACCGCTAGACGGCCTTCGCGAGAGCGACCAACACCTGGTTGATCGTCGGCACACCCTCCGCACGGAACACCTCAACGTCGTTGCCACCGACCACGATGATGGTCGGAGTCATGCGGATGCCAGCCCGCAGTGCGCGCTCTTCTTCGCGCGCAACATCCAGTTCGACGATCGTTGCCGCTGGAACCAGCTTCGCTACCTCGGAGAGAACCGCGCGAGTCTGAGTGCACGGCTCGCAGAACGCAGACGAAAATAGGACGAGCCTCACCCCGTGCCCAACCTCGTCACGAGCACTGCAATTCCCTAGTCGTCGTTGCGTTCCTCGACGGCCTCGATCGGATCACTGTCTTTCGGATCCCAGGTGTAATGCACCTGCACTTGCCTACCTACCTGCTTCGCAATGGGCGAAATGTAGTCCAACTGGGTCTCTTTGCCGTCGAACGCAGCGATGACCGTTATCTCGGTCTCCCACTTTCCATCGGTGCTGATGCGAGTATCGCTCTGGCCGTCATACGGGCCTCCGCTGTAGAAAACGATGTACTCGTCGCCACGGGTGAGGGCGGGTGCGCTATCTGTCATGAGTCAGTCCTACCAGAAACTTGTGCGTGACATTGGCCTGTAGCGCACACCGGCGCGAAGTGGACTCCTGGTTACGCCCGGTGGACTCGCGCTGAACTCTGGATGGATTCGCGGTCGAGCCACGTGTCGCCTCCTAGGTGCTTGACGAAAGCGCACGGAAACTGGACCAGTGACACAGGCGCGCTGGCACAGGTACGTTGCTCTCGGGGACTCCATCACCGAGGGATTTTGCGACCCCATCGCCGGCGATAGCGAACCGTGGCTCGGCTGGGCTGACCGACTGGCTTATATTCTCGAGGGCAACGCCCGACTTGCGGGAGAGGGTCTGGAGTTCGCGAACCTCGGGGTGCGCGGTAGACGCGTTCTCGACGTTGTCGGCGATCAGGTACCTGCGGCGATCGCCCTCAAGCCTGACCTCGTCTCGATCATGATCGGCGGCAGTGACCTCGTAGAGCCCCGGGCTGATCCAGATGACCTTGCCGACCAGATCGAAACCGGAGTAGCCGCACTGCGTGCAGCCGGAATCGATGTACTCCTCGCCAACTGCTTCGATCCGAGTTTCGCACTTTTTTTCCAGCCATTGCGCGAACGTGCCGCCGCGTTCAATGCAAACCTGTGGAGCATCGCCCGCACCCACCAGACATTCACGCTCGATGTCTGGGGCATGCGCGAGTTTCAGAACCGTGCGATGTGGGCGGAAGACCGCGTTCACCTCACCACCGCCGGGCACCGTCTGCTCTCGAGCCGAGCGGCTCACGTGCTCGGCATTGCCTACTTCGAGGTCGGGCAAAGTTCGCTGTCCCAGAGAATTCAGGGAGTGGGCAGCGATGCGGCGGATGCGGCGGACGCAGACCGCGTTGGTCGCGGGCATCCGGCACCGTCGCCCATCGCGGGGCGCGGCTAGAATCGACGGATGGCCTCCTCCGCTGATTTACTGGTTTGGATCGACTGCGAAATGACCGGTCTCGACGTGTCGATCGACGAACTCGTCGAGGTCGCGGTGGTGATCACAGATTACAATCTCGTTGCAGTCGACCCCGGATTCAGCATTGTGATCAAGCCTGACCAGTCGGCCTGGAACAACATGTCTGAATTCGTGCGCACTATGCATACCGAGAGTGGACTGCTCGACGAGATCCCGGGCGGTGTCGCGCTTGCCGACGCCGAATATGCGATCAACGAGTACATCCTGCGCTTCGTTCCCACTGCGGGTACTGCGCCCCTCGCGGGCAATACCATCGGCACCGACCGCACTTTCCTGGCTAAGTACATGCCGCGTGTAGACAGCCATTTGCACTACCGCAGCATCGACGTATCGTCGATCAAAGAACTGTCGCGCCGGTGGTTTCCGCGGGTGTATTTTAACGCTCCGGCAAAGAACGGCGGCCATCGCGCGCTGGCCGACATCCTCGAATCGATCCGTGAACTCGAGTACTACCGCAAAGCAGTTTTTGTGGCGGAGCCGGGGCCGACGACCGACGAAGTGCAAGCCATTTCGACCGCCGTCATCGAAGGATTCGCTTCGCGCGCGTAAGTGCAGTGCGCGCACGGTCGACAACCTGTAATACACTTGGTGGGCTGCCATGGCAGTTACTTGGTGGTCGTAGCTCAGTTGGTAGAGCGCTGGCTTGTGGAGCCGGATGTCGCGGGTTCGAGCCCCGTCGGTCACCCCAAAGGAAAACGGCCCGACCTGTCGGGCCGTTTTTCGTAGGTGGAGGTATTTTCGATGTCACAGACTCTCGAAGAGACCGACCTCATCGAACTCACCGTACACGGCAGACTGTGGGCCACCATCGTCTGGAATGACCCGGTCAACCTGATGAACTACGTGTCCTTCGTCTTTCGCAGCTATTTTGGCTTTACCCAGAGCGAAGCGCATAAACGTATGCTGCACGTGCACCACGACGGGCGCGCTGTCGTGGCAACCGGGTCACGGGAGGAGATGGAGCGCCACGTCGTCGTGATGCACGAATACGGGCTCTGGGCCACGGTCGCACCGAGCGACGAACCGTGAGAGTGCGCCGCGCGAAGACCACAACGCTCGTCGAACTCGAACTCGAGCACGACGAGGCAGAACTGCTCGTTATGCTGACACATCAGCTGGCTGAGCTGTTGTCACAACCGGGCGACCTAGCGCGCGAGCGACTCCTCCCGTCTGCATACCCCGATGACGCCGAGGCTGCACGCGAGTTTCGACGGTTTACCGAATCCGAACTCGTGGAGCGCAAGCTCCGTAATGCTGGCGACGTCGTCGCAAGCCTCGAAGCGTGGCCCGTCGTCGAGCTCAACCAGCCGACAGCGCTCGCCTGGCTCACAACGCTCACCGACATCCGAATCGTGCTCGCCACCCACCTGGGAATCGAGACCGATGACGACGAGGGTGACGCGTCAACCGACGAGGGCGCGATCACGCGCGACGTATATGACTGGCTCGGCGGCGTGCAGGGATCGCTCGTGTGGGCGGTGGACCGCTGATGCGGCTGACGATGAGCGAAGATGAGTTTGAACGACTCGTGGTCGACGAGCTCGATGACCTGCCCGACGAGATGGTAGACGGCCTCGAGAACCTGATATTCGTCACCGAGACGCGGCCCGAGGACGGCTCACTCGACATTCTCGGGCTCTACGACGG
The DNA here is from genome assembly GCA_025351795.1 of Salinibacterium sp. Taxonomy (GTDB): domain Bacteria; phylum Actinomycetota; class Actinomycetes; order Actinomycetales; family Microbacteriaceae; genus Rhodoglobus. The sequence continues at coordinate 9,240 of JANXVG010000028.1, read as the reverse complement.
CGTCGCCCTCACCGAACGCGCGCAGTACGGATTCGGCGAACTACCCGACCGGATCATCCTGTACCGTGAGCCCCTGCTGTCAGCGGCCGAGAATCTGGACGACTTGAAAGACCAGATTCATGTGACACTGATTCACGAAATAGCCCACTACTACGGCATCGATGATGCAGAATTACATCAACTCGGGTGGGGATAACTCTTCAGCGACGAGAGAAGGCGGTCTGGTGACTACAGGTTCATCACGAAACGTCAGTTGGGTGGCGATCCCCAGCGGGCGCGCCAGTTCGGCCGATACGATCTCTCAAGACCCACCCGATCCACCGATTACCTGAACGACCGGAGCACCAATGACCCACCAGCGAAGAGCACTTGTCGCGGTAATGCCCGCCCTACTGCTGGTGTCGCTCAGCGGATGCTCACTGTTGAGTTCCGCGACCACCACACCGGTCACCGGCGTTCCAGCGTGCGTGCCCGGTCACACCTGGACGACGGATCTCAAAGACCTCGACGGGCAGTTAAAGAAGTACCTGACCACTCACGGCTACCCCACCGCGACGGTGGTGTCGACAGGTACGCAGACACTCAACTGGCCGGCTAGCGACAACGTGACGGTGGCGACCGACTACACAACCGTCGTTTCGGTGACTAACGCTGATGCAACCATTACGAAACTCAGCGAGGTACACCAGGGGGCCTCGAGCGGCACGATCTATCTCAACGGTTCGATCGCGGTGCCCCGCAATTGGGTTGCCTCCTCATTCACGGTGAAGGCGACAGCAGACGTCAACGGAGTGGCGTCGAAGACTGTGCCATTCACCCTCCCGAACACGGTGCTCAACGACGAGGTCGCGCTCGACCTGACGTGCAATTCGACGACGATGACGATGCTCGGCCACAGCGCGGTCATGACCATAAAGTGGGACAGAGCGAAGTAGCCGCCAGCGAAGTAGCTGCTAGCCGAGCGCGAGCGGGAGGCTCGGGTCGGCTGACCAGTCCTCCAGAGACCCGTCGTAGATGCGCACCGCGTTCGTGCCGATCGCCGCAAGGGTAAGCGCGTTTCCCGCAGCCGAAATGCCACCGCCGCAGTACAGCAGTACTTCACGTGCGTGCTCAGCGACGTCGACACCGGCCGCGTCGTAGGCCAGGATCAGTTCGACGCGGCTCTTCACCGTGCCGTCTTTCGTGAACAGGTCGCGGCTCGATACGTTGACGCTGCCGGGAATCCGGCCGCGTCGGGAATACCTCGAGGGGTCGGCACCGGTGAACGAGCCAGTCGGCAAGCCGCAGACGAGCGGACGAGCATCCGTTTCGGTGCGCTCGATGAGCTCTTGCCTGCTCACCCAAGCATCTCGCACGGCACTCGCCTGCCAACTCTCGGCAGCAACCGGCGGCACGGATTCACCGGTCTGAACCGGCTGCTCGGCGCGTTCCCATGCCGCAAACCCACCGTCGAGCACTCGGGCACGCACGCCAATCCAGCGCAGCAGGTACCAGAGTCGCGCAGCAAAGAGCGTACCCGTACTGTCGTAGATGACGACCGGGGTGTTCGCGGCGATACCGATTCTGGCGAGCTCGTCGGCGATCTCCTGCGGCTCTTGGTGGGTGTAGTGCAGCGGCGCGCTGGTGTCGCTGAACTGGGTGGAAACATCCACGAACTGTGACCCGGGGATGTGGCCGACCAACCAGCGGTCACGCCCGATATCTTTGCGGTAGTCGCCGTCAAACGCGGCGGGGTGCAGCACGATACTCGCGTCGAGAACGGTGGGCGGGTTGGGCTCAGACAACTGGTCTGCGAGTTCGGACACCGAAATGAACGGGGAGGTCATTGCTCCACTGTACGGCCCAGTAGCTGTAGCAGCCGGGGAACAGCATCAGTTAGATCGTGACCATCGATGACCTCATCGGCGAGCGCTTGCGGGTTCTCGCGCTCGATGAAGTCGACCTCCTGGGCCGCCCAGCGATCCCAGTACGGGGCGTAGGCGTCGCCATCCCGATCCAACGCGCGAACCTTGCGCGTCTCTGGGTCGAGCTCGACCCAGATCGCGTAGTCCGCGAACGGCACCGACGCCACACTGATGGCGCCCACTCCCTCTACGACGATCGGGCGGGTGGGGTCGAGCTCATGCCTGTCGCCCGGCCGGTTCGTCGCCCAGTCCCAGGCGCGCCAGTGGTGCGTGGACAGGATCGTGGGCACAGCGGCGCTGCCGGTGGCTAGGCCGTCCCATCCCGGATACAGGTCGTCGAGCCGAACGAGTTGGGCACCCTTCCAGTCGGTGACCATCGCCCGCGCGAGCTCGGTCTTGCCGGAGCCGGACCGGCCGTCGATCAGCACGCACGCGCCGCGCATTCGCGCGCCAGCCAACCGCCCGCCGGTCAGCCGCTCGTCTCTCCCCCGCTCAGCCGACAATGGAGTTCCACTGTCCGGTGCTGACGGATGCCGCCACGGCTACAGCCCCAATGGCCGCGCCGATCACGACCATGACCCAATCGCGCCCGCGCCACCGCGACTGCCGCGCCCAGGTACGGTGCGCCGAGGAGCCGAAGCCGCGCGCCTCCATAGCCGTCGCGAGCTTGTTGCCCCGGCGCAGTGACAGCACGAGTAGCGCGAACGCCTGCCCCGCCAGCCGGCGGATGCGCCCCGAGTCTGCCACTCCCCGAGCCCGCCGCGCGAGAGCCAACGACCGCCAGTCGTCCGCGAACAGTCCCACCAGGCGCAGAGCGGCCAGGGCACCAAGAACGAAGCGCGAAGGAAGGTGGAGCAGCTGCGACAGTCCGTCTGCCAGGTCGGTCGGATCGATGGTGACAAACAGCACGACGGCGGGCAGCCCGATCGCGAGCACCCGAAGCAGCGTGGCAATGGCGAGCTCGATCGAACCGTCGCTCACTCGCGCGAACAGGAACTCGGCGTAGACCCGGCCCGAGGGCTGCCCGTACAGCGCGATGGTCACCGCTGTGAGCGGAGCAGCGATCCACACGGCGGCCGTGCGCAGCCAGAACGTCCTGGCTGGTAGCCCGGCGAGCGGCAGCACCGCGATTTCGAGGGTGAGCGCGACGGCGGATGACACCCAGTCCACCGTGAGCACAAGGCACGCGCTCAGCAGAAGCGCCGCGGCCAGTTTGGCGACCGGGTTGACCCGGTAGACCACCCCCGGCCCGGACACGATCCCGGTGCTCACGACAGCACCAGCGTCTCGTCCGCTAGGGCGCGCACGAAGTCGTCGTCGTGCGTCATCGCGACGACGGCCGTGCCGGCGTCGAGCAGTTCGGCCAGCATGGCCACGAGTTCGCTCCAGGTGCGCGAGTCCTGCCCGAACGTGGGCTCATCCAGCACCAGCACCCGTGGACGGGTCGCAAGGGCCGTGGCGACACTCACCCTCCGCTTCTCGCCACCAGACAAGGTGAACGGATTCGCGAGGGCGAGGTGGGTGAGGCGCAGTCGCTCGAGAAGCGCATCGACGCGCTCAGTGATCTCGGCATCCGGCAGCCCCAGGGCACGGGGCCCGATCTCGAGCTCTGCGCGCACGGTGGCGGCGAGAAACTGATGCTCGGGATCCTGAAACACCGTGCCGATGCGGGTGAGCAGTTCGCGCGACTTCCAGCGGATGGGCGCACGTCCCGCCCCGCTGTCGAGCGACTCCGCGGCGACCACTTCGCCGCCCAGTGTGGGAAGCAGCCCCGCCAGCGTGAGCCCGAGCGTCGACTTACCCACTCCGTTCGGACCGGTGACCGCGAGGGCCCGACCGCTCTCAACCCGCACCGACAGGTGCTCCTGTACGACTGTCTTCCGCCCGACCGCGAGCTCGGTACTCGACAGCAAGCGCTCAGAAGCGGCTCGGATGCGCGACGGCCAGGCCGGCGGGAATCCGGGCACCCACACTCCTCGCGCCGCAAGCTCGGCACCACGCTCGCTTAGTACTGCGGCGGGCGTGCCGTCGGCGACGACTCCCCCGCCAGGCGACAACACGACGACCCGGTCTACGACGTCGAGCCAGACGGCCACGCGGTGCTCGACCACGATGAAGGTCGCGCCGGTGGTATCGAGCACGCGCACGACCGAGTCGCGCACGTCGCGTACTCCCTCGGCATCGAGGTTGGCGGTCGGTTCGTCGAGAAGCAGGAGCCCCGGCTGCATCGCGATCACGCCGGCGAGCGCGAGTCGCTGCTTCTGCCCGCCAGAGAGCACGGAGGTCGGGTGGTCGAGCGGCAGACCGAGCCGGACGGCGTCGAGCGCAGCGGTGACCCGTGGCCAGATCTGTTCCCGCGGCACGCCGAGGTTCTCGCAGCCGAAGGCCACGTCGTCGCCGACCCTGGCTAGTATCACCTGGCTGTCCGGATCCTGCAGCACGAGGCCGGCGCGGCCCGGAGTCGGGATTCCGCCCCCAACGAGCAAGCGTCCCTCCGCTTCACCGCCGTCGTCGTCGCCGAGCACCCCGGCCATCGCCTGCAGCAGCGTCGACTTGCCCGCGCCGGACTCGCCGAGGAGCAGTACGCGCTCCCCAGCTACAATCGCGAGATTGAGGCCGCGCACGGCCCAAGCGGTCCTGCCGCCGTGGCGCCAGCCCCAGTCGCTGGCCGACACCCCGGCGGGCTGTGTGGTACTCAGACCCGCTGCGCGATCTCTCGTCCAGCGGCGAACCGGCTGAGCGCTCCGGTCTTCGCGAGACCACGCACCGCGAGCCAGGAGAGGAGCCCGGCGATGAGAGCTCCGCCGACGACACCGGCGATCGTGTAGATGGTGATGAACGGGGCATCCGATCCGGGGTACCACACCGTGAGATCGGTGATTGCCATGGCCAGGCCAGCCCCGGCGCCCGCGAGGATCGCCACACCGAACCGCCAGTTGAGGTAGAGGAAGAGCGCGAAGACCAGTTCGGCACCGAGTCCCTGGGTCAGCCCACTGAGGAGGGTCAGGAACCCCCACTGGTTGCCGACGAGCGCCGACACCACGGCCGCGAGCAGCTCGCCGTAGAGGGCCGCTCCCGGCTTGCGCACGATCAGTGCCGTCAGTACACCAGCGAACAACCAGAAGCCGCCGCCCAGTGCCTGCAGTCCGGGCAAAAGTGCCTTGAGCGGATCGGTTACCGGGGTGGACGCGATGTTCCAGACGACGAAAAGCAGGCCGCTGGCGACGCCAACGACACTGGCCACGACGATGTCGACGACGCGCCAGCGGAAACGCGAGCGGGTCGTCGAAGGCGTTGGAGTAATGGATGTTGTGGTCACTGTGCGTGCCCTTTCGTTGTGAAATGGCACGGGTTTCAAGAGTGTGGTCCTCCCTGCGCTGGCATGATCCAGATCAGGTTCGACGGTCGAAGCTTGGAGTAGCTTCCTCTCAGCCCGGCTCACCGGACTCCCGTGTTCATCACTTAGTCTATTACGAGCTTGACTTGTGCGGCGGACTTCGCGGAAGCCACCGACCGTTCGGAGCGGTGCAGCCCATGCGCGGATCCCGTCACCGCCGGCGGGCGTGCCGATATCGATCAGCTGACGTGCGCGGCCGGTGCCCAGCGCGAATCGACCGTGCGCCCACGACGCCGACGCACAACTCCTGCGCGGTGCGCCGATGCACAACTCCTGCGGAGCGTGGGAACCGCCCCGTCAACCGGCCACATTACGGGGTAGGTTCGGGTGAGATCCCCGATCTGCCGGAGTTATGCACGCGGTGACGCCGCTGAAGTACGGGGGCGAGTCTGGGCGTGGAGGGCATCCCGCGGCGGAATCGACTGCGGTAGCAACCAGCCGCGGTGATGTCACATGCGCTTACTTTTGCAGTTGCTCGGCTCCGGCGATGCGCTGTGCGATGTAGATCGGGATGATCGAGACCGCGACGAGTACGACGGCGATCACGTTGACCACCGGCGCCTGATTCGGGCGGAACAGGTTATCGAGAATCCAGATCGGCAGAGTCGTTACGCCGGAGCCCGCGGTGAAAGTCGTGACAATGATTTCATCGAAACTCAGCGCGAAGGCCAGCAACCCGCCAGCAAACAGCGCACTGCGCAACTGCGGGAAGGTAATGAGGCGGAACGTGGTCCAGATTCCAGCGCCCAGGTCAGCGGATGCTTCCTCGAGGCTCGTACCCATTCGCCGCAGTCGCGCTATCACGTTGTTGAAGACCGTGACGATGCAGAAGGTTGCGTGCGCGACTACGACCGTCATTATGCCGAGCCGAAGGTCGAGAATCGTGCGAAACGCGTTATTGAGTGCGATGCCGGTCACGATGCCGGGGAGCGCAATCGGCAGGATTACCAGGAGGCTGACGGCGTCTCGCCCAAAGAATCGGTAGCGCTGGAGCGCGATGGAGATGAGGGTGCCGAGAATGAGCGCGATAGCCGTTGCGATCACCGCAACCTGAACGCTGGTGGCAATCGCAGCAAGCGCGCCCTGATTGTGGAATGCCTTATTCCACCACTCGAGCGTGAAGCCAGGTGGCGGCCAAACCAGGCTTTGGCTGGTCGAAAACGAGTTGATAAAGACCACCAGCAACGGCAGATAAATGACCGCCAGAATGATTCCTGTCACCACTCCAAGGAGGGACCGGGATGTGCGGCTCAAGCGCATAGCTCCCCCGTCACAGGTTGTCGAGCGCGCCGGTGCGTCGCACCACGGCCAGATAAACGAACATGATGGCAATCGGGATGAGCGCGATGGCGGCAGCGAGCGGCAAGTTGTTCGCGGCGCCGACGTTTGAGTACACGAGGTTGCCCAGAAGCTGGCTTGCCCCACCCACGATGTTCACAGTGATGTAGTCACCCATCGACAGCGAAAAACTGAAGATCGAACCAGCGATGATCGCCGGCCAGAGCATCGGGAGCACGATCGAGCCGAGAGTGCGCCAGGTTTTCGCACCCAGGTCGCTCGATGCCTCGAGTAGCGAGTCTGGCACACGCTCGAGTCCCGCATAGATCGGCAGAATTACATACGGCAACCACAAGTAGGCGAGCGTGATGATGGTAGCCGGGAGCCCGTAGCCCGGTGACTCCAGCCCGAACGGCTTCGCAATCCACTCGACGATGCCGCCCTGCGAGAGCACCGACCGCCAGGCATATGCCTTGACGAGGTAGCTTGCCCAGAGCGGCATCAGCACGGCAATGACGAGAACGCGCTGCATGCGGGTTGACGCGACCTTGGCCATGAAGAACGCGATGGGTAACGCGACAAGAATGTCGATGAGTGTCACGAGAAGTGCGACTCCGATTGTGCGCACGGTGACGACCTGATACAGCGACCCGGTCACCACGGTAATGATGTTGTCGAGCGTCCATGACTGTGAGATCTGACCGGTAAAACTGTCGACCGTCCACAAGGCCGTGATGAGGAGCGCCGCAAGCGCGGCGACATAAACCAGTCCGAGCCAAAAAAGCGGCGCAGCCAGGAGGAGGCTGAGTCTCAGCCGCGGTCGCTTGCTCAGAAAAACCGACAGTTGCCGGGGCGCGGTTGCTCGGGGAGAGGAAACCGCGGCCCGGTCTGTCGGTGGCGCTGGCGCGTCACGTGTCATTCGTTAACCCTTGATCTGCTGCCACGCGGTCGTCCATGCGGAGTAGTCGGTGCATTTTACGTTAGTGCGCCCATCGACGCACTTGGCAATCGGGGTTGTCCAGTACCAGATCTTTGACGCATACGCCTTGTCTCCGGCATGGTACGCGTCGCAATCGGTGCGAAAATCACACGCAGCTTGGGTGGCCGGGGCTTCGCCGAAGTACGCTGTCGCCTCGCCGTTCGCCTTGGGACTCGTAATGTAGTCGAGCCATGCGTACGCACAGTTCGGGCTCTTGGCGTGACTCGCGATCATCCACGTGTCTGACCAGCCGGTCGCTCCCTCCTCGGGCACCGTGACGTCGACCGGCGTACCGGTAGCCACCGAGTTCTTGATGACCTGCCATGTTGTGCCGACGACACTGTTACCCGTCTGAAATGACTGGACCGACTTCAGGTAGTCAGACCAGTACTCTCCGATATTGGTGCGCTGTGCTTTGAGCAGATCGACCGCTGCAGCGAGTTGCTTATCGTCAAGTGCGTACGGATTCTTGATACCGAGTTCTGGCTTGTGCGCCATGAGGTAAACCGCAGCGTCCGCGATGTAGATCGGGCTATCGTACGCAGTCACTTTGCCGGCGTACGGGCTCGACTTGTCGAATACAACGCTCCACGACGTGGGCGCGGTCGGGAAGACCGTGGTGTTGTACATCAGTAGGTTTGCCCCGTAGCCGTGCGGCACACCGTAGGACTGGCCCTCAACCGAGTTCCACTTTTGCAGCTTGAGAAAGTCGTAGATGCCCGCATAATTCTTGAGAAGGGCCGTGTTGACCGGCGCCACGTCGCCACCGGCGATGAGCCGCAAGCTCGCGTCGCCGGAGGCCGAAATCACGTCGTAATCCCCGGTCTTCATGAGCGTGACGGCCTCGTCGGACGTGCCGAAGGTCTTGCTATTGACTGTGCACCCGGTCGCTTTTTCGAACGGGCCGATCCAGTTGACCGTGGGGTCGTTGCTGCCGTTTTCGACATATCCTGGCCACGCCAGGATCGACACCGTGCCTTCCATCGCACCGAGCTTCTGCTGCTCGGGCGCTCGGGTCGAGCCACCGCCGCCGGTGGTACCACAGGCGGTCATGACCGCCAGCGCGGTGATGGCGATCGTGCTGACAATCGCCGATCGCCTCAGGGACGAGCGTTTCATTGCTTTCTCCATTCCGGTTGGTGTGTGACCTCGTGCGTGAGGCCGGTGGTTCAGTCGAGCGTGACGATGTCAGAGGTCGACCATTCGGCAGTCACCTTCTCGCCACGACGGTCGTGTTGCGTGCGGGCTGCCACGTTCTGTTCGAGGACAGTGATACGTGATCCATCTTCGGTGTCAACCAACAGGCGCGTGCTCGTGCCCAGATAGATCTCCTCGGCCACGACGCCGTTGACACGCACCGACCCTGCCGGAGATGTGTCTCCCGCGGTACGTAGAACAATCTTTTCCGGCCGCACCGAGGTGACGCCCGTGCGTCCGAAGAGTTTCCTCGAGGCAGAGCCATCGAAGATATTGGATGTTCCCACGAACGAGGCGACGAATGGTGAGCGGGGACTTTCGTATATTTCGCTCGGTGTACCGAGTTGTTCGATTCGACCGTCGTTGAAGACGGCAATTCGGTCGCTCAGCGTAAGCGCTTCTTCCTGGTCGTGCGTCACGAAAATAAACGTGATTCCGAGAGCGCGCTGCAGTTCTTTGAGCTCGACCTGCATCTGCTCGCGCAG
>JANXVG010000086.1 GCA_025351795.1 Salinibacterium sp. | reverse complement strand
AGCCACCGTTCGATGGTCAGTGAGAACCGTTGAAAGTAATCTCACGAGAAGGACACCACACGATGGCTCTTGACCAGTCTGTCCTGCGTGACCTCCTTAGCGAGCTTAAACTCACCGATGTGACCGATCGAATCCGGGTCGCGACCGAAAAGTTGCATCAACAACTCATCGACGCTGAAGCGACCGCGTTCATCGGGGCCAGCCCCTTTGAACGCAGTACTGAGCGCACGACGTCTCGCAACGGCATGCGCCCTCGGGTGTTGACGACCACGGCCGGGGAGCTTGAGTTGAGGATCCCTTAGCCTGAATACCGTTCAGTTAAGCGTTCTGGCGTTACGTTGTGGTTATGGAGCGTAGGGGGTGGGTGAAGCCGGTCTCTGATCGCCGGTTGTCGGATTTGGTGTCGGTGGGTTTGTTGACCCGGGTGTTCCCTGCGGATGTCGTTGACGAAGTGGTTCAGGCGGCGGGGCGGACGGAGCAGCGGAACCGGGCTTTGCCGGCGCGGGTGATGGCGTATTTCTCGATCGGGATGGGCTTGTATGCCGAAGCGTCCTACGAAGATGTGTTTGCTCAGCTGACGGATGGTTTGTCGTGGTCATCGGGCTGGTCCGAAACGTACGCACCGCCGTCGAAGTCGGCCATCTTTCAGGCGCGTCGGAGGCTCGGATTTGAACCGGTGCGGGATCTGTTTACGAGGGTGGTGCGGCCGCTGGCGGGGCCTGACATGCCGGGGTCTTGGTTGGCTGGGCGGCGTTTGATGTCCATTGATGGAACCATCTTGGATCTGGCTGACAGTGTGGTGAATGCGGAGTTCTTTGGCCGCCCGCCAGTCGGCCGCGGGGAACAATCTGCCTTGCCGCAAGCACGCCTGGTGGCGTTAGCTGAGTGCGGAACGCATGCCATTGTGGACGCGGTGATTGGCCCGTGCACGACATCGGAAATTGAGCTCTCCCGGGAGCTCGCCGGCCGCTTCACACCGGGCATGCTGGTCTTGGCCGACCGCGGCTTCTACGGCTTCCGGCTGTGGGCGCAGGCGGCAGCGACGGGCGCTGACCTGCTCTGGCGGGTCAAGACGAACCTCCATCCCCGGCATCAGGAGACCCTGCCGGACGGGTCCTGGCTGGCGACGATCATCCCGACCTCCGGCCCTGGGCGGCAGACGACAACGCCGTTGACGGTGCGGGTCGTGGACTACACGATCGACGACGGAGGCGACAATCCCGATGGCTACCGGTTGCTGACGACGATCCTGGATCCGGCCGAGGCCTCCGCCGAAGAACTCGCGACCGTGTACTCCGAACGATGGGAGATCGAGTCCGTGTTCGACGAGTTGAAAACACATCAACGCGGCCCGCGCATGGTGATGCGGTCCAAATCCCCCGACCTGGTCAAGCAGGAAATCTGGGGCCACCTCTGCTGCCACTACGCGATCCGCACCCTCATGGTCGAGGCCGCCCAGCACGCCCACCACGACCCGGACCGAGTCTCCTTCATCGCCGCTCTTCGAATCAACCGCCGCTCCATGGCTCAGGGCGTTTTTTCCCCCTACGCACGCTGACCACACCAAAGCCATCTGGCTCCATGCGGTACTCGCCCTCGTCCGACGGCTGAACCCCGCGCGGCGGCGGCGATCAAACCCTCGCGTTATCGAACGCAAGGTCTCAAAATGGCCCGCCAAACGTTTCCATCACGCCGCATGGCCACAACCCCGCCACGAGCCAGAAATCACTCTTCAGACGCTTAACTGAACGGCATTGAGGCTAAACCCGCCGTGTTGCGGTGGTGTTTCAGCGCCGATCGCGTCCCTGCCGAGGTGGAGTCAGGCGTCGATCGCGGCGAGCACGAATACCGGGATCTGCCGATCGGTCTTTGTCTGGTACTCGGCGTAATCTGGCCAAGTCGCGACTGCGCGCTCCCACCAGAGCGCTTTCTCAGCGCCGATGACCTCGCGCGCTTCGTAATCACGCCGCGCTGCACCATCCTGCAATTCCACGTGCGGATTGGCCTTGAGATTCCAGTACCAAGTGGGATGCGACGGTGCCCCGCCGAGCGAGGCGACGACCGCATACTCACCATCGTGCTCGACCCGCATGAGAGCGCTTTTACGCAGCTTGCCGGACTTCGCCCCGATAGAGGTCAGCACGAGTATCGGTCGCCCCCGCATGGTGTTGGCCTCACGCCCCTGGGTAGCCTCATATTCGTCGGCCTGCGTGCGCGCCCACACTGACGTTCCTGGTTCGTACTCTCCGGTCAATGGCATGACCACCACAACCATCTCGAGCCGGATTCTGTTCCCCGTGCGCGCCTTTCATGGCACAGCATGGCTTCGGGTGGACCCGCAAGACGAGCTCGGGCCGCTAGGGTTGGGCCATGGCGGCGCAGCGAGTGCTTATTGTCGGCGGGAACGGCATCCTTTCGTGGTGGGTGAGCAAGCTCGCCGTCGAACTCGGCTACGACGTCTCACAGATCACTCGTGGGCAGAGCTTTGACCGCCCGCCGATTGACGGCGCCACCATCCTCAGGGGCGACGCGGACAATCCAGCGTCGATCCGTGCGGCGATCGGTGGGGCCGACTTCGATATCGTCGCCAACTTCCGCGCCTACCGACCCGAGCAGGTAGCTGCCGACATCCAACTGTTCGGCGGGCGCGCAGGTCAGTATCTATTCGTGTCGTCAGCGTCCGCATACCAGAAACCCATCGCTGCCCTCCCGATCGTCGAGTCCACTCCGCTGCGCAACCCGTTCTGGCACTACTCGCGCGAAAAGATTGCATGCGAGGATCTCCTCGTGGCCGCCTATAGGGCGAGCGGCTTTCCCTCGACGATCGTGCGACCGTCGCACACCTACGACGGTGGCAACATGCCGCTTCCGGGGGGCTGGACTGCCTTCCAACGCATGCTTGACGGCAAACCTATAGTGATCCACGGAGACGGTACAAGCTGGTGGACACTCACCCACTCACGCGACTTCGCGCGCGCGTTTGTCGGTCTGTTCGGCAATCCGCATGCGCTCGGCTCCGCGGTGCACATCACCTCGGACGAGCACTTGACCTGGGACGACATTGCCCGGCTGCTCGGTCGCGCAATCGGTGTGAAGCCTGTGCTCGTTCACGTCGCTAGCGAGCGGATTGCGCGGGAGCTTCCCGACCTCGGCCCCGGGCTCCTCGGCGATTGGTCACATTCGGTCATCTTCGACAACAGCCGCATTCGAAATCTCGTGCCCGGCTGGGCCGCGACGACGCCCTTCTCAGCGGGCGCGCGCGATGTCGCGGAGTGGTATTCGTCAGTGCCGTCGCGAAAGGTTGTCGATCGCATGCTCAATGCCGCCTGGGATCGTCTGGCTGCGCTCTAAGAACGACTCGTAGTCCGCAAGCGAGGCAAACTCGAATTGCGGATCACGAGTTTCGGCTGAAGCTCTTCGTGCACGTGGACGTGAGTTTCCGGGCTGAGTAGTTCGTCCATCAGGAGTTGCACAGCGCGGCGGCCGAGATGCTCGCGCTGCTGGCCCACACTCGAGAGCGGGATGACCGCAGCCCCTGCCCACACGAGGTCGTCGTAGCCGACGAGTGCGATGTCCTCTGGAACGCGAACTCCGCGGAGTGCAAGTCTCTGCATCAGGCCGAGTGCGATGAGGTCGTTGGCGCACATCACTGCAGTTGGCAGCTCCCCCAGCCCTCGTGCGAGTAGGATATCCGCGACCCGCGCACCGTCCTCAAGGCGCCATGATTCGGTTTCGACCCTTTCGACCTCGCCGCCGCCCTCCTCCGCAGCTCGCATGAAACCCTCGAAGCGCGCATCGACCTGGTGCGAGATACGTGTGCCGCCCGCGTACATGAGCCGCCGATGCCCGCGCTCGATGAGATGCTCGCCGGCGAGCCGACCACCCGCGACGTCGTCGGTACGCACCCAGCAACATGGGCGGTCACCGGAGATGCGGTCGACATAGACGATGGGCACGCCCTGCTCGGCGAGCTGCTCGAGACGGGCGTTCTCCTCCTCGACGGGCGTAATGATGATGCCATGCACGCGCTGCTGGATGAGCACGTCGAGGTTCTGCTCCTCGCGGGTTCGGTCGAGGCCGTTGTGCACGATCACGACGCCGACACCGAGTAATTTCGCCTCCGCGTCAGCCCCAAGAGTCACGTCAACAAAGAACGGGTTGCCGAGATCAGCGACCGCGAGGCCCAACGTCCTCTCGCGACCCGGGGGAAACTTCCGCGCGGAGGTGATCGGAGTGAAGTCGAGCTCCGCAATGGCGGTGAGCACCCGCTCCCGCATCACGACCGAGACATAGCTCGGTCGGTTGAGGACGTTGCTCACAGTCCCTGCCGACACGCCAGCGTGCTGCGCGACATCCCGAATCGTGGCCATCTTGTCCTTTGCGGGGCCTGAGGAACGCGCAGTGGATTGTGAAGCAGGCCCGCGCCGCCAAGCGACACGGGCCCGACATATTTCACGTGTCGACTAGAAGTTGAAGTTATCCACGTTGCTCTTATCGAAGACGAACAGCGGGCCGAGAACGATCTCGCCCTTGTCCGCAACGGTGAAGTCGCCGAGGGGAGTGGTGAACTTCTCGCCCTTGACGCCCTTGATGGTGCCGTCGATCAGTGCCTTCGCCGTGTAAGCGGCGAGCTGGCCGAGTGCTCCAACATCCCACAGGCCGAACTGGTCGAACACGCCACTCTTGACGTAGGCGCCCAGCTCGCTCGGCAGGCCGAGGCCCGTAAGCCAGATCTTGCCCTTGAGGCTAGGAGTGTCGGACAAGTAGTGCGCGGCTTCCTTGACGGAGACCGAGTCCGGAGCGATGATGCCGTCAAGGTCGGGGTGTGCAGTGATAACACCCTTTGCAGCGTTGTAGGCGTCAGCATCAACGTCGTTGCCGTAAACGAGATCGACAATTTTGATGTTCGGCGCCTGCGTAGCCATCTTCGACTTGATCGCGGCGACCCAGGCGTTGAGGTTTGTTGCGTTCGGTCCACCGGATTCGATGGCAACGTTGGCCGGGTTCTTACCGAACTTCTTGATTGCCAGGTCGACGAGACCCTGTGCAACACCATCAACAGTTGCCTGGTTGATGAACGCGTCGCGGCAATTCGTGTCGGAGTCGAACGTGACGATCTTGATGCCTGCAGTCTGGGCCGACTTGAGGTCGGCACAGACTGCCTGCGGGTCGTTCGCCGCGAGGATGATCGCGCCGGCGCCGTTCTGGATGGCGGTCTGGATGAACGGAGACTGCGAGTTCGGCGCGGCCTCGTTGGAGCCCGCCTCCGTGTACTTGCCGCCGAAGCTTTCGATGGCCTTCTTGGCGCCAGCGTCGGAGGCACCGAAGTACTTGTTTCCCAAGCTCTTCGGCATCACGACGATGTTGTAGTTGCCCGCAGCTGCGCTGGCGCCACCGGTGCCACCGGTGCCGCCGGCGCAACCTGCGAGAAGGACGCCGGTTACCGCAAGGGCAACCGCTGCCCCAACTACGCGGCCTTTGCGGCCACGCATACTTTCACTGAACCTCATTGTTCTACCTTTCGTAGATTTTTCATTGGTACTGCAGAACTGGTGCTAGATACTGCGTTTGATTCCGCCACGGCCTAGGCAGTAGACGTTGATACCCTGCGGCGCCCGGAGATCGCAGCTGCGACACTCGCGATAACTACAGAGACGATGAGTGCGGTGCCGGTAATGACGTAGATCGCGTCGTCACCGATACCGAGAACCTGGAGGGACTTGTTGAAGGTGGCGACGAAGAGTCCACCGATGATGCCGCCCCATAGCGTGCCCGTGCCGCCCCAGATCGAGACGCCGCCCAGCACGATCGCGGTGACGGCGCG
>JANXVG010000047.1 GCA_025351795.1 Salinibacterium sp. | reverse complement strand
CCCGAGCGCGCCGCAGGATCGCGGCGGCGAGCATTTCGAATGTCCTCAAGGACCACTAATCCACCAGGTCTTCGTAGAGCACCGTCGACAGGTAACGCTCGCCGAAGCTCGCGATGATGACGACAATCGTCTTACCGGCGTTCTCCGGGCGGGCAGCAAGCTGCACAGCAGCCTCGACGGTGGCGCCCGAGGAGATACCCGCGAGGATGCCCTCCTCCGCGGCAAGCCGTCGAGCCATCGCCACCGACTGCGCGATGTTGACGTCGATCACTTCGTCGTACACCTCGCGGTCGAGGATCGCGGGCACGAAGTTCGCGCCGATGCCCTGAATCTTGTGTGGACCTGGAGCTCCACCGTTGAGGATGGGAGACTCGGCAGGCTCCACGGCGACCACCTTCAAGCCCGGTTTCTGTTCCTTGAGGTACTGCCCCGCACCCGTGATCGTGCCGCCGGTACCTATCCCGGCGACAAAAATATCGACGACGCCTGCGGTATCGTTCCAGATCTCGGGACCTGTCGTTGTGCGATGAATCGCGGGGTTAGCGGCATTGGCAAACTGCTTGGCGAGCACGGCGCCCGGGGTGTTCGCCACGATCTCCTCGGCCTTCGTGATGGCGCCCGTCATGCCTTCCGAGCCGGGGGTGAGAACGAGTTCTGCGCCGTACGCTCGCAGCAGCATCCGGCGTTCCCTGCTCATCGTCTCGGGCATCGTGAGAATCACCTTGTAGCCGCGGGCAGCACCCACCATGGCAAGCGCGATTCCGGTATTCCCACTCGTGCCCTCCACGATGGTTCCGCCGGCGCGCAACTCACCCGATTTCTCGGCGGCGTCGATAATCGCGACACCGATTCGGTCCTTGACGCTCGCCGACGGGTTATAGAACTCAAGCTTGGCGAGCACTGTCGCACCCAAACCCTCGGTTACAGAATTGAGTCGCACGAGCGGAGTATTACCGAAAACCTCGGTGATGTCGGCGTAAATTCGAGCCATGAGCGTGTCCTTCGCGCTAGAGAAATTCCGCAGCCCGGCCTCGAGAGTTCGCAACCTGGGTCTAACGGGTACAGCCACGAAGGGCGTCACTCTATTCCGTCCCGATAGCGGGTCTCACGAACATGGTTCCGACCGCGTCCGACATCCCGACGTGCATAACTCCTGCAACTGCCGACCAGGCACTGAAGTTTGGGCCAACGTGGGGGGGCCGTCAGACTATGCGCAGGAGTTGTGCTCACCCGCTCGGCAGACTGCGCGACAACGACAGGCGCTCACCCGTGAGGGCGAGCGCCTGTCGTTGAGTGGGCTCTACAGCGCAGCGAGCTCGTGGAGCACTGCATCACCGGGTGCAGCATTGGTCATGGTCGCCCGAATCTCGGCGCGCTCAAGCAGTTCATCCATGCGGCGACGGCGTGCCTTAGGAATCAGTGTGACGACGGTGCCCTGCTTACCGGCGCGGCCGGTACGGCCACTGCGGTGCAGATACGTCTTGTACTCCTCCGGTGCGTCAGCCTGGATAACGAGCGAAATGTCATCCACGTGGATACCGCGCGCGGCAACATCCGTCGCAACGAGTACGTTGACTCGGCCGCTCGTGAGCAACTGGAGGTTGCGCGTGCGACGCGACTGGTTGAGGTCACCGTGCAGACTCGTCGCCGGAATGCCGGCGTCTTCCAGGTAGTCGCTCATCTCTTCGGCAAACGCACGCGTGCGCGTGAAGATGAGCGTCTTGCCGTCGCCAGACGCGAGCTGCTCGATGATCGCGCGCTTGTCGCGCTGCTCGATGAGAAGTACGCGGTGATCAATCGTCGACGACGCCTGATCTTCACCAGCAACCTCGTGAACAGCGGGATCAACGAGGAACTGCTTGACGAGCGTGGCAACACCCTTATCGAGAGTGGCAGAGAACAGCAGCTTCTGGCCGCCGTCTTTCGTCTCCTGCAGGATGCGCTGCACCGGTTCAAGAAACCCGAGGTCGCACATGTGGTCGGCTTCGTCGAGCACCGTGACGAACACGTTGCTGAGGTCGAGGCGGCCCTGCTCGATCAGATCCTCAACCCGACCCGGAGTCGCGATGACGATGTCGACTCCACGCTGCAGGGCTGAAACCTGCTTGAACTGTGGCACCCCCCCGACAATTGTGGTCGTGAAGAGGCCTACGGAACGCGCGATGGGCTGCACGGTTCGGTCGATTTGCAGAGCGAGTTCGCGAGTGGGAGCGAGAATGAGCGCGCGGGGCTTGCGGCCCATCTGGCGATCCTTGCCACCGTTGTTCTCCATGAGACGCTCGACGAGCGGCGCCCCAAATGCGATGGTCTTGCCGGAGCCGGTCTTGCCGCGCCCAAGCACGTCTTTGCCCGCAAGCACGTCTGGGATCGTCGCAGCTTGAATGGCGAACGGTGCCTCGGCACCCATAGTCGCAAGCTGGCGAACGATGTTGGAGCCGAGACCAAGGTCAGCGAAGGTCACACCCTCGACGTCGGTGGCGGTGATGACGGCCGCTTCAAGGCGCTCGAGGACGACGTCTTCATGCGGCTGGAACGACGACTTCTCGTCGCGGTTCGGGTAGAAAGAGCTGTCACGACGCGGCGCGCGGTCCGCACCGAAGTCACGACGCGAGTGATCACCAAACGACGGGCGCTCGGCGCGCTGCGGGCGCTCGGCGCGCTGCGGGCGATCGCCGCCGTAAGCTGGGCGCTCGGTGCGGGCCGGACGCTCAGCGTTGTACGCCGGGCGAGCAGCACGGTCGTTGTAGGCCGGGCGCTCCGTGCGCGGGGCACGATCATCCCGGGCCGGACGCTCAGCGTTGTATGCGGGACGGGAGGGGCGATCTGCGTTGTATGCGGGACGCGCGGGGCGCTCCGCGTTGTAGGAAGGGCGCTCCGCGTTGTAGGAAGGGCGCTCGGTGCGGGCCGGACGCTCAGCGTTGTACGCCGGGCGAGCAGCACGGTCGTTGTAGGCCGGGCGCTCCGTGCGCGGGGCACGATC
>JANXVG010000023.1 GCA_025351795.1 Salinibacterium sp. | reverse complement strand
GGATCCCACCCGGCCGATTTGCTGAAAATGGCGGCGCACTTTCCGAAGGCATTGCCTCAGCTGCGCAAGTCCCTCGAGGTGTTGTTGTGATCAGCGGAGCGTCGCGTTTCGCCCACATCCAGAACCAGGCGCGCGCCAACGGGCAGAACGTCAGCGAACTGGCGCGCCTCTACGTTCTGGAGGGGATGCTGGCAAGAATTGCCGCATCCGACCACGCAGAAGATTTCGTGCTCAAGGGTGGCGTGCTTCTCGCCGCGTTCGCTCTTCGTCGACCGACCAAGGACATCGATCTGAAAGCAACACGAATCGCCAACGACACTCAGGACGTCGCTCGCCGTGTGCGCGAGATCGCAGCAATCGCTTTGAACGACGGTCTCGAGTTCGACCTCGACTCGATACGCGCCGAGACAATCCGCGAGGGAGACGACTATCAGGGCATTCGGGTGAAGCTGGTCGGCTTGATTGGGCGATCCGAAAGCGTCATCGGCCTCGACATCAGCTTCGGTGACCCGGTCTGGCCGGCTCCCCAAATGATCGACGTGCCGCGCCTTCTCGATAGGGACCAGTCGGCACCGATCTCAATCCTTGGCTACCCCCTCGTGATGGTCGTGGCCGAGAAGGTGGTCACGATGCTCCAACGCGGAGAAGCCAACACGAGATGGCGTGACTTCGCTGACGTCGTCGCTATCGCTGCGCGACACTCGATGGAGGAGACCGAATTGCGATCAGCTCTCACGACCGTTGCTACTCATCGGCGAGCTACCCTCGAGCCGCTCATCCCAGCGTTGAAAACCATGCCGCCGATCGCGCAAGCGAAGTGGGGACTCTGGCGCCTTAACCAAGCTCATAAGGACTCGATCCCAGAACACTTCTCAGATGCCCTTAGCCGGATCGCTGCCCTCATCGATCCTGTACTTGGCACAGCCTTGCTCGCCCGGAGTTGGCACCCGACGAGAGCCCACTGGCAACAATAATCGAGCGTCTCTCGTTAAATCCGTGCCCACATTTCACCCACACACGGAGAGCATCTTGGTCAACTCGCGGCATCGAGGTCGCTCCCAATCACCAGCGATTTGGCGGGTTTTCAGCCACTTCCGCATAACCCCGGGGAGACGACTTTCGACTACGGATCGATAGGCCGGGGTTCAAATCCCTCCGGGCGCACCCAAAGACCCCAGTGAATAGCTGGGGTCTTTCCCGTTTTTTCCGGTTGCGTCCCCGTGAGTGGTGTAATTTCCCGGCGTTGAGCGTCGGATTGTCGACGTAGTGAGCCACCGTGGGATGGTCAGTGAGAACCGTTCAAAGTTTCTCCCAGAAAGACACAAACACACGATGGCTCTAGACCAGTCTGCCCTGCTTGCTCTCCCCCTACGTGTCAGGGTTGGGTGAGGCCAGTAGCTCAGAGCAACTCCGCTGTGTGACGTAGGGCGAGATCAGGAAGTCCCACCATGTCCAGTCCATCGTTGATCGTCGTGCACGACGATAGTTTCATGAAGAACAGCAGTCCCGGCCCGAGGTCGGGTGGTCCCGCGCGGCGGTCGTTCATGGCGGCGCAGAAACTTGACCACCTTGCTTCTTATGAGGTGTCGACGCTCTTCGAAGATTAGGCCAGTAGCGCTCTTCGAGGGCGTGTGGCACAAGGCTTTTGTGGATACTGGCCCGTAGGCGCGATTGACCTGTTGACTTCTGGTGAGTTTTGTCCGGAAGAGGCGAGAGGCAAGGCACCGCCTTACGACGGCGCCAATCGTTCTTCGGCGACACTATTCCCGCCGTCGACGACGATTACCTGTCCGGTCACGTAGGACGCGCCTGGGGTCGCCAGCCAGACGATCGCCGACGCCACCTCGTCGGCCGTTCCGCTTCTACCGGCCGGAACATGCCCACCTTCGAGCGCTTCGGACGGCAGCTGGGACCCGGTCGCAATCCAGCCGGGTGCGACCGCGTTCGCCGTGATCGTGGCACCTGCTTCGTCGACGGCGAGGGCTCGTGTGAGGCCGACGAGCCCGGCTTTCGCCGCAGCATAGGAGATGTCGCCGCGTGACGCCATTATCGGTCCGGTTACGCTCGCCACCGTGACGATTCGTCCCCAGCGCGCGGCGCGCATCTGGGGAAGGACGAGACGGGTCAGGTAGAACGCGCTCGACAGGGTCATGGCGATGCTGCGATCCCAGTCGTCCGGATCCATCAGGGCGTCAACCCGAGAGCATTTCGGCGTCGTCTACCGCGACCATACCGGCGTTATTCACCAGGATGTTCGGCACCACCGACGCCACCGCCAGCGCAGCACCCAACTCGCCGGCGAGCGCCGCCGTCTCGAGTCGCGCAACAAACCCGCGAGCGTTGATGCCGAGCTCGCGCAGTTCGTCAACTCGGTCATGGATCCGGGCTGTCGTGCCGGTGATCGCAACAGCGGCTCCAAGGTGACCGAGGGATCGGGCGGAAGCAAAGCCGATTCCGGTCGGGCTTCCCGCCCCGGTAACCAAAGCCGTGTGGCCGGTAAGATTCCATGCCGCGGGGAGTGTCATGCAGATCACGGTAACCAGCCAGAGCGCCGGTGGTTGGTTGCCCTCGACCTCTTAGGGCAGAGGGCCGCGCCGCGCAACGACCCCGGCGAGAAGGGCGTGCAGCAGCGGGAGCCCAGAAACGGCCATGAGGACCGTGCCGAACACGACATCCTCGGCACGAAGCAAGACGCCGCCGATCAGCAGGGCGGCGAACATGATCGCCGAGATGATCTGCCGTCCGGTTCGCTCGATGCTGCCCAGACGCCGCTCGAGTCGAGGGGTTTGCACCGAGACTGTGCCCGCCTCGAAGCGCGTCGTGAGGTTGTCGAGCCGCTGGGGCAGTCGCGCGATGATGCCAGCAACCGACATCGCCTGCTGCGCGATCGCCTTCACCACGTTCCCACCTTCGGCTCGGACCAGCTGGGCAGAATACGGCTCAACCGCATTCCAGATATTGAAGGCGGGGTCGAGCGAACTGCACATTCCCGAGGTCAGCGACATCGCGCGGATGATAAGAAGAAAGTTCTCGGGAAGCTGAAACGGTAGCGAGCGCACCACATCACCGAACTCGACGGCGAAGGCACGGAATTCGCGCGGGTCGACATCCTGCAACTCGGCGAAACCCATCCCGCCGAACCGGGCGAACAGCTTCGTCATCGCTCGCTCGAGTTCTGCGGTGTCAGCGGACGGCAGGAGAACACCCACCTCACGGATGCCGTCAACCATCCCCTTGCCGTCGCGGGACGCGGCGGCGATGAGTAGCTTGCGAAGCCCCCGACGCAAGACTTCGGGCACTTCGCCCATCATCCCGAAGTCGATGAAGGTGAACTTCCAGGCCCGACCGCCGTGCGCTCCGAGGGCACCGGCGTCGCCGAGCGGAGTAACGAAGATGTTGCCGGGGTGCGGGTCGGCGTGGAAGTAGCCATGGAGGAAAAGCTGGTCGAACATGACGGTCGCGAACTCAGTGGCAACTTCGGACGGATCGATACCGGCTGCCCTCAGCCCGTCGACATCGTTGATCTTGATGGCGGTCACATCTTGCAGGGTGAGCACCCGCCGCGTTGTGCGCTCCCACACCAACTCGGGAACGCTGACTCGGGAGTCGTCTAGGAAGTCATGAGCGAACCGCTCGGCGCTCGCAGCCTCGTGCAGGTAGTCGATTTCCTCGAGGCTCGTGAACGCGAACTCCTCGACGAGGGCGGGCATATCGACACGATCCGAGACAAGGCGCACGTGGCTGAGCCAGCCGGCGACACGGCGGAGAGCGCTGAGGTCGACTTCGACAATCGTGCTGATGCCCGGCCGCTGAATCTTGATGACGACGTCGAGCAGGCCCGTCTGGGCTGCATCGGTCTCTGATAGCCGAGCACGGTGGACCTGACCGAGGGATGCCGCCGCCACCGGCGTTGGGTCGATGAACGAGAACGCACGCTCGAGTGTCACACCGAACTCGGCTTCGGCGAGGGCTCGGATCGCCGGAAACGGCACCGGCGGAACTTCGTCTTGCAGACCCTCGAGCTCTCTGGTGATCTCTGGGGGCAGCACGTCGAGCCGTGACGACATGAACTGGCCGACCTTGATCATCAGGCCGCCCAGGTCGACCGCGAGCACGTGGAAGTGCTGCGCAATACGCTTCAGGCGCGCCGACCTGCTCCGTGCTGCGACCCGCGCGAGCCCGACCCGCGGCAGAACGAGTTCGTACCACCACGTCTGCACCAGATAGCGGGCGGCGAACCACAGGATCCTGTGGGAGCGGGCGCGCATATTCCTGGCGTCGGTCATCTAGTCTCGGTCATCTAATCTCAGCTACGCCGACGCGCTGTAGGCATTCGGTCAGTCCTGGGCAAGGATTGAATATAGCTTACGACGCGCCTCATCCAACACCGCGACAGCCTGTTTCACGTGCTCAGGGTTGCCGGAGCGGCCGACCTGCGCGGCTGCCTGGGCCAAGTCGATACCGGCCTTGGGTAGCGCAGTCGCCCGTGCGCTGTCCCGGGTGCCCTGCGCCTCCCAGGGCGCGGAGTTTCCCGCCGCGGCTTCTGCTACTTGTCGCCCCTCGTCGGTAAGCGAGTAGGTCTTGCGACCATTGGACTCCTCGGCGCTGATGAAGCCCTCGTCAGCAAGCAGTTGGAGCGTCGGATACACCGAGCCGGGGCTCGGCTTCCACGCGCCACCGCTGCGTTCCTCGATCTCATGGATGATCTGATAGCCGTGCATCGGCTTCTCCGCCAGGAGGGCAAGCACCGCCGCACGCACGTCACCGCGCCCCATCCTCGTGCCGACCTTCCGGTCAAACTGCGCGCGCAACTGCTCCATCGCTTCCCAAACCGCGGCGCCTGGCCAGCCCTCACCAACGCCGCCGCGCCGGCCGCCAAACCCCTCGCCCATAAATGAACTGCTCATGATGTCCTCCTCAGCGCCATAGCCACCCACGGCTCGACGATACTTAACGATATATCGTTAAGCGGCGCGATAGCGAACCGGGATTTCACATCCCATCGTCTGGGATGTGGTCCCCGCTTGTTTCGCTGCCCACACTGCATCGAGGTTACCCGGCGAAATTCGCAGTTGAGGTCGGTGAATGCGCGCCCACCAATTGGTGGGGCTTCGACCCGCTGTGTGGTCACCCTTGATGCACACGGCCGCATGAGCCTCGGGCTGTTCGACTTCCTTTGCCAGTTCAGCCATGTGATTCGTCAACGACCCTCGGAGGATGCATGCTAGGTCTATGGACCAGACCAATGACAATCCGTCAGCTCTCCCCGCAGCAGCAGGTATAGAGAATGACGTGACGGCCACCGAGTCAGGTTCTGCCACCCATAGTCCACGGGATCGCGGCGGGATCGAAGACTTTTGGGACCAGCGTTACTCTGGCATCGAGCATTTGTGGAGCGGGCAGCCCAATATCTCGTTAGTCAGCGAGACGCGGGGCCTTCGTCCCGGACGGGTCCTAGACGTCGGGTGCGGCGAGGGTGCCGATGCCCTGTGGCTGGCAGAACACGGCTGGGACGTCACTGCATTGGACGTCTCTCGGGTGGCTCTTGATCGAGCTGCTGGTCAGGCCGAGCGGCTCGGTCTTCACGTGCACTGGCTGCACGCCGGTCTCGTCGAAGCGACGATACCACCAGCAACATTCGACCTGGTGTCCGCGCAATACCCCGCCCTACTGCGCACTGACGACAACATTGCCGAGCGCGCGCTGATCAACGCGGTTGCGCCTGGCGGTCTGCTGCTCGTCGTGCACCACGCCGCGCCGAACAAAGAGCAGGCCAACATCCACGGCTTCAATCCCGACGAATACGTGAGCCCCGCCAATGTTGCCGCCATGCTGGATGACGGTTGGAGGATCGAGATCAACGAGACCCGGCCACGCCATGTAACCACCGGAGCCGGATCACACCACACTCACGACGTAGTCGTGCGAGCGCGACGACGTACCTGACAAGACCGCAGCAGTTCGGGTGAAGTTTCGGCTTCCGACAGGATAATCCGTTGGGGGATGTCGCGGTTCACTCAAGGTTTCACTATCTGACTGTATATTTTGCGCGAGGATGTCAGAGCCGGAGGACCAGCACGAATTACTGGCCAAGTCTGGCGGCGGGCACACAGTGGCTTGGAGTAGCGTCGGAACGTGACCGAGCAACAGCCGTACGAAGTCGTGCGAAACTACGATGACTTCGAGCTTCGCCAATACCCCGAGCACCTGCTGGCCGAGGTGACCATGAATGGACCCTTCGAGGATGCTGGTAATCGCGCCTTCCGGTTCCTGTTTTCTTATATCAGCGGAGAGAACCACTCACGCCAGAAAGTCGCCATGACAGCCCCCGTGGTGCAGGCGGATGCTGGAAAGACGATCCCGATGACTGCGCCGGTCGTGCAGCAGGTATTCGAGGACCAGGCCGGTAGTCCTGATAGTGAAAAGTTTCGGGTTGCCTTCGTACTACCGCACGGCCTCACGGCCGAGACTGCGCCGCAACCGTCCAACCCCACCGTGCAACTGCGAACGGTACCCGAAAGCGCCGTTGCTGCGATCCGGTTCAGCGGACGCTGGAGCGAAACAAGCTACCAACAGCACCTTGAGCAGCTGAGGTTGGCCCTCGCCGCCGCCGGGCTCACGGCGATCGGACCACCGCGATTCGCACGATTCGATCCGCCATTTCTGCCGTGGTTTCTGCGACGCAACGAGGTACTGCTCGACGTCGTACCACCCGGCCGCTGAACCGGATCGCAGCAACAACAGTCGAGCCACAGTTCTGGTCCGCAGGGTGTCAACTCGGGCGCCCACGCAGACTCTCAGACCCGGCGAACGAGTTGAAGTAAGTTGTCTGCGGATCGTGTCTCCCATTCCGACCAGGGTGCATCCATGACAAGCGGACGCAGTGCAGGCCGAGCGGCGAATGCTGCCGCCTCCGAAACCCATAGCGACATCATGACCACTCGTTGGTTGGCTTCATCGAGCCACGCCCCGGCATCAACCACGCCGTTCTGTTGCATCGCAACCGCACTGACCTCCGCCGCTTTCTCAAGGACATCATTGAGATGATTGGGCTTCGGGTAATGCAAACCAAGCGTCAAATAGTTCAAAAATCCCAGTGTCGTCGCCAGGGCGGAGGAAGACAAGTCTTTCCGGTGTCCCGCAGAGGGTTCCTTCTGACCTCCGCTAGGCCCTAGTCGGCGGCGAGTGCGTCGAGGTCTCGGACTGAGTTGCATACCGTTGGCAACGATGTGCACGACGGTTCGGGCGTCGATGACATGACCGGTCTTGTCGAAACCCTACGCGCGTGCCGGTCGAGCGGCCAGGCCGTGCGATTTGTGACGGAACGGCAAAACGCCGCAGCGACGCATGTGATCCATGACCCCGACGATCGGCAGCACACCTACCGGCTGTTGAGTGACCGGTGAAGGTCACGCCCGCCCGCGGGTGATCTTACTGAGCTCGTTGTCAGACCACAGAGTGCTGATGGCGGTCGTCTCCTCGTGGCTGATGGCGGGAAATTGCTGAAGCGTGTGCCGTGGAGGGTCGGCGTGTTTGCTGTTGACGGTGCAGCGGCCTAGGTAATTTGACATGGTTCGGGTTTATCCGACCTCAATTGGAGATGTTCATGACTACGCTGCCTGATCGACCCCACACTGCCTTGATAGTGATCGATGTTCAGAAGGGGGTCATGGCGGAGGCGTATGAGCATCGGGTGGTCATCTCCAACATCGGCGTACTCGTCGAAAAGGCACGCGCCGAGGGCGCGCCGATCGTGTGGGTTCAGCATTCCGACGAAGATTTGGTGAAGGGAAGCGAGGAGTGGAAGTACGTCGATGAGCTTTCGCGTCGGGATGCGGAACCCGTGGTCGACAAACGGTACGGCGACGCTTTCGAGGGCACCGATCTGGAGGCAGTGCTGGCCAACGCGGGCGTCGGGCGTCTGATCGTGGCCGGCGCGGAGACGGATGCGTGCATCCGGTCCACGATCCACGGAGCGTTCACGCGTGGTTACGACGTGACAGTCGTCGGTGATGCGCACTCGACCAATGATTTGACCGCGTGGGGTGCTCCGCCACCTGACGTGACCATCGCTCATCTTAACCTGTATTGGCAATTCCAGCGTGCGCCGGGCCGCACCGCAGGCGTCGAGCAGACGAAAGATGTGACGTTCAGCGGTTGAGTTGTCTCTGGCCGACGGGCGCGAGCTGGCATGGCTTGTCATCGGCGAGACAGTGAAATGACGCGTCGGTGCGCGACACATCGTCCATATCCGACTGAATGCTGCACGCCCCTGAGCGGGATGAGTTTGGCATTTATCGCCCTGCAAGACTGACTATTAAGCGGACCTGCTTGATGCATGCCCGATATTCCGCGGAAACGACCGTCGACAACGGATCGATAGGCCGGGGGTTCACACCCTTCCGGGCGCGTCAAAATAGTGACCTTGGCTGGGACTTCGCCGAGAAGTAAAGGCGCAATTACAGCAGTTAGCCTAGCGACGCGGCCAAACGACGGGCGATCGGATCGCGCTTCGCGATGAGGTACCGGCCCATATTTGGCCCGCACCCGACCGACCATCCCGTCCGAGAGGATGAGTTCTGGGTACGTGGTCACACTGCATAAATCCTGCTCCTCCGCCGGTTGCCACACGCCTAACCCATAGACTGCGATCTATGGGAACTGAAGCCGGAGTCACGAATGAACTGAAGCTTCTCGCCGACCCGACCAGGGCGCGCATCATGGGCCTCATTATGGACAGCCCCGGCGGCAAGTTGATGGTGGGAGATCTCACCGCCGCGCTTCAACTGCGCCAACCGACAGTGAGCCATCACCTGAAGGCGTTGTTGGATGAAGGGCTTCTGAAGCGATCTCCTGAGGGTCGCGTCGTCTGGTACTCGATCTCGGCAGAGCAGGCCGATCGGGTAGCTGAAGTGCTGAAAGGTTCCCGCGCAACAGCGATGGCGGAGGGCGTGCTTGATCGCATCGCGGTCGATCTTGCATCCCGATTCGTCGGCGTCTTTGCGCCTGAAACGGTGGATCGCTACGTGCGGGAGAGCTACGCGTTGCTCGCGGAGCAGGCTCGGATCACCCGCTTCCTTCCTTCCCTCACCGCCAGGTTCACCGCCGACAGGCTCTCGGCTCTCGCGAAGAACCAGTCCGCAAGCTTCGATCACACACCCGAAGTCTTGTTCGTGTGTGTGCAGAACGCAGGGCGGTCACAGCTGGCCGCCGGAATTCTCCGTCATCTTGCCGGTGATGCCGTGCGAGTTCGCACAGCGGGGTCGGCGCCGGCGAGTGCCGTTCGATCGGTGATTGTGACGGCTCTGGACGAGATCGGCGTGCCCATCGGTGGCGAATACCCGAAGCCGCTTACCGACGAAGTTGTGCGTGCGGCTGATGTAGTGATCACGATGGGGTGCGGTGACGCGTGCCCGGTCTATCCGGGCCGACGATATTTGGACTGGAAGATCGAGGATCCGGTTGGCCTGCCGCTCAGCCAGGTACGGGCCATCCGTGACGACATTGAAACCCGAGTGCGTGCCTTGTTGCGCTCGCTGAACGTGAACGCGCTATGAACCTTGACGTCAGACCGAACGTATCCATAGATGATCATCTATGCTTTAGCTATCGTCACGAGTGAAGGACCCGGATGTTTGATAAGCCCAGTGTTCTCTTCGTCTGTATTCACAATGCTGGGCGCTCTCAAATGGCCGCCGGCTATCTGCGGGTGCTGTCGGGCGGTGCCGTCGAGGTGCGCTCCGGTGGCTCAGAGCCGGGCGACCAGATCAACCCGATTGCGATACAGGCGATGGCCGAAGAAGGCATCGATATTTCGCAGGGGGTGCCGCAACTGATGACGGCGGAGCAGGTCAAAGACTCCGACGTCGTGATCACCATGGGGTGCGGCGACGTGTGCCCGATCTTCCCAGGCAAGCGTTACGAAGACTGGGAACTCGTCGATCCACGGGGCAAGCCCATCGATGAGGTCCGCCCGATTCGTGATGACATTAAGGTGCGCGTCGAGAATCTTCTCGCTGAGCTTCTGCCGGCCGTCGTCTGATCGTGACCGACATCAGCACTCGCAAGGGGTTGCCTGGTCTTACCTATCCCGAGCAGTACCTGAAGCGCTTGGCGAGTGATCTGTGGTCGAAGTTCGCGGGCATCTTCGGTGCGGAAACGGTCGAGCGCTACGTGCTTGAGTCATACACCGCACTGCTACGCACATCGACCGTGAAAGCCCACTTGGCCAGCAATACCATCCGATTCGCTACCGATGACTCACGGCTCTCGCTCAGGCGAAGGGTGCCATCGAACGCCCCGTGCCGGAAGTGCTGTTCGTGTGTGAGCAGAACGCGGGCCGATCCCAGATGGCCGCGGTGCTGATGAACGCCCTCTCGGGGGGAGCCGTGCATGTTCGCTCCGCGGGTTCCGCTCCCACCCACGAGCTGAACCCGGCGGTCGTTACGGCGATCGAAGAGCTGGGGCTTGATCTGAGCGAGGCATTCCCGAAACGCCTGACCGACGATGTAGTGCAGGCCGCAGACGTCGTCATCACGATGGGGTGCGGCGACGCGTGTCCGGTCTATCTAGGAACGCGATACCACGATTGGGCGCTCGATGATCCTGCTGATCTGCCCCTCAATGAGGTCCGTCGTGTTCGGGATCAGATCAGGGCCAACGTCGTTGACATGCTCACTCGGCTTGGTGTTGAAGCACAGGAACTCTCGTCATGACCACTGTAGAAAACGTCATCATTGTCGGTTCGGGCCCGGCCGGGTACACGGCCGCGATCTACCTTGCAGGGGCGGGTCTCTCTCCGATAGTGCTGACGAGTTCGGTCGAGGCGGGCGGCGCTTTGGTGAACACCACCGAGGTGGAGAACTTCCCCGGATTTCCTGAGGGCATCATGGGACCGCACCTCATGGAGAACATGCGTAAACAGGCAGAGCGATTCGGCGCACGTCTGGTCTACGACGACGCCACGGCACTGGACCTTGCTGGCAACGTAACGACGATCGCCACCGGTTCCGGCACGGTGTACCGGGCGCAGGCCGTCGTTCTCGCAAGGGGGTCCGCCTACCGAAAACTTGGCATCGTAGGTGAGCAGCGCTTTACGGGTCGGGAGGTTTCGTGGTGTGCGACCTGTGACGGGCTCTTTCGTTGTCAAACCCAAAGATCGTGCCGCGCTGGAACAGCGAGATTCTCGAAGCAACAGGCGACGAAAAGATGACCGGACTGACGCTTCGTGACACCGTCACCGGCGACGAGTCGACGATGGCTGCGACCGGGTTGTTTATCGCCATCGGGCACGACCCGCGCAGTGAACTTGTCATTGGCCAGATGGCGGTGGACGACGAAGGATACCTGCTCGTCAAGCACCCGACAACCGAGACGAACCTTCGCGGTGTCTTCGGTTGCGGCGACCTCGTAGACCATCGCGACCGTCAGGCGATCACCGCGGCCGGAGCCGGATGCGCCGCAGCCGGGGATGTGGAACATTTCCTCGCGGCCTCAGGCCGACCCACCTACGCCCAGCACGAATCCGCACTCGTCGAGTAATGGCACCCACCATCGCCGGTACCCGAATCTCGCCCGTGCCGGCAGTTCGCCGAATCGTCGGCGAACTGCTTGGCAGTGCTCTTCTCACCGCCGTTGTTGTCGGGTCGGGAATCACGGCCCAACGACTCTCGCCGTCCGACCCTGGTCTGCAATTGCTCGAGAACGCGATCGCCACGGGCCTCGGGCTTACCGCGCTGATTCTGGTATTCGCACCACTATCTGGCGCGCACTTCAACCCGATTGTCTCCGCGGTCGACGCCCTGCTCCGCTATCGCACCTGGAGTGAGGTTTCCCGGTATGTTCCCGCGCAAATTGTTGGATGCATTGCGGGAGCAATGCTCGCCAATCTGATGTTCGGCGAACCCGCCATTGGCTGGAGCACAACCGACCGACTCACCGTTCCGCATCTGCTAGCGGAGGCCGTCGCAACCGCCGGCCTGGTGCTCGTGATCTTCTCCCTCGCGCGTACCGGCAGATCGGCGCTGTCAGCTCCCGCGGTCGGTGCATACATCGGAGCCGCCTACTTCTTTACGTCATCGACGAGCTTTGCCAATCCGGCGATCACGATTGGCCGGATGGTCACCGAGTCCTTCGCTAGCATCGCACCCGGCTCGGTGGGCGGCTACATTGCAGCACAACTTGTCGGCGGCGCGATCGGATGGCTGGTTGTTGTCGTTCTTTTCCCCACCGAGAAGTCCGCGACGCTGTAGGCAACTCGGAGTGACCCGGCGAGACCAGAACCGCAGCCGGCCTAAGCCAGCTGGTGAGCGCCAGCGGCCAGGGCGGCAATCTTGGACTCGCCGATCGGTTCCTCGGCGAGCAACGGCACGATGGCGACTCGGTCGCTGAGCGCGCGCACTCGGTCGATCTGTTCGGCTTCGTGAGCGGCACGTGTGCCCAGAAACGACGACTGAGGGTGCGTGGCCGCTATCGAGTTGTTCACGACCCAGGCCCACGGGTGGATGCCGGCGCGTTCCAGATCGTGCTGCAAGCCTTCGGCCTCGAGAACCGGCGTGGTTTCGGCGAGTGTGACGAGAATCACTTTCGTCTGGTCAGGGTCCTGCAATCGCATCAGCGGGGTGGTGAACGAGACGTTATCGCCGATCTGGCGAGCGATCTCGCGATGGTAAGAGCCGGTGGCATCCAGAAGAAGAAGTGTGTGTCCGGTCGGGGCAGTGTCGATCACGACGAACTGGCGCCGTGACTCGTGCACAGCGTGGGAGAACTGGTGGAACACCGCGACTTCCTCGGTGCAGGGCGACATCAGATCTTCTGCGAGGGCGGCCTTGCCGTCGGCATCGAGATCTTCGCCCTTCGTCGCCATGACGTGGGCACGATATTGCTGAACCGCCGCTACCGGGTCGATGCGCGAGACAGTGAGACCCGAAACGCTGCCGTGCAGGGTTTCGGTGAGGTGAGCCGCGGGGTCGGTCGTGGTGAGATGCACATCGTGGCCTCGTTGGGCGAGGGCTACAGCGATAGCGGCGGCGATAGTCGTCTTTCCGACACCGCCTTTGCCCATGCACAGCACGAGACCGTGGTCGTTGCGTTCGAGATCATCGATCAGCGTCGACAGGGGCGCGTCGACGATCTCGCTCACACCAGCGTCGTCTGAATAGGCTGGCGGAATGACCGGCGAGAAGAGGCCGCGCAGCGCCTCGACGCCGACCATGTTGCCGGTCTTCAGCTCGAGCACGTCGCGAGGGAGGGCCGCGATGGTGGTGGGCATCGCCGCCGTTGCAGCGCTTTCGCGATTGCGGATGCCCGCTGCGGTCGGTTCATCGCCGGCCGCAGCCGGCAGCACGCCGTTGACAACGACGTATCCGCTAGAGATGCCAATCTCCGTGAGTTCCGCGAACGTGCGATCGATTTCGATGAGCGACGATGCCTGCGCGCGGGTGACCAACACGAGCCGCGTGCGGGTCGGGTCGGTGAGCGCCTCAACGGCGCGGGCATAGACCGTCTTGTGCTTTTCGAGCCCAGACAGCGGGCCGAGACATGACGCGTCGCCTTGTCCGCTGGCAAGGAATTCGGTCCATGATCCCGGCAACTGGAGCAACCGGATGGTATGCACCGGTTGGTGCGGTGTCGAAGACGATGTGGTCGTACTGACCATACGCTCCGTCGTCAGTGAGAAGGTTGGTGAACTCGTCGAATGACGCGATCTCGGTTGTGCATGATCCCGACAGACTTTCGGTGATACTCGCGATTTCGGTTTCGGGCAGTAGCCCTCGCACCGGGGCGATGATTCGCTCCCGGTATGCGTCTGCAGCCTGCACTGGATCGATTTCGAGCGCTGATAGCCCGGGAACGGTGGGAATCGCCGTGACGGTATTGCCGATCATGAGGGTGAATACCTGCCCGATGTTAGACGCCGGATCGGTGCTCACCGATAGCACGTGCTTGCCTCGGGCCGCCAACTCCAGTGCACTGGCGCAGGCCACCGACGTCTTGCCGACGCCGCCCTTACCGGTGAAGAAGAGGAACTGGGGCGGGTCTGTAAGAAACCTCATGATGGTGTCAGCAACATCCAGTGCCGCCGCAGCAGCTATCGTTCGCCTTCTCCGTGAGGCCGAGCTCGACGCGCTGCACGGATGCTTCTCGCTGTGGGCCGAGACCGGCAAGTTCGAGCAGTGTTTCTCGAGTCGGGTAGGCGCCCGTGGCGACGGTGACGCCATCGACAACGGTCAGCGGAAGGCCTGACGAGCCGACCGTGTGCATGAACGCACGCACCGTTTCGTCGTCGGTGAAGGCGGTGGGGTCGCTCGCGAGATCGTGGCGCGCAATGTCTGCACCGAGTTCGTGCAGGCTGCGAACGTCGGCGGTCACCGTGACGAGTGACTGGTCGAGGTCGGCGCCGCAGATACCGGTGTCTCAGCAGAGGGCGGGTTCGTAGATTCGGATCGTGGGCACGGTGTCTCGTTCTGGTTAGGCCGAACAGGACTGGTAGTTATCGACTGTGGGCTCATCCACATGGATGGCGACGCCGAGGGCACGGATGGCTGTGGTCTCGACGGCGTAGTACACGTTCATGCCCCGGCGCTCCTTCGAGACCAGACCAGCCTTCTCGAGTGTTTTGAGGTGGTGGCTGACGGTGGGCTCCGACAGCCCAACGACGGGTGCAAGATCGCAGGTGCAGGCTTCCTGGTTGGGTTGATTGAGCATGTAGGCGATCAATCGAAGACGGGCCGGATCGGCCAACGCTTTCAAGCGAATCGCGAGGCGCACCGCGTCGTCTGCGGGAAAGACCGGAGTAGACGCCAGCGGCACACAGCAGATCGGGGAGACGTCGTCCAGAACCGGGAGTGCTTTGGGCATAATTCCATTGTTGCAAGTATTTGATATATATCAAAGAAGTCTCGCTCTATCGAGTGTGCGGGATCGAGGATTCCTCCGCGAACTCGACGCACGGACGCGAAGTGCGAGACCAGGTCGACACGACGCACCGCTAAATTAGACCCGATGCCTAACTCATTTCACGTCTCAGCCGAAGTCGCCGCCGCCCTTGCCGAAGGCCGCCCCATCGTGGCCCTCGAGTCTACGATCATCTCCCACGGACTACCCCGGCCACGCAACTATGAAGCTGCCCTCGAGTTCGAACAGATACTGCGGGATGCCGGCGTCACGCCGGCCACGGTCGCGGTACTCGATGGTGTGCCCCAGATCGGTCTCGACGCGGAGGGCGTGCGCCGTATCGCCGAGGATGACCTCGTCAAGGCGAGCGTGCGTGACCTGCCGATCATCGCGGCGGCCGGCTCAAGTGCGGCGACAACGGTTGCCGCGACATCTCACCTCGCATCTCTCGCAGGCGTACGCGTCTTCGCAACCGGCGGACTTGGCGGAGTGCACCGCGGTGCGAGCGACAGCTTTGACGAGTCCGCCGACCTGTCAACTCTGGCCGTCACCCCGATCACAGTCGTCAGTGCTGGGGTGAAGTCGGTGCTCGACATTGCCGCAACTCTTGAGCGTCTCGAGACGCTGAGCGTGCCGGTGATCGGCTACGGAACCACGATCTTCCCGAGCTTCTGGCTGCGTGCGTCGGCGTTCACCCTCGACTGGTCGGTCGACTCTGCTGCGCAGGTCGCTGCGATCATGAAAGCCCAGGATGCACTCGGCCACGGTCAGGGGATCGTCGTCGCCAATCCCATTCCGCTTGATCAGCAGTGGGACCCGGCGGAACATGACCGCGTGCTCAATGAAGCCCTCGCCCTCGCCCGCGGCGCCGGCGTAACAGGCAAGGCGGTCACGCCATTCCTGCTGCTCAAGATCGTCGAGCTGTCTGATGGTCGCAGCCTCGAGGTTAACCTCGACCTCGCTCGCAACAACGTTCGAGTTGCTGCGCAGATCGCCATCGAATGGTCGGCTTTGCATGCCTGATTCCGCGCGTCGCACTCGCATTGTCGTGTTCGGCGATGTGATCGATGACATCGTCGTCGTGCCGCGCGAAGCGATTCGGCCAGACACCGACACCCCGTCATCAATCACGCGACGTGCTGGCGGCTCTGCTGCGAACACGGCGGTCTGGCTCGGCTCGCTCGGGGCATCCGTCGATTTTGTCGGGATCGTGGGCCGCGACGACCTCGGCCGACATGGCGCGCTCTTCAGACAGGCCGGGGTCACACCTCACCTCACCGGTCATCCCAGCCTGGCGACCGGAACGATCGTGATTCTCGTTTCGGGCGAAGTGCGTTCAATGCTCACCGAGCGCGGTGCAAATGCCGTCAATGATCCGGCTTCGGTCACCGACGACGTGCTGGCGAACGCGGCGGTGTTGCTGATCACCGGCCACAGCATTTACGGCGCAGCGGATATCGCACCCTTTGTCAGGCTCATCGCCCGGGCGCGGGCGGCCGGGGTCGCCGTCGCGGTGTCGCCCGGTTCGGCGGGGTTCCTGCTCGACTTCGGCGTCGAGGCATTCCTGTCGGCTGTCAGCGGGACGACGATTCTCTTCCCGAGTCTCGATGAGGGGCGGCTATTGACGGGTTTGCACGACGCAGACTCGATTGCCGCGAAACTTGCCGAGTCATTCGATCTCGTGGTGATGACGCTCGGCGCTTACGGCGCCGTCGTTGCGGGCTCGGCGAGCGGGCGAGTGCCTGCGATCGCCGCGCACGTCGTCGACCCAACCGGAGCCGGCGACGCGTTTTCGGCGGGGTTTCTGGCGAGCTGGGTCACCGACCGGGACGCGCTTCGGGCGGCCGAAGACGGAGTACGCGTTGCGGCGCGAGCAATAGCTATTATTGGCGGCCGCCCGGCTTAGTTGCTTCGACGAGCTGTCACGACCTCATACGCGGCGAGAGCGCCCCGGCGCGACTCGGCCAGGTCAACGATCGGTTGTGGGTAAAGCGCTGTGTCGAGCTCAGGGATCCAGCGGCCCAGGTACTCGCGCCTGGGATCGAATCTGTCGGCCTGCAATTGCGGGTTGAAGATGCGGAAGTATGGTGCGGCATCCGCTCCGCTCCCCGCGACCCATTGCCAGTTGCCGGGGTTGCTCGCCTCGTCTGCGTCGACCAGGCAGTCCCAGAACCAGGCTTCGCCCACGCGCCAGTTGACGAGCAGGTTCTTCACCAGAAAACTCGCTGCGACCATGCGCACGCGGTTGTGCATGTACCCGGTGCGCCAGAGTTCGCGCATACCGGCATCGACAAGGGGGATGCCGGTGCGCCCCTGCTGCCAGTCTGCGAGTTCGTTCGCGGTCGGTTCGTGCCACGGAAATGCGTCGAAGTCGGAGCGGAAGTTTTTCGTGGCGAGCGCCGGAAAATGGAACAGGATGTGCCAGTTAAACTCTCGCCAGCCCAGTTCACTGAGGAACTTGGCTGCGTTGTTCGAGGCATCCACCGACAGCGAGCCGCGCAGCCGATGCCAAACCTGGAACGGACTCAGCTCGCCGAACCGCAGGCGCGGGCTCAGGTGGCTTGTCGTCTCTCCGGCAGGTTCGTCACGCAGATGATAGTTCGCCAGGGTGTCGCTGGCGAATTGCTCGAGCGCCGTGTGGGCGGCCGCCTCCCCCGGGGCCCACGCCTCTCGCAGACCGTCGGCCCAGTCGGGGCGGGTGGGCAACAGGTGCCAGCTCTCGAGGGTGTCGCCCGCGACATCCGCCGCCTCGATCACCATGGGGGCGTGCAGCGGGGCTCGCGGTGCGTCGCTCTCACGACACGCTCGCCAGAACGGCGTGAAAACCCGGAATGGGCTTCCCTGGCGGGTCATAACTGTCCACGGCTCGAACAGCAGGTTGGCGGCGAAACTCTGCACCTCCACACCCGCGTCGCGCAACTGGGAGGTGAGCGCGGCGTCGACTTTGTACGCGGGGGAGTAGCGGCGGTTCCAGTAGATCGCGGTCGCACCCGTCTGCGCGACGAGACGAGGAATTACCGTCGCGGCAGCCCCTCGCTCGAGCACGAGGCGCCCGCCGATCTGCTCGAGCGAGTCGGCCAGCGCGGCCAGGCTGTGGTGGAGCCACCAGCGGGTAGCGCCACCGAGCGGACGGATGCCGGGGCTGGTCTCGTCGAGCAGATACACCACGAGAAGTGCGCCGCCGCGATCCACGGCTGCCGCGAGCGCTGGGTTGTCAGCCAGTCGCAGGTCGTCGCGCAGCCAGACGATAGTGGCGGCGCGCTCTCCGGTCACGTGCCCTCGACGCGCAACTTGTCACACAGGCTGATGAGTGTGCGCAGTTCGTCGTCGGTAAGTACGCCAGCGACGCGAACGCTGATCGATTCTGCGTGCACGACGGCCACTCGGCGAAACAGCGCGTAGCCAGCATCCGTCAGTCGCACAATGGTGCCCCGGCGATCGGTGGCGTCGGTCTCTTTACGCACCAATTGGCGCGCCACTAGGCGATCGACGAGGCGACTCACGCTCGGCTGGGTGAGCAGCAGATATTTGTTGAGATCGCGGATGCGCGACTTGCGTTCGGGGCACTTGGCGAGGTTGAACAGCACGTCGTACTCGTTGAATGAGATCTCATCAGCAGGAAACTCGTGACCCAACTCACGCAAGATGGTGACCTGAGCGCGAAACAGCGCTTCCCAGGCATCGACCGCCAGCTCTTTCGTACTCACACGACAACTCTATGCAGATGCACCGATAGACGTTAGTTAATGGGCAGTGGCCCACGGTGCCACACGAGCCGCTTATCCAAGACTGAGGGTCGGTTCCAGAGGCTAGAAACCGACCCTCTCCCTTGCACCAAGAGTGTCCTGCAATCACATTCCGCATTAGCTGCCACAGCAAACAACTTCTGCTGAAATGAATGTATAACGGAAAGGTAACGGTGTCTAGTTATCAAACTGTTATTTTCCTTGGAGTTTGCCTGTGCGTGGCACGACGGCCGTAACCACGGTGATGTCGCCGGCGTATTCGCCTGCGCTGATGGCCCGATCGTCGCGTTCGTTCTCCCACGAACACGAAGCAGGAAGGCTTCGTTCGACCCGGGTGAGGGTGCTCGCGTTCTAGAAGAAGTCGGGGCTCGGAGTACTCGCCAATCGAACCGAGACATCCGCATGACGATCAAACCGGTAGCCGACGCCGCGCACGGTGCGCACGATGTCTTCGTATGCGCCGAGCTTGGCGCGCAGGCGGCGAACGTGCACGTCGATCGTGCGCTCGTTTGGCTTCTCAGCGTCGTCGGCCGACCACAGGGACGCGATCAGTTCGGCGCGGTCGATTGTGCGACCTTCGCGCAGCACGAGATACTGCAAAAGTTCGAACTCCTTGTAGGTGACTGCTGCAGTCTCGCTGTCGAGCAGCAGTCGCTTGCGGGAGAGGTCGATGATAACGCCGCCCTTGACCGGAACGTCGTCCTCCACCACGGTGCGATGCCGTGCGAGGGCTGCTGGATCCTGAAGAGCCAGGCGCACCACATCCACATCACGACCGCCAGCCCCACGAGGCGCGAGAGCGACAGCCGCGTAGGTTTCCGAGGTGGGAACAAGCTGCGCGGCGAGTCGCTTGAGTTGCTCCACGATCGAGCCGAGGTCGATGCCAGCGGCAGCTGCTTTCGACTCATCCACTCCGACGTAGAGCACGAATCCGCGGGCTTCGGATGCGGCAGGCACGGCTCGGATAGCGATCGGGGCCACAGGGGCAGCAGCGGGTTCGAACTCATCGACCGGGGCAAGCGCTGGGTAGGCCGGGCGGGTACGTGGTAGGTCAATAATTGCAAGAGACATGTGTCTAAAATCCTCGTGTTGTGATGAAGGGCCTCTAATGATGAGGGTGTGATCCTTCGGGGTAATACGGGTAAAACGATCAGGTGACACTCGTTATGAGGAGCGAAACCCGGGAGCCCTAACCGGCTGTGCGGGCCGGACTCGACGAGGAATTGCCGTTAGGCACACATTCGACAACACATGACAACGCCCGCCGGCATCATGCCAGCGGTACCGAGAACTCCAACGGAGGTCAGGGGACGCGTGTTCACAGTCATGACTGCAACTATCTTGCATCGGCGCAGGGATGTCAAGCGGCTAGACGGTGCCATACAGCCGGTCACCGGCATCCCCGAGTCCCGGCACGATATAGCCGACCTCGTTGAGTTTTTCATCGAGTGCGCCGAGCACGATGGTCACTTCGCGGCCCTCGGTCGCCGTGCGTACGGCTTCGAGACCTTCCGGAGCTCCGATGAGGCAGATGGCCGTGACATCTACTGCACCGCGGGCGAACAGGTAGTCGATGGCCGCGATGAGCGAGCCACCGGTGGCGAGCAACGGGTCGAGCACGAAGCACTGACGATTGGAGAGATCCTCTGGCAGGCGTTCCGCATAGATATCCGGCTGAAGGGTCTCTTCGTTGCGCACCATGCCGAGGAAGCCGACTTCGGCGGTCGGCACGAGTTTGACCATCCCCTCGAGCATCCCGAGGCCCGCGCGCAAGATCGGCACCACGAGTGGGCGAGGGTCGCTGATTGCGAGGCCCTTGGCCGTAGCGACCGGTGTCTCGACCGTCACCTCGTGGACGCGCACATTTCGGGTGGCCTCGTAGGCGAGCAGAGTGACGAGTTCTTCGGCGAGCGAACGGAAAGTCGGCGACGGCGT
Source organism: Salinibacterium sp. (assembly GCA_025351795.1). Taxonomy (GTDB): domain Bacteria; phylum Actinomycetota; class Actinomycetes; order Actinomycetales; family Microbacteriaceae; genus Rhodoglobus. The sequence continues at coordinate 28,410 of JANXVG010000023.1, read as the reverse complement.
GTTCTTGTCGCGCAGAACGGTGAGTTTGTGGGTGATGAGCGGGTGATCGGCAACGTGTACTCGCATAGGCTCAATCTACTGTGAGCCGGGTTTCGATGAGCACTGCCGAAGAGTGGATGACGCTTGCGATCGCCGATGCCCGCGCGGCTCTCGCAACCGGTGACGTTCCGGTCGCCGCTGTCATCGTAGACGCGAGTGGCGCGCGGATCAGCTCCGCACGCAATGAGCGCGAGGTGCGCCGCGATCCCACCGCGCACGCCGAGATCATCGCCATCCGCGAGGCGGCAGCCGCACGCGGTGATTGGCATCTCACCGACGTCACACTGGTCGTCACCCTCGAGCCCTGCGTCATGTGTGCGGGGGCGATTCTCAATGCGCGCATCCCGCGCGTGGTGTTCGGTGCGTGGGATGAGAAGGCCGGAGCAGTGGGGAGCGTCTATGACGTCTTGCGGGACCGGCGCCTCAACCACCAGGTCGAGGTTACTGCCGGAGTGCAAGCCGAGGCATGCGCTGCCCTGCTGCTCGACTTTTTCGCCGACAAGCGATAGCTGCCGGCGCGCTCTGTCGAGCGCGCGCCCCGTGGAGGCACGGGTTTAGCTCACAAAGATCGCCACGATGACGTTGACGATGGCCAGAGCACCAGCGCTGTGGAACAGCGGCAGGATCGGGCGATCGCTCTGGCCGGCAGCAACGAGTTTCGACTGACGTGCGCGGGCAACCAGCAGCAGCGCGAGAACGACGATGGCCACAACCAGCTTCACCGTGACCTTGACCATGCTGAAGGTACCCGGGTCTTTGGTCGCCTGCAAGACGCCGACCAGCGCGATCCCCGTGATCACCTGAGCAACGGCACCGATGGTCATTACAGTGAGATTCCAACCGCTTTTGCGACTCACCTGAAAGAGGAAAGGGCCGATTATGGCGGCCAGGCCGAGGATGTGCAGGACAAGAAGTCCTGCGCCGATAGCGTCAAGTGCTGAGATGGGTGAACTCCTTGGGGACGGTAACGGTGTCGAGCTTAGCTCGCTCGTGACCACACGGCGGGCACTGGGGTCACGTCATCATTCCGGGTGAGCGCTGGCGAGTGTGGCCGACACGCCAGACCCGCATCCGTTCGTGGTGAGCTCAGCCGCGACGATCGCGGGGATCGACACCATCTCGTTAGTCATTGCCCTTGACCACGATCGAGTCGGTCGGCGGGTTCACCACGTTCTGCGGCTGGTAAACGTCCGGCTCGAGGTAGATCGCGCGCGCAATCGGGACAGCCGCGCGAATAGCCGCTTCGACACTGTCGATGGCGGTAGCGACATCCGCAAGCTTCTTCGTGCGAGCGAACGCGATCTTTGCGGCGACGAGCAACTCGTCTGGACCGAGATAGAGCGTCTTGAGGTGGATGAGCGCCTCGACGTCGGAGTTCGCGTTGATCGCGTCGCGGATGCGAATCGCATCGTCAGCACTTGCACCCTCACCGACGAGGAGGCTCTTGGTCTCGATGCCGAGCACAACGGCAACCAGTACGAGCAGCACTCCGATCGCGAGGGTGCCGATCGCGTCACATGACACATTGCCGGTGACGATCGTGAGCCCCACGCCCAAGAATGCGAGGACGAGGCCGATCAGAGCCGCGACATCCTCGAGGAGCACGACGGGTAGCTCGGGGGCTTTCGCGTGACGCACGAACTGGATCCAGGTCTGGCTGGCGCGGATGCGGTTCGACTCGCGCACGGCCGTGCGTAGTGAAAACGACTCGAGCACGATCGAAATAGACAAGACCAGAATCGGCAGCCACGGCACCTTCAGTTCGTGCGGGTGCTGAAGTTTGTCGATTCCCTCGTAGATGGAGAACACACCACCTATCGAGAACAAGATTATCGATACGACGAACGCGTACACGTAACGCTCGCGACCATAGCCGAACGGATGCTCGGCGTCGGCCTGCTTTTTCGACTTTCGACCGCCGAGCAGCAACAGACCCTGATTGCCGGTGTCGGCGAGCGAATGCACGCTTTCGGCGAGCATCGAGCTCGAACCGGAGAAGACGAAGGCGATGAATTTGGTCACTGCGATGCCGAGGTTTGCGAGCAGCGCCGCAACGATCGCCGTGTTTCCGCCCGATGCGCTCATGGCGTCAATCCTAGGATGCTCATGTGAACACCATTCTTCCCAGCATCGCAATCATCGGCACGGGCTCCATGGGTGGGGCGATCCTTGCGGGACTCCTGAAGCCCGGCGTTACGGTGGCGGGCGGCATCCGGGTCACCAACCGCACCGCAGCAAAGGCGTCGCTAATCGCCCAGCACGGGGTAACCGCACTCTCGATCGAGGCCGATCCGCGCGCTAACCACCTGGCCGTGGCCGGCGCCGGCGTGGTGCTCGTCGCGGTCAAGCCGGCAATGGTGGCAGGCGTACTTGCCGAGCTCGCTGGGTCTCTTGAGCCCGATGCGATCGTGGTGAGCGTTGCCGCGGGCGTCACGACGGCAACGATGGAGGGGATCATCACTCAGGTGGTGTACCGCGCGATGCCAAATACCCCGGCAATCGTTGGCCGAGGCATCACGGGGGTGAGCGGCGGATCGCGAGCGACTGCCGACTCGGCTGCGACCGTGAGGGCTCTGTTCCAGACGGTCGGCTCCGTCCTCGAAATTCCGGAAGAAAAGATCGATGCACTCTCCACAATTTCTGGCTCGGGTCCCGCGTACGTGTTCTACCTCATAGAGCAGCTCACAGCGACCGCGATCAGCCTAGGGTTTACGCCTCAACAGGCCGCACTCATGGTCGGCGACACCTTTCTCGGGGCGTCAGAACTACTCGCGGCGTCCGGCGAAGAACCCGCCGAATTGCGGCGTCGGGTAACAAGCCCGAATGGCACCACCGAGCGCGCGATTGCGGAACTTGAGAAAGCCGATTTAACGGGGCTGTTCGGCCGCGCCACGGCATCCGCCCTTGCGCGCGCGAAAGAGTTGGCCATAGGTCACTAGGCGATTTTGCCGGTCGTTCTTATCCGTTTCATAGGCCCGGTCGGCATTCTGGGGTCTGCACGCTGGCGCCCGATTTCGCGGCGCCACGACGAAAGGATTCCCATGGCAGAGCCACGCGCAACAAAGACACCGGACACCCCGGCAGAGGCAACACCCGCAGCAACACGTGCACCCAGCGATGTTCAGGTGCCCGAGGCTCCGAGGCGCCGAAGCAATGCACTCGCGATCGCCGGTATCGCGGTGGGCAGTGTTCTCGTTGCAGGAGCGCTCTTTGGCGGTGGCATCGCGGTCGGTGTTCACCTGCCGAGCGGCGGCCATGGCTATTCGTACGGTCCGTCTGGCCCCAGCCAGAATGGATTCGGCACGCACAACCGGAATGGTCAGAACAGGCCTGATACTGGTCAGCGCGGTGGGAGCAACGGCTCCCAGACCGGCCCCAATGGTCTTGGCCGCCCGGGCCCCGTGAACCCGGGCGAGAACGGTCAACAGCAGGGTGGCACCACCAACTAACGGTGCATCGTCGTGGTACCACGCGGCCATGTTGGTTACCCTGTTTCCATGGCCGACATCTTCGACGTCATTGCTGACGCGACCAGACGTGACGTGCTTCACGTTCTACTCGATCGCTATCTCGCGGCCGATTCGACGCGGGGGGAGATCAGTGTTGGTGAGATCGTCACAGCTCTTGGGCTCAGCCAGCCCACTGTCTCCAAGCATCTCAAGGTGCTGCGGGACCACGGTCTGGTTTGCGTGCGAGAAGAGGCACAGCATCGCTACTACAGCCTCGATGCGAGCCCACTGGAGGAGCTCGAAGACTGGCTGATTCCCTACCTCAGTGCGGATTTCGATGACACCGATCTCGAAGCCGACTCTGACGAAACGGGGGCTTTCTCGGCATGGGCCGGTGCAGACGTCGGTGACACCATCGGTCGTAGGATCGCCGAGGGCTCGTATCAGGCTCGCCACGCCATTCACGATGCCTCGGAGATCGTCACTAGGCGGCTGCCGAAGATAGCGAACCGCCACTCATTCCGCAAGCCCTGACCTCTGTGAGCATAGACACCAAGTCACAGCAGCCCCTAGTGTTACCGTTTAGCACTCCAATCACACTGCGGGAGTGATCGTCGGGGTTTTTCCACAGAGAGGCACAGTCGAATGGCGCGAGATCTTTCGGATGTGCGTTTTCTCACGGTCGCCGAGGTGGCCGAGATGATGCGTGTATCGAACATGACCGTCTATCGACTGGTGCACTCGGGCGAGTTGCCAGCCGTGCGGTTCGGGCGTTCCTTTCGTATTCCCGAGTCGGCGGTCGTCGCCGTGATCGAAACGCCGATCTCCGAGGTCGGCTAGGCCAACTACTCGAGCACCTGCCCGGGTCGGTGGCTCGAGCGGCGTGGGGTAAAGTAGAGCGGTTATGTTTCCGCGGTTCTGATCGGACCGGTGGTCCTATCAGCAATCATCGAGGTGATTTATGGGTTCTGTCATCAAGAAGCGCCGCAAGCGCATGGCGAAGAAGAAGCACCGCAAGCTGCTCCGCAAGACGCGTCACCAGCGTCGCAACAAGAAGTAGACCTTTCATTGAGCGCCAGGCTTCGCGTCTGGCGCTTTTTGTTTGCCATATCCTCACCGCGCGTAGGCTTGTAGCGTGCCCACCCCGAAGCTGACCCTGATCAGCAAGCCAGGCTGTCACTTGTGTGATGATGCCCGCGCGGTCATGGCATCCGTCTCCGGCGACTTTCCTGGCGTCACGATTGACGAACTCTCGATCGCCGACGATGCCGAGTTGTTCGAAAAATACGTGGAAGAGATTCCCGTCGTGCTCATCGACGGGGCAGTGCACACCATCTGGCGCGTCGACCCGGCTCGCTTGCGCACAGCTATCAGGAAGGCAACCGAATGATCAAGCACATCGTGCTCTGGAGACTTTTGGCAACGGATGCGGTCGCGCGCAGCAAGGCCATCGAAGAGGTTGAGACAGCTTTTTCTGGCCTAGACGCGCTCGTTTCCGAGATCGTGACCCTCGACATTGTTCGAAATGTGGTGCACAACGACAGCAATTGGGACATTGGCCTGGTGTCTGAGTTCAGGGATGAGCGAGACTTCGCAGGCTATCTGGCGAACGCCGACCACAAGAAGGCGGGGGCCGTTGTCAGCGCGCTAGCCGCCGAACGGGCCTCTATCGACTATGAGTTCTCAGCCAGTAGTTGAGCTAGAGGCTCTCGGTCTTTTGGGTGGGAATCGGACCGGTGAGACCATTGGCGATCGCATCGCGCTCCGCCTCCAGGGACGCGATCGTCGAGTTTTCGAGGCCGGGGGCGATCACATCGCTGAATGGACTACCGAGGCCACTCTTGGTGTGAACGGCTTCGGCGTACGCGGTTGCTGCTGCCTGAACCTTTGCGGTAGTGCGCTGGGACTTCTTGAGTGACACCGTGCTGCCGCCAACGGCATCCGCGTGCTTCGTCAGAGCCTTTACGAGCGTCTTGAGCGCCGAGTCGATTTTCTTGGACATAGGGTCATCTTTCCCTATGAAAGTGATCGTCGGCTAGTCCGGCCTGTACCGCCAGCACACTTTAGTGCGCTCACCGTCGCCAGGGGCCTGTTACGAAAGGCAACACCGTCGCGGCCGCTCGGCTAGGATGGTGAGGCTAACCTAAGTACATAGCCACCCCTCGGAGACAACGCACCCATGAGCATCCCAGAACTCGTCCTCCTCGGCCTCGTCGCCGGTTTCACGATCTTCCTCGGCCTTCCGATCGGCAGGCTCACCACTCGATCCACTGCCACCGTTTCGATACTCAACGCAGTCACCATTGGCATTTTGCTGTTTCTGCTGTGGGATGTGCTTGGCCACGCTATCGGGCCGATCGAAGCACAACTGACAACAGTGACGACTAACCCGGCTGCGTGGCTACCCTTTGGTGGTCTCGCGGCCGTTTTCTTCGGCGCCCTCGCTATCGGCATGCTCGGCCTCGTCGCCTACGACCGGTGGGTGCATGTGCGGGTGTCAGCGCGGGCATTGGGCGAAAGCCCGGGCACGCGTGGAGTGCTGCGCCTCGATGAGTCTGCGAGCAGACTCGCTTTCATGATCGCGGTGGGAATTGGGCTTCACAATTTCTCGGAAGGGTTGGCCATCGGTCAATCTGCGGCCGGTGGGCAGCTGCGGCTCGCGGTCGTGCTCGTGGTCGGCTTCGGCTTGCACAATGCCACCGAAGGGTTTGGCATTACCGCTCCGCTTGCGGGTGGCGCGACGCGACCGTCATGGGCCCAGCTCGGAATCCTCGGCCTGATCGGCGGACTGCCGACTCTCATCGGAACCCTCCTCGGCGGGGTGTTCGTGAATGAGGTCGCCTCGATCGCGTTCCTCGCGCTCGCCGCCGGGTCGATCCTGTTCGTCATTGTGCAACTCGTCGGAGTCGCTCTGAAGTTTGAGAAGGGCTACCGGCTTTACGTCGGAATTCTCATCGGTCTCGTTGCCGGGTTCACTACCGACTTCGTGGTTACCGCGGCTGGCGTATAGTTCGGGCGTGCTCGACGCTAAGGCAGCAGGCGGGTCGGTCCACGGAACAGATAGGTCGCCTCGCGGATGTTTGGCAACTGCAGCAAGAGCATGAGCACCCGGCTGAGCCCCATGCCGAAACCGCCGTGCGGCGGCACCCCGTACCGGAAGAAGTCGAGGTAGAAACCGAGCTCCTCGGGGTCGAGACCTTTGTCTCGTGCCTGCGACTCGAGCACCTCGACGCGATGCTCACGCTGGGCACCGGTAGAGATCTCCACCCCGTTAAAGATCAGGTCATACGAATTCGTGAGGCTCGCGTCATCCGCATGGCGCATGTGATAAAACGGGCGGATGCTGGATGCGTAGTCGGTGAGAAACACGAATTCGTGCCCAAAAGTTTCCTTCACGTAGGCGGCGATCTGGCGCTCACCTTCCGGGTCCATGTCGTCGTCGGCGCGCGGCACATCGTAGCCGCGCGCGGCGACGATGCGCTTCGCCTCGGCGAGTTGGATGCGCGGGAACGGCGTCGCAGGCACCGTGACGTCGACCCCGAACAACTCCGCAATCTCGGCGCCATGCTTCGCCTTCACCGCGGTGAAGCCCGCCACGAGCAGTTCTTCGTGCAACCGCATGACGTCGTCGTGTGAGTCGATCCAACTGATCTCGCTGTCAACGCTGGTGAACTCCGTCGCATGGCGGCTGGTGAAACTGGGGTCGGCACGGAAGGCGGGACCGACCTCGAAGATTTTGCCGAATCCGGCTGGTTGCGCCATCTGCTTGAAGAACTGCGGGCTCTGAGCGAGGTAGGCCTTGCCCTCGAAATAGCTGACTTCGAACAGCTCGGCCTTCGACTCGCTTGCACTCGCCATGAGCTTGGGCGTGTGCAGTTCGATGAAGTCGTGCTCGACCCAATAGCTGCGCCACGCGTGCTCAAGGGTCGTCTGAATGCGAAAGATTAGGTTGTTTTTGGGCAGTCGCAGGTCGAGGAAGCGCCAGTCCATGCGCTTATCCCCGCTCGAGTCTTCGGCGATCGGCGTCTCCGGGTTGGCCCGTGCGGCCACGACCAGTGCATCGAGCTTGATTTCTACCCCGCCAAGTTTAACCCGTTCGTCGTGCTTGAGCTCGCCGGTTGCCGTGAGGAACGTTCCTTGGCTGAGCGCCGAAATCTCGGCGGCTATCGGATCGTCGAGCGGTGTTCCGTCGTCGGCAAACATGCGAGGGTGCACGAGCTGCACGGCCCCCGACTCGTCGCGCAGTACGACGAACTGCACCTTCTTCTGATCGCGCACCGTTTCGACCCACCCCGAAACGGAGATCGCCCCGTCGGTCGCGGCGGCCAGGTTTTTGGTGAGGGTGCGTGTCGTCACGGGAGTTGAGTTTACGGGCTGGCGCCGCTGGCGACTGATAGGTCAATCGTTCAGCAAGGCGAAACTACACTGGATGACGTGCCCGCCAATCAGATCCATCTCGTGCGCCACGGGGAAGTCCACAATCCCACCGGTGTTCTGTATGGACGCATCCCCGAGTTTCACCTGAGTGAACTCGGCCACACGATGGCGGCCGCTGCGGCGAGATCGCTGGCCGGGCACGATGTCACGCGTCTCGGTGCGAGCCCGCTGTTACGCGCCCAAGAATCTGCGCAGCCGTGGGCTGACGCGTTCGCACTAAACATCCACACCGACGATCGCCTCATCGAGCCCACCAATCTCTTCGAGGGCATGCACGTGCGCACCGCGCTCAGGAACCCGCGCTACTGGCCGTGGATGATCAACCCCGTGCGTCCGAGCTGGGGTGAGCCGTTCACGGGAATCGCGGCGCGGATGCTTGCAGCGGTTCATGATGCCTGGCAGGCAACAGACGCTGGCGATGCGGTGCTCGTGAGTCACCAGTTGCCGATCTGGATGGTGCACCGCGCCGTCGCTACCGAGTCGCTTTTCCATGACCCACGCAAGCGCAGGTGCTCCCTTTCGAGCATCACGACCTTCGAGCGACACGGTGACCGATTCGTCGAAGTGAACTACCAGGACCCGGCGGCCGACCTGCTCGCGGCGTCGACAGACCTAGGCGCCGTGTGAATCACCGCAGTGCTGTCGTGGGTGTCGCGCTCGTCGTGGTTGTCGTCCTTGGCGGATGCACCACCGACCCGCTCGCCCAGCAGTACCAGAGCGGGACGAACCAGAACTACATCTCGGGTGATGGGGCGTATACCGAAATCCCCGCAGCTAAGCGAGATGCCCCGATCGTGTTCTCCGGGATGACACAGCTCGGTGACGCCGTGTCGAGCGCCGACTTCACAGGCAAGCCGCTCGTAGTGAATTTCTGGTACGCCGGGTGCCCGCCGTGCCGCCTCGAGGCCAAAGATCTCGTGACTATGAGCACCGCGTACGCGGGCAAAGTACCGTTTCTCGGGATCAATATCTTCGACACGGCGGTGGGTATCGCGAACTTCATGAAAGACCACTCGGTGGAGTACCCGTCGATTGTGGACGCAGACTCGGCATCCGCACAGCTCGCGTTCGCCGGGTCCGTCGCCCCCAATGCCGTGCCGACCACGCTCGTGATTGATAGTCGGGGCAGAGTTGCGGGGCGTATCAGCGGGCTGTTGCGAGATCCGCTCGTCTTGTCTGCAATGATCGACCGCGTGCTCGCCGAGACCAAATCGTGAATAACCCGGTCGGCCAACTCGTGCTCAGTGGCAATCTGGCGATCGCTCTGCCCATCGCACTGCTCGCCGGGCTCGTATCGTTTGCCTCTCCGTGTGTGCTTCCACTCGTGCCCGGCTACCTCGGTTACATCGGCGGCTTCACGAGCCTGCCCGACAAGCGCGACCGCGGGCGGCTGTACCTCGGCGTCGCCCTGTTCATCCTCGGCTTCACCATCGTGTTCGTACTTTTCACCGTCCTGTTTGGCACGGTCGGGTTGCTGCTGCGGCCGTGGCTTGATCTCATTACGCGAATCGCCGGCATTCTGGTCGTCGTGATGGGGCTGGTGTTCATCGGTCAGGTCACCTTGCTGCAGCGCTCGATCAAGCCGCGTTGGCACGTTGCGACCGGTCTCGGTGGTGCGCCCATTCTCGGCGTCGTGTTTGCGCTCGGGTGGGCGCCGTGCCTTGGTCCGACCCTCATCGCGGTCAACACGATGGCACTTGACGACGGCAATCCGGCCCGAGCTGCGATCATCGGGGCGGTTTACAGTCTCGGCTTGGGCATCCCGTTCCTGCTGGTTGCTCTGGGGCTCAACTGGGTGACCGGTTCGGTCGAATGGCTGCGTCGGCACGTTCGCGTCGTTAATATCGTTGGCGGCTCGTTGCTCATTCTTGTCGGCGCACTGATGGTTTCCGGTCTCTGGCGCTTCTTCGTCTCGACCCTCGCGGCGGTGATCGGTGGATTCGAGCCGGCCCTCTGACCACTTCGACTCCGAGCAACCGGAGTCGAAAGGCATCACACAACCGAAGCTCGGCTTCGTGGGATACGCGCGCTTCTTCTGGCGCCAGCTGACGAGCATGCGCACAGCGCTGTTCCTGCTGCTGTTACTCGCGATCGCGGCCATCCCGGGATCACTCGTACCACAAGTGAGCTCTGACCCGAACGGTGTCATCCAGTACAAGATCAACAATCCGGGCCTATCGAAGGTGCTCGAGTTCTTTCAGGTCTTCACCACGTACTCCTCGGTGTGGTTTTCGGCCATCTACCTGCTGCTGTTCATCTCACTCATCGGGTGCGTCATCCCGCGCACGAAACACCATCTGCTGGCCCTGCTCGCGAAGCCCCCGAAGACTCCCGCCCGGCTTGAACGGCTCGTCGGCTTCAGTTCTGAAGGTACCGAAGCGGATGCCGCAACCGCCCTCGAGACCGCGCGCGCCGTTCTACGGAAGCAGGGTTACCGCACCGAGGTCTATGCCTCAACCGGCATGACCCCAGACTCGGTAAGTGCCGAGCGCGGCTATCTCCGGGAAACCGGAAATCTGGTATTTCACACCGCGCTGATTGGCGTGCTCGTGACTGTGGGTATCGGTGGTGGCTTCGGCTACACCGGGCAGAAGGTCGTGGTCGAGGGGAAGGCGTTCGCGAACGTGCTCGGCAACTACGACTCATTCAATCCTGGCCGTTTTTTCTCGGAGAGTGCACTCGTTCCGTACTCAGTGCAGGTAGACAAGTTCACCCCGGTTTACGAGGAGAACAACTTCAATGCCTACGGCCAGGCGATCGACTACACCGCAAACGTCACAACCACGATGCGTGGCGAGCAGCCGCAGAAGCGCGTGCTGAAGGTCAACAGCCCCCTCGAAATTGGCGGCACACAGGTATACCTACTGGGCAATGGCTACGCGCCGGTGCTCACCTTTCGAGACCCGAAGGGCGCCATCGTGTGGTCGCAGCCGACGCCATTCCTGCCGCAAGATGCCAAGCTCACAAGCCTTGGCGTGATCAAGATTCCGGACGGTCTCTCGCAGCAGCTGGGCATGATTGGCTTTCTCTACCCGACAACCGACCAGCTCGCCTCCGGCGCCCTGGCATCAAGCCATCCCGACCTCCGGGCGCCGACCGTGACGCTCGAAATGTACACCGGCGACCTGGGTCTGAACGACGGAATAGCGCGAAACGCGTACACTCTCAACCTCACCCATCTCACCCAGATTGCCGGGCGCAAGTCGGCTGCACCCACCATCAAGCTCACGATCGGCGACCGGGTGGAGTTGCCGAACGGGATCGGCAGCATCGAACTGACGGCGATCCCGCGATTTGTGTCACTCGACGTTCACCGAGACCCGTCGCAGGCCTGGGTGCTCGTGTTCGCGATTCTCGTGCTCGCGGGGCTCCTGACCAGCCTCTTCATTCCGCGGCGTCGGGTGTGGGTGAAGGTGGTGTCGACGACGAGTGGCGGCATCCGCCTCGAGTATGCGGGGCTCGCTCGCGGCGAGGATCCGGGTCTTGAGGCAGCGGTCGCCGACATTGTACAAAAACACGCGCAGCAACTGTCGCTTAGGCTGAAGTAGTGATCGCGACCTTAGTGTCTTACTCCCTGCTCTCCGTGTATTCGGCGATGGCGATCTACACCCTCGCGTTCATCATGTTCACCATCGATCTCGCTCGACGTTCCGCGAGCGCGCCAGTCGCTCTCGGCGCTGTGGTGGGGTCTGCTGTTACGGTCGGTCGCGGCTCGACCGCACTCCTCGAGCGGCTGACGACAGATGCCCCGGTCGGCGCCACGCCTAAGGGACCCCGCCAGCTGCGCATTGCCATGGCCCTCACCGTCATCGCATGGCTACTGCATGTGGCTGGCGCCGTACTGCGCGGAGTAGCTGCTGGCCGCGTGCCGTGGGCGAACATGTTTGAGTTCACTCTCACCGCCACCGCGATCGTCGTCGGGGTTTTTCTCGCCGTTCAGTTCTGGCAGGACCTGCGGTTCCTTGGTGTGTTTATCACGGGGTTCGCGCTCATCGCGCTCGGCATCGCGACGACCAACTTCTACGTCGACGTGATTCCGCTGCCCCCGGCCCTGCAGTCGGGCTGGCTCGTCATCCACGTGTTCGTGGCCAGCCTCGGAACCGGCTTTTTCGCGATTGGCGCGGCCATCTCGATCGTGCAATTGCTTCAGACTCGTCGTGAGGCCGGGCAGGCGAAGCGCCTCAAGTTCCTCGATACCCTGCCGAGCGCGGAGCGACTTGAGGTGCTCGCATTCCGCATTATCGTGATCGGGTTTGTGTTGTGGACGTTCACGCTCATGGCTGGTGCCATCTGGGCTGAGCGCGCCTGGGGTCGTTATTGGGGTTGGGATACCAAGGAAGTCTGGACCTTCATTATCTGGACCATCTTTGCCGGTTACATTCATGCACGCGCGACTCGTGGCTGGCGCGGCTCACGCTCGGCAGTGCTCGCCATCATCGGCTTCACCGCCGTGATGTTCAACTTCACGATCGTGAACCTGTTCTTCAAGGGGCTGCACGCCTACTCCGGCCTGTAGGCACGGCAAACGTTGTTCCCTTTTCAGGCTGTAGGCCCCGGCTGCTGGATAATCCAGCAGCCGGTGCCTACAGCCTGAAAAGGGAGTGGTCACACGTCGAGCAGCGCGTAGCACCGGGCCACACGGTCGAGCCACCACGCTCGACGGTCAGCAGGTGCCGCGTACCGCTGCAGCAACGCAGGCGAAGCGGTCACGCGTCCGACGCCGATCGCCCCGTCCACCGGCACAAGGGGCGCATCCGTGACATCAGCGGACAGCAATGCGGCCGTGCCCAGACCACAGTCGTAGTTGAGCTCGGAAACCGCGGCGGCCAGATATGCGCCCATCGAGATGCCGATCGACGTGTCGAGGGCACTCGAGATGACTACGGGCAGACCGGCCTCGCGAACGATGTTCATGGCGCGAGAGATGCCACCGAGCGGTTGTGCCTTAATCACCAAGATGTCTGCCGCCTCGTGTCGCGCGACTCGTAGCGGGTCTGCGGCCTTCCGCACGCTCTCGTCTGCCGCGATCGGTATGCCCATGTACTTCACGCGCTGGCGGATCTGCCACAATTCCTCGACCGTCGCACATGGCTGCTCCGCGTATTCGAGATCGTACTCGGCGATCGCGTGGATGGCGCGCTCGGCCTCGTCTACCGTCCACCCGCCATTGGCGTCGATGCGGATGCGGCCATCCGGTCCCAGATACGCGCGCGTCTCAGCAACTCGGGCAACATCGTCCGCGATGGACTGCCCGGATTCGGCCACTTTGACCTTCACCGTGCGGCAGCCGGGGTAGCGATCGAGGATCGCGGCGATATCCGCAGGCATGACGGCAGGCAGGGTCGCATTCACCCGGATCGTGTCGCGCACGATTACCGATGGCGCGCCCCAGCCGAAGTCGATCGCGGCCGCGAGCCATGCTGCCGCGTCGGCGTCGCTGTACTCAATGAACGGGGAAAATTCGGTCCACCCGGTCGGACCCTCCACGAGGAGGGCTTCGCGCACCTCGATGCCGCGAAAGCGAGTGCGCAGGGGTAGGGCGACGACCCGCGCGCCAGCGAGCAGGTCGGGGAGGGAAGCGAGCATGGTGACAGTCTGGCAAGGTTCGGCTCGGCTAGGGTGATTTCGTGACAACGGAAGGCATCAACGGCCCCAGAGACGACGTCGCCCAGACAGCCAGCCCCTCGGTCGCTGACCTGGTACTGATGGGCGACGCGGTACGTACCGAGCGGGTGAAGACCCCGTTGCTCGGAATTCTCGCCGTCGGTCTCGTGGTGCTTGCCGCGATCGTGCAGGGAGTGGCGATCGTCATGGCCACGGACAACCGTTACCTCGTGAGCACGGTGCTCGGGTACGGGGCGGTTGCGGCATCCATTCTGGGTTTTCTCGTGGGCGCGGCCGCCGCCGTGTTGTCGCTCGGGCGCCGCTGGGGTATTGCCGCCATGCTGCTGAGCCTGGTAGCAAATCCAATAGTGGTGCTCAACGTGCTGACATTTTTTAGTGGGTCGCCTCGTTAGGCTGAACCCATGACAACAATGGTCTCGGAGTTGTTCGTCGCCACGGTGGGGGGCCGCGACATGTCCCGTGAGAAGCGCACTCTCGGCTGGTCGCCGTACCCGTGGCAGTTCTGAGCTCGTGACCCGGCCGCTTGTCGTCGTGGACGCGAGTGATCCGGCCGCGGTCGATCGCGCTCTGCGCAGCGCCTTGGCCGATGACGGCCCGGCAATTCTGCCGCACCTGCATTCGCCGGTGGGCCTGCCGTCCGAGGTCGTGAAGCGCGTCGCTGTCGTGATCGAGACGAGTGGTTCGACCGGCAGGCCGAAGCGCGTCGAGTTGAGTGCGGACGCGCTGCTCGCGAGCGCGGCGGCATCCGAAACGATGCTCGGCGTTCCTGGGCAGTGGCTCCTCGCGCTGCCGCTCACCTACATCGCAGGGGTCAACGTACTTGTGCGCTCCATCGTGGCCGAGACCAGCATGGTCGTCGCTGGCGACGATTTTGTGGCCAGCGCCGCACGCATGACAGACGTCGTACGCTTCACGTCGCTCGTTCCCGTACAGCTTGCACGACTGCTCGACGACGAGCGTGCGCACGACGTGCTGCGCCGTTTCGATCGTATTCTCGTCGGCGGGCAGGCCAGCCCACCGGCGCTGCTCGAGCGTGCGCGGGAGTCGGGTGTGCGCGTCACGCGAACCTACGGTTCGAGTGAGACGAGTGGCGGCTGCGTCTACGACGGCGTGCCGATCGGCAACACGCGAGTACGCATCGTCGACGGGCGCGTGCAGTTGGCAGGTGCCGTGCTCGCTGAGGGCTATTTGGGAGATCCTGAGCGCACCGACGCGGCATTCGACACCGAGGGGGCGGATCGTTGGTATCGCACGGATGACACCGGTTCATGGCAGAACGGTGTGCTGAGCATCACCGGCCGCGTCGATGATGTGATCGTCTCGGGAGGCATCAAGGTCTCCCTCGCGGAGGTGGAGCTCGCGGTTCGCGCCTTGCCGGGCCTCGCGAATGCGGTGGTGGTGCGAGCCCCGCATCCAGACTGGGGCGAAACTTCTGTGGTGTTTGCAACGGCACCCGTTGCACTTGACGACGTGCGCTCGGCCGTCACCCTCGCCCTCGGGCGCGCGGCGGCTCCCCATCGCGTTATCGTGCTCAACGAACTGCCCATGCTCGCAACGGGCAAGCCGGATCGCATCGAGCTTTCCGGACGCCTGTTTCAGTAGACTCCATCGCGTGGCACATTCCCGACAGCAACTCAGCGATCCCACTGTTCTCGCGTCCTCACCGGTCAAAACGAGCGTGAAGCCTCCGGTGAAGAAGGGCCAGAGCGGTCGCCCGGGCGGTCGGCCGCCCGGTGTTGCACCCATTCCTCAGGCCACTCTTGTCGACTGGATCGGCGCAGCACGCCTGCCCACTCTTCCGCTCGCGATCACCCCGGTTGCCCTCGGCGCCGGTGCCGCGTATGTGCTGGGTCACGATGGCGGCGGGCCGGGCTGGCATTGGCTGCGTGCGCTGCTGTGCCTCGTGGTGGCCGTGGCTCTGCAGGTCGGCGTGAACTTCGCGAACGACTACTCCGATGGCATTCGCGGAACGGACAAGCACCGCGTCGGACCACGAAGACTCACCGCAACGGGCGCAGCGAAACCTCGAACGGTTCTTATTGTCGCCCTCGTATTCTTCGCGATCGCGGCGGCAGCTGGTTTGGTCATCATCGTGAGAACCCAGCACTGGTGGCTCATCGCGGTGGGAGCAGCGTGCATTCTGGCCGCGTACTTCTACACCGGCGGCAAGAAGCCGTATGGCTATTACGGTCTTGGCGAAGTGTTCGTCTTCGTGTTCTTTGGCATCGTGGCGACGTCGGGTACAACCTTCGTGCTGGCCGCAACGGTCACCATCGAGAGCTGGCTCGCCGGTGCTGCCGCCGGTTTCTTCGCCTGCGCCGCCCTCATGGTTAACAACATCCGCGACATCGCACAAGACAAACTGGCAGGCAAGCGCACGCTCGCGGTGCTGATCGGTAGCCGGGCATCCCGCATCGTATACGCGGTGTTCATGCTCATCCCTTTCGCGATTCTGGCGTTTTTCGTGATCTTCTATCTCCACGCGTATCTCGTGTACTTCGCGGTGCTTGCGGCGCTACCAGCGGTCGCAATAGCGCTCACCGCCAAGACTCCGCCTGAACTCATCATTGCACTGCGACTGACCGCATTGACCGCGTTGGGCTACGGTCTCGGGCTGGCCTGGGCGATCGCGTTCTAAAGCGTTAGCGTTCGATCTGTTGGTCTTCGGCGGCCGCGTCCCGGTCGGCGATGGGGCCGACTGAGGTGCCTCGACGAGCGGCGACATCGCTCGCCACGGCGTTGCGCAAGGTGCCGAAGAAGATGTACGAAATGCACAGTCCAACGATCGCCGCAACGATCGCCGCCCAATACCAGACCAGGTTAATAATGAGGAGACCCGCCAGCACGACGGCAAACACTCCAAGCCTGATGAGGCTGTACTGTACCCAAGGTTTCACGCTGCAAGTGTAGGCACTCACCATGTGTGGAGATTGCGAGCCTAGACTTGCGAGATGGCCCGGCTGCTCGTGATACTCCCCTTCCTCATCCTGGCCGTCGATGTCTTCGCGCTCGTGGATGTGATCCTCGCTGATCAACGCCGCGTGCGCGCTCTGAACAAGATCAGCTGGGTGCTCATCATCCTGTTTTTGCCGCTCCTCGGGGCGATCTTGTGGTTCACGATTGGCAAGGAGCACCACGATGGCGCCGATCAGCGTCGCACTGTTGCTCCGGACGATGATCCGTCGTTTCTGAAGAACATCCGTCGCGATGAAGAGCAGGATGAGCGCATCCGCCGTCTTGAACAGGAGCTCGCCGACCTCGACGATGACCAGCCGAAAGAGTAGATCACCGGCGACGATCTTTTCTGTCGCCCTGATTGATGAGTTCGTACGCCTGGGTGTGCGCGACATCGTGGTGAGCCCGGGTTCACGTTCGCAGGCTCTTGCTCTCGCGGTGGCAGAATTCGAACGCGCCGGGTTGGTTCGCCTTCGGGTGCGCATCGATGAGCGCGTCGCTGGGTTTCTCGCGCTCGGTCTCAGCGTCGAGACCGGCGTGCCGAGTCTGGTAATCACGACGTCGGGTACGGCCGTCGCCAATCTGCACCCCGCAGTGCTCGAAGCGCACCATTCGGGCGTACCGCTCATTGTGATCACCGCAGACCGTCCGCAGCGATTGCGCGGTATTGGCGGTAACCAAACCACCGTGCAGCCCGGCATTTTCGGAGTCGCTGTCGGCCGCTCGTGGGATGTACCTGCGCCCGTCGGTGATGATGGCGAGGTGGATGCCGCGACCGCACTTGCGCGTGAGGCCTTCGCTGCGGCATCCGCACCCGTGCACCTCAACATCGCCTTCACGGAACCGCTCTCCTCGCCGGTCACCCTTCCGCGGGTACTCGACGACTGGCAGCCCCCGGTGGTCGAGCGCGCCGATCCGCGCCGGCTCGAACTGCGCCCAGCCGCCGCCACCCTCGTCATCGCAGGCACTGGCGCGGGCGAGATCGCCGAGGCGGTGGCGAGGCAGCTCGGCGCTCCACTGATAGCCGAGGTGACGAGCGGAGCGCACTTCGGCCCCAACCTTGTGGTCGCGTACCGTGAATTGTTGACCACGGCCAATTTCGGCGACCGGGTGGAGCGTGTGATCGTGTTTGGGCACCCGACCCTCAGCCGCGAGGTGCCGCAGCTGCTCCAGCGCGACGGTGTCTCAACGATCGTCGTGCGGGGTGCTGCGGCCGACGACTACAACCCCGGCCACCGCGTCGGCACCTTCGCAGATGCCGTGACCGTAGTCGGAGAGCCAGAATCTGCGCTGCGTTCGTGGCTCGGTCGCTGGGTCGCGTCGTCGCGCGCGCTCATCCAATCCGCGGACCGTGCCCCTGACATTCACGAGTCGCCGGCCGACCACGCTAGGGCTGAGCTCGGTGCGGTGCGTGCTGTCGTCACGAGGCGTGCCCTCGTTGAGGCGGTGTGGCGCGCGACCTGGCCGCACGATCGCCTCATGCTGGGGGCGTCCCGACTAATCCGCGAGAGTGATCGCATCGTGTCCGGCAAGAAGATCGCGGTGTACGCCAACCGCGGGCTCGCCGGCATCGACGGAACCATCTCCACCGGCATCGGCATTGCGCTCGCGAGCCAGGCGAGCGGTGCGACGGGCACCACGCGCGTGCTTCTCGGTGACCTCGCGATGCTGCACGACGCTGGCGCGCTGTTGTTCGGTGTGGGGGAGTTGCGACCGCGCATCCAGGTCATCGTCGCCAACGATGGCGGGGGAACGATCTTCGACGGCCTCGAGGTCGCTCAGTCAGCCGATGCCGCAGCCTTGGATCGCGTGCTGCTGACCGCGCAGTCGATCGACATCAAGCAGCTCGCCGCCGCATATGGCTGGCGGTATTCGCGCGTGGACACCCGCGGCGCGCTCGACCAGGCGCTCACGGCATCCGTCGAGCCGACCATCGTTGAGGTGCCAGTGGCGCGCTAATCTTGCGCCATGGAAAGTGAGCGCGCAGGCGCGGGTTTCGACCTCGCATCCGTCGACCCGGCATCGACTCCGGGCTTCGCCGGCGATAAGAAGGCTGGCGCGAAGCAGCTCGAAGACAACAGGGGAGAACTCGACGACCTGCAGGAACGTCTCTACGCCGAGAGCAAGTTCGGCGGAAAGCGCAGCGTGCTCCTGGTACTTCAGGCCATGGACACCGCCGGCAAGGGTGGCATCGTGCGCCACGTGGTCGGGTCAGTTGACCCTCAGGGTGTACACCTGCACGCGTTCAAGGCGCCCTCCGACGAGGAGAAGACGCACGACTTTCTCTGGCGCGTGCGCAACGAACTACCGCGGCCTGGCCAGCTTGGGGTGTTCGATCGCTCGCACTACGAAGACGTACTCATTCAGAAGGTGCACCGATTAGCTGCGCCCGAGGTGATTGAGGAGCGCTACCGACTCATTGAAGCGTTCGAGAAAGACATCGTTGCCAGCGGCACCCGCATTATCAAGGTGATGCTGCACGTCAGCTACGCCGAGCAGGGTCGCCGACTGGCCGAGCGGCTCGATCGCCCAGACAAGAACTGGAAATACAACCCGGGCGACGTAGACGAGCGAGCGTTCTGGGCCTCCTATCACGACGCCTACCAGACCGCGATTGAGCGCACGTCGACGGCGGATGCCCCGTGGTATGTGGTTCCCGCAGACAAGAAGTGGTACGCCCGCGCCGCCGTGCAGCAGCTGTTGCTCGAGTGCCTGCGCAGCATGGGCCTCGCCTGGCCGACGGTGGACTACGACGTTGAGGTTGAGAAGAAGAGACTCGCGGCTACCTAGCGACGAGCGTTAGCCGAACGCCTCCACAATCGGGCGAAGCTTGAGCGTCGTCTCGGCGAGTTCGCGCTCGGCTATCGACCCCGAGACAATGCCAGCGCCCGCGTACGCGGTGACGGTTCCGTCTGCTGACACCTGGGCGCAGCGCAGCGCCACCGCCCATTCGCCACCGCCGTGCGCGCCAACCCAGCCGACCGGCCCCGCGTAGCGCCCGCGATCAAATGGTTCGAGTTCGGCGATCGCGGCGACCGCAGCCGCGGTCGGGGCACCGGCAACAGCGGCCGTCGGGTGCAGCGCCGCTGCGAGGTCGAGTGCGCTCGAGCCGTCTGTGAGAGTGCCAGTGACGTCACTCGCCAAGTGCCAGAGGTTCGGCAGCTTGAGCGCGAATGGCTCTGCGCTGGCGACGAGTCCACTGCTGTGGGGCTCAATGCCGGTGAGGACGCTCGCGAGGGCGAACTCGTGTTCGTCGAGATCCTTGAGGGAGGCGGCGAGGTCGGAGGCCGCCTGCCGGTCGGCCTCAGCATCCGTTCCCCGAGCCGTGCTGCCAGCCAATACGCGCGCCGTCACGGTGCCGCCCTGTACGCGAATGAGGGTCTCGGGGCTTGATCCGATGAGACCGTCGACCGCGTAGGTGAAGGTGTCAGGGTACGAGCGAGCGAGCGCAGCAATCGGTAGGCGTAGATCGGCGTCCGCCGCAATATGGCCCACGATCTCACGTGCAATCACCACCTTGCTCAACTGGCCAGCGTCGATACGTGCCACCGCGTCCGTGACGGCGGCCATAAACGCGCTTGCTGGCAGCGATCCGGCGGAGAAAGTCGCGCGAAACTGCGAACCGAACGCGGTCGGGTGCGGCAGGTCTCCGGTTCCGATGTGAGTGAGCCAAGCGACCCCGTTGCGGCGGCCGATGACCACGGACGGAACGATGAGCACGCTCGCCGCGGCAGAGTCGGGCGCGAAGGCGAAACTACCGATCGCCACAAGGCCGGTGCCGGGCAGTGCGAGTGGGTCAGTGATCGTGGCCGCCGCCATCACCGCGCGCCATGCCGCTGCCGCATCCGCAATGCGCGACGGGCCGCGGAACTCGAGCCGCAGAGCCTCGCCACAACCGGCAATTCCGTCACCGTTGCGCATGAAGAGCAGCGGATGTCGCGCTGACAACAAGGCAACCAGCGGTCCGGGGTCGGGGATGGCTTCGGTCACTACCGCGAGCGCGGGAGAGGAACGATTCGCGCGCGTGCCCACTGATCACTTCCCTTGTGCGAATCGCTACCGCGATCCGCAAGGCGATGCCTTGCACCTCTCATCGTACTCAGGATGTTTTGAGAGCTTTCTCACTAGACTTAGCGCGTGGCAAAAGCGGACATGGACAAGCAACCCGACGAGGTTGCAGGCATGTTCGATGACGTTGCACCACACTACGACCGCACCAACACCGTGCTGTCCATGGGCAACGCGATTCTCTGGCGTGCGGCCACCGTGCGCGCGGTAGATCCGCTAGGCGGGGAGCGAATCCTCGATGTTGCGGCAGGCACCGGAACGAGTTCGGTGGCACTTTCCAAGCACGGTGCCCGCGTTGTGGCCGTCGACTTCTCGCCCGGCATGGTTGCCGAGGGCCGCAAGAGACACCCGAACATCGAGTTCATCGAAGCGGATGCCGAGAGGCTGCCGTTCGGTGACAACGAGTTCGATGCCGTCACCATCAGCTTCGGTCTGCGCAACATTCACAACCCACACGCCGCGCTCGCAGAAATGTATCGGGTGCTGAAGCCAGGCGGGCGCCTCGTGATTTGTGAGTTTTCCAAGCCTCCCGTCGCACTTCTGCGCGCCGGTTACTGGGCATACCTGTCGGTTGTCATGCCAGCGGTTGCCAGCGTCACCGGGTCGAACTCGTCAGCGTACGAGTACCTGGCCGAGTCCATTCGCGAGTGGCCAGACCAGGGCCAGCTCAGCCAGTGGATCCGTGGGGCGGGCTTCACGCGTGTGGCGTACCGCAACCTCACGGCCGGAGTCGTCGCCCTCCACCGCGGGCGCAAGCCGATCGACGCGACCGTTTTGGCATCCGTTGCGAAGCGCAAGGGTAATGCCACGAGACCCATCAAAACGCAGCAGGCCGCGCCACCGGCCGAAAGCCCTAAGCCGTAGCGCGCAGCGAACGAGACCGGCATGAGAGTGAAACCGAGCGTCCCCCTTGCTCGCCGCGGCAATACCCTGAGTTCATCACTCGGGCTCGGCGAGAAGCTGTTCGCGTCGAGCGATGAGCGCCGTTTCGTCGAAGCCATCGAGGAGGGGCTGGCGACTGTCGAAGCCGGGCTACTCGAGCAGATGTCATTCGCAGACGAGATTGCAGATGTCACGAGTCGCTACCTGCTGCAGGCCGGCGGCAAGCGCGTTCGTCCGGTGCTCACCATTCTCACCGCTCAACTGGGCGAGGGAAACAATGCTGACGTGATTATGGCTGCCGAGGCGATTGAGATTACCCATCTCGCGTCGCTGTACCACGACGATGTGATGGACGAAGCCCAGATGCGGCGCGGAGTACCGACCGCCCAGAACGTGTGGGGTAATTCTGTTGCGATCCTCACCGGGGATTTGCTCTTTGCCCGAGCCAGCAAGCTCGGGGCGGCGCTCGGCGAGCGCATTCTCGCACTGCAGGCCGCGACGTTCGAGCGGCTGTGCCTCGGCCAGCTGCATGAAACCATCGGTCCACGCGACGACGAAGACCCGATCGCTCACTATATTCAAGTTCTTGCAGATAAGACCGGCTCGCTCATCAGCACTGCGGCTCAGGTCGGCGTGATCTTCTCGAATGCGCCCCAGGAGTACCGCGAGCCGGTGCAGTTGTTTGGTGAGCGCATTGGCATCGCTTTCCAGCTGATCGACGACGTGATTGACCTGTCTGGCCAAGAGCATGAGACCGGCAAGACGCCCGGCACCGACCTGCGCGCCGGAGTCGTGACACTTCCTTTGCTCTATCTGCGTGAACTCGCCAAGACCGACCACGACGCCGACGACCTGCTTCGACGCATCGAGCGCGACATTGCAACGGCCTTCTACGGCGACGCGGATGACCTGGAAATCTCGGCGACTATTGCGGAACTTTGCGAGCATCCGGTAACGGCGCAGACACTCGCAGAGGCGCACCGCTGGGCAAACCTTGCGGTCGCTGCCCTCGAACCACTTCCCCAGGGGCCGGTCAAGAAGGCCCTCACGCGGTTCGCCGAATCCATTGTCGAACGCAGCAGTTGACCCTCCCCGTGTCTCGAGCATGTCGAGACTGCCCGTAACTCGATCGGAACAACAATGACAACGCTGCGCTTGGCCATCGTCGGAGCGGGGCCGGCTGGTATCTATGCGGCCGACATCCTGCACAAAGCGGAGCGACAGTTCGACGTGTCGATCGACCTGTTCGAGCAGTTGCCGGCGCCTTATGGACTCGTGCGCTACGGAGTCGCTCCCGACCACCCGCGCATCAAGGGCATCATCAACGCCCTGAAAGACGTACTCGATGCCGGGCAGATTCGACTGTTTGGCAACGTGCACTACGGTCGCGATATCACGCTGAATGATCTCAAGAAGCACTACAACGCGGTGATTTTCTCGACGGGAGCGATCCGGGATGCCTCGCTCAACATCCCAGGTATCGACCTCGAGGGCAGCTATGGCGCGGCTGACTTTGTGAGTTGGTACGACGGGCATCCCGACGTACCGCGTGAGTGGCCGCTCACGGCGCGCGCGGTGGCGGTGATCGGTAACGGCAACGTCGCACTCGACGTGGCGCGAATACTCGCCAAGCACGCGGATGACCTGCTCCCGACCGACATTCCCGCGAACGTCTACGAGGGCCTCGCCGCGAGTCCCGTCACCGATGTGCACATGTTCGGCCGCCGCGGTCCGATGCAGGTGAAGTTCACCCCACTTGAACTTCGTGAGCTGGGTGAATTGAACGACGTCGACGTCATCGTTCATGAGGAAGATTTCGACTACGACGAGGCTTCTCGGGCGGCGATCGAGACCAATAAGCAAGTGCTCGTCATCGATCGCGTCTTCACCCAATGGCGTGCCAGGGAAACGAGCGCGGCATCCCGCCGTCTGCACTTGCATTTCTACGCCAGGCCGATCGAGGTGCTTGGCGTGGGCGGCGCTGTCACCGGGTTCCGGTATGAGCGCACGCGGCCAGACGGCGAAGGCGGCGTGGTGGCAACCGGCGAGATTCGCGAAGTGCCAATTCAGGCCATCTATCGTGCGGTTGGATACTTCGGATCACCTCTAGACGGCATCCCGTTCGACGAGACGCGCGGCGTGGTGCCCAACCGCGAGGGCCAGGTGCTCGACGACAACGACGAGCAAGTCAACGGCGTCTACGCCACCGGGTGGATCAAACGTGGGCCGGTCGGGCTCATCGGCCACACTAAGAGTGACGCGATGGAGACCATCAAAAACGTGGTCAACGATCAGGCGAACTGGTGGTCGCCGACACATCCTGAAGAGCAGGCGATCGTTGACTTGCTCGAGAGTCGAGGCATCGAGTACACCAATCTGGGCGGCTGGCATAACCTCGATCAGCACGAACTCGCCCTCGGCGAGGCCGCCGGTCGCACTCGAATCAAGGTTGTGCCGCGCGACGAGATGGTCGCAGTTTCTCGCCGCTCCTGATGGGATGGTCGAGGCCGCTCCTCCGGCCGCTGGCCGCGTGCTGCTGCCGCGGTACGGCCTCCCTCACGCCCGCGGGCCACCGGCCCGCACCTGGTCGCGCCTTGTTGCTCTTCCGGCTTGCCCCTAAGGACAACTAGGCGCGAGTGAGGGGCGGCGCCGAATCGGCGCCGCGTGGTGCACGAAGCGGCACCGCGACCGACGACAGCGGCACCGCGACCGACGGTAGGGTCACTGCACCGTCGAAGAGAGACGCGCAATGTTGTCGAGCAGTTGCGTCCATGCCGGCCGATTGACCCACTCTTTAAGGGTGAGCTCACGGCTGAGCTCACGATAGGTGCCTTCTACTTCTCGCAGCTGGTTAACGAAACTTGCACCGCGCACCATTACCGAGATTTCGAGGTTGAGACTGAATGAGCGCATGTCCATGTTGCTCGAGCCGATCACCGCCACCTCGTCGTCAATGGTGAAGAACTTGGAGTGCAGCACCGTCGGCGCCTTGTGAAGCCAAATGCGCACGCCCGACTTGAGCAGTTGCTCATAGTAGCTGCGCTGGGCGTGGAAGGTCACGGACTGGTCGCCGATGGCCGAAACGAATAGCTGCACGTCGATGCCGCTCTGGGCGGCGGTCGTAATTGCATAGAGCATCGACTCGTCGGGAACGAAGTAGGGGCTCACGATGATGATCTTGTCTTGCGCCGCGTACAGCAGCGAGTTGAAGAGGCGTAAGTTATTTTCTCCGTCAAAGCCCGGCCCGCTCGGAACCACTTGGGCATCCAGCGTATTCGTGCGCTTCGGCCTCGGCACAGCATCCGCCTCACGCAGCAGGAGCTCGCCGGTCTCGCTGTACCAATCGGTCACGAAGAGCGCGTTGATGCCAGCCACGATCGGGCCGTCGAAGCGTACGATCAAGTCTTTCCAGTGCAGCCCGCGGCGGATGTTGCTGCGCTTGTTGTAGCTCGAATCGATCATGTTCTGCGACCCGGTGAACGCCACGAGCCCGTCGATCACCAGGATCTTGCGGTGGTTGCGCAGGTCGGGGCGCTGAAACTTACCGCGCAATGGCTGGATCGGTAGCATCAGTTGCCACGCCACACCGATTCTGCGAAGCGAGCGGATTGTGCGGTGATATCCCGGAGAGCGCAAAGACGCGACATGGTCGAGCAGCACTCGCACCGTGACGCCGCGCTTCACCGCGGCCTCGAGGGCCGCGAAGAAGTCGCGCGTGGTGGGGTCGAACGCGAGGATGTAGAACTCTGCGTGCACGTACTTTTTCGCCGTACCGACTGCCTCGGTCATCGCCGCGATGGTTGCTTCGTAGTGCGGGTACAGTTGTGCGGTGTTGCCGCCGACGAGCGGCATGGCCCCGAGTGTGCGGTTGAGGTCGACGATCGGTTCCAGCCACGTCGGCCACGGGTGATCACGGCGTACTTCGTCAATTCCGCCCGTGGTCTCAAGAATGTATTTGTTGATCTCGCGCTGCCGCTGCCGGCGCTTCCGAGGAAGACGACGGCTGCCCAGCAGCAGAAAAAGTAAGATTCCGATGAACGGCGGTAGCAGAAAGATGGCCAGCAGCCACGCCGTCGCGGTCTGCGGCCGCCGGTTGCGCGGCACGAAAACCAGAGCGAGCACCTTGATCACGAAGTCAGCGAGAAACGCCACCGCGGCGATTGTTGCGTTGAACCAGGTCGTGTCCATCGGGGGAAGCCTATCGATCGGGCTGGTCAGCACTACTGGTGCGGCCGAAGCGTGTGGTTGCGCTCGATTCGAGCGCGACCGGTTGCTGACGGGGCAGCCGATCGGCGCGCAGTGCTATCGGAAGTTCACGAACTGCAGGTCGACCTCAAGGTCGTGGCTTTTGAGCATCGCCATGGTCGCTTGTAGGTCGTCGCGGCTCTTGGATGAGACGCGCAGTTCGTCGCCCTGAATTTGCGATTTGACCGACTTGGGACCATCGTCGCGAATAATCTTGGCGACTTTTTTGGCATCTTCAGACGAGATACCGTTTTTGAGGTTGATCTCGATGCGATACTCCTTGCCGCTCGCGAACGGCTCACCGGTGTCAAGGCTGCGCAGCGAAATTCCGCGCTTGATGAACTTCTGCTCGACGACCTCGAGCACAGCCTTCACACGCTCCTCGGCGCTCGCCTTGAGCAGCAGTTTCTCGCCGCTCCACTCCACCGATGCCCCGACGTTCTTGAAGTCGTAGCGGGTCAGGATTTCTTTCTGGGCCTGGTTGACGGCGTTGTCCGCCTCCATCTTGTCGACCTTGCTGACGATGTCGAATGTGGAATCTGCCATGACCCCATGGTACTTCGCCCGTCGATGAGATCGTTTGAGGTTGCAAGTCGTGGTGTGATGTTAGGGATGCTCTCTCGCAACCAGACCCTCGGCACCATGGCGATCGGGCTCATCGCGATCGCGGTATTCGTCGCTATCGTGGCGCTGCTCGCGCCGCGGGTGGCGCCCGAGCCAGCGCAGAAGCCTTTTGCCGCGCCCGCAGCACCCCCCGTACTCGCTACCGCCGCGCTCCTGCCGGGAACCGCCGGACGGCCCGACGATGCTTGGGTTCGGAGAATCGCCGCGGCTACCGGTATTCCG
Source organism: Salinibacterium sp. (assembly GCA_025351795.1). Classification (GTDB taxonomy): domain Bacteria; phylum Actinomycetota; class Actinomycetes; order Actinomycetales; family Microbacteriaceae; genus Rhodoglobus. The sequence goes on along the minus strand of JANXVG010000023.1, from coordinate 1,864 downwards.
GCGAGAGCGCTTGCCGCGTATGCGGGCGCCGCCGTTGCCAAGCACGATCAGATGCCGCAGTGTGGCATCGGCTGGAACACTCTCGCGGCGATCGGCAAAGTCGAGAGCGATCACGGGCGGCATGGCGGCTCACGCATCGGCGCCGACGGCACGGTCACACCACCTATCTACGGGGTGCGAATTGGCACAGACACCGATGCCGGTGCCGTGGACGGCACGGCCGCGTTCGACCGCGCTGCCGGCCCCATGCAGTTCATCCCTGAGGCGTGGAATAACTGGGCGACGGATGCCAACGGCGACGGTATTGCCGATGTACAGAACATCGATGACGCGGCCATGGCCACCGCCAACTACCTGTGCCGGGTAAGCTCCGCAATGACCACGCCAGAAGGGTGGCGGGCGGCGATAGCGGGATACAACTCCGCACCAAGCTATGCGGTTGCGGTGGCATCCGCTGCGAATGGCTACGCGACAGCAGCCGCGAAGACCCACTAACGCGGGGGCGCCGTGCTCGATCGCACGATGAGGTGAAACTCGAGAGGCGTGTGCAGTGTGCGTTCCCGGGTTCCTGGATGTAACTCATCCATGAGGATCTCTACCGCTCTGCGCCCTTGCTCTGCCGGGTACTGCGCGATCGTCGACAACCCGAAGAACTCGCTGAGATCGTGGTCGTCTACGCCGATCACTGAGACGTCGTCTGGCACGTGCAGTCCCAGGTCGCGCGCCGCCAAAATAGTGCCTATCGCCATTTCATCGGATGCCGCGAACACTGCTGTGGGCCGGTTGCGCGGATTGCCGAACAACCGGTTTGCCGCGCGATAGCCGCCCTGAAGCGTAAAGTCGGCTGGCTGGAACAGGGTCGGATCTACCGGGATGCCTGCGGCTTCCAGCGCCGCAACATAGCCGACGCGGCGATTCGTCGGCACGTGGAAGTCCATCTCCGTGGGCGCGCTGCCGCCGATGTGCGCGATCCGACGGTGCCCAAGGGCGAGCAGGTGTTCGGTGGCAAGTCGAGCCACCTCGACCTCGTCGATGCTCAGGGTGGGTACCCCCGCCAGCGGGCCGCCGACGCCCACGATCGGCTTGTTCAGGTCGAGCAGTCGACCCACCTCGTCAGCCGTGAGCTCGAGCGAAATCGCGATTACGGCATCCACGCGTTTGCGCAGCAGGAAGTGCTCGAACACGCTCCTGCGCTCGCCGCCGCCGCCGCTCAGGTTGTACAAGGTGAGGTCGTAACCGTGTGAGAGCAGAGCCTTCTCAGCACCTTCGACTACCGAGCTGAAGAACCAACGGTTGAGAAAGGGGATGACGACGCCGACGTTCTTAGTGCGCCCGGTAGCAAGACTCGACGCATTCGATGACACGACGTACTCGAGTTCTAACGCTGCTGCGCGCACGCGGTCGCGCGTGGCCTCCGAGACGTGACCCTTTCCGCTTAGCGCGCGAGATACCGTGGCCGTAGAGACACCGGCCAGTTCAGCGACCTCGTTGATTCCGGCCATGACGACACCTCCTCGAGTCAGAGCGATCTTACCCGCGCGTGAGCTTCCGCAACCGCGAACTGACCCCACGACGGCTGTGCGCACTGAGCCGCGGACGCGGTTCGCCCCGATGTGGTTACCCAGCGGCGCTCGTACCTTGTATTCTTGCCTAGCGCGTTCGGACAGGTGAATACACGTGGTCGAAAGCGTTTGGCAAGTTACCCAAGCGGCCAAAGGGATCTGACTGTAAATCAGACGTCTCAGACTTCGGGGGTTCGAATCCCTCACTTGCCACGCGTAAAAGTGCTGGTCAGAGCACCGTTTTACCCCCGAAAATAGGCCCAGCCCCCACAAAAACCGGCTCTCCTGACTCTTCCGTGGGT
>JANXVG010000022.1 GCA_025351795.1 Salinibacterium sp. | reverse complement strand
GTCTTCAGTTCGAGCATGGAGCTTTCCGAGAAGTAGCGGCGGTCGCCGGCTTCCCATTCGTCGTGTTGCTCGATCAGCACGGACCCTGCCAGGCGCAGCAGGGCGGCGGGGTTGGGGAACACACCCACGACGTCGGTGCGTCGTTTGATTTCTTTGTTGACCCGCTCGAGGGGGTTCGTGGACCAGATCTGGCGCCAATTGCGTTGCGGGAAGCAGGTGAATGCGAGCAGGTCGTCGCGGGCCTCGTCGAGCATGGTCGCACTGTTGCAACGTTGAAAGGTCCCGTTCGATAGTTCTGGAGCTGACATCGAACTTTACGGCGAGCCACCGAGCGCTCCTCGGTCGCGGCGCTACCGCCCGCAACTCCTCCACAAGCGCGTACAGGCGATCAGTGCGATTCACAGATTTACCTTAGATTCCAACGATTGGAGCGACTGCGCCGGACTGTTCACTAGCGTAACGCTCGGCACCCTCCTGGTTGACACGGCCGAGACTGGGGACTGTTCTCGGTTTGACCGCTTCCCGCCGCACAGAAGGCAGGTATCCGTCAGCGTAGGTTTGTGTTCTTCGCGGAGTCTTCAAAAGTGAAGTGATCGCCTCGTTTTGCGCATACCGGTCCTTTCACGGCGTCAATCTTTTTCGGCCGCGATCTTGAGGTTGGTGAGCCAGGAGCTGAGGGAGAAGTCGAGTTGTGTCCGGAGTTCATCCGCGGCTTGGTCGACCGGCTCGCCAGCGAAAGATTCTGCTGTGGAGACGCGTGTGCCTGTTGGTGTGGTCTGGAAGGTCCATTCGTGGGTGCCCACGATGCCGCCTGATTCGCCGCCCCACAGAATTCTCGAATCAGCCTCGAGGGCGTAAACGGTTGAGGTCACGGTGAATCCGAAACTTGTCCAGGTAAAGGTGGCCCCGGGTGTTAGTGGCATGTCGAGGCTCGCATCTGTGACATCGTGATGCCATTTGGTCCAGTTGTTGATGTCGGCGTGTAAGTTCCAAACTCGATCGCGTGGCGCGTTGATCGTGATTTCGTAACGAACAACGACGGGAGCTGAGGTATCAACTGATTCGGGGATTTGCACGTTACTCCTTTTTCGATGATTGATTGGCCGATAACCGTATCAATCTAGAGCCTCGAGGGTTACCGTTCGTTCCCGCAGTCGCCTCAGGGTCTTGCTTTCTGCGAGCGGTAACTGTTGGGCCCAACCGTGGTGGCGCTTTATCCCCGTTTCCACCAACCGGGGGTAAGGCCACACCGCCACGAGACGAGCGAAGTCTGCCACAGTGGAACCACCTGCGGCTGCTGGCAACCGTTGACCACGTTGGCTCTGCGCGATGGAAGATTGTCGAGTGGACAGAGACAAGAATCTGGAGCGCACTCACCGAGACATGGCCTTTCCGGTGCGGGTAGCCCGGCTTGACGAACTCGATGGGATTCGCGAAGTTCAGCGTCTCGGCGGTCGCTCCAATTCTGAGACGTTCACCCACGTGATCTCCGACGCGATCAACGACCCCGAGCGGTTGGTCGTGGTGGCCGGGGCCGATGGCAAGTTGGTCGGCTGGGCTGCGACGAAGTACTGGCCCGACCACGACGGTGCTGCTCCTCCGGGCCACTACTTGATGGGAATCAGCGTTGCACCGGAACACCGACGGCAGGGCATTGGACAGGCTCTCATCGGGGCACGGATCGAGTGGATTCGGCACCGGGCAGAAGATGTGATGTTCTTCGTTAACGCCATCAACTCGGGTTCTCTTGCCGCTCACCAGTGTTGGCCATTCCAGGAAATCTCCCGCGGAACCCAGTTCCGCGGCATCCAATTCGTCGGCGGACTCGGACTGCTCTTCCACGCACAACTCAATTGACCGGCAGTACGCGTAAGCGGGACGACAACCGACATAGCTGCGGCGAGAGTAGCGCTGAGTGTTTGCTGGTCGGCGTTACTCAGTCTCTGAGCGTGTGGCGAACGAATCTAGAGCGGCGAAAACTGCAGTCGGGTTCTCGAAGTAGGGAAGATGGCCCGAGTCCGGGATGCGGGCGAACTCTGAGCCAGAGATAGCATCGGCAAACGCACGCCCGTAGCCTAAGCCGACGATGCGATCTGACTCGCCCCAGATCACGAGGGTGGGGGTCGTGATTTCGTGTACGCGTTTCATCAGCTTCGGGTCTGTGTCGATTGAGAGAGCGGCCAGAGTTGCCGCGTTACCACGGGCAATGTCGACGCTTTCAGGAGTGGGCGGAGGCAGGCGTAGGTTCGACGGGTCATGGAAGCTGTATTGGGCCAACTCCTGCGGAGCCATTCCTCTGACATCGCGGGCAGGGTGACTCTCGACCTCGAAGCCGGCGGCATTGATCGGGACGATGCCGGAGATGCGGTCGGCCGCAGACCCAAGCGCGAGTTCGGTAGCAACCCATCCCCCAACAGACGAGCCCACGACGAGCACATTGCGCAAATCTTGCTCGATCAGGTAACCGGCGTAAGCGTCCGCAAGGTCTCGAACAGTAGTGACTCTCGGGTCCCGTGCAGTCCCATTGAAACCCGGGTGGGTCGGAGCGAAAACGTGGGCGGACTCAGCGAGGTGTTCAACGAGTAAGGCTGTCGTGAACGGACCGCCACCGCCGTGAAGGACAAGGACGGGACGACCGGTTCCCAGTTCGGATACTTTGGTGAAGGGTGAATTTGCCATAATCAGAAGTCTATATAAACTTCTTTATATACGCTAGCTGTTACGATAATGAGATGAAGAAAGCCCGGCCATGATTGAACCAGCTGCCGCCGGGCGACTTCTGAAGCGCGCCCAGTATCGCAATCACCTCGCTGCGGACCGCGCCCTCGCGACCGTCGGCACCACCCTGGCCCAATGGGATGCTCTGCGTGCGATCTCGGAATCTACCGGCTCATCCGCGCACGACCTAGCCATCGTGACATTCCAAAGCGACCAGGCGTTTGGCGCACTCGCGAACCGACTCGAAGCGCAGAAGCTCATCGAGCGTTCACCTGGGCGCGGACGCCGGGTTGAGCACGCGCTCACCGAGGACGGTCGTCAGATATTCGAGGCCGGGCTCAAAGTCATGCGCGAAGTCAGCGAGATATCGTTCGCAATGCTGACAAGCAACGAAGTGGCACAACTCCACGACCTGCTCGATCGCGTTGGAGGAGTGCCGGATTAGAAGCCCGCCGTCAGCCTCCGGCGACACGCTCGTTCCGCCAAGACACATTTACCAGTGGATGCCCGTAGGCCGAACCTTCTACGGGACGAACAATTGCGTTTCAGCCCTTAGATCCGGCGTGCGGGATAAGTCAGAATAGGACGCGCACATAACTATGGATCTATCGCTAAGCATTGGTATAGTCATTCCATGGCCTCGTTTGACGAAAAGTTACCCTGGGCGCCGATCGGTTACGAGGAACGGCCCTGGCGCAGCGTCCAAGACGACTATGGCTCACGAACGCAGAAGCGTCTGGCATCCGGGCCGTACTTGGCGTCGGTGCCCGCATTCATTGCCGATCTCGATATCCCGCTGAGCAGCGAACTCAACGCGGTGACCGAAGAGGCCGCCAGTGAGCTTGCCCGCTTCGATGCCGAAGTGGGACAGATCGCGGCACCATTCGCATCCATTTTCCTGCGCACGGAGAGCGCCTCCAGCTCAGAGATTGAGAATCTCACGAGCGGAGCACGCCAGATCGCCCTGGCGGAGCTCGGTGAGCACGCCTCGAAGAACGCACAGCTTATCGTCGGCAACGTCCGAGCGATGCAAGCGGCTCTGGCACTGTCCGAGCCCATCGACGGACGCGCCATCCTGGAAATGCATCGCGCACTCCTCGAGCACAGCAATCCGGACATCGTTGGTCACTGGCGTGACCAACAGGTCTGGATTGGAGGCGGGAACCTCGGGCCCCACACCGCACAGTTTGTGCCACCGCATCACGATCGAGTCCCCGAGCTCATAGATGATCTCGTCGCCTTCGCCAGCCGCGACGACCTTCCTTTGCTCGCTCAGACCGCGATCGCTCACGCTCAATTCGAAACAATCCACCCGTTCCCTGACGGCAACGGAAGGGTCGGTCGCGCGCTTATTCAGGCGATGCTGCGCGCGGGGAAGCTCACTCACAATGTGGCCGTTCCGGTGTCCGCGGGGCTGCTCCACGACACGAGCCGATATTTTGAGTCCCTCAGCGCATACCGGTCCGGGGATATTGCTCCGATCATCCGCTCCATCGCGGAGGCATCGTTCGCCGCGGTGCACAACGGACGCATCCTCGTAGCGGATCTAGAAACTGTGCAGGTCGACTGGCGCGCGCGCATCAACGCAAGACGAGACTCGGCGGTCCATCGACTAGTAGGCGTTCTGCTTCGTCAACCCGTGATCGGAGCGGCCGCAGCCGCGGCTGAGCTTGGCGTCTCGACCGTCAACGCTCAGGTCGCTATCGACCGACTCGTTGACGTTGACATTCTGACTCAAATTACCGACGGACGGCGAAATCGAATCTGGCTCGCCAAAGACGTCGTTCGGGTCCTCGACGAATTCGGCGCCCGGGCGAAGAGGCGCCGATAGCGGGTGTTCCGCGTCGCCGGTTGAGGACAACATGCAGAGCCGGGGGTGCCCCTATGTGTTTGTCAAGCGGCGAGGGTGTGTTCGGCTTGATAGAGGGTGCCGTCGCGGAGCATGGCGTAGAGGACGTCACAGCGGCGGCGGGCGAGGGCGATGAGGGCTTGGTTGTGGCGTTTGCCCTGAGCGATCTTCCGGTCGTAGTAGGTGCGTGAGATCGGATCACGCAGCGCGGCGAAGGCGGAGAGGAACAGCGTCCGTTTGAGGATCTTGTTCCCGCGCCGGGACGGGTGCTCGCCCCTGATCGAGGACCCGGACCGTCGGGTGACGGGGGCGAGTCCGGCGTAGGAGGCGAGGTGACCGGCGGACTCGAAGTGCTTGCCGGTCACCTCGGTGAGAAGTCGGGCTGCGGTCCTGACCCCGACTCCGGGCATGCTGGTCAGGACCGGGGAAAGAGGGTGGTCTTCGACCAGCTTCTCGACCACGACAGCTATCTCCGTGCGCTGTCGGCGCAGCGCTGCGAGCTGCTCGGCCAGGCGCGGGAGAACGGTCGCGGCGGCGTTCGTGCCGACGACCACGACGGTTTGCTCGCTCAACGCCTGGGTGATCTCCTCGGCCAGACGGCGTCCCATGCGTGGTGCCAGCTTCAGTAGCCGGGTCGCCATTCGGGTCGTGCCGGCGGCCTCCATCGAGGCCGGCGAGGGGTAATGCTGGAGCAGGTCGAGCATCGCCGGATGGTCCAGGTGCGGGCCGATCACCCGCTCCAACGCCGGGTGGATTTGGGTGAGCAGGCCGCGGATGCGGTTGCTGGTCGCTGTCATCTGGCCGAGGATGTCGTCGTCGAAGCCGCAGAGCATCGAGAGCTCCGCGACGGACTCGTCGGCCAGCTGGATCGACCGCAGCGCGTGCGGCAAGGTTCGTGCCGCTTGGGCAATGATCGCCGCGTCCCGGGCGTCGGTCTTCGCTTCTCCGGCGTGCAGGTCGGCGATGCGCCGCATGGCCAGTCCCGGCAGGTAGCCGACGAAAACGCTTTCTGCCTGCGCGACGGCGATCGGCAATGCGCCGATCGTGGCTGGCTGGTCGACGACCACCAGCACGATTCCGTGCTGTTTGAGCTTCTGCAACACCGCTCGCATCTTGTTCTCATCGTTGGGCAGAGCCTTGTCGAAGATGACCTTGCCGGCCCGATTCAGGGCCACGGCGTGGTGTTCGCCCTTGCCCACATCAACACCGACGAACACGTCGACGCTGTCGTAGTTCTCGATCATCGCTACTCCATCCACTCGGGTTTCCGTGGCCTAGTCCACGGCGTCAAGTCTCGGCATCCACGTTACGAACGATCAGAGAACGTATCTCGATCGAGCCCCTATTAGCGATCACTCGACGCCAATCAGGCCCGGTGACAACACCCCCCGGATCATCAACGACTGGGGGCAACAATCATGCCGGGCCCGACAGGCCACCACCCTCCCAGTTCACACCGTTTGGGCCTACGAAGAAAGTAA
>JANXVG010000011.1 GCA_025351795.1 Salinibacterium sp. | reverse complement strand
GTTTACTTTGCCGCAAAGTATGGGAAGAAAAAGCAGATCGACTAGGATAAGCTGATGGTAAATTTTAGGCGCATCCGCAATCCGCTACGTGCTTAGGTGGTCACAGCCGATTCATCGGGAAAAAACATCGACGAGTCGCTGCACCTCAAGTTCGGCATCAACCTCATCCTCACGGTGCTCGAAGAGAACCCCGACCTACAGACCGAAGAGTTTGCGGCCGAGATCAAGCAAATGATTGTGGACGCTGTCGAGATGGAAGAGCAGTACAACCACGATCTCCTGCCCGGCGGAATACTCGGACTCAACGCCAACTACATCAACCAGTATGTCAAGTACTTAGCAGATCGTCGCCTTGAGGAGCTCGGCTTCGAGCCCGAGTACAACGTCACCAACCCGGCGAAGTGGATGGCCGCAGCCAACGACACCCTCCAACTGGTCAATTTCTTCGAGTCGACGAACACGTCGTATGAGTCGAACGCCTCGGCAACTGTTGGTGTGAAGTCGGAGTGAGTCTGTCGGTGGACTGGTGCAACCCGTGGGCAATCGCGCTTCGACCAGGTAGACGCGCGCGCCGGGAGAGGGCGCGGGTGTAAGCTCCGAAGTCGATTGCGACAACGAGGTTGCAACGTCTATTTCTACCGAGGATCGAACAGATGACGACCGAAATCGCACCGGCCGGGGCCTCTCATTAGTCGCGAGTTTTCCCGCATTCCGGAATTTGTCCGAAATGTGTAGCGGATACCATCGCAGTGTCGACGACCGAGAGGCACGAAGTCGACCCACGTTGACTCACCCATCCCACAGAGAGTAAGGAAACAGTTCCATGCGCATGAGATACGGAATTCCCATAATCGCGGTTGCAGCAGCGCTTGCCCTGAGCGGCTGCGTCGACAACTCGGCTCCCGCCGGGCCGTCCGCATCAAGCGGCCCAGCAGTGGCCAAGAACGCCGCGGCAATTGCCCTGCTACCAGCAGCGATCTCGACGGCCGGAAAGCTCATCGTCGGTGTCGATCCGACCTACCCGCCGAACGAGTCCAAAGATCCAAATGGCAAGCCAATCGGCTGGGACGTTGAGTTGATGGACACTCTCGCTGCCAAGCTGGGCCTCACGATTGACTACCGGGTTGCCAAGTTCGACACCATTCTGCCCAGTATCACCGGCAACAAGTTCGACGTCGGGCTGTCGTCATTCACCGACAACGCCGAGCGCGAGAAAATTGTCGACTTCGTCAACTACTACACCGCTGGCATCCAATGGGCATCCGCCAAAGGCAAGGTCGTCGACCCGCAGAATGCCTGCGGCCTCAAAGTAGCAGTGCAGGCCACGACATACGAAGACACCGACGAAGTTCCGGCCAAGTCAAAGGTGTGCACGGATGCCGGAAAGCCGGCCATCCAAGTTCTCAAGTTCGACAGTCAGGATCTGGCGACGAACGCGGTTGCGCTCGGACAGGCCGACGCGATGAGCGCCGACTCCCCGGTCACCCTATACGCGATCTCGAAGCAGGCGGACAAGCTGCAACTTGCCGGAGCGTCGTTTGAAGTTGCCCCATACGGTCTCGCAGTCAACAAGGGCAGCAAGCTCGCCGCCGCCCTGCAGGCTGGCTTCCAGGGCATGGTGGACGATGGCAGCTACAAGGCGATCCTCGATAAGTGGGGAGTTGCCGATGGCAGCATCAGCAAAATCACCATCAACGCGGGCGCAAACGGCTAGCGAGTGACCACTCCAGCACGAGACGGATCGGTGGCGCGCGGTAGCGTGCCACCGATCGGTACTGATTACACCGTGCAGGCCATCAGGGCTGTTCGGCTGCGCCATCCAATCCGCAACATCATTGCCGCGATCATCATCGTGTTTATTGCGGCGTTCATCTACGACGCGGCGCTGCGGCCGGCGTTCGGCTGGCCGACCGTGGCCAAATATCTCTTCGACAGGCGGATCGCGGAGGCGGCGTTCAACACCCTCCAGCTCACCGTCTACTCGATGGCCATCGCCATTGTTCTCGGCCTGCTACTCGCGGTCATGCGGTTGTCACCTAACCCGGTTTTTATGAGCATCTCGTGGGTGTATCTCTGGGTGTTCCGCGGAACCCCGGTATACGTACAGCTCACGTTCTGGGGACTACTCGCCGTCATTTACCCGACGATCGATCTCGGACTGCCGTTCGTTCATCCGTTCATCTCAATCTCGACCGACCAAGCGCTCAACGTGTTCCAGCTCGCCGTGATCGGCCTCGCGCTCAATGAGGCTGCGTACATTGCTGAGATCGTGCGCGCTGGCATTCTCTCGGTTGACCGTGGTCAGGAAGAAGCATCGACCGCGCTCGGCATGAGCTGGTTCCAGACCATGCGGCGGGTGATAATCCCGCAGTCGATGCGGGTGATTATCCCGCCGGTTGGCAACGAGGTCATCTCCATGCTCAAGACGACGTCGCTCGTGACAGCGGTGCCATACAGCTTCGATCTGTTCACGCGCTCCCGCGATATCTCCGCCGAGACGTTCACGCCGATCCCGCTCTTTCTGGTCGCATCCATCTGGTACCTGTTGTTCACCTCGATTCTGATGGTTGGCCAGTACTTTCTTGAGAAGAGGTTCGCCAGAGGCGTGGGTGACGTGCGGCCCGATCGGGTGACGACTAAGGGAGCAAACGCCGAGACGGGTGAGATCGAGACCGTCGTTCGGTCGACTGACAGACCGAAAGAGGGCGGACTATGAACAAGACACCGATGGTCGAGGCCGACCGAGTATCTAAGAATTTTGGGTCTAATCAGGTACTCAAGGGCATCTCACTGACTGTGCAGCGCGGTGAGGTCATGTGCCTGGTCGGGCCGAGTGGTTCGGGCAAGTCAACGTTTCTGCGGTGTATTAACCACCTCGAAAGAGTGGATGCTGGCCGGCTGCGGGTAGACGGAACGCTGGTCGGCTATCGCGAGAAGGGCGACAAGCTTCATGAGCTTCACCCGAAAGAGGCAGCACTGCAGCGACGCGACATCGGCATGGTATTCCAGCGTTTTAACCTGTTCCCACACATGACTGCACTGGAAAACGTGGTCGAGGCGCCGATGCGGGTGAAAAAGAACCAGAAAGCTGCCGCGATCACCAGGGCCCGTGAGTTGCTCGCGAGCGTCGGGCTTGCTGATAAGGCCGATTCGTACCCCGCCCACCTGAGCGGCGGACAGCAGCAGCGAGTCGCGATTGCTCGTGCACTCGCGATGGACCCGAAACTGATGCTTTTCGACGAGCCGACCTCGGCGCTCGATCCTGAGTTGGTCGGCGATGTGCTCGATGTGATGAAGAAGCTCGCACTCGACGGGATGACGATGATCGTGGTCACCCACGAAATGGGTTTTGCGCGGGAGGTCGCTGACTCGCTCGTATTCATGGATGGCGGGGTCGTCGTCGAATCAGGGGTGCCGCGTGAGCTTCTCGCTAACCCGCAACACGAGCGCACCAAGGCGTTCCTCTCAAAGGTGTTGTAGCTCTTAACGATTTCAGCTCCCGGCGGAAGCGGGGCGCAGTGCAGGCGACCCGCGCGCTAGGCGCTTCGGTCTCGGATCCACCATCCGCCGACGGACGTGTGTCCCGGTCATGCACCGTGCTGCTCAAGGCGGTGTAGATTCTGCCGCCGTACGAGTCGTATCTCGAACGAGCTTCCCCATGGCCGGGTGAGCGACCTCGGGGCAGGTGGCCGAGTCCCATGCAGACTCCCACTTGTCAGGACGCGTCCTGATAAGTGGGAGCGTTTAGGGAATACGTCCGCCAGGCGCTGGACTGTCGATCCGGGCCGAGGCGCTCGCGGGTGTGACGTAACCCGAGCCGTGACTGAACAAAGCTACTTCGCTGCCATCCTGAGCGCGCCGTCGAGCCGGATCGTTTCGCCGTTGAGCATCGGGTTCTCGATGATGTGTTCCACGAGTGCGGCGAATTCGGTCGGCTTCCCGAGTCGCGAGGGATGCAGCACCTGGTGAGCAAGCGAATCCTGCGCTGCGTCGGGTAGCCCGGTCATCATCGGCGTCTCGAAGATTCCGGGCGCGATGGTCATCACTCGGATCAGGTGTTGCGCGAATTCCCGGGCGATCGGCAGAGTCATCGCCGCAATGGCGCCCTTCGATGCGGAGTACGCGGCCTGACCGATTTGCCCGTCGAAGGCGGCCGCCGACGCGGTCATCACGATCACGCCGCGCTCCTCACCGAGCGGCTTGGCTTCGATCATGCGCGCCGCGGCGAGCCGCACGACGTTGAAGGTGCCGGCAACGTTGACGGCGAGTACCCGCGAGAAGTGGTCGAGCGGTTGCGGTCCGTCCCGACCGACTACCCGTTCTGAGGTTGCGATACCGGCACAGTTTACGACTATCCGAAGGTCGCCGAGCGCGTCGGCGGTATCGAGTGCAGCCTGCACGTGCGCGTGGTCAGTCACGTCTGCGGCAGCGAAGGTTAAGTCATGTTCGGCCGCGACCTCGGCACCGGGCGAGGTCGGGAGGTCGACGATCACGACGTGCGCGCCAGCTGCGCGAAGGACGATCGCGGTGGCGAGGCCGAGACCGGATGCGCCTCCCGTGACAAGCGCTGCGGCATCCGTGATTCTCATGACATCCGTTCGACGATGGTGGCGTTGGCCATGCCACCGCCTTCGCACATGATCTGCAGACCGAAGCGGCCGCCCGCGCGCTCGAGCTGGTTGACCATGGTGGTGAGCAAGCGCGTGCCGCTCGACCCCAGGGCGTGGCCGAGCGCAATTGCACCGCCGCGGGGATTAACGAGTGCGGGATCGATGTCAAATTCGTGCTGCCAGGCGAGGGGAACTGCGGCAAAAGCTTCGTTCACTTCGACGGTGTCAATGTCGGAAATTGTGAGCCCGCTGCGCTCGAGAATGCGGGTGGTCGCCGGGATGACTCCGCTGAGCATCTCAATCGGGTCTGAGCCGACGACGGCAAACGAATGAAACCGCGCCCGGGGGGTGAGCCCTAACTCTCGGGCCTTCGCCTCGCTCATGATGAGCACCGCTGACGCGCCATCGGTAAGCGGCGAAGAGTTACCAGCCGTGATACGCCAGTCGATCTCGGGAAAACGTCTACCGAGCGCTTCGTCGCGAAAGGCCGCCGCGAGTGACGCCAGCCCCTCGACCGTCGTGCCCGGGCGCACCGTCTCGTCGACCGTAAGAGTGCCGATCGGCAGAATCTCGGTCGTGAAGTCGGCGGATGCCGCGAGCCGATGTGATCGCGCGGCGAACTCGTCGAGCACCTCACGTGACAGTCCCCAGCGCACGGCGATGAGTTCTGCTGAGATACCCTGACCCACAAGCCCGTCTGGATACCGAGCGTGCACGAGCGGCCCCCAGTTGTCCATGCCGAGGTTTGCGTAGCCGATCGGGTTCTTGCTCATGAGCTCGACGCCACAGGCGATGACGATGTCGTATGCCCCTGCAATCACACCCTGGGCGGCGAAGTGTGCCGCCTGTTGGCTCGATCCGCATTGCCGGTCGATGGTGGTACCCGGCACGGACTCCGGGAAACCGGCCGCAAGAACCGCGTTGCGGGTGATGTTGACCGACTGCTCGCCGACCTGACTGAGGCATCCGCCGATCACGTCATCGACGAGCGCTGGGTCGAAGTTGTTGCGATCAACGAGAGCCTTCAGCACGGTGCCGAGCAGGTCGACGGGGTGCAGCGCAGCGAGTGCGCCCCCCGGCTTGCCGCGGCCAGAAGGAGTTCGGATTGCATCGACGATGACGGCAGTTTTCATGAACTCACCATAGCCCCACGACAATTGGCGCCTACGGCGAAGTCGTACCCGCCAGAACCTTCGTGATGCGCTGCAGACTGACTGGCTCAGTGGTCGCGAGATGCTGGGCGAACAGGCTGAGCCTCAACTCTTCGAGCATCCAGCGAGCCCGGGCGATCTGAGGTTCGGCGTCCGCTTGCAGCGGCAGCTCGCCACCCGCGGCCACGTAGCGCGCCGTCGCCTGCTGCACCTCGTTCATCCACACTCGGTCGCGACCGAGGTTCTCGGCGAGTTTGGAAACGCGGTGGGTGATCGCCGCGAGGTAGACGGGCAGCCGGCGTAGGCGAGCAAGACCGGCAGCCGACACGAAGTCTGAGTAGATGAGGGAATCACATTGTGATCGTGCGTCGCCGAGGGGCGCGATGAGGGCGATGTTGGTAGCAGCTCTAATCGCTTTATCGGTGTCTTTCGCCGCCCCGATGATGGCTGCCACGAGCGCCACAGTCGCGAACAACGAGTCCACGATCCCGGCAGACACTTCCGCCCGCACCGCCTCGAATTCCGTGCGCGTCCAGACTGCTCGGTCGGCCACGACCGCATCGATACAGGCCCGCAGGCAATCATCGAAGAGCGCTGCTGTCGTGCGATACGGGCTTCGCGCGAGGGTGAGTTTTTCGGCGCTGGTGAGGTGTTCCTGCACGTAACCGAGGGGCGAGGGGATGGCGAGCCGCAACATCCGCCGCAACCCGCCTCGATGCGCTTTGGCCTGGTCGTCGGGTGTCGTCATGAGACGAATCGCCACCGTCGTGCCCTCATCGACAAGTGCCGGGTACGCGCGAATCGTGTTCTGGCCGTACCTGGTGTCACGCACGCGGTCGAGGGATTCAAAGTCCCAGGTGGTAAGGCCGGCCCGCTCAAGTGTGCTGTACTCGCGATCTGCTGCCGGGGTCTGAATTGCTTGGGCTACAGATTCTCGAGCCTTCGGTTTTAGCTGCACTTGCAGCGCGGAGAGCGTTTTGCTCGCCCCCACGCGCGTGCCATGGTCATCAATGACGGCAAATGTCATACGGAGGTGCGCGGGCAGCCGCTCGGTGTCAAAATCTGCTGCGCTGATGAGTGTGTGGGTCTGCGCGGTGATCTCCGACGCGAGCTGGGTGGTGAGGTGGCCAGCGCGCTGCGCCGGAAGTGCCGCGATGAGCTTTCGAGCCCAGTCTGCGGCGGGCACGACCGTGCGTCGAATGTTCTTGGGCAGTGTCTTGATCAGAGCGGTGACAAGTTCTTCGCGCATCCCCGGTACCTGCCAGTCGAAGCCGGCCGGGGTGAGACTGGCCAGTAGCGCGAGCGGCACGTCAACCGTGACGCCGTCATTGTCGGCGCCGGGTTCGAAGCGGTAGCTCAGTCGCAGGGTCTGGTCGCCTTGCTTCCACTCGCTGGGAAAGGCAGTCTCATCGACGACGGCCTCGGTCTCATCGACGAGGTTCTCTGCCGTCATGGTGAGCAGGTCAGGCGTCGACTCGCGCGCCTTCTTCCACCAGCCTTCGAAGCTGCGCGTCGACGAGATATCGCTGGGAATGCGCCGGTTGTAGAACTCGAAAATCGCTTCGTCGTCGAGCAGAATGTCGCGGCGCCTGGTGCGTTCTTCGAGTTCTGCGAGCTGCTTGCGCAGCGCCTTGTTCGCCCGGTCGAAGGCCTGCGGCGAATCCCATTCACCCGCTACGAGAGCGTGACGGATAAACAGCTCACGCGCGTATCCGGGGTCGATTCGAGCAAACTGTACGCGGCGCTTCGCCACAATCGCAACGCCATAGAGCGTCACTCTTTCGTACGCCACGACGGAGCCCTGCTTCTTCTCCCAATGCGGCTCGGAGTGTGTGCGCTTCGCGAGGTCACCCGCGATCGACTCTGCCCACGCCGGGTCGATCGCCCCATTCATACGCGCGAATAGGCGACTGGTTTCGACGAGCTCGGCGCTCATGATCGCGGCGGGCTGCTTCTTCGCGAGCGCCGAACCCGGGAAAATGACGAAGCGCGACTGCCGTGCGCCCAGATAATCCTTCTTAGCCACATCGCGCACCCCGATCTGACTGAGGAGGCCGGCGAGCAGCGAACGGTGGATGCCGTCACCGTTTGCGCGCGGTTCGCCAATCGATAGCCCGAGTGACTTCGCCATCCGTGACAACTGTCGGTAGACGTCTTGCCACTCGCGCACTCGCAGATAGTTGAGATACTCACTCTTCACGAGGCGACGAAACTGGTTACCGCTCAGTTCTTTCTGCGTGTCGTCGAGGTAGTTCCAGAGGTTCAGCAGGGTGAGGAAGTCGCTGGTCGGGTCGACGAACCGCGCGTGCTGCTGGTCGGCCTGCGCGCGTCGTTCGAGCGGCCGCTCGCGCGGGTCCTGGATGCTGAGGCCGGCCACGATCGCCATCACCTCCCGCGTCGTCGCGTGCTGCTTCGACTCGACCACCATGCGCGCGAGCCGCGGGTCGATCGGCAGTTGCGCAAGTTGTTTACCCACTCGGGTGAGGTCGTTGTCTTTCGTCACCGCGCCCAGCTCGCGCAGCAGATCGAGCCCATCTTTGATGCCACGCGAGTCGGGCGGCTGCAGGAAAGGAAAGTTTGCGATGTCACCGAGCCCGAGCGAAATCATCTGCAGGATCACGGCCGCGAGGTTAGTTCGCAGAATTTCTGGTTCGGTGAACTCGGGTCGCTTCGCGAAGTCGTCTTCGGAGTACAGGCGGATGGCGATGCCGTCGCTCGTGCGCCCAGATCTGCCACTGCGCTGGTTTGCACTCGCCTGGCTGATCGCCTCGATCGGCAGCCGCTGGATTTTCGAGCGCACGCTGTATCGGCTGATGCGCGCGGTGCCGGCATCGATCACATAGCGGATGCCTGGCACGGTGAGACTCGTCTCGGCGACGTTTGTGGCCAGCACGATCCGACGTCGCGTGCC
This sequence comes from Salinibacterium sp., assembly GCA_025351795.1. GTDB lineage: Bacteria > Actinomycetota > Actinomycetes > Actinomycetales > Microbacteriaceae > Rhodoglobus. The sequence continues at coordinate 68,861 of JANXVG010000011.1, read as the reverse complement.
AGCCGTGCTCGACGGCTGAAAGACGCGGTGCTGGTCTGCGGCGCTCAGCCGGCCGTAGAGCGGGAGCACCTCGGTGGCAGGCAGGTTGCGACCACGGATGGCGTCTTCGGCATCCCGAATCTCGTTTTCGCCGGACAAGAAGACCAGCACGTCGCCAGCGCTTTCCCGTGCGAGTTCATCGAGCGCGTCATTGATGCCCTGGAGGTAATCACGGTTGTCACTGGGTTCACCGTTCTCATCATCTGCGGCCTCGGCGACCAATGGCCGGTAGCGAATTTCTACCGGGTAGGTGCGCCCAGATACTTCCACTATGGGCGCACCGTCGAAGTGCTGGGAGAAGCTCTCCGGGTCGATCGTGGCGCTCGTGATGATGACCTTGAGTAGCGGTCGCCGGGGCAGTAACTGCTTGAGATAGCCGAGGAGGAAGTCAACCGTGAGGCTGCGCTCGTGGGCCTCGTCGATGATGATCGCGTCGTACCTGCGGAGGTCTCGGTCTCGGTGGATCTCGTTGAGCAGAATTCCGTCGGTCATGAGTTTAATCCGCGTGCCTGCCCCGACCCGATCAGTGAAACGCACCTGGTAGCCGACGATGCCGCCGACCTCGTCGCCGAGTTCTTCCGCGATTCGCTCGGCGATCGTGCGCGCGGCTATCCGTCGCGGCTGGGTGTGACCGATGCTCTCGTAGCCGAGCTCAAGCAGCATTTTTGGCAATTGCGTGGTTTTGCCACTGCCCGTGGCGCCCGCGACGATCACGACCTGATTGGTCTCGATCGCGGCCTTGATGTCATCGCGGCGCTGACTGACCGGCAGGTCTTCCGGGTAGCTGATCGTTGCAGTCATGGGCACTCAAGTGTAGGCCGGGGCATGCTCGGCGTGGCCTCACCACCACCACCGTGCGCGCCTCAACCGCGGTGCAGCGTCGTGTGTCGCACGCCGTCCTCGCGTCGAACCATAATGGAGACACACAAATCGAGAGTGCGGGGAACCAGGCATGACAGCAGGTGTCGAGCGAAACGCCCGTAACGCGATTCCCGCGCAGATCGCGCGGTCGTGGCTGCTGGTATCCGCGAATCGACCAGAGACATTCGATGCGGCACACGCATCTCGCGCCGATCAGATCGTGCTGGATATCGAAGATGCGGTCGACCCTGCGCTCAAGGCCAGCGCTCGCGACGATGTGACCCGGTGGCTCGCGGATGTCGGCTCGGGCTGGGTGCGCATCAACAACCGCACCACAGACTTCTGGTCCGATGACGTCGACGCGCTCGCGGGAGTGCAGGGACTCACGGGCGTCATGCTTGCCAAGACCGAGTCCGCCGCAGAAGTGACAGAAACGTTTGAGCGACTCGGCGGAACTGTTCCTGTGCTCGCGCTCATCGAATCCGCACTCGGCATTGACGAGGCCACGACCATTGCGCGCGCGCGGGGGGTGTTTCGCCTCGCCTTCGGCAGCGGGGACTACCGCCTCGACACCGGCACAAGTTCCGATGACATCGCCATGCTGTACCCGCGCTCGCGCTTGGTGGTGGCCAGTCGCATCGGAAATCTGCCCGGCCCGATCGATGGCCCCACCGTGAGCAGCAGTCACCCGGTGCTGCGTGAGCAGTCGGCGGTAGCTGTCGCTCTGGGACTCACCGGCAAGCTCTGCCTTGACGTGGAGCAACTGCCCGTGATTAACGAGGTGATCAGCCCGACCCAGTCTGACGTTACCTGGGCGCGCGATTTTCTCACCGACTTTGACGCGCGCGGTCGGGTCGTCAGGGACGGCAGCGACCCACCACGACTCGGGCGAGCCCAGAAGATCGACAAGCTCGCACGTGCGTTCGGGGTTGCCCCGATCTGAGGTTCCCTGGCTAGTGCCACGCTGCCACCTAGGCTGTAAGGGTTATGCACCATGAAGTCGGAACGTGCCACCGTTGGATCAACATTGTGATCTACCCGGTCAGTCTCCTGCGGCTCGCGATGGGGGCGGCTGAGCGTGGTCTTGACATCCGTGCCGAGCAGGGCAGTCTTAAGCCTGCGGTGGAATCCATGCAGACGCGCGCTCGGCTGTACCAACTTTTCGACTATCAGGGCTACAACGCATTCGACACATCCGTTTATCCGTTCACGGTCTGAGGAGCCCACCATGACAGAGCCAGACATCAAGAGGGGTCTTGCGGGTGTCGTTGTCGACACCACGGCCATTTCGAAGGTCAACCCAGACACCAATTCACTGCTCTATCGCGGTTATCCGGTGCAAGAACTCGCAGCGAAGTGCACATTCGAAGAAGTTGCATACCTGCTCTGGCACGGTGAACTACCCACTCCGACCGAGCTGGAAACCTTCGAGACGCTCGAGCGGTCGCTGAGGCCGCTCGACCCACTGCTCAAGCGGGTAATCGATGAGTTGCCGCTCAGCGCGCACCCGATGGACGTCGTGCGCACTGCCGTCAGCGTTCTCGGAGCAACGGATCCGACGCTCAGTGCGCCCAACGGAACGACCGACCGAAATCTCAACGAGGGACGCGCCGCCTATTTGTTCGCCCAACTGCCGTCGATCGTCGCATATGACCAGCGTCGCCGCCGCGGTGAGCCACTCGTCGAGCCGCGTGACGATCTCGGCTATTCGGCCAATTTTCTGTTCATGGCATTCGGTGAACTGCCGGATCTGGTAGTCGTCAACGCATTCGACGTATCGATGATCCTGTACGCCGAGCACTCCTTCAATGCTTCTACCTTCACCGCACGCGTGATCACCTCGACACTCTCCGATCTGTACTCGGCGGTCGTCGGAGCGATCGGTGCGCTCAAGGGCCCGCTGCACGGCGGAGCCAACGAGGCCGTCATGCACGTGTTTGACGAAATCGGCTCGGCAGACAAAGTGCAAGTGTGGCTCTCGGCTGCCCTCGCTGATAAGCGCAAGATCATGGGTTTCGGTCACCGCGTGTACAAGAACGGCGACTCCCGTGTTCCAACCATGAAAGCCGCGCTCGATACTCTGATCGCGGAATACAACCGTCCCGATTTAGCCGAACTGTACGACACGCTCGAGTCGGCCATGAACGACGCAAAGAATATTAAGCCGAATCTTGACTACCCGAGCGGGCCAGCGTACAACCTCATCGGATTCGACACTGAGATGTTCACTCCACTCTTCGTCGCTAGTCGTGTCACCGGATGGACCGCCCACATCATGGAGCAACTGGAATCGAACGCGCTCATCCGGCCGCTCAGCCTCTACAACGGACCCGACGAGCGACACCTCTGAGTCGTGGTCAGCGCGGTAGCAGTTCGACGACCGCGGTGTGCACGGCTGAGTATTGACGAACCGGTGCCGGACTCGCAGCGGAATTCGCTGCGGGTTGGTGAGAAACTGAGTGCATGACTGTTACCCCCATCACGCTCAACGACGGCCACACCATTCCCCAGTTGGGCTTCGGCGTATTTCGGGTCGACCCAGATGATACGCAGCGCATCGTCTCCGACGCGCTCGAGGTCGGCTATCGCCACATCGATACCGCTGCTATCTACGGCAATGAGGTGGGAGTAGGTGCGGCGATCGCGGCATCCGGCATTCCACGTGACGAACTGTTCGTCACGACGAAGCTATACAACACCGACCAGGGCACCGAGTCTGCGTTCGACGCAATGGATCTGAGCCTGCAGAAACTGGGGCTCGACTACGTAGACCTGTACCTGATCCACTGGCCGGTTCCCAAGCGTGACGTGTTCGTCGAGTCATGGAGAGCGCTCGAGAAGCTCGCGGCCGATGGCCGCGCGCGCAGTATTGGCGTCTCGAACTTTCTGGTGCCGCACCTCAAGCGATTGCTCGCAGAAACAGATACCGTGCCCGCCGTGAACCAGATCGAGCTGCATCCCTACCATCAGCAGCCTGCGGTGACGACGTTCGGCGCCGAGCACGGGATTGCGACCGAGGCATGGGGCCCGCTCGGTCAGGGGAAGTATCCATTGCTCGAGCTTCCCGAGATCGTGGCAATCGCCGCAGCACGGGGCAAGACGCCCGCCCAGGTGGTGTTGCGCTGGCACATTCAGCAAGGACACATCGTGTTCCCGAAGTCGAATAACCGCGACCGGATCAGGGAGAACTTCGCGATCTTCGACTTCGAGCTCGCGGCAGATGAGCAGGCGTTCATAACCGCGCTCGAGCGCCAAGGCCGCGTCGGAGGCGACCCCAACGAGGTGGAGTAGGGCAGCTAGAGCTCGACCCGCTGCCCCCGCGGAGTGTCGATGAGCGCGCTCGAGCCCGCGAACGCTTCTTCTAGTTGGGCGCGACCCTCGGAAAAGTGCTGCCAATCCTCAGTGTGCAGGCCGACCACTCGGCTCGCACCGAGAATGCCAGCCGCGAGTACGGCATCCCGCGATGTCAGGGTGAGCGCCGCGTCGAACGACGGCACGCGCGCCGCCCCGGCGAACAACAGTGCGATATCGATGTGTCCAAACGCGCCGGCGATTTGCTCCACGAGCGCCAACGATGCGTTGTCGCCGCTCACATAGACGGATGCCTCGCCCGGCGACTGCAGAACGAATCCGATCACCGGTCCGAGCCATTTCTCGGCACCGGGAGGTCCGTGCAAAGCGGGGACGGCCGTAATCGTCACCGCACCGACATCATGGGACTCCCACGCATCGAGGCCGATCACTGAGCCGCCGAAAAGGTCGGTCGCCGCTTTCATCGTGCTGAGGGTCGTGACGCCCGTCGCGATGAGTTCGAGACCCTCGTAGTCGAGGTTATCTTCATGCTCGTGATGTGACAACAGAATGAGGTCGACCTGGCCGAGGTCGGCGCGGGCAATACCAGGACCAGCTGTCTTGACGAGCGGAGTACCGTCGTCATCTGGATAGCTGCGTGGTGCGTCAAAGGTCGGGTCGGTGACGATGCGCAGGTGGCCGTATTCGAGGAGGGCGGTGGGACCGCCGATGTAGGTAACTGCGACTGTCGTAGGCACAATACCGAGCCTACGCTGGAGGCATGTCCAATCGCCTCGTGACAGCGGTAAGCCCGTATTTGCGCTCGCACGCCGACAACCCCGTCGACTGGTGGGAGTGGAGTGCCGAGGCGTTCGAGGAAGCGCGGCGCCGTGACGTGCCGGTGCTTGTGTCGATCGGCTACTCGACGTGTCACTGGTGCCACGTGATGGCACGGGAGAGTTTCAGCGATCCCGAGATTGCCAGATTCATGAACGAAAATCTCGTGGCGATCAAGGTCGACCGTGAAGAGTACCCGGATGTCGACGCCACCTACTTGGCGGCAGCTGGCGCATTTACCGAGGACCTCGGCTGGCCGCTCAACGCCTTCCTGACTCCGACCGGCCGCACCTTTTTCGCTGGCACGTACTGGCCGCCGGTTGCCGCGCATGGCCGTGCATCGTTCAGGCAGGTGCTCGACGCGGTGCTCGATGCCTGGCGCGATCGCCGAGAACAGGTTGATGGTAGTGCGGCGACTATCGTCCAGGCACTTGCCAGCCCGGTTGCCCGGGTTTCCAGCGCGCTCCCCGATGACGAAGGATTCACCGCGATCGTGAGTGAGCTCGTCGCGCTCGAAGACCAACAGTTCGGCGGCTTCGGCGGCAGTCCCAAGTTTCCGGTCACGCCCGTCTTACTCTTCCTGCTCGAACGCGGGGCGGGGGTTCTGAGCACGGTACCGGACGCCGACCACGACGCCGGGTCGGTGGGCGACCTCGCGGCCCGGTCGGTGGGCGACCTCGCGGCCCGCGGGCTTGCCGAGCGCGCACTCGATGCCATGTCGGCATCCAGCCTCCGCGACCCGATCGAGGGCGGGTTCTTCCGTTACGCAACGCGACGCGACTGGACCGAACCACACTACGAACGCATGCTGTACGACAACGCACAATTGCTGGTCGCATATGCGCGCTCCGGTCGGGCCGAAATTGCGGCCGGAATCGCCGGTTTCTTGATCGAGCGGATGCAATTGCCGGCTGGTGGCTTCGCCTCGGCCCAAGACAGCGAGAGCACCGTCGACGGCGAACGGGTCGAGGGCTTCTACTACTCCCTCGACGCGGCCCGTCGCGCCACCCTGAGCGTTCCGCCGCTGGACGAGAAGGTGCTCACCGGCTGGAATGGGCTCGCGATCGAGGGGCTCGCGATCGCGGGCACGCTCGTGAACCGAGCGGACTGGATCGCCGCGGCGCGGCGCGCGGCCGACTTCCTGATCGAGAGGCACATTCTGAAACAGGGGCTCGTACGGGCATCGATTGGTGAGACGATCTCCGCCGCGAAGGCGACGATCGACGACTATGGCATGCTCGCATCCGGCCTGTTGCACCTCGCGACCGCGACCGGCGAGGTTCGCTACGCATCGGTGGCGCGCACGCTCGTTGACGATGTGCTCGCGGTGAACGGTGTTCCTGGTGGCGCCGACCCCGTGCTCACCGCGAACGGACTCGTGCTTGAGGCAGAGCCGAGCGACGGCGCACATCCCTCTGGACCGAGCGCGTTCGCGGCTGCCCTGTACCGGCTGTATCTGCTTACCGCGTACGCACCCTATCTGACCGAGGCCGAGAGGCGCATGGCGAGCGTCGCGACACGTGCGGCCGAGCGCCCGATCTCCTTCGGCACTGCGCTTACCGTCATGTCGCGCCTGCAGTCGCCGGTGTCGCAACTCGTGGTCGTCGGTGACGCTCGCTCACCACTCGCGACGCTCGCCCAGAGTTGGCAGGGATCGATCGTTGCGGTCGTCAGCGACGCCCAGGCCACCGCATTCGCTCGGGCTGGCTGTGAACTCTTCGCGGGGCGCACCGCCGCCACGGGGGCGACTGCCTACCTCTGCGAGAACTTTGTGTGCCGCCTGCCGATCACTGCCCCTGAGCAACTCGCCGCCGCCCTCCGTTGAGTCCCTTTTCAGGCTGAGCCGGCCGGTGAGTTCATAGTCCAGTAACTGCCCGGCTCAGCCTGAAAAGGGACTCACCGGAGCACCTAGCGCAGCGTCTTGCGGGAGGTAATCACCCCGGTGTCGAAGCCGAGCAAGTGCAGTCCGCCGTGAAACCGCGCGTGCTCAATCTTGATGCAGCGGTCCATCACCACCGTGAGACCCTTCGACTCACCGTAGATCGCGGCATCCTGGTTCCAGATACCCAGTTGCACCCAGACGGTCTTCGCGCCGATCGCGAGTACCTCGTCGATGACCGCCGGGATATCGCTGCCCTTGCGAAACACGTCGACGATGTCGGGCACCTCAGGCAGGTCAGCGAGGCACTTGTAGGCCTTCCGGCCGAGAATCTCGTCCGCCATCGGATTAACGAAATACACGCGGTAGTCGCTCGACTGCAGCAGGTAGGTGCCCACGAAGTAGCTCGACCGTGTCGAGTTCGGCGAGGCACCGACGATCGCTATCGACTTTGCCCTGCGCAGAATCGCGAGGCGTTCCTTCGCCGCCGGCCCCACCCAGGTGCGCTTCGAGGTGAGCAGCTTGGCCAGCGGCGAGTCTGCAGGAAGCTCGCAGGTGAGCCCGTTAGCCAACTGGCTGGTGACGGTATCGCGTGTCGAGACACTCATGTCTAGCCCTTCGTTGCGGCGGTTAATGCCTGGTCAAGGTCATCAACAATGTCTTCTGGATCTTCTATTCCGACGCTGATGCGCACGACGCCCGGCAGCACGCCTGCCTCAAGCAACTGCTGTTCGCTGAGTTGGGCGTGAGTGGTCGACGCCGGGTGGATCACGAGCGTCTTAGCGTCACCGATGTTGGCAAGGTGGCTCGCAAGATTCACCGACTCGATAAATCTCTGGCCGACCTCGCGGCCGTTCTGGGTTTCGGTGGCACGCACGACGAACGAGAAAACCGATCCGGGGCCCTTGGGTAGGTACTTCTTGGCACGCTCGAAGTGCGGGTGTTGCGGCAAGCCAGCCCAATAGACCTTCTCAATGCGCGGGTCGGCGTCGAGCCACTCTGCCACGATGCGCGCATTGTCGACGTGTGCTTGCAGGCGAAACGGCAGCGTCTCGACTCCGGTCGCAAGAAGCCAGGCCGAGTGCGGCGCGAGCGATGGGCCGATGTCGCGCAATTGTTCGGCACGCAAGCGGGTGAGGAACGCGTATTCGCCAAAGTTGCCGTGCCAGTTGAGCCCGCCGTACGCCGGCACGGGCTGATCGAATAACGGGAAATGTTCGTTGGCCCAGTGGAACCGGCCGGATTCGACGACTACCCCGCCGAGCGTCGTTCCTGCACCCCCGAGAAACTTGGTGGCCGAGTGGATGACAACATCCGCTCCCCACTCGATGGGGCGATTGAGGTAGGGGGTCGCGATGGTGGAGTCGATGATCAGCGGGATGTGGTGCGCGTGAGCGACCTCGGCAAGCCCCTCGATGTCGGCGATCTCACCGGACGGGTTTGCGATCGTTTCGGCGAAGATGAGCTTGGTCTTATCGGTGATCGCGGTCGCGTAGTCGGCCGGGTCGGAACTCTTCACAAAGGTCGTGTCTACCCCGAAGCGGCGCAGGGTGACGTCGAGCTGGGTGATCGACCCGCCATAGAGATTCGCTGATGCCACGATGTGGTCGCCGGCTCCGGTGAGGGATGCGAACGTGATGAACTGCGCGGAGAGCCCACTTGCCGTCGCGACGGCTCCGAGTCCGCCCTCAAGGCTCGCAACCCGCTCCTCGAAACTCGCCACCGTGGGGTTTGCTAGGCGGGAGTAGATGTTGCCGTACTTCTGCAGGGCGAAGCGGGCGGCAGCATCCGCGGTGTCGTCGAACACGAACGCACTGGTCTGGTAAATGGGTAGCGCGCGGGCACCGGTCACGGCATCCGGGATGTTTCCCGCATGAATTGCCCGGGTGCGAAAGCCCCACTCTTTGTCAACTCTGTCGCGATCGGCCATGATCCCCAAGTTACCGGAAGTACCGAGCCATACCTTCTCGATGACGACACGCGTGGTAACAGTCGGTCACTGCATATTGCTGACATCAACGCGTTGGTGGTGGTCTTCAGGTAGCGGTGAAGCCCAGAATCGGAAGTACAGGTAGATGCCGACGCACACGGCACCGAACCCCAGGACGACGGCGATCCAGGCCCACAGAGAATTACCGAGAGCGGCCCAGTTGCCTTCCCAGGGAACGATAGCGACGATGAAGAGGACGACCACGATCAGGTAAACGCCAGCCCAGAGTGCCCTTGATCGCGTAAAGAGGCGTTGTCCTTCGAGCAACCTGAAGGGCAGCAGTTCCACCAGAAGAATCACGATTCCTTCTGTAGTAATGGCGACGAGTATTTCGGAGAACAAGGCAGCGCCGAACGACGATGGTTCGGCTTCGCCCACTGTGGCTGCGCTAAACCACAGCCACGCGATGACAGAAATTACCAGCAGGAAACCAGTTCGAATGAGCACGGCCTTCCAGGCGTGCACTGCCGCCGTCGAGCCAGCAATCGAAAGACCAATCACAAGCCCGATGAGGAGCCCGGGCGAGAAGTCGAGAATCCGCGAAATGACCACACCCGCGACAGTGAGAATGAGGCCGAGCGGTCGAACGCTCAGCACGACATCGACCGACCAGCGTTGACGCATCACGAATGCCGTGAGTGCGTTCGCGACATAGACGACGACGAACAGGGCGATTGCGCAGGCCAGAAACAGGCGTAGCGAAGCGAACGTGAAACCAAATTTCGGGTCAGCGAACCCAAACAGCAGCGCGGTTAGGGTCGTGACAACGATCGCGCCCAATACCGGTGCGCGCTGAGCGGCGCCGACCAGCGCCGACAGCCATCGTGGACGAGTGCGTAGCCGCGGCATCCGCCGCGCGAAGCGCTCATACTGTTCGCCGATCGTGGCATTAAGAAGGTGTGCGGGCAGCACCGCAAAGATCAGCAGAACGAGGCCGATAGCGAAGGCCGCGGGAATTTTGCCCGGGTGGGCGACCACATCGGCGATTGAGTTGAGCGAGTGGGTAAGAATGTTGGGTTGAGTGAGGGCCACGTTTGGTGTGCCGCTCGTCTCTGCTGTTCCGGCAGCAGGGGATGTCGCGCCCGACTTAGTGGGTGAGTCTCCGGTTGAAGCCGTCACGGCATCCACTACCGTCAGTGCCTGCTCGCTCGTCGTCGGCTGAAGCCCGGCTCCCACGAGCGAGAGTACGAGGTGATGTTGGCCGGATACTGTCTCTACAGGCACGATAGCGCTGAGCGTGAATTTTCCGTCTGGCGCGACCTTCGCCTGACCGAGCGCGACCGGCGTCGAATGCAGCTCGGCAGCTATCGTTGCGCCGACCGGCAGCCCGGTGCCGATGATCGTGAAGTGGTCGCCCGGGTGCACATTGTTCAGGTCGAGACCGTTGACGGTAAACGACCAGATGGGAGAGGGAAGTGCGGGCGCCGGGGGCGTTACCACTGTGCTGGGAGTGCTTGGGGTGTCAGGAACAATGGGTACTGCAAGGCTGACAGAACGAGACGGGCTCGCTGCCGACAGGCCACCGGGCAGGTACACCGACTGTGGAACATCGCTGTTTTCGCCGGCTCCAAGGTCTTCTAGGTAGGCTCGAAAGGTATGGGTTCCACTCGCGAGCGTTTCGGTAGTGCACGACCAGGCACCCGTGATTGGTGCCCCGATTGCGGCGCAGGCCTCGACATCGGTTTCAGCGACGACGTGGATCCGGTCGCCAGGAATTGTCGTGCCCGACAGCGCGGCGGTCGCGTTTCCGGTGTCGGTTATGCTCGCGATCGTGGGTGCAACGGGCACGACGAAATAGTCGCTCACCCAGTTTGGTGCCGCTATGTCGCTTGTGCCCGAGTTCTGATGAGAGTGGCTGCGCCAGACACCCGGAGTCAATGCGGCGATAGTGCAGGTATTCACGCCGACCGAAACATCAAGAAAGTCGTAGGAACCGGACTCCCACCCCTCGTTGTCTATCGGCGCCGGGCAACCCGCAACGAGACGGTATCCGTCTTCAGCAGTCCACGAATACAGATCGATCCCGACCTTGGTAGCGCTGCTATTTGGGGTACCGATTATCCTGATCCCAGCGGGCAGGAATGTATGAGCGACGGCCGGAAGGCCGGTTGCGTCGATGGTTACTAACTGATTGGCGGTAGCTGATGATGTGCCGCCGGCCCGATAGGTCGCCGAGCCGATCGCGGCGGAGGCTCCAGCCGATAAATCCGTCTGCAGCGCATAGAAGCTGTGCTGGCCGTTTGCAAGGGTTCCGCTGGTGCACGACCAGCGGTTGTCGTGGCCCACTACGGCCGAGCACACCGCGGAACTCGCCGTGTCCATCACCGTGACGGAATCAGTCGCCATGCCCGTGCCGGAGAAGGCGACGGTATCGGTGAGAGCCCAGGCGCTCAGAATCGGGGCTTCGGGCACGACAAAGTAGGTGTCTACCGTTGTGGCTGGGCTGGTAGGACTTGTGCTCCACGACTGGCTCGAGATTATCTCCCATGGGCCGGGTGCGAGCGTGGGAAACACGCAGGAGGCAGGGTCGCTCGCCCAGGTGCAGTCACTGGCGGGACCCTCGGGTGGGCCGGTCGTCTGGTCGTACAACGCGGAGTCACCGGTGTCTGCTCCTCCTGCGAGCGACCCGGTAGCCGTGGCAGACGCCGAAGCGAAGGTGTAGTCGACGCTCGGCAGTGCGCCGTAGTCGACATTCGTGGGTGGGGGCGATATCTGGCCCGACCCTGAGGGGGGGCTGGCGGCGAGCGAGAAGTTCAGTTCGGCGCTGCCGGCGCCCGCGGGCAGGGCAGCGAACAGGACGCCACTCAGGGCGAGGGTGAGTGCAGCAACGGCGGTGGCGATGGAGTTACGCATCAGAATCCTGAGGGGGGGGTCAGGCGAAGAATGACGGGTGGGCATTCTGGTAGCACTTACGTGCTCACTGCACTGTAGGGCTTACGAGCGCGCCTGTCACGGTTCCGCAGTCACTTTTTAGGGTGAGTGCTGGCGGCAGGCCCGGTTTCGGTGTGCACAACTCACCAGACAACCGCTATCGCCAGCTCGGCAGCCACCAGTGCACGCTCATGAAGTCGTAGCTAATCTGCTGGCCTGTCCAGATCGGCCAGTTGAAGATGGTCACCGCGATCGCCAGAGCGAAGAAGATCAAGACGAGACGGATGCCGCTCGTGCGATTGGCGCGCGGATCTGCCGGACTTCCGAGGATCATCCCGATCACAAAGACCAGCCCAAGCAGCATGTATGGCTCGAACGCGATTGTGTAGAACTGGAATACTGTGCGCCCGGTGTACAGCAGCCACGGCAGGTAGCCGGCCGCCATGCCCGTGAGGATCAGGCCTACCTTCCACTCGCGATATCGCACGAGGCGGTAGGTCAGGTACAGTATCGCCGCTGTTGCCGCCCACCAGATCAGCGGATTGGCGAGCCCAGTGATCCACGAGCCGCAACTGGTGGCCGTGCAGCCGTGCTCACCCGCGTTCGCGCCCTGATAGTACATGCTCGTCGGGCGCACGAGAAAAAGCCAACTGAGCGGATTGGCCTGGTAGCTGTGCGGCCGCGATTCGCCGACGTTGTACTGGTACACCTGCACCTCGAAGTGCCACCAACTCTGGATCGAGTGCGGCACCCAGGCTAATATCCCCGTCCAGCTACTGGGCCCTACCGACCAGTATCGGTCGTAGCCGCGCGTGCTAGCAAACCAACTGATCCAGGTCGACAGGTAGGTGGCGACGGCGATGGGAACCATGAGCAGGAACGACACGGGCCCCTGCCGAAAGATCGTGCCAGACAACCAGAATGCGACACCGGACTTTCGGCGGGCAACAGCATCGACTGCGAGCGTGTACACCGCGAACACGGCGAAGAAGTAGAGCCCGCTCCACTTCACGGCGGATGCTGCACCGAACGCGACGCCCGCGGCGACCAACCACGGGCGGCCCCACAGTGCCGGGCCCCAGTGAGTTGAGCGGTCGGCATCCGTTCTCCTCGCGTACCAGGTCGCAAGGCGATGTGCGCTCCACTCGCGGTCGAGCAGGATCGCGCCGAACCCCAACAGCGCAAAGAACATCACGCTGTTGTCGAGCAGTGCCACCCGACTCATCACGATCGCGTTGCCGTCGATGGCCATCAGGCCACCGGCAATCGTCGCGAGCAAGGTGGACCTGAATAGCTTCTTCGCCACGAGCATGATGAGTAATACCGCGAGGATGCCGACGATCGCCGTCGAGATGCGCCAGCCGACCGGGTTACCAGCACCGAGCCACTCTTCACCGAGGCCGATGATCCACTTGCCGAGCGGAGGATGCACCACGAACGACGCATCGTGTAGGTAGATGTTGGGCTGGCCAGCATTGAACTGGGTGTCAGCTTCAGCGGGCCATTGCGCCTCGTACCCGAGATTCCAGAGCGTCCAGGAGTCTTTGACGTAGAAGGTCTCGTCGAAGACGAGGGAGCCAGGGTGACCAAGATTCCAGAGCCGTGTCACGGCGGCCGTCACGAGCACCGCAGCAGGCCCCGCCCACCGGAATGCCCGCTGCACTGCCGTGCGCCGCCGCGTCCACCAATCGTCGAAACGCGACCCGGTCGGTTCGTTCGAACCCCAGCCTTCATCGACCTCGGGCTGCTCGAGCCGAAGCACGGTGTCAAACGCGCGCGTGCCCTCGATATCCACAGGGCAATGCTAAACGCTCAGCGCGAACCGCTTCCCCACGTGTCTGGTGCCAGCACCGCCATACTGAGGTCGTGCTTATCCTCGCGGCAACCCCGATTGGTAACCTCGGTGACGCGTCGGCCCGGCTCATCGACGCGCTGACGACGGCTACCGTAATCGCGACTGAAGACACTCGCACGACCATCCACCTCATGCGCGCGCTCGGTATCGAGAATCGCCCCCGCCTCATTGCGATCCACGAGCACAATGAAACCGAGAAGGCCGCCGAGCTTGTCGAGCTCGCCCGTGACACCGATGTGCTCGTGTTGTCAGATGCCGGAATGCCAGCAATCAGTGACCCCGGTTTTCCACTTGTCGCTGCAGCCGCGGTCGCCGGCGTGCGGGTGACCGCGCTGCCCGGCCCGTCGGCGGTGCTCACGGCTCTCGCCATCTCCGGCCTGCCGACCGACCGTTTCACATTCGAGGGGTTTCTGCCGCGTAAGGGTCGGGTGGCCTATTTCGCAGACCTTGCCCGCGAGCAGCGCACCATGGTGTTCTTCGAGTCACCCAACCGGCTCGCCGCCGCGCTCGCCGACCTTGTCGTTGCACTCGGCCCCGACCGCCGCGTAGTGGTCTGCCGGGAGCTCACCAAGTTTTTCGAGGAAGTGAAGCGCGGCACGGCATCCGAGCTTGCCGAATGGGCAGCGGGCGGCGTCAAGGGCGAGATCGTCGTGCTCGTCGGTGGCGCAGCAGCCGCGGCATCCGACCTGCCGACCGGGATCGCACGCGTGCTCGAACTCGTCGAGGAGGGCACTCGACTTCGGGATGCCTCGGTGGAAGTCGCCGACGCGACCGGCCTCAGTCGTCGTGACCTGTACGAGGGCGCGCTGGAGCTGAGGGGATCGCGCCAGCGATCCCGCGACGCCAGCGCCGACTGAGCCTGCGAAGGAGGTCCGGCGCTGGAGCTGAGGGGATCGCGCCAGCGGCTTACGCCGCAGAGATGAGCGCGATCTGCTCTGCAGTGAGGTCGAGGTCGGCGGCCTGCGCCGAGTCGATGATGCTCGTCGGCCTCGACGCGCCGGGGATCGGGATAACGTGTTCGCCTAACGCGAGCTCCCAGGCGAGCGCGACCCGGTGCGGGCTTACGGCGAGTTGCGTCGCTATCTGCTGAATCGCAGACTGCGTGGTGCCGAGATCCGCCGCGCTCTTAATGCCACCGAGGGGTGACCATGGCAGGTAGGCGATCCCGTGTGCCATGCAGTATTCGAGTTCAGGCAGTCCTTCTCGGCGCAGCGGCGAGAACTGGTTTTGCACCGAGACGAGTTGACCGTCGAGCACGCGCTGGGCTATCTCGATCATGTCGATCGTCGCGTTCGAAATGCCAGCCATGAGAATCGTTCCGTCGTCAATCAGGTCGGCGAGCGCTCCAATCGATTCGGCATAGTCGATGCTGGGGTCTTCGCGATGAAATTGGTACAGCCCGATTGCATCGCCGCCGAGTCGCGCGAGAGACTCTTTTGCCGCCGACTTGAGGTACGACACCGCACCGTTGCGCGACCATGTCTGGCCGGGCCGGTCATTGATGAGGCCGCCTTTGGTGGCCACGAGAACGTGTGAGGTGTCTGAGGGGTATGAACCGAGAGCTTCGGCAATGAGCTCTTCGTTGTGGCCCTGACCGTCTTCTGCGGTTGTGTAGGCGTCTGCGGTGTCGATCAGCGTCACGCCAGCGTCGAGGGCGGCGTGAATGGTGGCGATCGAGCGGTCGCGGTCGGGGCGTCCGGTAATCGACATGGGCATCCCGCCGAGTCCGATAGCGCTCACGGTCATTGTTCCGATGGTGCGAGTTCTCATACCTCCAGCCTAAGCACACGTAACACCGGATGCCCGCAGAATAGAATGACAATCATGGCCGCCGGTGATTCCTTCTATTTGACGACGCCCATCTTCTATGTGAATGATGTGCCACACATCGGCCATGCCTACACCGAGGTTGCGGCAGACGTTCTTGCGCGCTGGCATCGCCAGGCCGGTGAGGACACCTGGCTGCTTACCGGAACGGATGAGCACGGTCAGAAGATTCTGCGCACAGCAGTCGCAAATGACACAAGCCCCAAGGCCTGGGCCGACAAGCTCGTCAAGGAAGCGTGGCTTCCCCTGCTGAAGACAATCAATATCGCCAACGATGACTTCATTCGTACGACAGATGAGCGTCATGAAAGGGCCGTGACGATCTTTTTGCAGAAGCTCTACGACGACGGGTACATCTATACCGGCGAGTATGAGGGCTTCTACTGCGTCGCGTGCGAGGAGTACAAGCAACTCGACGACCTCATGGAGACCGAAACCGGTGACTACGCGGGGCAATTGGTGTGCAAGATCCACGGGCGCCCGATCGAGGTGCTCAAGGAGACCAACTACTTCTTCCGCATGAGCGATTTCGAGCAGCGTCTCCTTGATCTGTATGAGAAGCAACCCGACTTCATTCAACCCGAGAGCGTTCGCAACGAGATCGTGCAGTTCGTGAAGCAGGGGCTCGCCGACCTCTCAATCTCGCGTTCCAGCTTCGACTGGGGCATAACCATTCCGTGGGACCCGAGCCACGTGCTCTACGTCTGGTTCGATGCCCTCCTGAACTACATCACCGCTGTCGGGTACGGCGTCGACGACGAGCAATTCGCGCGTCGCTGGCCGGCTACCCACCTCGTCGGCAAAGACATTGCGCGCTTCCACGCCGTCATCTGGCCGGCCATGCTGATGGCAGCGGGCCTTGAGGTACCGAAGCAGGTGTTCGGTCACGGCTGGCTTCTTGTCGGCGGCGAGAAGATGAGCAAGTCGAAGCTCACCGGTATTGCGCCCGAGCAGATTACCGACACATTCGGAACCGATGCTTTCCGGTTCTACTTCCTGAGTGCCATTAACTTTGGACAAGACGGTTCTTTCAGCTGGGAAGACCTATCCGCTCGCTATCAGGCCGAGTTGGCAAACGGATTCGGCAACCTCGCGTCGCGTGTCGTGGCCATGGTCACTCGGTACTTCGGTGGGGTGCTGCCAGCGGCATCCGACTACACGGATGCCGACCTCGCCGTGCAGCGCGTTGTTGCCGCCGCGACATCTGACGCCGACGCCGCCATCGATCGCCTGGCGATTAACGAAGCGATCGCCGCCATCTGGACGATCGTCGATGAACTCAACGGCTACATCACCATTCAGGAGCCGTGGGCGCTCGCTAAAGATCACGCGAACCGCGCGCGACTCGGCACGGTGCTGTACACGGCGGTGGATGGCTTGCGCGCGCTCACCGTGCTGCTCTCACCCGTCATTCCTGAGGCCACGACCACGCTGTGGAGAGCACTCGGTGCCGAGCTGCCTCTCGGCGCACTCCCCGCTCAGGTGATCACCGATGCCGGGCGCTGGGGGCAACTGCCGGCTGGCAGCGTCGTGACCCCGCTCGAAGCGCCGCTGTTTCCCCGCATCGAAACGGTCGAGCCCTGACGCCACCCGAGGGCCGGCACATCCGCCACCGCGACACGTCGACGGAGGTGGGGCAGTCACGCGATCTCAGCTATCCACCTGTTCCAGAATCGCTTGTGGTGCCCGTCTACGACAACCACACCCATCTCGAGATCAGCGATGGTGGGCCGCATGGCCAGCTCGGCTATCTCGAGCACCTTGACCGCGCATCGAGCGTGGGAGTGCGTGGCGTGGTGCAGGTCGGTGGTGACCTCGAGACGAGCCGCTGGTCGGCCGGGATCGCGGCGATCGAGCCACGCATGCTCGCGGCGGTCGCCATCCATCCGAATGAAGCGCCACGATATGACGCGGCCGGCGAACTCGATGCGGCGATCGCCGAGATCGACGAACTGGCCGGGCGCCCACGGGTACGCGCTGTCGGCGAGACCGGCCTCGACTTTTTTCGCACCGGCGAGTCGGGCAGAGATGCGCAGTACCGTTCGTTCGAGGCTCATATCGATATCGCAAAGAAGCACGGTATTGCGATGCAGATCCACGATCGAGACGCTCACGCCGAGGTCGTGAAGACACTACTGCGTGTCGGTGCGCCCACGAAGACCGTATTCCACTGCTTCAGCGGAGACCTGGAGCTCGCCCGCGTCTGCGCAGACAACGGCTGGTATCTGTCATTTGCGGGCACGGTCACGTTCAAGAATTCAGACGCTCTGCGCGAGGCCCTGGCCTTCATACCGCGGCGGCTCGTGCTTATCGAGACGGATGCCCCATACCTCACGCCGATGCCACTGCGGGGCAGGCCCAACGCTCCGTACCTGTTGCCGCACACGCTGCGGGCCATGGCTGGGTATCTTGACACGGATGTCGCTATGCTCGCCGCCCTCATCTCGTCTAACACCGAAGAGGTATACGGGCGATGGGATGCCGAACCCGTCACCCCGCCGCCGGGGCCATTCGCGGAGCTCGCGTGAGCGCGGGGCCCACTCGCCCGACAGTGAGCGCACTCCTCGGCCCGGCGCAGATCCGCGACCTTGCCGAGTTGCTCGACATGCAGCCCACCAAGAAGCTTGGCCAGAACTTCGTCATCGACGGAAACACCGTTCGCCGCATTGTGAAGGCCGCGGGCGTGCAATCCGGCGAGACCGTTGTGGAGGTCGGCCCCGGCCTGGGATCGCTCACCCTCGGGTTGGTCGAGACTGGGGCATCCGTCGTCGCGATTGAGATTGATAGGCGCCTCGCGACGCAGCTGCCGATCACGGTGAGCGAGCTGCAGCCGCACGCCAGACTCACCGTGATCGCCGACGATGCCCTGCGAGTGACCGAGCTTCCGGATGCCCCGACCGTACTGGTGGCGAACCTGCCGTACAACGTCTCCGTTCCCGTGCTTCTGCATTTTCTCGAGTATTTCCCCTCGATCCAGCGCGGACTGGTGATGGTTCAGGCGGAGGTCGGCCAACGCATCGCGGCGAGCCCGGGCTCGAAGGTCTACGGCTCGCCGAGCGTGAAGTCGGCCTGGTACGGCGCATTCCGAACGGCAGGTCAGGTGAGTCGCCAGGTCTTCTGGCCGGTGCCCAACGTGGACTCGATCCTGGTCGGATTTGAGCGCCACGAGCAACCGGGTACCGAGGCCGAGCGGCTTGCCACCTTCGCACTCGTGGATGCCGCGTTCCAGCAGCGGAGAAAGATGCTGCGCCAGTCGCTCGGTGAGCTGCTCGGCGACACGACCACGGCATCCGCGCGGTTGGAGGCCGCCGGGGTCGCACCAACGGCTCGCGGCGAGGAGCTCACTGTCGCCGATTTTCTGCGGATTGCTCGCGCCAGCTAGTACCGAACCGGCCCACGACACCGCCGCCAGATGGCGCTGGAACTTTAGCTGATTTTTCCTTTCAAGTGTGCGCGCTAGGTTGGACTCATGACCCGGGCGGCCGTTGTGAGAATGTCCCACGCGCGAGCGCCCGGCAAGATCAACGTATTCCTCAAGGTCGGCGCGATGCTCGACGACGGTTACCACGACGTTGCGATCGCGTACCAGGCTGTCTCGCTGTACGAAGATGTGCGCGCGTACCCTGCGGATGACTTCTCGGTGAGTATTTCTGGCACGGTCGAACTCTCTCGGGTTCCGACCGACGGCTCCAACGTCGCGATCAAGGCAGCCCGCCTGCTCGCCCGCAAGACGGGCTTTCGCGGGGGAGCTCACCTCGAGATCGAGAAGCACGTGCCGGTAACCGGGGGCATGGGCGGCGGGTCAGCGGATGCCGCAGCTACTCTCTTGGCGTGCGACGCCCTCTGGGGTACCGGCCTCGCTCGCGAAGACATGCTTGTGCTGGCGGCGCAGCTCGGCGCGGACGTGCCGTTCGCGTTCACCGGCGGTACGGCGATCGGCACGGGCCGCGGAGACCAGTTGAGCCCGGCCCTCGCTAAGGGCACGTTTCAGTGGGTGCTCGCCGTCTCTGACTTCGGACTGTCGACGCCCGCCGTCTACAGCGAACTCGACCGTCATCGCGATCGTCACTCCCAAGATATTTTTCCGGCGGATACCGCCCCGTCAGTCGATCCCAACGTTCTTCAGGCGCTGCGGGCGGGCGACCCGCAGATGCTCGCGGAGACCCTCTACAACGACCTGCAGGCACCGGCGCTGCACCTTGAGCCGTCGCTCGCCGCGATTCTCGAGCTCGGCGAAGAAAATGGTGCACTCGCCGGAATTGTGTCCGGGTCTGGGCCCACCATCGCGTTTCTCGCCGCCGATCTCGACTCGGCGCTTGAGTTGCAGATCGCCCTGAGCGCCGCTCGCCTGACCGTCGTGCGGGCGACCGGCCCGGTTCATGGCGCACGTATCATGAATGCGTAACGTTAGTTTCGGTCGTACCTGATCACGGTTATCCAGTGGAATAGCCACGTCGCCGTTTCATGCCAGCCAGCAGATTGCAGCGATTCGGTCGTCGTGGGATGTGGGCCCTGAGGTGTGCCGGTGACGAGATAGACGACATCCGCAGTGCCGAGCTTGTCGAGCGAGTTGTGCAACGGCAGGCGGCTGTCCCACAACTCTCCGAGTTCGGCGCCGGTCTTATCGAGCGTGACGTCGACGGTACCGGTGAATGCGGCAGGGTACCCCACCGCGATAACTTCGGCGGTTGTTGTCGGATGCCGTTCGAGAGTTCCGTAGACGATGGCGGCCGTGGAGGTCGCGCCACTGGCCGCTCGTTGTGCCGTGATGAACGACGCCACTTGTGACCAAGTTGCGCCGTCTTTTGTCTGGAGCTGTCTTTGGGCGACTGCGGGGGGGATGGCGAGCGCGACCGTGAGCGCGACCGCGCCGACACATGCCGGTTTCCAGCGCAGAGCATCGATGGCCGCTGCAACCACAATGGCGACGAACGGAGCGCACATCGAGAGGTAGCGCGGCGCATAGATGGGCATGGTGAACGCGCTCACGACCACCAGCACGATCGTCGGTACGGCGAGAGCAGGGAGCAGGATGGATGCCGCCGAGAGTCCGTGAGACCGGCTCACCAGCACGATGGCTCCCGCCACAATTCCGATCCACCCGACGACGGCGAATGGCACACTCGCCTCAAACCACTGCTCGCCGAGTACGCGCACAACGGTGAACCACCCGGTCGGCTTGATCCAGTACAACTGGTGTCCCTGCCCGATCACGATGACCGCGAATGGAGAAATTAGTAGAGCGGATGCGCCCGCCGCGATCATCCACTGCCAGATCGGCGCGGCAAACTTGCCACCGCGGCTCCTCAGCCACCAGAGCACGCTGACCGCGTGCGCGACCACGATGAGGGCGAGGTAGATGAACACGACACACGAAAACACGACAAGCGCCACATACCCGATCCACAATCGGGCGGTCGTGGCTCGGGCCGTTGCGGCTCGCGTCGCATGCACGAAAACCAGGGTCATAGCGACCGCAAGCGTCGCCGTCATCGCGTAGGAGCGACCTTCCGTGCCCATCCAGGTGGTGCGGGGGAGCACGCAGAAGACGACCCCGGCGATCAGCGCGAGTCGTGGCCGATCCACCGCGCGGCCGAGCAGCACGGTGAGCGCGGCCGCGATCCCCACCGCAATGGCGCTCGGCAGCCGCAGGCTGAGCGGGGAGTATCCGACGAGGTCGAATACGACATGCATGAGCGCGTAATACGCCGCGTGCACGGCATCGACGTTGCCGATCTCCAGGAACAGTTGTGACCAGGTGCGGGTGGCAGATGTTACCGTCGCCGCTTCGTCGTACCACAGCGATGGACCGGTGATGCCAGCAACCGAGATGAGGAAGCCGAGTATCCCGACCAGAGAGGGCACAAAAATGGGGTGACGTATCACGCGCCGGGGGATTTCTGCGGCATCCTGCGAACGCACACCGACCGAGACACTCATGGTTCGAGGGTATTGCCGGGGGCTGAGAAAATGGCACACCGACGAGGTGGTGGCGTTCGGATCGCGCACAATGTGATGGCGCTCCCAGCGGGTCGTCATAGAGTTACCTAGTTGGCAGGCGTCGAGTATGGGAGCGGCATGAGCACAAGGCGATCCACCATCTGGGCCGCCGTGGCTGGGCTGGTTGCCGCGGCTGTCGCACTAGCCGTCGCCGAAGTCGTTGCGGTGTTCGTAGCCCCGGCGAGCGGCCCACTCTTCGCCGTCGGATCTCTGGTGATTGACATTGTTCCGCCGGTGGTGAAAGAGACCGTCATCGCGCTCTTCGGCACGGGAGACAAGGTTGTGCTCCTTCTCTCGCTCGCCATCCTAATCGCTGTCGTTGCGGCATTCGCTGGCATGATCGAATACCGCACGCCGCCGATCGGAATCGTCGTCTTCGGTCTTGTCGGCCTCATCGCAACGGTTGCCGTCACCACCAGGGCCCAAGCCAATCTGTCGTGGGCGATCCCGACGGTTAGCGGAATTGTCATCGGCGCCATCGTGCTGCGAAGGGCGACTGCACGACTGCACGACTGGGCAGACGCCGCACGGGCCAGCGGCTCTGTCGCGTCCCGGTTTGACCGGGCAACCGTGGATCGGCGTGGATTTCTGACCATCCTGGTGGGGGCTGTTGCTGCATCCGTCGTGGTCGGGCTCGGTGCCCGCATGATCAACGCGGGAACGCTCGCGGTTAACACGGTGCGGGCGGCCTTGAAATTGCCTGCGCCTTCGGTCGTGGCTGCGGCCATCCCGGCGGGCGCTTCGCTCAGTGTGCCCGGCATCGCGCCGCTCATCTCCGCCAATCCGACCTTCTACCGCATTGATACCGCGCTGCAGGTGCCATCCGTTGACGCGTCGACGTGGAAGTTGAGAATCACGGGGATGGTCGAGAACGAGGTGGAGATCGGTTTTGACGAACTACTGGCTCTGCCACTCATCGAGACGTACGCGACGCTCATGTGCGTCTCGAATCCGGTAGGCGGAAATCTCGTTGGCAATGCGAAGTGGCTCGGCTACCCCATTCGCGACCTACTCGCGAGAGCCAAACCCATGAGCGGCGCGGACATGGTGCTGTCGTCGAGCGTCGACGGCTGGACGGCGAGCAGCCCACTCGAGGTGCTCCTCGACCAGAACCGGGAAGCGATTCTCGCGGTAGGCATGAACGGTGATCCGTTGCCCATCGAGCACGGCTTCCCAGTGCGCATGGTCGTTCCGGGACTCTACGGGTACGTCTCGGCAACGAAGTGGGTGGTGACCTTAGAAGTGACCCGATTCGCCGACAAAAGCGCGTACTGGACCGACCGAGGCTGGTCGGCGCGTGGGCCAGTGAAAACCTCGTCGCGTATCGACGTGCCTCGCTCTGGGGCCACGGTGGCGAACGGACCCGTCGCGGTAGCGGGCGTCGCGTGGGCTCAACACACCGGAATTGATGGCGTCGACGTACGTGTGGATGGCGGACCGTGGCAGGCCGCGAAGCTCGCACAGGCGATCTCTGCAGACACCTGGCGGCAGTGGGTGTTCGAGTGGGATGCGGCATCCGGAGATCACAAGATCGAAGCGCGCGCGATGGACTCGTCCGGGGTCACGCAGAGTGGTGCGAACGTCGACGTAGTTCCGAACGGGGCCGAGGGTTACCACTCGATCACTGTGCGGGTTGCGTAGCTTCAGCTGCTGCGGTGTCGGCGGTGTCGACCGTTCCTGCCGCCTGGGTATCCCGCCCGTCCAGCCCGCGCATCCCGCCCGCGCATCCCGCCCGCGTGGGCGTCCCCGCGTCCCGGTTTTTCCGTCGAGAGCGCACTTTCGCTCGGTTGATCGAGCGTCACACCACCAAAAACTGCACTCTCGACTGAACTGCGCCGCGCAGCGCCGTGCAGGGCCGTGCAGCGCAGGGCCGTGCAGCGCAGGGCCGCGCAGGGCCGCGCCGCGCAGGGCCGCGCAGCGCCGCGCCCGCCTGCCCGCCCTGCCGCCGTCGCTGCGAACGGGGTCGAGAGTGCAAAAACTCGCAGTGAAGATGACCCGCACCCCGCTTTTCTGCGCTTTCGACGATGGTGGGGGAGCCGCGGGGAGCCGCGGGGAGTCGCCGGGGAGTGGCGGGGAGAGGGGGGCGGGCGGGGTGTGGCAAGGTTGGGGTAGCCGGGTGCGCCCAGGTGGGGTAGGGCTCCCCCCGTCGCTCGCTGTGGATGATTGGCCCGGGCCAGCCGCCACCCAGCGACACTTGACGTGTGACACGACTGCGACCTCTTCCCCTGCAACTTCCGGCTGCATTCTCGGTAGCCGCCGCGCTGGAGGCGGGAGTTTCGCCTAACCGGCTCACCGCATCCGACCTTGTTCGTCCATTTCAGGGCTCGCGAATGGCGCGGCGCGAGATCAGCGGTCTCGACTCATTCGAGATATCGCATCACCAACTATTGGCCCGCTGCGCAGGCTACTTGCCGGTCGCACCCAGCGGATTCGCGTTCAGCCACATCACCGCGGCGCGTATATACGGGATGCCGCTCCCGGACCGCATCGGGCAGCGGATCGAACTTGATGTCGGAGTGACATCGACCACTCAGCCGCCGCGCCGGAGTGGTGTTATTGGGCACCGTATCCGAGTCGGTGAGATTCGCGCGATCGGAGGCTTGCCAGTTGTGGCACCCGAAACAGCGTGGATGCAATTGGCCGGTCAGCTGACCGTGGATGAGCTGATCGAGGCCGGAGATTTTCTGGTGCGGAGGAAACGCCCGCTCAGCACAGCGGCAGCACTTCGCGCGACTGTCGCGATGTCGGCGAAGCACCGTGGATCAGTTGCGGCGAGAGCGGCGCTGGGCGGCATCCGTTCGGGAACAGATTCGCCGATGGAATCGCGGCTGAGACTGGCGATCGTGCGCGGCGGACTGCCCGAACCGAGAATCGGCTTCACGGTTTGCGACGAGAATGGCGATTTCGTCGGCACCCCCGATCTCGCCTATGTGGCGCAGCGCATCGCGATCGAATATGAGGGCGACGGCCATCGCATAGAACGCGCGGTGTACCACGAGGACATTGAACGACGTGAGCTGTTCGAACTTGCCGGTTGGAGGGTGTTTCGCGTGACATTCGAGCACCTGAAGCATCCGCAGTTGATGGTTCACCGGCTGACACGTCTTCTGCGCGAGCGAGCAAATTTGCGGTGAGGGCGCGGTTCGCAGTCGAAATGAGGGCGCGGAGTGTGCTGCGGTGCTGCTGTGCTGCGGTGTTGCGGTGCTGCTGCGGTGCTGCTGCGGTGAAGGCGCGGAGTGTGGTGCCGCGGACTCTGGTCGGGCGCTGCTGCCGCGGTGAGAGTGCAGATTCTTGCAGTTGGCAAGTCGGTAACTAAGTGAATGTGCACTCTCGACGGTCGAGGGTGCAGTAGAGGGTGTAGTAGGCGGTGCGGCAGGCGCTGCGCCGGTGTTTGCTGGATCGCCCCCCACTTCACCGCGCCGTAAGCTTGCGCGAGTGGCACATCTACTCGGAGCCGAAGCGCTCCACCTTGAATACCCGACCCGCGTCATCTTCGATAAGGTGACGATTGGTCTCGACGAGGGCGACCGCATTGGAATTGTCGGCCGCAACGGCGACGGCAAGTCGACGCTGCTGCGGCTTCTGGCCGGGCGGCTCGAGCCCGACTCTGGTCGTGTTACGCGCCGCGGCGGAGTCACCCTCGCAATGCTCGATCAGGCGGATGAACTCGACGAGTCCAGAACCGTGCACCAGACGATCATCGGCGACATCGACGAGCACGTCTGGGCCGGGGACCCTCAGGTGCGCGACGTCATCGCCGGGCTTGCCGCGGATATCCCGTGGGAAGCGAGGATCGGCGATCTCTCGGGCGGCCAGCGTCGGCGCGTCGCGCTCGCTGCGCTCCTCATCGGCGACCACGACGTGATCTTTCTCGATGAGCCCACAAACCACCTCGACGTCGAAGGCATCACCTGGCTGGCCGGTCACCTGAAACGCCGCTGGTCGACAAACGCTGGTGGACTTGTGGTCGTGACTCACGACCGGTGGTTTCTCGACGAGATCTGCACGGACACCTGGGAGGTGCACGACCGCCTGATCGAGCCATTCGAGGGCGGATACGCTGCGTACATTCTGCAGCGCGTGGAGCGCGACCAGATGGCGGCGGCCTCCGAGTCGAAGCGCCAGAATCTCATGCGCAAAGAGTTGGCCTGGTTGCGGCGCGGCGCGCCCGCGAGAAGCACCAAGCCGAAGTTCCGCATCGATGCGGCGAACGCGCTCATCGCGAACGAGCCGCCGCCGCGCGACAGTGTTTCGCTCGCGTCGATGGCCATGCAGCGACTCGGTAAGGATGTCGTTGACCTCGAGAATGTGAGCGTCTCCTACGACACGAAACAGGTGCTGAAGGATGTCACCTGGCGCATCGCCCCCGGCGAGCGTACGGGTATTCTCGGCGTGAACGGGGCCGGCAAAAGCACGCTGCTAAATCTCGTGTCTGGCAGCCTGCAGCCCACCACGGGACGGGTCAAGCGCGGCAAGACCATCAAGGTAGCCACGCTGACTCAGCAGCTATTCGAGCTCGAGGAAATCTGGAACGACCGCGTGAGCGAGGTGCTTGGCCGCCAGAAGAGCACATACATCACCGGTGGCAAGGAAATGACGCCCGGGCAACTGCTCGAACGCGTCGGGTTCTCAAGTGCCCAGTTGTCGACCCCGGTCAAGGATCTCTCTGGCGGACAGAAGCGCCGATTGCAGTTGCTGCTCATCCTGCTCTCCGAGCCCAACGTGCTGATTCTCGATGAGCCGACCAACGACCTTGATACCGACATGCTTGCCGCGATCGAAGACCTGTTGGACTCGTACCCCGGCACCCTGCTCGTGGTTTCGCACGACCGATACCTTGTCGAGCGTGTCACCGACCAGCAGTACGCCGTGATCGATGGCGGCCTGCGGCACCTACCGCGAGGGGTCGACCAGTACCTCGAGCTACGCAGCGCTCAGCAGAATCGCAAGCCCGCGGTATCGGCTGCCCCGGTCGCAACGAAGTCGAGTCTCGGCGGTGCTGAACTTCGCAACGCACAGAAAGAATTGGCCGCCGCAGAACGCAAGATCGACAAGGTAAACGGGCAGATCGCTGACCTGCATTCGCGGATGGCGGGCCACGACCAGTCTGATTATGCGGGCCTGGGCGCGCTCGCCGCTGAGTTGAGCGGTTTGCAGGAGAACGTCGAGATCGCAGAGTTTCGCGTGCTGGAGCTCACTGAGCTGCTCACCTGAGTGGTCATCGGGCGCACACCGCGCACACCGTATAGCGGCTCAGTACTCATGCGGGCATGACTCGCTGCGCGCCCGCCACGACAATCTGGCCGACGAGCCGCATCGTGGGGCGCCGACGCACTCGCTCGGTCAGTAACTAGTCGAAGTCGAGGCTGAGCTTGCGCAAGAGAATGGCGAGGCGCTCCTGGTCGCCGACTGACAAGCCGTCGAGCAATTCAGCCTCGCTCACCAGCAACTGGCTGATTGCGCGGTCGACGCGTTCGCGCCCGATCGGCGTCATCATCACGAGGATGCCGCGTCCGTCGTTCGGGTCGGTGCCCCGTTCCACGAGACCGCGGTCGACCAGCCGATCGATTCGGTTAGTCATCGTGCCACTCGATACGAGGGTTTGCTGCAGAAGCAGTTTGGGGCTCAGTTGGTAGGGTGCCCCCGCCCTGCGTAGTGCCGACAATACGTCGAACTCCCACGAATCCAGGTCGGATGCCGCGAATGCTATGCGCCTGGCCCTATCGAGATGTCGCGAAAGCCGCGCAACCCGAGACAACACGTGCAAGGGCGAGAAGTCGAGATCGGGGCGCGCGCGCGTCCACGCGTCGACGATACGGTCGACTTCGTCGCTGGTGGGCATCCACCCATTATCCCGCTAGTGTTCCTGGGCCTCCGTCGCTGCTCCGATTGCGCAGTTGCCCCGGTCGACGAGCGATGCCCACGATGAAGTGCCCCCGCCGTATTGTTTGCCGAGGTCGGTGACCTCGAAGCTGCACGCGCTGAGAGTGACACCTGGGGCGCTGGTGAACCCAAATCGATGGTTAGCCCACCGAGTGAAGCTGCCGGCGGCTCCGGATTGGAGGGTGTCGCCGGGGATGCCGATGGCCAAGGCCCCATTACCGCCACCGGTGAACACCTTGTCGGTGTAGCACGCTGGTACGCCAGAGGTTGCGACGTCGGTCAGAGAACCTCGCGCGACGACGGCGACGAAGCGTGCCGAGGGCAACGTTCCGACGACGGCGTCGGTTGGCCAGACGGCGGTCGACGTGGAGGCGGGCAGCGCGCTGATGTTGGCGCGTGCAAAGCTCCATCGTTGCTGCTCGAACAGGGTTTTGCTGAGCGTGCCATCGCAGACCGCCGCGAGAGCGGCGGGGAGGGTCTGGCCGGCAATGTCGTCGTACGCGATCGGCTTGTGGAGGCGCAGCTCGAGCGCGAGCCGAGCTCCATTGGCAGCGGTTGCCGTGGCCTTCACGATGAGCGTGGTATCTGGTTCGACCGGGCCAGGCGCGATCGGGGCGGTCGGATCCACAGCCGTCGTGGTAGCAACCGCTGGCGTTTCCGCCGGTGTCGGCACTGCGGACGGCGCGCACGCTGACAGCAGCAGGAGAAGTAATGGAACGGCGGCCACGAGACCGGTGCGGGTATTCATTGTGCGCACAGCATATGAGGAACGAATTAACGTTTCTCTGCGCTCGGGTGAACGAGAGAGGCTGCGGGGGCGACGAGAAGATGTCATAGGCGCGGGCCGTGTCGTCGAGGAGTGCGGCGAGTCTGGCAGACTTGCTGTGCACGAGAGTGCGGTCCGCCTTGGTGTAATGGCAGCACGACAGCCTTTGGAGCTGTTAGGTCTAGGTTCGAGTCCTGGAGGCGGAGCCAGTACACCAATTGTTCACCTGCGTGATTGTCGCCGTTCGTGTGCCAGCGGTCGCGTGTTTGGCGTCGCCGCATTGACTCCATTCGCATCGATTCCGACGATGCGACTCCGAGTAAGAAGGTGGCCGAGCCATGTCGGTTGGTCCGCGAGTGGTGTTTGTGCGCTTCGTTGCGAGCGACAGCCCGAAGCTCACCCCGTGGTTGGGGCATCTTCAACGAGTTTTGGGCAGCCGTGTCGCGCATGCGTCGCCCGGTGAACCGTTGCCGGTCACCGAGAGCCTGCTCGTCTGGCAGCTGGTCTCGGCAAATAACCGTCAGCTCGCCCGTAGCGTCGAAGTGCGTGACACCTTCGAAGTAGCCACGGCGGACGCACGAGAGGTCATCGAATCGAGCAACACCCTGCAGGTTGAGCTCGTCAGCGAGGCCGGCCGCGGTGTGTACGGCTGGTACGCGAGCATTGACGACACCCCGGTGATGACCTGCGCGCGCTGGTACCTGACCGATCGCGACCGCCGCCATTCGATTGAGCTCGCCCTTCGTGCTATCGCTATCGCCACCTTGCGGCCCGGGGCACGGCTCACGGACCCCGCTCTCATGGCGGGTGATCGTGCCTACCGAACCTAAGACCCATACGCGTGTGCTGGAGGCGGAGCTCGGCACCGCGAGCGATGAGCTGGCCACCGAGGTCGTGGCGGTCGTCGCCGACTTCCCGCGCACGCTGTCAGCAGCCACTGATCGGCCCGATATAGCGTTCAAGTGGGTGGCTCGCGGCAGCGGCACGATTGTGGTTTCGGTCATGTCGCTGGTCGGAATATTCCTGCTCGTTCAGGGATTCCGGGCCTTCCACGTCGCCGGCCCCTCGTTCATCACTGAGCAGTCGTGGGATCCCAACTCCGGGAAGTTTGGCATCGCCGCGGTGCTCACGGGCACGGTTCTTGTCGCTCTCACTGCAATTGCATTCGCGTTCCCACTCGCGATTGGTACGGCGCTTTACATCAGCGAATATTCGCCACTCAAGATAAAGAACGTGCTCGTGACCATCGTCGACCTGATGGCGGCGGTGCCGAGTGTCGTCTACGGACTCTGGGGCGTGTTCTTCCTGAGCTCGAACATTCTTCCCGTGTCGCAGTGGATCGCCACCTACCTGGGCTGGATACCTATCTTCGCGGTGAGTGGCTTCGACCCGAACGACCCGCTCGCCACTCCGACTGTGTTCGCGGCATCCACCTTCATTGCCGGAATCGTCGTGGCCCTCATGGTGGCTCCGATCGCGAGTTCGATTATGCGCGAGGTATTCACGCAGGCACCGATCGGTGAACGTGAGGGGGCGCTCGCGCTGGGCGCGACTCGCTGGGGAATGATCCGCAGCGTGGTTCTTCCGTTCGGGCGGGGCGGAATCATTGGCGGAACGATGCTCGGCCTGGGCCGCGCGCTCGGGGAGACTATCGCCGTGTACCTAATCATCTCGCCGGTCTTCGTGATTCAGCCGCACATTCTCGAGAAGGGAGCGAACACCATCTCTGCGCTCATTGCCCTGCGCTATAACGAGGCCTCGTCGTTCGAAATTTCCGCGCTCATGGCCGCGGGTCTGACGCTTTTTTTGGCGACCTTGGTCGTCAACTTCGTGGCGTCGACGATCATTGCACGCAGTCGATCCGGAAGCCAGAGCGACTGATGACTACCGCGCTCGTGAAGGGGCCGCCTGCCGTCGAGGTGCGGCGCGTGACCTCGACCCTGCGTGCAGTCGACGTGATTCGACTGCTCGGGTGTGCGGGAGCATCCATTGGCTTCACGGCCTGGCTGTTCGTCTACGCTCTGCCGCTTGAGGGCGCAATCGGCTTCATTGTGATTGCCTACCTTCTCTTCATGATCCTGTTCGGCCTGCTTACGGCGTTCGACGAGAACGGCCCAACGGTTCGCGACCGCATGGTGAGCGTGGTCGTGCACTCGCTGGGCTTCCTCATGCTGCTTGCGCTGTTCTCCGTCGTGTTCTACACCGTTGGGCGGGGTTTAGCGCCGCTCGGGTACCTCAACTTCTTCACTAAAGACATGAGCAATGCAGGCCCGCTCGATCCGCTGAGCCGGGGCGGCGTTCTGCACGCTGTGGCCGGAACCCTGATCATGATCACCATCTCACTCGCGATTAGCGTGCCCCTCGGCATCATGACGGCTGTCTTTTTGAGCGAGTTTCCTGGCCGGTACGCGCAATTCGTGCGCACCATCGTCGAGGCAATGACGGCGCTTCCCTCGATCGTCGCGGGCCTGTTCATCTATGCAACCATCATCGTGTTTCTTGGGTTCAATCGGTCTGGTTTCGCGGCGTCACTCGCCATCACGGTCATGATGCTGCCGATCATCATCAGGTCAGCGGATGTCGTGCTGCGGCTCGTGCCAGGCAACCTCAAGGAGGCGGCTCGCGCGCTAGGCGCGTCTACGTGGCGCACGGTGTGGACGGTCACCCTCCCGACCGCGCGGTCCGGGCTGACTACGGCCGTGATTCTCGGCACGGCGCGCGGTATCGGTGAGACTTCGCCAGTGCTGCTCACCGCCGGGGCCACCACCTTCCTCAACCTCAACCCGTTCAGCGGACCAATGACCTCGCTGCCGCTCACTACTTTCACGTTCGTCAAGTCGCCGGAGCTCACCATGATCGCGCGCGGATTCGGCACCGCCGCCGTGCTCATGGTGCTCGTGGTGTTGCTCTTCGCCCTCGCTAGGGCGATCGGCGGCAGGGGGCCGGGGCAGCTGAGCAGTGCCCAGCAGCGCGCGCGTACCAGACAGTCGCGCGACGACGACTACCGGTACCGCGCCCGTGAACTCGGTGTTCCGTTGAGCGTCGCGCGCAAGCGCGTTGCCCGAGCAACCCATGCGATCGCGAAGCCAGCCGCTGTCGTTTCCGGAGCGTTGGCGGCCGCCCCATTGGCGGCTGACGCAACGGCTACCGAAGCGACCGCCTTCATGAAGTGGGTTCGCCACTTCGCGACCGAGATTTCATCGACCATTCGTTTCGCGATCACCGAGCGTCGTCGCCCACGAGCGAAGCCCGCAGCGACCCCCCGCTACCGTCGTGGATCTGCCGATGCGGCCGAGCCAGACAACACGAGTGAGGACCCCGGATCGTGAGTAGCACCCCGTGTCGATCTGGCTGCAGGCGCGCAGTCCGCGTCGTCGTATCCTCCATGATCGTGCTCGCCACCGCGCTGGTGCCCTCGGTCGCAATCGCGTCAACTGCGACGGCTGCTGGCGCCACCCACGACCCGATTGCCGGGACGGGGTCCTCGTGGTCCGCGAACGCGCTCGACCAGTGGATCCGCAATGTGTTCGACAACTACGGCTGGAAGGTGACGTACGACAATTCGGGCTCGTCCGCCGGACGGGCGGCATTTTCTCAGGGCACGGCGGACTTCGGGGTCTCCGAAATTCCGTACGCGCTCTCCGGCAGCGATAGCCCCGATCTCCGACCGACCAGGCAGTTCGCTTACGTGCCCATCGTGGCTGGGGGCACCGCGTTCATGTACAACCTCGTCATCGGTGGCCAGCGGGTCACCAACCTGCGGTTGTCTGGACAGACACTCGCCAATATCTTCACGGGTGTGATCACTAAGTGGAATGACTCTGCGATCGCCGCAGATAACCCCAAGCTGACGCTGCCCGGCATCACCATCGTGCCCGTTGTGCGTTCAGACGGGTCGGGAACGACGGCCCAGCTCACATCGTGGATGCGGTCGCAGTTTCCCGCGATCTGGACCGCCTACTGCGCCAAGGCTGGCAAAGCCATCTGCGGAATCACCTCGAACTATCCGATCGTGCCCGGGTCGGCCTTCCTCGGTCAACAGGGGTCTAACGGCGTGGCCGGTCAGGTTGCGCTTGACAAGTCAGTGGGCGCAATTACCTACGTTGAAGACTCTTATGCGCTCAACGCACGATTTCCGGTAGCGAAGGTGCTGAATTCGGCTGGCTACTACACCGAGCCGACCGCATCCAACGTCGCGGTGTCACTGCTTGCCGCGGTGATCAACAACGACGCAAATTCGCCCGACTACCTCACGTCTCAACTGGGGGGAGTTTACTCGAATGCCGACCCCCGAGCGTACCCGTTGTCGTCGTACTCGTACATGATCATTCCCACCGCCGTCGAGGGTAGGTTCACTACAAATAAGGGTCTTACCCTCGCCGATTTCGCGTCGTATTTTCTGTGCGAGGGCCAGCAACAGGCGGAAGTTCTCGGCTACTCCCCGCTGCCGATCAACCTGGCTGCGGCAGGTCTGGCACAGATTCAAAAGATTCCCGGTGGCGACCCGCTCAATAAAGACATCAGCCGGTGCAACAATCCCACGTTTTCGACCGATGGTACGAACAAACTGGCCGCCACGGCGCCCCAACCGCAAGAGTGTGACAAGAAGGGTGCAGACCAGTGTTTGACGGGCACCGGGGGTGCCGCCGATGTGGCGACGGCGAGTAATTCGGGCAGTGGCACAACCGTGGGCGGAGTTGGTGGCTCGAAATCGACCAATGGCCCGAATGGTGCCGGATCGAGTAGTGGTGTGGTCGGCTTGGCTGGCGGAGGTAATCCCGTGATTGCTGGCTCGCCGATTGACCTGCCGAGTCGGGGGTTACCGCTTCCGACTCTATTGCTCATGATCCTCGCCGTGCTGGTGGCCCTCCTCGCGATCGTGCTTCCGCCTCTGGTCGCGCGCCAGCGATCCGCAGCGCTCGCTAACGCACCGAGGGGGCCGACGGGTCGCGTCGTCAAGCGAATCCGGACGCGAGCCCGACTCGGTGGCGTGCGCACGGTTCTGACCCCAAAAGTTCATCTACCGGCATTCATTAGGAAAGGTGGTCGTGCTTCGCGACCGACGGAGGACTCGTAACGTGATGGCCGTGTCGAACCCCCGCGGTACATCTCGCAGCACGCACCCCCGCATGGTGGCGGTGCGGATCGCCTCGGCGACCCTGGTCGCGGTAGCGATTGGTGGTCTGGTGGCGATCGGCCCGCTGCAGCAGCCGAGTGCGGATGCTGCGGCATCCGGCTCGTCGGCCCTCTCAGTGAAGTGGGTCTCAGACAACTCGAGCGCGCAAGCGGTGCAGCCCACCCGCGACGCCTCGAGCCCGCACTACAACGAGTTCAAGAAAATCGCGATTTCGGTTTCGCAGACGTCCGGAATCATCGACCAAGCCATTCGGGTGAGCGTGACGGGGTTCGCCGGCACACGGTCGTCGACCCAATCGGGAGCCGCGGCAACTAACGCGATGAACTACCTGCAGGCCATGCAGTGTTGGGGTACCGATCCGAGTGCTGCCGACTTCAGTCACACCTGCCTGTGGGGTGCGCGAGCACTAACCGAAAACAACGGACTAGGTGACTCGGTGATACCCGACAACGCGTTGCGCGTCGGGCCGCTTGACCTCGATCCAGCTCACCCGACCACGCACGATGTGCCGTTTCTTACGGTGGGTGGCGTCACGGTGAGCGGTAAGCCACATCTGACCGCGTCGGGTGTCTCGCAATACGACATTCTCGACTATTTTGGCCCGTCGACGACCAACGAAGTGACGAGCGCGAGAGTGGGCGACACGGGCAACGGATTCTTCGACTTCGAGACACAAACCTCCAAACAGGCGCCACAGATGGGCTGTGGAACCCCGGAACACTTGCGGTGCTGGCTGGTAGTTGTACCGCGCGGAACCGTTTTCGGCGGAGACGGCGAACAGTGCAGCGGCATTCGGGAGCCCGCAAACAACTTCGCCCTGTATACGGTCGATCGTCCCAACTCGATTCAGGGTGGCAGCCCGGTCAACGATCTGTGCGACTACTGGAAAAATCGAATTGTCGTGCCCCTCGATTTTGCGCCCACCGGCAGCACGTGTGTCGTGGGGAGCAGCGAGGTTCGGGTGATCGGGTCACAGCTCATGGTCAGCGCGATGAGCTCGTGGCAACCATCGCTCTGCACCACAGTGAAGAGCACGTTCAGCTTCTCGACCAATCCCGATTCCGTGGCTAGGGCGCAACTCATCGAAACTGGCGTCACCACCCCGAATATCGCCTACTCCGGGTATCCGGTGAGCGCGGGCGAGCTTCTCACCGATGGCGAACGCCAAGTGCTGTCGAAGACAAAACTCAGGTATGCACCGGTCGCCATTTCGAGTGTGGTAATCGCGTTCAACGCTGAGTTTGACGGTGGACGACAAGAGCACTTGAATATTTCACCGCGACTAATGGCCAAACTGCTCACCCAGTCCTACACGTTCACGGTACCTCAGAGTGTCTCCGAGCCGACGAAGCAGGTCGCACAGCTCCCCGGGGTCAACCGAAAATACCACTACCTGAGCGATGATCCTGACTTTCAGGCCATGAATCCCACCAACTACAAGCAGTTCACGTCCGATCCGGCGATCGTACTGCCCGGCCCGGCAGGTGCCGATGCAATTCGCCAGGTATGGCGCTGGATTCTCGCGGATAAGGATGCCGTTGCGTTCCTGAACGGCGCCGCGGACCCTTCGGGGATGACGATCAACCCCTACTACTTGCCGAAGGGCGACCCTGGGGCAGTCGTACCGTGGTACCTAGACTCGGCGAACAACTACCTCGAGACGCCGGTGCAGCGCAATGTCGGGCTCACGAACCTCGACGGTTCGCCGAAAAAACTGACCCTCCTGAATCTCGATACCTTTCCCAAGAATGACGAGACTCTGGCGCCGCTCAAACTGAGTAACGAGAGATTGCGATTCGACTCGATCCAGTTTGCGCCGTACACCGACAACCTCTTGACGGCGGCACGTCAGGCATTCCGCGCAAACCCCAACTCTAAGAGCTATTGGGATCCGTACAAGGTCACCGACGGTGCAGGAGTTGGTGACTGGGTCAGCAGCGGAACGCAGCTGCCGGGCTCAAAATTCATGATCGCCATTACTGACAGTCCGTCCGCGGCGCGGTACGGCTTGAGCACAGCGGCGATCGGTGTACCTAACAATCCTGCGACGGTGGTGAGCGCGGATGCGGCGGGCATGACCAACGCACTGGTCGCCCTCGCGCCGACCAGCCTCGACACGGTCAAACAGATCGATCCAGCACTGGTGCCTGACAACGGCTACCCGATGACCATCGTCACCTACGCGGGTGTCAATCTGACCAAGGCCAGCCCGGCGGCCCGTTCGACCATCACCGACATGCTGAAGCAGGTCACCACAAGCGGGCAGGTGTCGGGCTCGGCCATCGGTAACCTGCCTGCCGGATATTTGCCGCTCACGGCCGACATGGTCAGCCAGGCAAGCGCCGCCGCCGACGACATTAAGTCGTATGTACCGACAGCGTCGAACTCCGGTAACACCAACTCTGGGGCGTACGCACACGACACCTACGATTCGTCGGTTGCGGCGGCCGGGGCTGGACTATCGAGTGGCTCGGGTGCCACGCCGGTACTGACTCCCGGCGCCGATTCGCTGAAGACCGATCGCACCGCGGTATCAAGCACTGAGCCAATTGCGCGCTCTGGCCTCGCGATCGCGCTGGGCATTGGGCTCGTGGGCTTCCTGATCGCACCGTTTTTGTTCCGAGGAAGAGGGTTCCTCTAACCACCGCACTTCTTGTGGGCAATCCGCTCCGGCCCATAGGAAAACCCCTCATCGAACCGCAAAGCCAATGAGGGGCTAGTCCATACGGACTGACTTACAGGGGCACCATACCAAACAGAGGTTGGAAAACAATGCTCAGAAAGACTCAACTGCGCCTCGGCGTAGTCGCTGCTGCTGCCGTCATCGCTGTCGCCTTCGGCGCTGCGGTACCAGCAAATGCAGACCCGACTCCGGTCGGCACCATCAAGCCACTCGTGGGAGTTGGCTCCGACACGACTGAGAACCTGGTCAATGGGCTCGGCACCGTCATCGCCAACATCGGTTCGTACGACGCGACTGGTTCGGCGACTATCCAGACGCGCACGGGTGGTGTGTCCTTCAACCGCCCGAACGGATCCGGTAGCGGCCAGAAGGCACTCAGTGCGTCGATCAACCAGAGCGGAACGCGCGTGTGGCCCGCAACGACTGGCATCGACATCACCGGTCAGCTCGACTTCGCCCGTAGCTCCGCTGCTCCCAGCGGCTCGTTCCCCGGAACCGACCTCACCTTCATCCCGTTTGCTCGCGACGCCGTGTCCTTCGCGGTCAGCGCTGCAAGTGACTTCCCGCGTGACATCTCTATCGGTGCTGCAGCTCAGGACTCGGTCTCTCCTGCGCCGTTCACACTGCGCAACATTTACCGCGGTACCGTCACGAACTACACCGATAACAACTTCAACACGGTCACCATTCGCCCGTTGCTGCCGCAGACTGGTTCGGGTACTCGCTCGTTCTGGATCGGCCAGCTCGGAATGACCGAAGCGACGATCACTGCCGGTGGAGTTGCGACTGACCTCGGAAACACGGTTCAGGAGCACAACGGTAACTACGTGACGCAGCCCGGCGACATCGCGCCGTTCTCGGTCGCGCAGTACATCCAGCAGGGTAACTATGCTGCGCTCCCGACGACCGTTGTCGAGCGCCGTGGAAACATCCAGTTGGGCAGCATCGGAACGATCAAGCCGTACCAGCCCAGCGTGGGTGGCGGCATCGAAATCAACCCATCGTTCCCGGTAAACCGGCTCGTCTACAACGTGGTTTCGACCGCGCGTCTGACCGGAACCGTCGCCGCTGACGTTCAGCTGCAAAGCGTGTTCATGGGCACTGGCTCGCAGGTCTGCACGGCGTCGGCAACGATCAAGCAGTACGGATTCGGCACCATCGGCTCCCTCTGCGGCAACACCACCACCTACAAGCAAGCCTTCCAGTTCTAACTAATTCGCTACACCACACGAAAAGGAAACTGAACTAATGAGAATTTCCAAGAAAATCGCCGCATTGGCTATCGCCGGTGCCATGGTGGTCGGTGTTCTGGGCGCAGCCCAGACCGCGCAGGCTGCCCAGATCGCCGGAACGATCACCATCACGCCGACGAGCGGAAACGTCAACACTGACGTCAACTTCTTCAACAGCATGGCAGTGAGCGTCGGCGCGACAGCTCCGTACAACCTGTTGAGTGGCACGTTCGTCTATCAGGGCGGTGTAGAAGTCGGATCAGTTGCACAGGCACGCAGTTCCTCGCAGGTGTCGACGTCTGGCACCAACGGTCTCGACGGCCAGCCGGCGTTCATGGACCGCTCGATCACCCCGACGAACACCTTCCTGAGCAGC
Organism: Salinibacterium sp.; assembly: GCA_025351795.1. Lineage (GTDB taxonomy): Bacteria > Actinomycetota > Actinomycetes > Actinomycetales > Microbacteriaceae > Rhodoglobus. The sequence goes on along the minus strand of JANXVG010000011.1, from coordinate 31,334 downwards.
AAGCTACTGAACGACCCGACCCTGAGCACGCTGGTCTCGGGCCCGTTCGAGCTTCGCTACTACTACTTTGCGTCGAAGACATCGCCGAACCGCGCGACCGACCCGTACGTGAAGTTGGACATGACCTACAACACCACGACCGGTGCCTGGGGTCTTCCCGCCGCACCCGCGATCACCACCAACGTCTCGTTGACCGCTGGCGCTTCGGGAACAACGGTCAGCCTCGGCGCGACCGTGCAGAAGCTCAGCGATTCCAGCACGGCAACCGCCGCCGCCGGAAGCGTTGTGTTCAATGAAGGCTCCACCACGGTTGCCACTGTTGCCGTCGCTTCGGGCGTCGCTTCGGCGTCGCTCACCGGCGTATCTTACGGAACTCACTCCTACACCGCGCAGTTCGTTCCGTCCGACGCCGTCTACGCCACCTCCACCTCGGCAACATCCACTGTGCAGGTCGGTGGCAGCTCGTCGCCGTCAACGGTCACCACGACGATTCCTTCGGGCGTCGGCACGTTGACCCTGACCGGTGTCTCGTCGACGGTTTCCCTCGGCACGGCAACGCTCAGCGCCGGAACGCTCAACGCGAGTGGTTCACTCGCTGCGGTCGTGACGGACTCCCGCCAGCTCGACTACCCGAGCTGGAGCCTCACCGGCCAGGTCGGCGACTTCACCGTGGGTGCCAAGACTCTCCTCGGTAAGTACCTCGGCTGGACCCCGGCAGTCAGCGGTTCCGCCGGTGGCTCCGTTGCTGGTGCCCTCGTTCTGCCAGCTGTTGCAGTGGGAGATCTCGGCCTCAAGGCGATCAGCCAGCTGGCCAGCGGATCCCCGAGCTCCGCGGGAACGGTAACCAACGCAGCAGCAGTGCTGCAGTTGAAGGCGCCGTCGAACACGCCTGCTGGCGCGTACTCGGCAACCCTCACGCTGACCCTCATCTAGGTCAGTAGTAATAACCGGCGGGTTGGGGTCGATCTCGTATCGACTCCAACCCGCTTGCCCCGTTCATCACCAGTTCACCATCTGCTCGCTTCTTGATGATTGGCTCCTCACAATGTCCCGAATCACTGCTTCCGTCGCTGTGCTGGTCGCTCTCACGCTTGCCCTGTCGCCGGTCCTCATCCACGCGCTCGGCGGTGGCCTGCCCGAGACCGCGTCCGCCGACGGCGAGATCACCTGGAGCGTCGAACCAGCTCCGACGACCGATGGCCAACGCCGCACCTTTGAGTACTCGGTCGGCCCCGGAACGCAGATCGTCGACAGCGTCGTTGTCTCCAATTCCGGGGCGACCGCGGCTGACTTCATGCTCTATGCAACCGACGCAATTAATGAGCCGTCGACGGGCGCGTTTGGGCTACTCGCTCACAGCGCTAAACCGACCGACGTCGGCGGTTGGGTAACCCTCGCCAACAGCAAAATCACCATTCAGCCCGGCGCTCAGGCCACGGTGCCATTCAGCATGGTCATTCCTTCGGATGCCGCTCCCGGAGATCATGTCGCGGGAATTGTGGCGGCCGTACTCACCACGGGCACTCAGAGTGGTGCGGCCGTCACCCTCGAGCAACGGGTGGGTGCTCGCGTCTACCTGAAAGTCTCGGGAGTGCCGAAGGTCGGCGTCGAAGCGGTTGGCCTCGTCTCGGGCTACGGCCCCTCGTTCAACCCGTTCGCGCCCGGTACGCTCTCCATCGGTTACGACGTGAGCAACACGGGCAACCTGCGTATGGATGTCAATCAAAGAATCGTGATCACCGGTCCATTCGGTATTCCGCTTGGCGCGTTCACCCCCAAGCCGGTCGTGAATATCCTGCCGCGCCAGACGGTGCGAATCACCGCGGATGTACCCGCGATCGCGGCTCTCGCGCTTGCCTGGTCGACAGTGACTTTGACCCCGGGCGAGGTGGGCACCGCCGACAAACCGGCCGCCACTGGATCGACCGCAACGCCGACCCCGTCGCCCACGCCGACTACGGCCGCCACTAGTGACGCAGTCGTCGACACCACCGCAAGCGGATTCACGGTGGTCTCGTCGACGGTGACGACCCTTGCCATCTCGTGGACATTGCTGATTCTGGTGATCATAGTGATTGCGGTGATCTACCTGATCTGGCGCTACTTGAGTGGCACCCGTGAGCGCATGTACCTGGCCATCGATGAGGCCACCCATGCGGCACGGGAACAGGCCATCGGTGCATCCGCTGCTGAGGAAGCGACTGGCAAGTGAAGCTCGACGCAAAGCTGGCTACAGTCGGCGCTGGTGCGGTCGTCATCGTAGCGACGATACTGAGTGCGTTCCTGATGCCAGCAATGGCGATCTCGGCGATCAGTCCGTCGCCGATACCCCTGACTGTGGTAATCCCGGAGAAGAGTTTTCCCCCGACGCCCACTCCCAGTTCAACCGGCAAGGATGACCGGGGAAGCGACGGAGGAGACAATGGAACCGGCTCCGGCAGTGGATCGGGCCAAGGAGGTGCGGGTGGCGGCTCAGGCTCGGGCGGTGGAACGCGCCCCACCGACCCCGATGGTTCCCCGACTGTGCCGCGTGCGCCCACCGAGCACGCCGATGGGTTAGAACTCGACCACGAGCGCATTAGCACGAAACAGTGGATGATCGCGATCGGCAGCGGGTTCACCCCGGGCGAAAAAGTCAAGTTCGTGCTCTACTCCGATCCGATCGTCGTGGGCAGCTTCGTCGCCAATGCGTCTGGGCAGGCTACCGCTCGCTTTCTGGTGCCCGATTCGCTGCGCTCAGGTGTTCACGTGACCGAGGCAACCGGCTGGGATTCGCGGCACATCGAGAACAAGAGATTCACCGTGCTCAGCGGTGCCGCGGTCGCCTCGATTCCCGCACTGTGGTGGCTGATTGTGGTGTTCGGCGTTCTGCTGATCGGGCTGATCTCGACGTCGATCCACTTCCGTCGCACGATCGCCGGGTGGTTCGGCGTCACGACCGAGCCGACTGGATCTGCACCGTGACGGTGACGCTCGAGCCTCCCGTTGCGGCACCGCAGCCCACGAAGCCTGCCCCGACGGCCCGCAGCGCATTGCCGATCTGGTTGCGCACGCCACCGAAACGCCGGCGCAGTCGTCGGCCGGAGCCGACGCCGCGTGAGATTCGGTGGTGGGCTGGTGTGGTGTGGTTGCTGACATCCGCTCTTCTGCTCGGGTTCGTGGCGCACGTCACGATCGTGGGCTCACTGCAACATAGCCGCGGGCAATACTTGCTCTACCAACAGTTGCGCTCGGAACTTGCTCTTGCGACCACGCCACTCGGGCAACTCGACGTCAACGCGAAGCTCGTTTCCAACGGCACACCGCTGGCTTTGCTCACTATCAAGCGACTCGACATCAACGAGGTGGTCGTGCAGGGTACCCGGCCGAGTGATCTCACCGAAGGCCCCGGGCATCGCCGCGATACCGTGCTGCCAGGGCAAGATGGCACGAGCATCATCATGGGCCGTCAGGCGACCTACGGCGGGCCGTTTGGGCGCCTCAGTGCACTGATTCCGGGCGACACAATCACGATTGTTACCGGACAGGGTACGAGCACATACGACGTCTTCGGGGTGCGACGGGAGGGCGATCTTCTGCCCCAGGAACTGAAGTCTGGGGAGGGTCGGCTTGAGTTGATCACTGCGGACGGCATCCCTCTCGCCCCATCGGGTGCGTTACATATCGATGCGTCATTGACGTCGAAAGTGCAGACGACGCCGTCACCCGTCTTTACCAAAGAAGTGCTCGATCGCTCTGAACTCGCGATGGGATCCGACTCCGGAGGTTGGTTTGCGACAATCTTTTGGCTGCAGCTGCTGACCGTTGCCGTGATCGCCCTGCGGTGGGTTCGTTCGCGATGGGGTCTGTGGCAAACCTGGGTGATTACTATTCCGGTCTGGCTCGCCCTCGGAGCTGCTACCGCGGGTGCCGCCATGACCACCCTGCCCAACCTGCTGTAACACCGGAGAACACCATGACTGAGACGACCACGCGGGACGCGAACGCGGTAATTGAGCGCGTCGAGAATGATGGTACTTACGTGCCAACGGACGAAATCGAAATCGATTCCATGGCTGCCTTAGCCGAGATCGAGACCGAGACCGAGATCGAAACTGAGCCGACACACGAGGGAGAGTCGACACTAGTCGATCTCCGCTTAGAGGTGCAGGTGCCGATCCAGAGCGTCGACGCGGTAGTCGTTTCGCCGGTCGTGCTTGCGCCGCCAGCCGAGCTGGCCACGCTCGATGCTCGGGCAATCTCGGCCTGGTTCGGCGAGCGGAAGGTGCTCGACCGGGTCTCGCTGACCATGGAGTCAGGAATGATCACGGCGCTCATCGGCCCATCGGGCTGCGGCAAGTCAACGTTTCTGCGCATCCTGAACCGCATGCACGAAATGGTGCCATCCGCTTCGCTGGCTGGCGAAGTATTGCTCGACGGGGTCGACATCTACGATGCGAATCGTCGCCTGACCGACGCACGGCGCCACATTGGAATGGTGTTTCAGAAGCCGAACCCGTTTCCGGCCATGTCTATCTATGACAACGTGGTCGCCGGGTTGCGCCTGACAGGAACGAAGGCCGGTCGGGATGCCAAAGACCAGCTCGTGGAGGCGAGCCTCATCAAGGCGGGCCTCTGGAAAGAGGTGCGCGATCGACTTCGCCAACCGGGCGGTGGGCTCTCCGGTGGCCAGCAGCAGCGGCTCTGTATCGCCAGATCACTCGCTGTACGGCCGCGCGTACTGCTCATGGACGAGCCGTGCTCGGCACTGGACCCCACATCAACTCGCGTGATCGAAGAGACGATGCTCGAACTCGCCAAAGAGGTCACGATTGTAATCGTGACCCACAATATGCAGCAGGCCCAGCGGGTGTCAGACAACTGCGCGTTCTTCCTTGCCGCCCAGGGGACTCCAGGTGGAATCGTCGAACAGGGTCCTACTGAACAGATATTTGGCGCGCCGAGCGACTCGCGCACGGCCGACTATGTGGGCGGCCGATTCGGCTAGGCCGAGAGCTCACGCCACCTGATGCAGAAGAGCGAGTCACCCGACCATCCGTTTCGCGCCTACCATCAGGCGCGAAAGCGCACCGCTATCTGGCGTGCGCTCGCTTTCGCTGCTGCGCTCGCGGCAGCGGTGGCGCTTACATCGGGTATTCAGGGGGCACGCACGCCGCTGGCATCGGCTGCGACTGCGGGTCACTCGCCGAGTGCGGGTGCCACGGCGACAACAATGATCCCGGCAACGACCGCATTTCCGCAACCGGTCGAGGTATCCGCGACTCTCGTCGCGCCCGGCCCGCAGTTGGTATCACCGCCGAGCACCGGTCACCACGGCTGGTCTATCGTTATTGACGCCACCGGTTACCAGACCGAAATCGACCGCTGTCTGTGGGTGCGGATGCAACTCGGGGCTGTTGCTCCGATCGTGGGCGCCCACAACTACTGCGGCGGCTCGATCGTGCTCGACATGCGCGCCGGTGACACCGTCGTGCTCAGCGGCATGGGGCTCGACGGCACGTACGTGGTGACTGCTGGGCGCGACGCGCATGCTGGCGACAGCGCGGCCATCGCCACCGCGCAGCTCGCGGCTGACGTGATTCTGCAGACCTGCTATTGGCACTCGAACGGTCGTGAGCGGCTGATTGCCCTCACGAAACTGTCGGCACCGGCGGCCTGAGGTAGTGGCCCGCTGCTCGACCTGCGAGAGAATGTTTGCATGACAGACCACAATCTCGCCGTCATTATTCTCGCCGCAGGCCGGGGCACGCGCATGAAGTCGGCTACACCGAAGATTCTGCACCCTCTCGCTGGGCGTCCGCTCGTTGCCCATGTGCTGGCAACTGCCCGTCAATTGAGACCCAGTCTGGTGATCGCCGTCGTGCGCCACGAACGCGATGCCGTCGTCGCGACCATTAGCGACTACTTTCCCGAGTCTGTCATCGTCGATCAAGATGATGTACCCGGCACCGGTCGCGCGGTAGAGGTTGCGCTCGCGGCCCTGCCCACCGACTTTGAGGGCGATGTCGTCGTGATAAGCGGCGACGTTCCGCTACTCGATTCAGCGACCCTGGCGGCCCTCGTCGCGAGCCATCGCGCCGCGAATGCAGCGGCCACCGTGCTGTCCGCGATCCTCGACGACGCCACCGGCTACGGTCGGGTGATTCGCTCCGCCGACGGCGCACTCGACCGCATCGTGGAACAACAAGACGCGACGGCCGCAGAGCTCGCTGTCACCGAGATCAACTCAGGAACCTACGTGTTTCGGGTGGGTCCATTGCGCGCGCAGCTCGCGCTGGTTGGCACCGAGAACACGCAGAAGGAGAAGTACCTGACCGATGTACTCGGCCTGCTGCGCGGCGCAGGGGCAGCGATCGAGGCCGTTCCCGTTTCTGAGAGTTGGATCGTCGCTGGGGTTAACGACCGAGTACAACTCGCGGATGCCGCGCGCCGCATGAACACCCAAATCCTGCGTCGCTGGCAACTCGCCGGGGTCACCGTGCAGGATCCGGCCACGACCTGGATCGACGCCGACGTGACTCTCGCGGAAGATGTCGAACTGCTTCCCGGTACTCAACTCAAGGGAGCAACCCTCGTAGCGCGGGGCGCCAAGATCGGGCCTGACACGACACTGGTCGACTGCGAGGTGGGCGAGGATGCCGTGGTGAAGCGCACCGACGCGACGCTGGCGGTGATCGGGGCCGCAGCATCCGTCGGGCCATTTGCGTACCTGCGGCCCGGCACTTGGCTGGGCGCTGGCGGCAAGATCGGTACTTTCGTCGAAGTCAAGAACTCGACAATTGGTGCAGATAGCAAGGTGCCGCATCTGAGCTATATCGGCGATGCCACCATTGGCGAGCACACTAATCTCGGCGCTGGTGCGATCACTGCCAACTACGACGGCGTCAACAAGAACCCGACAGTGATTGGCTCGCATGTGCATGCGGGTTCGCACAACGTCTTCGTCGCGCCCGTCACGGTCGGCGACGGGGCATACACCGGTGCAGGAGCGGTCGTGCGTAAAGACGTGCCAGCTGGCGCACTGGCGATTACCGTGGCTCCGCAGCGCAACATGGGCGGCTGGACTGTGGCAAACCGCGCCGGCACGGCGGGCGCCGAGGCTGCGGCCGCCGCATCCGACAGGAGCGATGGGTAGCTCGTGTGCCATCTCGTCGACATTCGAGAAGTCGACTGAGCGCACCCCAATAGAATCAGTACTACGAGCGTCGGTGAGCCGGCAGAGAGCGAGTCGACGTGGCCAGCATCAAGATCTCCGGCCAGAAAAGACTCGTGATCGTGTCGGGGCGCGCACACCCACAACTTGCGATCGATATCGCGAGCGAACTGGGCTCTGATCTGGTGCACACCGACGCGCGCACCTTCGCGAACGGTGAGATCTACGCGCGCTATGACGAGAGCGTTCGTGGCTGCGACGCGTTCGTCATCCAATCGCACACCAACCCGATCAACGAGTGGCTGATGGAGCAATTGATCATGGTCGACGCGCTCAAGCGAGCATCCGCTAAGCGCATTACCGTTGTCGCTCCGTTCTACCCATACGCCCGCCAAGACAAGAAGGGCCGCGGCCGCGAACCGATCAGTGCCCGGCTCATTGCTGACCTGTACAAGGCTGCGGGGGCCGACCGCATCATGAGCGTCGACCTGCATGCTGCGCAGATCCAGGGCTTTTTTGACGGGCCCGTCGACCACTTGTTTGCGATGCCGGTGCTTCTCGAGCACTTTCGTGCGATCCTCGACCCGGCTACGCTCACGGTGGTGAGCCCAGACATGGGGCGGGTGCGCGTCGCCGACATCTGGAGTGACAAGCTCGGTGTGCCGCTCGCGATCATTCACAAGCGACGTGATCCGCTCATCCCTAATAAGGTGACCGTGCACGAGATCGTCGGCGAGGTGAACGGGCGGGTCTGCCTCATCGTCGACGACATGATCGATACCGGGCGCACGATCGTCAAGGCCGCGGAAGCGCTCAAGTCCGCTGGCGCTACCGGGGTCGTCGTCGCTGCGACCCACGCGATTTTCTCCGAACCTGCGTCTGAGTTGCTGCAGTCAGTGTCGATCGATTCAGTGGTCGTTACCGACACGCTGCCGATCCCGCCGGAGAAACGGTTTCCCACGCTCACCGTTTTGCCGATCGCCCCCCTGATAGCCCGCGCCATCCAGGAGGTATTCGGCGACGGATCGGTCACCTCGATGTTCGACGGCGCGGCCTGAGCCGATGGCGGCGTTGACTCCGCAACCGTGGCTCGCCTCATACGCAGAGGGTGTTCCGCACGAGATCGACCCGCCGACCGGTTCTTTGTTCGACATCATCGAGGGGTCTGTTCGCGAGTATCCGGTTAACGTCGCGCTTGAGTATTTTGGCCGCGAGACGAGCTATGCCGAGTTAGGCGAGCAGATCGACCGGGCGGCTGAGGGCCTGCGTCTGCTCGGCGTGCAGCAGGGTGACACTGTCGCTCTCGTTCTGCCCAACTGTCCGCAGCACGTCGTCGCCTTCTACGCCATACTGCGCCTCGGCGCCATCGTTGTGGAGCACAACCCGCTCTACACTCCACGCGAGCTACGCCATCAGTTCGAAGACCACGGCGCTAAAACCGTTATTGCTTGGAACAAAGTGGTCTCGACGATCCAGGATTTTCCGGCGGATGTCGCTGTCGACCGAATCATCTCCATCGACGTCACGCGGTCGATGCCTTTCATTACCCGAGCGCTGCTGCGGTTGCCGATCGCGAGAGCGCGGCAGTCTCGTTCGGCACTCACCACGTCGGTGCGTGGTACGACAGTGTGGGAAGACCTGCTGAGAGCCGAACCGATTCGTGCGGATGCTATTCGCCCCGCTGCACACGATGTCGCGCTCATCCAGTACACGAGTGGAACGACCGGGGTGCCTAAGGGCGCCACCCTCACTCACTACAACCTTGCGTCGAACGCGGCGCAGGCGCGCGCTTGGGTGCCTACGGTGCAGCGTGGCACTGCGGTCGTCTACGCGGTGCTGCCCATGTTCCACGCCTACGGGCTCACGCTCTGTCTCACCTTTGCGATGAGCATGGGCGCGCGCCTCGTGCTTTTTCCCCGTTTCGACCCTGACCTCGTACTGCCCGTCATCAAGAAGCATCCGGCCACCTTCCTGCCAGCCGTTCCGCCGATCTACGAACGGCTCAGCGCCGCGGCGAAAGAGAAGGGGGTGTCGCTGAAGGGAATAGAGATCGCGATTTCTGGTGCGATGCCGCTCTCGGCATCCGTGGTTGAGCCGTGGGAGGCACAGACCGGCGGCTACCTCGTCGAGGGCTACGGGCTCAGTGAGACGAGCCCCGTGCTGATGGCGAACCCGGTGGGGCCGACGCGCCGCGCGGGCACAGTGGGGTTGCCACTGCCGAACACCGAGATTCGAGTAGTCGACCCCGAGAACCCGAATCTCGACCGACCGGCCGGCGAGCAGGGCGAACTCATCGTGCGCGGTCCGCAAGTGTTCTCTGGCTACTGGAAGAAGCCAGACGAGACGGCGGAAGTTTTCGTTCCCACCTCCGATGCTGGCGCCGACTGGTTTCGCACTGGCGACATCGTCACGGTCGACGCCGATGGCTTCGTGCGCATCATTGACCGGATCAAAGAGATCATCATCATCGGTGGCTTCAAGGTGGCGCCGAGCGAGGTCGAAGATGCGCTGCGGTTGCACCCAGACGTTGCGGATGTCGCCGTCGTGGGGCTGCCCAGCGAACACTCGGGCGAAGACGTGGTGGCCGCCGTCGTGCTCGCGCCCGGTGCGACTCTCAACGAGGCATCGATCCGCGATTTTGCGCGCGCAAACCTCACCGCGTACAAGGTTCCGCGGCGTGTGGTGGCGGTCGCCGACCTACCCACATCACTCATCGGTAAGGTGCTGCGCAAGCAAGTGCGCGAGTCGCTCCTGGTCGATGGTGCGACGCCGTAGTTAACTGTTCTGCAACGGTGCCGTTGGCAGTCGTGGGCCGCCGGGGATGATGCCGAGTGCGTGCACGAGCACCTCCGCTCCGTCGAACTGCACCGCGTAACAATTCCAGCCGGGGCCGGATGGGCCAAAGAACTCGAACCGTGTCGAGAAGCTCACGGCCTCGGGCGCGAAATACGTCACGTACCTGGCGCAGCTTGCATTCGCGGTCTGGTTAGCCGTCGATGCCGTCACGAGAATGCCCGGCAGGATCAGCGAGAGCAACCCCACGATCACGACGATGCGGAGCACTGTCGCGAGTCGCTGCCGCCTCAACGGCGCCTCGGCGTGGGGCTGGTAGCCCGCGAGCTCGGGCTCGTCGTCGAACTCGTGTTGCGGCATGGTCCCGTCATTCTGACACCTGTGCGTGTGAGATGGGATGATAAGTGAGACATGGAGCAGAGATAGTGACCCAGAACCTCGAGAGCGGACGCACCGGTTTCCGTGTCGGCGCGAAGAAGGTGCTGCGCTACCAGCGGGTGTACGACATTGTGATGTCGCTCATCGACGACGGCGGTCTCAAGGGTGGTGAGAGGCTGCCGAGCACCGCCGAACTAGCGGAGTTGGCCGGGGTGAGCGTGATCTCCGTGCGGCGGGCTCTCGATGAACTCACGCATGCTGGCCGGATTGTTCGGCAGCAGGGGGTCGGCACTTTTGTCGCGCCGCCTCGTATCGTCAGCGAGCCGTCTCGTCTCGGTGCGCTTCTGAATACCATGCAGGGCGTTGACGCTGAGACGACTCTGTCGACCCGGGTGTTGAGCGTGATCGTGGGACTGCCGGGTCTTAACCATGCCGATTCCCTGTCTATCGAGCAGGGCGAGCCGGTCTGGGAGATCCAGCGCCTGCGCAGCCTTGGTGGTGTCCCCAAAATCCTCGAGAGAGCGGTACTGCCCCTCAGCCGGGTTCCGACGATGGACGAGGTGCACATTGCGGACGGCGGATCACTCTATGGATATCTGCGGGAACGTTTCGGTTTGGTGGATGATTTCGTCGAGCAGTTTCTTGAGGTGGACCATCCCGACGTCTGGGAACGCCACAACCTTGCTATATCGGGCTCGGAGACCGTGGTGCGAATCCGCGGCGTGAGCTCTACGCGGGATGGGATTTCGTTCGATTCGTACCAGCAGACTTATCTTGCGAAGGACTTCGTGTTCTACACGTCGGGTACCAACAACCCCAGATTGCTCAGCCCCGGTAACGGAGGAAGTTGGGCGATCACTCCGCTGGGTACCTCAACAAGACGTGATGGGCCGGAGTCGTTAACTTAATATGTTAACGTTATATTAAGCTCAGATTACATACTACACAAACAGTTTTTACCCTGTTAGTATACTGACAATGTAAGCAGCGATCCACGGCCGGTTCGACCATTGCGGCCCCTGCCACAGAAGTGCACCCGCGGGATCCTGCCCGCACCGACACGGAGGTATGCAGAATGAGAAGCAGGCGAACTGCGGCGATGGTGGTGGCGATCACGACGGCAGCAATGCTGGCTGGTTGTGCGGGCATGGCCGCGGGCGGAAGTCCGGGAACGGGTGTGACAGCCACGGGAAGCTTTGACTGGAAGCGCTACAGCGGCACGACAGTCAACGTGATGCTCGATCAGCATCCCTGGTCAGCGGGGGTCAAGGATCGGCTCGCGGCGTTCACCGAAGCGACCGGAATCACGGTCAAACTACAGACCTACGCCGAGGACCTCTACTTCGACAAGATGAATCAGGCGATCCGCACGAGCAGTTCTCCTGACGTGGTGATGACCGGCCTCGACTATTCGATCGCTACGCAGCAGGCGGCTAACCTACTCGAACCGCTCGGCACATTCGTTGACAACCCGTCGCTGACTTCGAGCGAATACGACATCGCCGACTTCCCGGCAGGAATTCTCGCGCCAGCCAAGCTTCCGTCCGGATCGCCGAACGCCAAACTCTATGGCGTACCCGTCTCGACCGAGACCTACATTCTCTTTTACAACAAGACACTCGTCGACAAATACCTGGGCGGCGTGGTGCCGACCACGATGTCGCAGCTCATCTCAGATGCCCAGTTGATCAGCGCACAGGGCAACGGCGATGTCGTTGGATCGGTCGTGCGCGGCGTGCGCGCGGCTGCAATCGTCGACACGCCAACGGCATTCGTATTCAACGAATGGCCGTCGACCAATCCGTCGATCGCCCTGCCCTACAACGTGTGGTTCGACGGATCCTGGACAAGCCCGCGGCTCACTGACCCGGCGATCGCCAAGGGACTGAGCGATTACGCCGCGCTGATCGCCGCAGGCCCATCGAATAGGCTCAGTCTCGACTGGCCTGACGCCAACGCGCTGTTCAGCCAAGGCAAAGCCGCTTTCTACGCGGACGCCAGCGTATTCGGGCCTACCTTCGAAGATCCCGCGCAATCGACGATCACCGGGCATGTCGGCTATTCGGTGTTGCCGGCGGCGGCCAAAGGTGGCACAACGGGTCTCTGGAGCTGGGGCTTGGCCGTTCCTACGGCAAGTGCCAACAAAGGTGCGGCGTGGCTCTTTACCCAGTGGTTCACCGACAAGAAGAACACCGCGGCGCTTGGTGCCCTCACCGGTGGAGCTCCCCGGCAGTCTGCGGCCGACTTCGCTGACTACACCTCAGCACTCAACCCCGACTACGTAGCGACGGTAAAAAAGGCCCTGTCTACGGCCCGTGCGACGGCCGTGGTGAAGGGTGACATTGAACCCGCACTGTTGGTTGTCGTCGACGCGGTCCTCGGTATAGCTGACGGGAAGAAGGCCAGCGATGTCATGGGCGAAGCACAAACAAAGATGAGCACACTCTTCAAGTGACTCTTTCTCTATCGCTCAAGCGCGGAAGGAATGCCACGGTCGGGGACAACCCGACCGGGGCATTCCTCGCACCGCTACTCGTAGTACTCACCCTCGCGACCGTATTCCCGCTCGGTTACGCGATATTCCTCAGCCTGTTCAATTGGAACTGGGGCAGTACCTTCTCGTTCATCGGGCTTGGCAACTATCTCGCTGTGCTGTCTGACGGCGAGTACTGGGCGTCCTTGGCGCGTACCGTGCTGTTCACCGTCATGGCGGTCGGCATCGAACTCGTGCTCGGATTCGGCTTGGCGCTCGCCGTCGACCGAGTGGGCCGCAACATTGGCTGGTTGCGCACGGTGTTCATCCTGCCGTTGATGGTGTCAGGCATCGTCGTTTCTCTCATGTGGAAGGTCATGCTCGATCCGACGATTGGGGTTATCCCCTGGCTTGCTCACCTGGTCGGTATCCCCGCACTGAACCTGCTCGGTAACTCGGCACTCGCCTTGCCTACCGTCGCCGGAATTGATTCGTGGTGGCAGACCGGGTTCGTGTTCGTCGTGTTGCAGGCCGCGCTGCAATCCCTTCCTCGTGAACCCTTCGAAGCCGCAGAGTTAGATGGTGCTGGCTATCTGAAGCGGTTGCGGTATCTCACTGTTCCGATGATGGCACCGATCATTGTGGTCGTTGCCGGTATTCGGTCTATCGACTGTCTCAAGGTGTTCGCGCTCGTGTTCGGAACCACCAACGGCGGCCCAGGGCAATCCACAAGTTCCATCCAGTTTCTCGCCTATCGCACGGCGTTCAGTGCCACCCAGATGAGCTTGGGCGTGACGATGATGGTGGTGTTCGCGATGATGATCGGCATCGCGGTCGTGGCATTTGTCGGCGTGGGCCGCCTGAGGCGCACTCGTGGTTAACCGGGCCGGGCGAGTAGCGAAGTGGGTGTATCTCGGGATCGCGATTGTGGTCACACTCTTTCCGCTGTACTGGATTTTCTGCATTGCCACCCAAGACCCGGTGAAGTCGTTCGGCACGCCGACGTTCCTCTTCGTGCCCGATTTCTCGGCGTTCGCGGTCGTGTGGTCCGACCAGGGGTTTGCCCAGGCAGCGCTCATGAGCGCTGCCACTGTCGCCCTCACCCTTGCGCTGACTCTGGCGGTCACCGTGCCAGCTGCGTATATCCTTACCCGGCGCCGGATACGTGCTCGCACCGGACTCTTGGGCTGGTTGTTCGTGGCCTACCTGTTCCCCGATTTCCTCGTCGCAATTCCGTTGTATTCGGTGCTTCAGAGCATCGGCCTCTATGATTCGGCACCCGGCTTGGCGATCGCGTACCAGTCGGCAACCATCCCGCTGGCGATGTGGTTGCTACTCGCGTTCTTCCAGACCATCCCGATTGAACTGTCCGAGGCTGCCACCCTTGATGGCTGCACTTCATGGATGACGCTGCGCCACGTCTACTTTCCGCTAGTGGTCCCTGGTATCGCTACGACGTCGATCATCCTTGCCGTGAACGTCTGGAACGAGGTCACGATTGCGCTCGCACTCACGTCGTCGAATCCGACTATCCCCATTCTCGCTTCGAGCTACAAGGGCTACGCCGCCGTGCACTGGGATCAACTCGGAGCCGCCTCGCTGCTCTCAGCCCTGCCGGTTCTCGTGTTCGCGGTATTCGCCCAGCGCTACATCGTTCGCGGACTAACGGCGGGAGTAGAACGATGATCGACGATACTGCACTCGTGCACACCGTGCTTGGTACGGTTCCTGCCAGTTCACTCGGGGTGACGACGATGCACGACCACATATTCTCCGACTCGAGGGTGTGGTACGAGCCACCGACAGAAGCGGATGCGCCCAAGTCGGTCACTATGGAGAATCTGGGCTGGCTGCGCTGGAACATCCATCGCGTTGAGGACAATCTCGTGCTCGATGACGCCGAAACGTCGCTGGTTGAGCTCATCGAGTTCGAATCCGCGGGTGGACGGACCCTCGTCGACCTCACTCCCACAAACCTGGGCGGACAGGTGCGGTTGCTGCCAGACCTCGCGCGCCGAAGTGGCGTCACCATCATTGTCTCCACCGCCCTCTACGTACATGGCGCACATCCCGATTGGGTGGAACATGCCGACGTGGATCAGATCACCGACTTTTTCCTGGGTGAGCTCACCGAAGGAGTGGATCACTCCGGAATTCTCCCCGCGATTATCGGCGAAATCGGCACGAGTTCGACGATCACGCCTCGCGAGTGGAAGGTCGTGCGCGCGGCGGGTGCCGCAGGTGCTGTCTCGGGAGCGGCTGTCAACATCCACCTCGACCCTTTCGGTACTCACGCAACGACCATCCTCGATGTACTGGTGAGCGAGGGGATGACCGCCGACCGCGTCGTGTTTAGCCACATGGATGAACACCTCGACCTGGGCTACCACCGCGAAGTGGCGCAGGCTGGGGCCGTGCTGGAATACGACACCTTCGGGGCGGAGTTCTACTGGGGCGACTTCCACCGCGATGCGACCGACAAGCAACGGCTCGATGATCTTGCTGTTCTCCTATCCGAGGGATACGCGGGCCAGTTGGTGCTCGGATGTGATGTGTGGATGAAGATCACGTTGCGTCGGTTCGGAGGCCTCGGTTACGCCCATCTGCCGGGCACGATCAAGCCGCTACTGAGTACTCAGTACGGCATCGATTCGGAGACAGTGGCCACGTTGCTGGTCGATAACCCAGCACGTTTACTGCAGCGTTCTTAACTTCGTATACTAAGTATGCTAAGTTAGCACAATGACGATAACGTCCACTGGCCCGTCCAGCATCCAGCCCGAATTCGAGGAGCAGTTCGCCGTACGAACCGCGCACTCGGCGAAACTCTTTGAGCGCGCCAAGCGCAGTATCCCCGGCGGTGCTGGCAGCACTGCTCGTATGCCGCGCAACGGATGGAAGCCGTACCCGTTGTTCGTCAGCAGCGGACAGGGTTCGCGCCTTACCGACGTTGACGGTAACGAGTACATCGACTACCTGCTGGGGCTGGGCCCGATGATTTTGGGTCACCGGCATCCCGCGGTTACCAAGGCCGTCAGTGACGCTATTGCGGATTATGGTACGTGCTTCGGCCTCCCCTATGAGCTCGAGATCGAGGCAGCGGAGAAGGTCGTCCAGGCCGTGCCGGGAATCGAGCAGGTGCGCTTCACGAACTCCGGTTCGGAGGCGGTCGGTACGGCTGTCCGACTGGCACGCGCTACGACGGGACGTCGGCTCATCGTCAGGTTCGAAGGTCACTACCACGGCTGGCAAGACACGGTGTACTGGTCTAACCATGTGGACCCCGCCCTCGCCGGACCACAGGATTCGCCACGCCCCGTCGCTATGGGCCCAGGAATTCCCGACGAGCTCAAGGACACCCTGGTGGTATTGACGTGGAACGATCCGGAGAGTTTCGTGCGGCTCATGGAGCAGCGCGGCCACGAGGTCGCTGCCGTGTTGACCGAGCCGGCGGTGCTTAATACCGGCTGCATCCTGCCCGAGCCCGGTTACCTCGAATTACTCAGAGAGAAGACGACCGAGTACGGCGCCCTATTGATCTTCGATGAGGTGATCACCGGATTCAGGTTCGCCCGCGGCGGAGCCCAGGAATACTTCGGTGTGATCCCCGATCTCACGACTCTCGCCAAAGGCCTCGGCGGCGGGTTTCCGGTTGCCGCAATCGGAGGCAGCACAGAGGCGATGAGGCTGGTAGCCGACGGCACGTACTCACAGTCTGGTACCTACAATGCCAACGTGATCCAGTGTGCCGCGGTCTCGGCGACCATGGACATCCTGGCCGAGCCGGGCCTGTACGAGCGTCAACGCGCAGTGGGATATCGTCTAGCGGATGGCTTGGCTAACCTGGCAGCCGAGAACGGCCTGGACGCGTATGTCGCCGGTCTTGGCACGGTCTTCCAGTTGTGGTTCTCTGCTCAGCCGATCAAAAACTGGCGGGATGCTGCACGCACTGCCGACGAGGCAGCATTCACGATCTGGTATCAAGAGATGCTCGTGCGCGGGGTGCTCTTTCACCCGCTGCAGTTCGAGAACCTGTTTGTCTCGCTCGTGCACACCGACGACGATATAGACCAGACTCTGACTGCGGCAGCGGACGCACTCAAGATCGTTGCCCGGACACGCTAAGCGCTAGGCAGAATGCGGGGGACGAGGGCATGACGAGCGGATTGGTGTCGATCGGTCTCGACCTTGGCACATCCGGTCTCAAGGCAGTGGCGCTGTCTGAAGAAGGGCTTGTGCTCGGACGAGCGCGGATGGACTACCCCACGAGCCGGCCTGAGCCCGGCGCGGCCGAGCAGTCACCGCGAGCGTGGAGCGATGCAGTCGATTCGGTGCTTGCGGCCCTTGGCCGGCAGATCGAGCCGGCCAGATGGACCTCGATCGGACTGTCGGCAATGTTGCCCACCTTGGTCTGCCTGAATAGCCGACGGGAACCAGTGGGACCGGCTGTGACCTGGGAAGATAATCGGGCCGCCCTCGAGGCCCGCGACCTGAGGGCACGGCACGGTGTCGATGAGCTCTACCGCTCCACCGGACAATACGTCGATGCGCGGTACCTGCTGCCCATGCACGCACGCGTGGCCCCAGCGGCAGGGGGAACGACCATTGCGGGAGCGAAGGACTATCTGTTCCTGCTGCTCACCGGAGAACTCGCAACCGATCCGAGTACGGCCGCCGGGTACGGAGCCTTCGATCTTGCGTCCGGCCGATGGATCCGCTCGATCTTGGCCGGAATCGTCGTACCAGACGTTCTGCCATCGAACACGGCAGCCGCTCTGCGTCCGCACCTGGCTGAACGTTTTGGATGCCGATCAGGATTACCGGTCGTCCTTGGCGCGGCGGACTCGGTTCTCGGGGCATATGGTCTCGGAGTACGGCGTCAGGGCGACGTCGCCTACGTTGCCGGGTCAAGCACGGTCATCCTCTCGTTCAGCGAGGCTCTTCGGCTCGACGACCGAATGCGGTACATCGTGACGCCTATGGTCGGCGAGGGATTCGGTCTGGAGATGGACCTCCTCGCGACCGGATCCGCGTTCGCGTGGCTTGCGGGAGTGCTCAACCTTCCGGGAGGTGCCGACGAGCTCATTCGCCTCGCCGCCGGAGCAGACATTCTTTCCGCTCCCGGGTTTCTTCCCTACGTCGCGCCCGGCGAGCAGGGCGCACTCTGGGACGATCGACTCATGGGCGTGATCAGTGGGCTATCGCTGCGCTCCGGAGCTAGTGATGTCGCACGCGGACTCGTCTCCGGAATTGTGCTCGAATCCCGTCGGTGCCTCGCGCTTGTCGATAGCCCGAGATCAGATTCAACGCGAGGAGTCGTGCGGGTGACGGGCAGGAGTGCATCGTCGGGAACTGTGCGCCAAGATCTCGCGGACGCGACTGGCCGAGTCGTCGAGTTCGTCGAGGGGGAGACCGATCACTCAGCCGTCGGAGCCGCCCTCCTCGCTGGGGAAGCGACGGCTGGTTGGACGACCGAAATCGAGTGGCCCGTTGTCGTGACTGAACCACGAATTTCGCGAGGCGCGCTCTGGGACGAGCTTGCGATCCGGCACGACGAACTGCGACTTCGCACCACGCCGGGAGAATCCTCCGGCGTTGGATCGCTAGGCGGGGAATGACTCTCCGTCTGGTCGTCGCCGAAAATCCCGAGGAGTTGGCCGCCTGTGCATCCGACCGAATCATGGATGCCGTTGCCGGCAGAATGGCGCCGGTTCTGGGCGTAGCCACCGGATCATCACCGCTCGGTATTTATGCGGAATTGGCGAGACGGGTCACTTTCGGCTCGAACCCGTTGGCCCGCGCATCGATTTTCGCGCTCGACGAATACGTTGGTTTCTCGGCTGACGACTCGCGCAGCTATGCAGCGTTCGTCCGCGAGCGGGTAGTGCGACCTCTGGGGATCGATCCCGCACGCGTTTTCGTTCCGAACGGGGCCGCCGTCGATGCAGATGCTGAGGCCGCTCGCTTCGAAGCTCAACTGATCAGCAGCGGCGGTGTCGACGTCCAAGTGGTCGGAATCGGCTCCAACGGCCACCTCGGATTCAACGAGCCCGACTCTCCACTTAACTCTGGTACGCGCGTGGTGACCCTGTCGGCCAGCACGAGGAGCGACAATGTGCGTTACTTCGATGCCATCGAGAGCGTTCCCACCCAGGCGATAACCCAGGGACTGGCCACGATCGGGCGCGCCCGTGCGATCATCCTCGTCGCACAAGGGGAGCACAAGGCTCGCGCCCTCGCAGCCGCGCTCTTCGGCCCGGTTTCGCCCGAGTGTCCTGCGTCGGTACTGCAATTGCATGCGGATGTCACCGTAGTGATCGACGGGCCTGCAGCCCAGCACCTACCCACCGTCTGGTCCTGAGTGGTTCGAGACTGTCCCGGTGGTGGATCACGATCACCGCTGTGGCTGGTCGTGCCCAGCCATGGCTAGTGGCTGCTACCCTCGGTTTCGATCTCGGTTCGGTCGCCCGACCAGAGCGTGTGGAAGATGCCCTCCATGTCGATGCGCTTGTAGGTGTGCGCACCGAAGAAGTCACGCTGGCCCTGCACGAGTGCGGCGGGCAGACGCTCGGCGCGTAACCCGTCGTAGTACGCGAGCGATGACGAGAACGACGGAGTCGGGATGCCGGATTGCGCGGCCAGCGCCACAACGCGACGCCAGGCTTCTTGCGTGGTGGTCACGACGTCAGTGAAGAATGGTGCGGTCACGAGCGCGACGAGCCCGGGGTTCTCGGCGTAAGCATCCGTGATTCGATTGAGAAAGCGTGCGCGAATGATGCATCCGCCGCGCCAGATCTTCGCAATCTCGCCCTTCTTGATATCCCAGTTGTACTGCTCAGCGCCAGCGACGATCGCATCGAATCCTTGGCTGTACGCGATGATTTTCGACGCGTACAGGGCCTGTCGTACGTCTTCGACGAAAGCGGCACTGTCGGTCACGGTGAGGGGAGCGCTCGGCCCGGGGAGCGCGGACGCCGCCGCCCGCTGCGCGGGCTTCGACGACAGTGCACGGGCAAAAACGGCCTCCGCTATGCCCGAGACCGGAATGCCCAGGTCGAGCGCCGTCTGCACGGTCCAGACGCCAGTGCCCTTCGAGCCGGCCTGGTCGAGGATCACGTCAACCAGCGGCTTACCGGTCTTCGTGTCCACGTGGCGCAGCACCTCGGCGGTGATCTCGATGAGGTAGCTCTCGAGCTCGCCCGCGTTCCACTCGGTGAAGATGTCGGCAATTTCGGCGGGAGTGGCACCGGTGCCGTGGCGGATCAGGTCGTAGGCCTCGGCGATGAGCTGCATGTCGGCATACTCGATGCCGTTGTGAATCATCTTGACGAAATGGCCGGCGCCGTCTGTGCCCACATGCGTCACACAGGGCTCGCCTTCGGCGACCGCCGCGATGGATCTGAGGATGGGGCCGAGCGTCTTCCACGCCTCTGCCGAGCCGCCTGGCATGATCGACGGGCCGAGCAGCGCCCCTTCTTCGCCGCCTGAGATACCGGCACCCACGAAGTTGATTCCAATTTCTCGCACCGCCTTCTCACGACGGATGGTGTCGGTGAAGAGGGCGTTACCGCCATCTACGATGATGTCGCCCGGCTCGAACACGGCGGTCAACGCGTCGATGACGGCATCCGTTCCCGCGCCGGCCTGCACCATGATGAGCGCGGTGCGCGGCTTCGAGAGCGCGGCAGCGAACTCCTCGTAGCTGGTTGCGGGCACGAAGTGTGCTTCCGGGTGCTCAGCGAGCAGGGTTGCGGTCTTCTCGTAGCTGCGGTTGAAGATCGCCACGGTGTTGCCGTCGCGGCTCGCGAGGTTGCGAGCGAGGTTCGACCCCATCACCGCGAGACCCACCACGCCGATGTTTGCCTGTGCTGCCTTGGCCACGACTACTCCCTTGGGTTGCGGCGAACCGGTTGCTTCGAACCGGTTGCCTGCGAACTACGCCGTCTTCAAGGCTAGTCCTTCGGCTGCTGCACGCAGCCGGGGTGATGGCGGCGGATGCATCGCTGCCGCGCCGTGTTCGGTGTAAAGTCGAACAGTACTTCGGCGAGGGATGCCAACGATAGCATCCGTAATCGACGCGGTGGAGCGGGCAACAGGCGAAAGCCACACGTCTTCCTCACGCTGATATGCGTTCGAGTTGAAAATCACACGTGGGCCCCGGCCCAACACCATGGGCCCCGGCCCCGCACAAGGAGATAATCATGGCTGAGAAGCCCGGCGTCAAAGAAGTTAGCAATCACCTCGTCACCGAGGTTCGCGAGTCTTTCGGTAAGGGAGCCGCGCGCAAGATCCGCGCTCTCGGCAAGATCCCGGCCGTGATCTATGGGCACGGAACCGTTCCCCAGCACGTGACTCTGCCCGGGCACGAGGTCGCCCTGATCTTGCGTAAGTCAAACCAGGTTCTCGAGCTCGACATCCAAGGCAAGGTGACTCTCGCGCTCGTCAAGGACGTGCAGAAAGACCCGGTGCGGCAGATCATCGAGCACATTGACCTCATCGTCATCCGCAAGGGTGAAAAAGTTCAGGTCGAGGTTTCAGTGCACGTGATCGGCGAGCCAGTTGCCGGTACTACCGCTGAGCTCGACAACCGCACGCTGCTGCTCGAGGTTGACGCCACAAGCATCCCGGAGAGCGTGTCGATCGATATCGAGGGCGCAGAGGCTGGTACCCACATTCTCGCCAAAGATGTCACGCTGCCCGCCGGCGCAACGCTCATCACCGAGGCGGATGCACTCGTGCTCGCCGTTTCCGTTCCCGCCGAGCAAGACCTGGGCGAGGAGGCTGAGGCTGAAGCAGCTCCGGCCGCCGCAACTGAGGCTGCTGAGTAATCAGACTCTTCCGCACGAGAACGCCGGTGGACACAGACCAGTGGCTTGTAGTCGGGCTCGGCAATCCCGGGCCCGGCTACGCTGGCAACCGCCACAACGTCGGGCACATGGTGCTCGCCGAGCTGGCCGCCCGCCTGCGCACGACGTTCACATCGCACAAGACCAACGCGCTCGTCGCTGCGGGCCGAAGCGGTGCCGGGGGTGCACGCCTCATCCTGGCCAAACCCAACGCCTTCATGAACGTCTCGGGAGGCCCGGTCGCGGCGCTGCTGCGCTTCTACAAGATCGATCCGGCGCGGTTGATCGTGGTGCACGATGAGCTCGACATCCCGTTCGACGCCATCCGCCTGAAGACCGGCGGCGGGCACGGCGGGCACAACGGTATCCGCGATATTGCGGCAGCAATCGCCACGCCCGAATTCACCCGCGTACGGATTGGTATCGGTCGTCCTCCCGGTCGCCAACCCGCAGCCGACTTCGTGTTGCACGACTTCTCAGCGACCGAGCGCACGCTGCTGCCGAATATCCTTGTCGACGCAGCGGATGCCGTCGAGCTCATCGCGACCGACGGCCTCACCACCGCACAACTCAGGTTTCATTCGCCGCGCTGATTGCCCAGCCGGCGCTGATATCGCACCCCGTGCGATACTCCTTCCGTTCGCGATCTTGCCCCGTTCGCGCCGCCGCGCGTAGTCTCAACCCATGGTCGATCCGGTGCTCACCAATCCCCGCCACTACTCCGTCGTCTTCGAGAATGAGCGGGTGCGAGTGCTGGAGTACCGCGACCACCCGGGTGAGGAGACGACCCCCCACGATCATCCCGATAGCGTGATGATCACACTGAGCGCGTTCGAGCGCCGGCTCATCGACGGTGACCACAGCGTCGACGTCGAGATGCCGAGCGGTGCCGCTCGCTGGCTAGGCGCCCAGAGCCACAGCGGTCACAATCGGGGTTCCACCGACACCCACTGCATATTCGTAGAGCTCAAGGAACCTACCGACACCCCGCGGGCGGGAACGAGTGTGCTGGGTCCCACCGCGTCGTAGAGCCTGCACTCACCAGCCCTCGTCGCCACCGGATCGACCGAGCCACCTCGACCCCCGGCGGTGCACTCTAGAATCGCCTAGTGACTCTCGACGGAATTATCACGGGCCTTTCGCGCGCCCGCAGCTTCGAGAATGCTCTCTCGTACTCGGGCCAGAGCGCCGATTTCTCGCTCATCGATGGCCTCCGGGCGCCCCTCCTCGGTGGTCTGCTTGCGCGCCGCGGCGGGCCGCAGTCGCTTCTCGCGATCGTGGCGACAGGTCGTGAGTCCGAAGCGCTGCGCGAGTCGCTGCACAGCTACCTGCCCGACGCAGAGGTCGTTGAGTTTCCCGCCTGGGAGACGCTGCCGCACGAAAGACTGAGCCCGTCGGCCGAGACCGTGGGCAAGCGCATCCGTGCCCTCCGTCAGCTGAAAGCGTGGGCGGATGCCCCAACCGGTACCCTCATCGTCGTCGCGTCAGTACGCGCGGCGCTGCAACCCCTCGCCGACAATCTCGTTGACTTCGAGCCGGTCGATCTGGCAGCCGGCGGGCGCGGGTATGAGCTCGGTTCGCTGTCAGCTCGGCTCGTTGATCTCGCCTATGCGCGCGTCGACATGGTCACCAGACGCGGGGAGTTCGCGGTGCGCGGCGGAATACTCGACGTGTTTCCGCCGGCCGCCGATCACCCGGTGCGCGTCGAGTTCTTCGGCGACGAGATCGAGCAAATCCGCGAGTTCACGGTGGCCGACCAGCGGTCGCTACCCGAGGTAGTCGAGAGAGTTGAGTTGCCTCCGAGCCGCGAGCTGCTACTGAGCGCCGCCGTGAAGCAGCGGGCGGCGGAGATGCAGCACGAGTTTCCGTCTCTCGCCGGCATGCTTGCGAAAATCGCGGAAGGCATCCCCGTCGATGGCATGGAGTCGCTCGCGCCGGCACTCGTCGACAAGCTCGTGCCGCTCACCCACTACCTGCCGCCGAATTGCGCGATCGCGGTCATGTCGCCCGAGCGGGTGCTCTCGCGGGCGCACAGCCTCATCGAGACGAATCGTGAGTTTCTGAGTGCGGCATGGAACGCCGCGACCGCCGGAGCTGAGACCCCGATCGACCTCAACTCCGGAGATTTTCTCTCGGTTGGCGCACTGCGCCTCGCGGCGGGGCTGCGCTCGTGGTGGACCATGAGTGGGTTCGATAGTGGCGCCGCTCTCGATGACGGCAGCGAGCTCGACTACGTGCGCGTCGATGCCACCGCGGTACCGAGCTTCGTGGGGCAAGCCGACGGCGCGATTGCGCACGTCGCCGAACTGCTGAGAGACGGCTGGACTGTCGCCGTGGTCGCCGAGGGTCCTGGGCTGGTCGAACGCGCCGGAGTCGTTCTGGCCGAGCACGGGCTATCCGCGCGCGTTGTGGGAAGCTTCCCCGGCGGCAGCGGCGCGAGCGGCTCCGGCGCGGAAACGGGTGCTAGCGGGAGCGCTGAGCCCGGTGTCGCATACCTGTTGAAGGCATCCGTCGATCACGGTTTCGAGCTGCCAGACATCAAACTCGCACTCTTGAGCGAGGCCGAGTTTTATGGTCGCGCTGCCGGCTACGACTCCCGTCAGGTGAAGAAGCTCGCGAGTCGCCGCAAGAACGTGGTCGACCCGCTGCAGCTGAAAGCCGGGGACTTTGTCGTGCATCAGACCCACGGTATCGGGCGATTCATCGAGCTCACCCAGCGCGAAGTCAGCTCGGGCGGCCGCAACGCGGTGAAGCGCAGCCGCGAGTTTTTGCTGATCGAATACGCGCCCAATAAGCGCGGACTGCCGGGCGACAAGCTCTACGTGCCGACCGACCAGCTCGACCTGCTCACCCGCTATGTGGGCGGCGAAGCGCCCAGCCTCAGCAAGATGGGCGGCAGCGAGTGGTCGGCCGCCAAAGGCAAGGCGCGCAAAGCCGTACGCGACATCGCGGTCGAACTTGTCAAGCTCTACTCGGCGCGCATGGCGAGCCGCGGCCACTCGTTTGGCCCAGACACCCCCTGGCAGCGCGAGCTCGAAGAGGCCTTCCCATTCGCGGAAACTCCCGATCAACTCACCACCATCGACGAGGTGAAGCGTGACATGGAATCGCCGATCCCGATGGATCGCCTTCTCAGCGGCGATGTCGGCTACGGCAAAACCGAGGTCGCGGTGCGTGCCGCATTCAAGGCCGTGCAAGACGGCAAGCAAGTCGCGATGATTGTGCCGACCACGCTGCTCGTGCGCCAGCACATCGAAACGTTCGCCGAGCGCTTCGCCGGGTTCCCCGTGCATCTGCGTGCGCTCAGCCGATTTCAGAGCGAAAAGGAATCCAAGGAAACGATCGACGGCATGGCGGATGGCACGGTCGATGTCGTCATCGGAACGCATCGCCTGCTGAGCCAGGGCATCACCTTCAAAGATCTGGGGCTGGTGATCATCGACGAGGAGCAGCGCTTCGGCGTCGAGCACAAGGATGCGCTCAAGAAGTTGAAGACCAACGTCGACATCCTCGCGATGTCTGCAACGCCGATCCCGCGCACGCTCGAGATGGCGGTGACCGGCATCCGCGAGATGTCAACGCTCGCCACTCCGCCCGAGGATCGACACCCCATCCTCACCTTCGTGGGCCCGTACTCCGACCGTCAGGTGACGGCTGCGATTCGCCGCGAGCTTCTGCGCGAAGGCCAGGTTTTTTACGTGCACAATCGCGTATCGTCGATCAATCGAGTCGCTGCCCAACTGGCCGAGCTGGTGCCGGAGGCACGCATCGCCATTGCTCATGGCCAACTTCCCGAGTCGGTTCTCGAGCAAGTGATGGTCGACTTTTGGGAACGCAGGTACGACGTGCTCGTGTCGACTACCATCATCGAGACCGGCATCGACATTGCCAACGCAAACACTCTGATCATGGATCGCGCCGACAAGTTCGGGCTCTCGCAACTGCACCAGATTCGCGGTCGCGTCGGCCGGGGGCGCGAACGCGCATATGCCTACTTCCTGTACGACCCCGAAAAGCCACTCAGTGAGACGGCCGCCGACCGGCTCTCTACGATTGCTGCCAACAACGAACTCGGTGGCGGCATGCAGATTGCGCTCAAAGATCTGGAGATCCGCGGGGCGGGCAACCTGCTCGGCGGCGAACAGTCTGGCCACATCGCCGGGGTCGGCTTCGACCTGTACTTGCGCATGATCGGCGAGGCGGTGAGCGCCTTCCGGGGCGACGTGGCTGAGGGCCAGACCGAACTGCGGCTCGAACTGCCGGTCGACGCGCACCTGCCGGAGGAGTACATCGAGAGCGAGCGGCTTCGACTCGAGGCGTATCAAAAACTGTCGACGGCATCCGCTCCCACGGCTGCAGACGACGCCATCGACTCGGTTGTCGACGAACTCACCGATCGCTATGGCGAGCCGCCTGCCCAGGTGTCGATGCTCGTGGCCGTTTCGCGCTTGCGCCGCGCCGCCCAAAAAGCCGGGCTCAGCGAGGTGGTAGCAATGGGTAGCACCCTGCGTGTGTCGCCCGCCCCGCTGCCCGACTCACTGCAGGTGCGCATGCAGCGCATGTACCCGGGATCCCGTTTCTTCGCGCAAACTTCGTCGATCAGCGTGCCGATACCGTCGGATCCCAGCGATGCCGAGTTCGTCGCGTGGGTGACGTCGCTTCTCGGCAACCTGTTCCCTGCCCCGGTCGTCGTGGATGCGGGCGAGCCGGCGTCGTAGCTCGCGTCTGCCCGCCGCTGTCCGCTGCCCGCTGTCCGCTGCTGTCCGCTGCCCGCTGCCCGCCGGCTCGCGTGCTCGCTTGGCGTTGCCGCGTCCCGTCGCCTCGCCCGGGCGGCGCCCCCCACCCTCGGAGCCCGGTCACTCGCGCCTTGTGGCTGTTGCGGATGCCGCGGAACAGCAACAAAGCGCGAGTCAGCGGGGCCCGGCCGCATGCGCACCCTGATCCGGTGCGTGCGCGGGGAATACCCGCCACCGCGCGCGGCTTGCATTCTGATGGGCAACTCTGTCGTGAGCCGACTTCGCCGGCACATTAACGCTGCACACCCATAACGCTGCACACCCATAGCGCTGCACACCCATCAACGCCGCCCGCTCAACGGGGGCAAGCCCAAACGGAGCACCCCCTGACCACTACAGACGTCGGCTTCCGCTCCGAGCGCGGGCCTATTCTCATCGCCCTGATGGTCACCACCGGGCTGGTGGCGATTGACGCAACGATTCTCGCGACGGCCGTGCCATCCATCGTCAAAGATCTGGGCGACTTCGCGCTCTTCCCGTGGCTATTCTCGGTGTACCTGCTCGCCCAGGCGGTGTCGGTGCCGGTGTACGCGAAACTGTCGGACATCGTCGGGCGCAAGACCATCATCCTGATCGGCATTGCGCTGTTTCTGCTCGGCTCGATTCTCTGCGGATTCGCGTGGAGCATGCCAGCGCTCATCGCGTTCCGCGCGGTGCAGGGTCTCGGTGCTGGCGCGGTGCAACCCATGGCCATCACGATTACCGCCGACATCTACACCGTGGCAGAGCGCGCACGCACCCAGGGGTACCTCGCGAGCGTGTGGGCGATCTCGTCAGTTGTCGGTCCGACGCTCGGCGGGGTCTTCTCGCAGTTCGTATCGTGGCGGTGGATCTTCTTCGTCAATATTCCGCTGTGCATTATCGCCGGCGTGCTGTTGGTTCGGGTGTTCCACGAGAAGGTCGAGAAGACTGAGCACCGGGTCGACTATCTGGGTGCCGTACTGCTCACGGTCTCGTTGACGCTTGTCATTTTGGCGGTGCTTGAGGGCGGTCAGGCCTGGGCGTGGAACTCCGTGCAGAGCATCGGCGCCTTCGGGCTCGGTGCGGTGCTGCTTGTGGCATTCGTGTTGGCAGAGCGCCGGGCCGAAGAGCCGATACTGCCGCTCTGGGTGTTCAGCCGACGGCTACTGCTCACCACCACGCTCGTGGGGCTCGGCATCGGCGGCATCCTGATCGGGCTCACGTCGTTCGTGCCCACCTACCTCGCGGGCTCCCTCGGCGTGAGGCCGATCGTTGCCGGGTTAGCCCTTGCTGCGCTGACTATCGGATGGCCCGTGTCGGCATCCTTCTCCGGTCGCCTGTATCTGCGCATCGGCTTTCGATCCACGGCGCTCATCGGTGTCGCGATCGTGGTGATTGGCGCCGCCGTGCTCGCCGTTTTCGCGCATAGTCCGATGGTTTCTTTGGTGGCCGTCAGTTGCTTCATCATTGGCCTCGGCATGGGGCTCGTGGCGGTGCCCACCCTGATTGCGGCGCAGTCGAGCGTCGCGTGGAATCAGCGCGGCGTCGTCACCGGAGCCAACCTGTTCGCCCGGTCGATCGGCAGCGCTGTCGGCGTGGCCATTTTCGGTGCGATTGCGAACAGCATCTTCGCGGCGTCGGTCGGTGGCGAGAAGAACCCGGTCGTGGTGGAAGCGGCGTCGTCAACCGTGTTCATCGCCGTAGTGATCGCCGCAGTGCTCACCGTGATTGCCGTGTTGAGCATGCCGAAGACCCCCGTGTTGGGAACGGCGGCAGCGGCATCCACCGGGCCGGAGGCGGTTGCGGGCTGAGTAGCCGGGCGGCTCTGGTGAGGACTCGCTGAAAGTTATCTCGGCCCACTGAGCTTCTCGCGGGGGAGCTATTTGACGGCGGCATCGCGCTCGCCGTCAGTGAAGCCCAGCTTCGTGTTCTTGCGCACATCGGACACGTACCGGCCGAGGGATCCGCTGAGGGCGTCAACATTGGCGGTCGCCGCAACGAACGTCATGGCGCTGTCTGCCGCGAAGCCGAGAGCAGCACTGGTGAGCACCGCGTCTTGGTTGGCGCCCAGATAGACGAAGTCCCAGTTGTACACGGCCGTCTGATGGTGAACGAGGTCGCGCACGGCATCCGCTGAATATTCGACACTCGCGTTCTCTTTGCCATCGGTCACCACAACAACCTGTACGACGCCTGGGCGCGAATCTTCGGGCATCGCCTCGAGGGTGCGTCCGTAGCTCGTGACAGCCATACCGATGGCGTCATAGAGGGCGGTCGACCCGCGCGGTTCGAGCTTGATCTTCACCTTCTTGGGGTTGCCCATAGTGACCTGCTGCTTGATGCGGTCATCGAAGGTGACGATATCGACGGTGAGCTTGCCTTTCTCGGCCGCCTGCTTCGCGAGCATGGCGGTGAGCCCGCCGACCATGTCATCCCGGATGCGCGTCATCGACCCGCTGCGATCGATCACCAGTAGCAGGCCGGTGTAGTTGGGGTCGGTCATCGGGCGCCTCCTCGGCCTCGGCGGTAACTCCGTCGTGCGGGGTCGGCATGAGTGTGGCAGATGAGGGTGACATTTGGGCGTGTGTTGGGTGGCAAACAGGTGACGTTGCTTCGGATGCTGCGCTATTCCGCCCGCGGATATCGCGGTATAGCATCGGGAAATGACCTACGACTTCGAGGTATCCGATGAGATCATGGCTCCCGCGAGTCTGATCTTCGACACGTGGATGAGCAGTGCAGGCCACAGCGCGATGACCGGCGGCGCCGCCGAGATCGACCCCACCGTCGGCGGCCAGTACGAGGCGTGGGATGGCTACATCACCGGCACGACAATCGCGCTGGCGTCTGGGCGTCGCATCGTGCAGTCGTGGCGCACCACTGAGTTCGAGCCTAGCGACGTCGACTCGCAGATCGAGGTGCTGCTCGAGCCGGTCGGCGAGGGCACTCACGTCACGATTCGCCACACCAAGGTGCCGAGCGGTCAGCTCGCCTATGAGCAGAGCGGATGGCGGCAAAGCTACTTCGAGCCGATGCGGGAGTACTTCGCGGGGCTGTAGCGCGCGGCGACGGCGTGCCGCCTTCTGGCTAGATAACCGGGCCAACTCCGATGAGCCGTGGGGCCGGTCAACACCCTCGGCGCGCGGTATCCCGATCGCTCGGTTGGTGACTGTGGGCGAGATTGGGCCGCAGTACACGGCGGTTCTGGATGAGCAGATTGCCGCAGAGCGCAGTTCCGGTCAAAGAAGTGCGTTGACTCATAAGAAACCTCCAGATAGCACCATTCGTTGCCTCAACTGCACACCTCCGTTTCGGCGTGGTTCAGGAATGAGCCGGTGAATGTGGGTTGCGCCCGTTTCTATTGCGCTGACGATTACGCAGCGGCAGACCGTGCCGAAGAAGAAAGCGCTCGGGTATCGGGGCGCCGACCGGGCCGGGGTGACCGGGTGGCATCGCGACCACGCGCGTTAGTGGTCCAATGGAACTGCGGTCAACACCACGCCGTCCGTCGTCACCGCTACCGGGCCACAGGTCAAATAGAGAGCCGTTGGACCATTGGCCACGAGTACCGCAGACATTCCTGCTGAAGAATTCGGACGGCTCACCTGCACGCTGCTTAGTGATGTGCCGTCTGCGAGTTGCAGCCAGCACGTTGTGGGCTCATACGGGTTGCTGGCCGCCGACAATTTTCCTGTAAGCCCTATCGCGTAAACTCCGGTCGGGATGGTCGCCAGCTCTACTTGCGTGAACACTTGCGTGAACCGTTCCAGTGCCGGCGAGACGATCGGTGCCGATCGACTCGCGTTCACGCCAGCCGTGCCGTCAGCGCCCTGACTTCCGATTGCTCCAGATACCCCGGCTATACCACCAGCCCCAGACGGCCCGTCTTTGCCGTTACTGCCGTTGGTGCCGTTGGTGCCGTCTTTGCCGTTAGCACCGTCTTTGGCATGCATTGCCGTCACTGCTGCCAGAGCAATAGATGACGTCGTAGCCGATGTGACGGCCCAGCTAGCAACGGCAGACATTCCCACGGTAAGCGTTATCAGCGCAGCGGCGGTCAGAAAAAACTTTGTCGGCTGCAACGCACACCCCTTTCGCTCAGGAACCGTGTGAGCCATGTATAACAGAGAAGCGAACTTGGCACGCGGATAACAGCGACAGTGCCATACAGAGCAACCCGCAGCGGGGAAGGGATCGGGTGGCGGTGATCCGGTTTGGTGGACACCTCGAAAGAGAGAATGTTCATCATGGCAAGCAGGCATCGGGAGTTCACTCCTGAGTTCAAAGCTGAGGTCGTGAAGCTGGTGATCAATACCGGTCGGCCAACCACTGTCGCGGCCCTCGCGTCACATGATCACTACGTGCGTGCACTCGCCAACTTCCGTCGCCTGGATCTCGGCGAAGAGCAGTTCATGCATGCGGCTCAGCTCCGCGCACGCCACGGGCTGAGGACTCCGGATGCGCTGCACCTCGCCGTCGCGCAGCTCGCCGACTGCGACCAGCTCTGGACCAACGACAACCATCGGGCTGCTGCGGCGGCGGCTCGGGGACTCGCGGTCAACGTCGTGTGAACGCCCGCGATTAGGGTCGCGCGATCGAGCGGTAGTGCGTCTTCTGCGCGGGGTCGAGGTGCTCGATGGCGTAGCTGAGCATCGTGCGGGGCATCGCTCCGGCGTGCTCGTCGAGGAAGCCGATCAGCAGGGAGCGGTCGACGCGTTTGCCGACTTCGCGCAGCATCCAACCGACAGCTTTCTGGATGAGGTCGTGTTTCTCGCGCAGGAGCTTCTCCGCTATCTCGAGCGTCGTCGTTGCGTCACCGCGCTTGATGAAGCCGAACGTGCCGACGATCGCGATGCGACGCTCCCAGAGCTGGTCGCTCTTGGCGAGCGCGAAGAACACGTTGCGCGGCTTGTCGAAGTAGTACTCGCCGACGA
>JANXVG010000008.1 GCA_025351795.1 Salinibacterium sp. | reverse complement strand
CTGCTGGCAGAAAGCAATGCGTTCCGCGTCATCCACCATGAGGGTCAGGAAAATCTCCGAGAGGTACTGCCGCACCACGGCCTGATTGCGCAGGAGAGCTGCCCACACCAGCTCATCCGCCGATCCGTCGAGGAAAGGTCCGCGAATGAGCCTCACCAGGGCCCGTCGGGTGTCGACGTCGAGTTGGCCGGTGTCGCCGACGAAGAGCGCGGCGGAGTCGGCGTTCTCTTCGGGATGCACCGTTACATCCATCTCACTCAGGTCAGCGCTCATGGGCGGCTCCGTTGTGCGCCGTGAAGAGCAGCCGGGGTACTTTCGCGAATCTGGCCGGATTCGAATTCCATTGCACTGTCTCTGTCTGCCCGTCTCTGTGGATGGCTGTACCCGAGTCTTGCCGTTGAAGCGCAATGTAGACGAGGCCGACGACACTGCCGAATCCCTGGGTGGCGGGAAAGCGCGCGAGCACATCCGCAACGCTCACCACGGTGGCGTGTTGGAGAGCGGATGCCACGTTCTGCTGCAGCTCGCGCATATCGATCTCGCTCTCCCTGATGATCCCGAGGATCTGGGCGAGATCGACGTCGTGGGCCACGTTCTCGACGAGACTCGGCGGCCGCTCACCGTCGTCGCTGAATGGCGTCCACTGGCCCACCGAAGAGAGTTCGGACTGGCTGAGTCCGAGCTCGAACCCCGCGGATCGGTGCACCGGCACGGTCTCACTGATCACCCCGAAACGCCGCTGGGCAACGATGAGCAGCCGACTGACCGTGCGCTCCTCCTCATACTCGCGTCGTTGCACGAAATTACGAAGTGAGCGGGATAGCGAGACGTACACTTCGTGCACCTCGCCCCCGCGCTGGCCGAGACTCGCAACGAGATCGCGCAGAAAGTCCCGCTGGGTGGTTGTCAGTTCGCTGACGAATGGTCGGCTGAGCACCGTTTCGATCGCGGCATCCAGCCCGGCGCTGCGCTCGAGATCGGTGAGCAGCGCGTAAAAGGCCTGAAAGCTGCGGCCGGCTTCCTGTTCCGCGAGCACATCCACGCCGCGAAAAAGGGCCTCGAGCACATCGCCGCGACCGCCGTCGTTCTCGATGATGTCCTTGCGAAAGCGCACGTTCAAGCGTTCGATCTCGCGTCGCACGCGAGCAAAATCGGCCGGCAGCTGGTCGGCGAGGGAGAGGATGTCCCGCACCCGCTCGAGCGCGACTCGGTCATCGATCGTGCCGGAACGTCCATCCCGGATGGCGATGATGCGCGCATCGAGCCGATCCCGGTCCCGTTCGAGCGCCTCCACCCGGGAGGCGACATCCTCATCCGTGTCGACGACCAGCTGGTCGAGTTGCGACATCACCGTGGTGAGTCGACTCTCGGTAGCGGCCTTCGGTGGCGTCTCGAGGTCGGACACGATGCCGATGGCCGCGAGTGCTTCGCTGGAAAGCTCGTAAGTCTCGTCGCCGCCGATCTCCCCCGGCCGACGCTCCAGGTATCCCTGGTTCAGCCAGGCAGCGCAATACTGCTGAGCTGTCTGTGGCAGGTCGTATCCGGCGCCCCGTAGCGCAACGACGTCATCGTCGATCCGCTCGAAGAGCATCGGCGCCGGCACCCGAGTCTCGCCGGATTCGACAAAGTTGCTGCGAAGAATGGCGAGGATGACATGAGCATTCTGGGCCCGGATGAGCTGCCAGGCGGCTTCCTCGCTCAGCCGCCTCAGTCGGGTCACGGAGCTGACGATCTGCGCCGCGGTCTGGCTCATATTCCGAGGGTAGTGGCTTTGCAGCGTTGCCGTCCTTCGTGGAGTGCGGTTGTCATATTCACGCCACGGATCCTCGTGGAGCGATCCACACCGCGGGCTGCCCGGTAATCTCTGCAATGACATCGAAGTCGGAGTCGTAGTGGATCACCACAACATCCTGTCGCTCGGCGACTGCCGCGATGAGCAGGTCGGGCAACCCCACGGCTCGAATTCGAGAGGTGCGAGCGAGCTTTCGTTGCACGTCCAGGGCACGCTGCCAGTCGGCATCCGCAGTCGGCAAATACTCGTAGGCGAGCGAGCGATCGTATCGAATCTGCTCATATTCTTCAGGTGT
This sequence comes from Salinibacterium sp., assembly GCA_025351795.1. Taxonomy (GTDB): domain Bacteria; phylum Actinomycetota; class Actinomycetes; order Actinomycetales; family Microbacteriaceae; genus Rhodoglobus. The sequence goes on along the minus strand of JANXVG010000008.1, from coordinate 2,598 downwards.
GCGAGCGCTATAGAGGGCTTCGAAATCCAGTGGCGCACACGTTGCGACCAGGCCGGAGCTGATGAGCGGGGAGAGTGTCGCGCTCACCGCCGGTTGCGACATCCGCGCTTGAGCGCTGGTGTCGATCAGGTGTGTGGCGACTATCGCCACGCGTCCGCTCTCTCCGACGGGCCGGCCAGCAGTGCCAGCTCGCCAGTGGTGTGACGGTGGATCTCGCGTTTACGGGCTTCCGTCGCGGCTATCTCCCGGAGGCCGGCGGCGACGGTCTCCTTGATCGTGGTGAAGCCGCGAGCCTGTTGGGCTCGGAGCAGATCGTCGTCGTCTATGTCCACGAGTCTCTTCGTCATGATGCTCCTTTGTATATACGACAAATGTAACTTTGTATATATTATCAACCGAGCGGCGACGGGGATGTTTCCCATCGGTTTCACTCGACTGAATCGGGTGTGAGAAGTTGCAGAGTCGGGAAGTAGGTCGCGTAGCGACTCCTTTCCCGCGTGACGAGGGTGAGGTTCTGCACTACCGCGTGCGCGCCAATATAGAAATCAGGCAGGGGTGATCGCCGCTGCCCTCCGCGTCTGCGGTGGGCCAGGAATGCTTTCCCGGCAAGAAACGCAGCGCCGTAGGGCAACGTGGACCGCTTGAGCAAGGCAGCCGGAAGAAGAGCGTCGAGTTCGTAAGCGTCGTCGAATCCCACTGATACTTCGGCGTAAATCAATGGATTCAGATGCAGGAGACCACTGCGAGCCGCCTTGGCCACGGCCCTCGCTGACCAGCCGTACCACTTCGGATCTCGCGTCGCAATGTCGAGAAGCACGTTCGAATCAATCAAGAATCCGTCGCCGCCATGGAGAGATTCAGCCTTCCGCAGCATATCCGCGCGACAGTTCCATCATCTCGTCTGTGGTGAGCCTGCCGGTGGCGCTTCCGGTGAGCCGCTGGATGAACCGATCGACTTGATCGGGTTTGCTTCCCTGGGTTCGCCGAATGCCGATCCAATTCCCCTTTTCGATGAACTCGATATCCGTCTCGGGAAGAAAGCCGTACTTCTCACGTATTGCCAGTGGGATCGTGACCTGTCCCTTTGATGTGATGCGCATGTCCATAGAGTAATTCTTACCGCTGCCAGTAAGAAAAAAATGGTGTTCATCGACCCGTGGATAGTGCCGAAGATCCCCCGTGTGGAGGAGTGGCACTGCAACCCAGCGCCAGCGCGAGCACCAGCGGTCGAGGCTTCGGGCGAAAAGAGGAGAGGAAAGGTGAGGCGGGCATGCAGCCCGCACGCTTTCGAGGGATTCACTCCCGGTACACATCGCTCCGATGGCCGATCGTGATCACCAACACGAGCAGAATGCTGTGCTCAACCGTGTAGATCACCCGATAGTCACCCACGCGCACTCGAAGCCCCGGTCGGCCGCGCAGCGCGATTGCGGCTGGAGGTCGGGGGTTCTGAGCGAGCAGCGCGATTGCGCCCTGCACGCGACGTTGCGCCACGGGGTCCAGTTGCGCAAGAGAGCGCACGGCCGTCGGACGCCACTCGATGCGATAGCCGGTCACACCAGCCCGAGGTCTGATTTGACCTGCTCCCACGGGATGCTGGCGCCCTCTTCCCGCATCGCCGAATCGAACGCCGCAGCATCGATTGAGTCCTCAAAGGCCGTCATCAGTTCGTCGTATCGCTCCGGGCTGATCAGCACGGCAGCGGGACGGCCGTACCGCTCGAGGATCACTGCCTCGGTCTGCGCAAGAACGATCGCGTCCACGAGGTTGTCGCGTGCGCTGCTCATTTTCATTGTCGCCATGCCCATAATCGTACAATATCTGTTCTGTCTCGTACGAAAATCCCGATCACGATAATTATCAAAAGACTCGTGCGGGCGTGAACTGTGGAGGGGATGCAGGGGGCATGCGCGGACCATCCGAAGGTACCCGGTATCCGCACCGGCACCGCGAGTCAGGCGGCATCCCGTCCATCCCGATACAGCGCCCGCCCGATCAGCTCAACGAGCTTTGCCAGCTTCGCGTCATCATCGAGAGCCTCTGATGTCATTCCGGCGAAGTTGTCGGATGCCGACACCATCGCGTTCACGACGGAACCCCGAAGGTCGGGGCTTGCCAGAAACTGTTTCTCGCTATTGGCCGCGACCTGGGTGGAGATCTTCTCGTTCTCCCCCGTTTTGCCTTTCACGTGGGTGTAGAAACCGACGAAGTCGGCCTCGGTGAAGTTGTCGCCGTCGAAGAGGGTGTTGAGCTGTTCGACGGCTTCCTGCAGCCGCGCAAGTTTCGGGTCGACCGGTTTTTTGGTGCCGCCCTCGGTGAGCGGGTCGAGCTCCCCTTCCCCGCTGAGCCGCAGGTCGATCGCACTGTTCTGGTGGAGCGTGTAGCCCTTCAGCTCGACCCCGCTAAGGTCGATCGACGTGTACATCGCCTGGTCACGGATCACCCGGGCCAGAGCCCGGGCATAGAGCGCGAACTTCTCGATCGCGACATCTTCGAAGTTCAGAATCTGTGACAGGAAGTCGTAGGCGTTCACGAATGAGGTGAGGTCGGAGCGGAAGATGTCGAGTCGGTCTTTCGCCTCGCCATCCTTGGCTTCGA
>JANXVG010000046.1 GCA_025351795.1 Salinibacterium sp. | reverse complement strand
GGCCAGTTGGCGCTGGTGGTGGACGACACCGAATTGAACCTGCGTATCCTGGACAAGCAGCTCAAGCGCTGGGGCATGCGCACGGTGGCGTTTGAGCGTGCTCAACCCGCTTTGGACTGGCTTGACCGATACTCAGCCCAGTCGATGACGTAGGTGTAGAGATCGACTCCGAGCCGATCGATCAGCTCAGAGATGTTGTTTGCGGCGAGCTCGGTGTCCCAGCCGTTGTCCATGTGCACTGCGAGCGGGCGCAAGCCGAGCTGCACGGCCTGCACCAGGGCCCAGGAGCTGTCGACGCCCCCGCTCACCCCCACGATGCAGTCGTACGGTTTGTTCTTGCCGTTCGCCTTCACACGATCGACAAGGTCAGCGAGGCGGATGCGGCGGGTCGCGTCGTTAGACAGCAGCGCGCTTGACTGCACGACCTCCTCGAACGCCCGACAGAAATTACACCGGCCATTCTCATCGAAAACGATGCCCTGGGCACTCGTGTCCATGATGCAAAACGAACAGATTTGGTAGTCGGGCACGAGATAATTCTACCGATTGCGCTGGGTTAGCCGGAGCGACCGATGCGCGAGAACGACTCTGCGATGAGATCGTATGGTGGGTAGCTGATCACGACCGCCCGATGAGGGCCGCGGAACACGAACCACGCACCGACCGCAACCCCGCTCACCCCACGTCGCCAGAGGGCCTCGGCGTCGGCAAGCGATGAGACCCCGCCCGCGTAGACGATTGGCACGCTGGTGTCTGCTGTCACGGCATCCACCAGTGCGAGATCGGGCCCAGCTAGAGTGCCGTCGCGATCCGTACTCTGCAGAAGAATCTCGCCAGCGCCGGCGGCAACGAGTTCGGCCAGTCGTTGCTCAAGGTTCTCTTTCTTGACGGTACGGCCGGCCCGATGGTCGTAGCGCACCAGACCGCGTCGGTTCGTTGTGGCATCCAGTGACACAACTGTGCTCGACGAGCCGAGTATTGCGGCGACTTCGGTGACCAGCTGCGGGCGCTTCCAGGCTGCCGAGTTGAGCACCACTTTTTCGATTCCTCGATCCATTACCTGGCGCGCGACATCGGCAGAGTAGATTCCTCCGCCGTAGGCCATCGGCATGAAACATTCGCTGGCCACCTGCTCGAGCATGGCGAAGTCTGGCCCTCGATGTTCGCGAGTCGCATCGACGTCAAGAACGACCACCTCATCCACGTCTTTCTCATTGAAGATCTTGATGGCGTTGAGTACGTCGCCGACGTACTTCCAGGATCCAAATTCTTGTGACTTTTCGAGACGACCCGAGCGCACGAGTAGAACGGGGATGAGCCGAGGAAATAGCACTATTTCTCCCCGGCGAAGTTCTGCAGCAGTAGGCGGCCAAAACGGTGACTTTTCTCTGGGTGAAACTGCACGCCGTGAACATTGTCTCGGCCCACAACACTTGCGAAGTCGATGCCATGGTGTGTGATTCCCAGCGCGACGGGCGAGTCAGCACTGACAGCGAAGGTGTGCACGAAGTAGAAGCGTGCGTCTTCTTCGGAGCGCAGGAGTGGTGTGGGGGTGATCGACTTTACCGTGTTCCAACCCATGTGAGGCACGGGAACACCGTCTGCTGCCGGGATTTTGTCAAGGCGGAATGGCAAAATACCGAGCCCGTCGCCGGGGCCTTCCGCACTGTCAGTACCAAGTAGCTGCATACCCAGGCACACTCCTAGGAGGGGTTTTCCCGAGGCGGCGAATACCACAATGGGCTCACGCCAGCCGCCGTCGTTCAGTCGGGTGGAACCCTCGGTGTAGTGCCCGACACCGGGCAATATCAGGTGCGAGAATCGATCGAGCCGCACGGGCGCGTCTACGATCTCGGCCTCGATGCCGGCCGAACGTAGCATGTTGAGCATCGATGCGGTGGTGCCGATGCCCGAATGCACGATTCCGACGACCATTTGCCCAGTCTACGAGCAACAGTCTGAGTCAACGCGGTGGCCGGTCGCGTGACACCCTCGACGGTATAATTGTGTGCCGACGACCAAGAGATTGCTGGTGACAACATCGTGAACAGGCTTCTGCCGCTGGTTTTCGTGGTGCAGAAGGTTTTGCTGCTCGTCAGTTGGGCTGTCTGGCGCGTCATCACCCCGCGACGACTGCGTGGGTCGATCGAGTGGGTGATTGGCTCAGATGAGCTGGCATCGCTCGTGCATCAGATTTCTGAATCGCTGCGAAATACCCACTCGGTGTCGCTTAGTCAAGATGGCGTCTACGACTTTCGCTACGACACGATGTACCGACCGACGGATTCGATCCGCGCGCGCGCGCGACGAAAACTCGTGCTGGGCCCGTTAACTTTGGGAAAACTCCTGAACCGCGCGAGAGGGTTCATCTACGTCGGGCCGACCGGCTTTCTGGTCGATTCGCGCGACCAGCGTGCCTTCGAATTCGGTTTTCTCAAGAAGCGCGGCGCCAAGCTCGGTATCTACTGGTGCGGGTCGGAGATCCGTTCGACACGCAAAATGCATGAGCTGGAGCGCCAGATGGGGCTGCCCAATATCTCGACCTACATCGGGTATGTGGCGCCGTTCTTCGAAACGGAAGCTCACGAGCGCATGCAGCAGGCACGTGCCCAGGTGGCTACTCGCTGGGCCGACGTGATGTTTGATGCTCCGACCGACCAGACCGGTTACCTGACCGGCCGACGTGAACCATTTTTCTATTTCATGCCAGAAGACCGGTTCGTGAAAGGCGACGCGAAGTTCGCTGACCTGTCGCGCATCGTCGTGACGCACGCGGCGACGTCGCCCGTGATCAAGGGCACGGCTCTTGTGCGCGCGGCCGTCGCCCAGCTGCAGTACGAGGGCTATGATTTCGAGTACGTGGAACTCATTGGCGTGAGCAATGCGTTTCTATTGAGCGAACTCGCTCGCACCCACGTTGCACTCAACCAGTTCTACGGCTTCACGACGGCGGTGTTCGGCGTCGAGGCCCTCGCCGCGCGGTGCGCGGTGCTCGCGAGTTCGGATGTCACGATCGAAACCCAACTGCCCCCGGGTCAGAATGAGGCGATTCTCGTGACCAAACACTGGCAGGTTTACGAACATCTGAAGCTGCTGCTCGACGAGCCGCAGCGCATCCAGCCACTCGCGAACGACGGGCAGGCATGGGTGCGACGCTACGCATCCACTGTTTCCGCGGGTCGACTGTTGCAGGGAATTCTCGATGCCGTTCTTGACGGAACGTACGATGCGAAAGCTCGAGAGTCGATCACCAACGAACAGACCTATGGCGACGAGCCGACTGTGGGCGCCGCCGCCGTACCGACGGGAAAACCTTAAGTGGTCAGCAGAATCCTGATCGTCGGCCACGGCAAAGCCGGGCGAGCTCTCGGTGGCGATGCGAAGAGCCGCGGGGCCATCGTCGTTGGATTCCTCGACGACGCGTCCACAGATCCGGCGGTGCTGGGCACGCTCGCCGATGTCAACTCGGTAATTGCGAGCCATGCCGTCGATGTGGTCTATTTCGCCATCCCGTCTGTCGATGCGAAGACCGTGCGGGACTTCATCAACACGGTCGAATCTGACCAGGTCGAGCTCGCGATCCTGCCTCGCACCTACGACATCATCATTCGCGACACCGTAAATATTGGAGACCTCACCGATGTTGACGTGCTCGACCTGGTGGGTCGCCAACCGGTGCGCCATGACCTGCTCACCGCGCAGCAGTTCATCGCCGGCAAGCGCATCATGGTGACGGGAGCCGCCGGCTCGATCGGGTCGCACCTCGTGAGGCAACTCTCCACAATGGGGGCGGCGCAGATCGTGTGCGTGGACTGGTGGGAGAACGGCACGTTCTTTCTCAAGCAAGAGCTTGCGGCGCACGACAACGTCGACTATCGCATCGCCGACATCAAGAGCACGCCGCGTATGCAGCAATTGTTCGCCGAGTTCAGGCCAGACATCGTCTTTCATGCCGCGGCGTACAAGCACGTTCCGCTCATGCAAGACAACCCGGTCGAGGCCGTGAACAACAACGTCTGGGGAAGTCTCAATCTCATGACGCTCGCGATCGAACACGGGGTGAGCAATTTCGTCTACGTCTCGACCGACAAGGCCGTAAACCCGGTCAACGTGATGGGTGCAACGAAGCGACTCGCAGAGCTCGTCATGTTGTCGCTCTCGCCTGACAGCAGTAAGACGACGTTCAACGCGGTGCGTTTCGGCAACGTGATCGAGAGCAACGGGAGCGTCATGCAGATCTTCCGCGACCAGATCGCGAAGAAGTCGTCGCTCACCGTGACGCACCCGGATGTCATGAGGTTCTTCATGACGATCGATGAGGCAAGCCAACTCATCATCCAATCTGCCCTGCTCGGCGCGCACGGCGAAATTTTTGTGCTCGATATGGGGGAACCAGTGCGCATTCTCGACCTTGCCACGAGCCTCGTGCGTGCCGTCGACCCGAGTCTCCAGATTGAGATCATCGGCCTGCGGCCGGGTGAGAAGATGTTCGAAGAGCTGAGCTACGAACCCACCGCCGTCGACCCGACGCGCAATGACAAGATCTTCATCGTTCGTGACTCGGACCACGCCGGTGGTGCCGACTTTCTGCGCTCGATCACCGATCTGCTTGAGCAGACGATCGCCTACTCGGTGGGAGACGATCAGCTTGTGGCGCGCCTGCGCGAGTACGGGTTTGCGATTCAGCCGACGCGAGCTGCGTAGTGCGCGTTCTGGTCACCGGGGCATCCGGCAACTTGGGAATGGCGGTGCGTCGGCGGTTTGAGCGAGCGAGCGAGCTCGAGCCCAGCTATCTTGTGAGCCCGCGCGCCGATGCGGCGACCGGTCGACCGGTCGAGCTGGCGAATGAGCAGCTTGTGCGCGAGGTGGTTGCAGAGTTGCGCCCAGAAGCGGTCGTGCATCTTGGGGGGATTATGGGGGCGGCCTGCGAGGCAGATCCGGTGCTCACCCACGAGGTCAATGTGCGCGCCACTCGTGTTCTCGCGGACGCTGCCGCGGAAGCGGGCGCGCACCGTTTCGTGCTCGCCTCAAGCTCTGCGGTGTATGGCGACCAGGCCAGACACCCGATCACCGAAAACGCGCCTGTTGTCACTCCCTCGCTGTACGCGAGGTCGAAAGCGGCAGCCGAAACGCAACTGGCCGAAGCAAGTGATTCTTACCCAGAATTCACCGCGGTCGCGCTACGCATCTTCAACATCTATGGTCCAGGTTTCCATAATTCGCTCGTATCGAGGCTCGAGAACTCGACGCAAGATGCGCCAGTGCTGCTCAATGGACTCGACAACTTCGTGCGCGACTACGTGCACGTTGATGACGTCGTCACGGCCATTGTGGCGTCGCTCGGCACGCGGCTCGAGACTCCAATGCACGCGATCAACATCGCCTCGGGGGAGCCAGTGAGTAACCGGTTACTGGTGCGGCGTCTGGGGGCGCTCGGCGACATCCACTACACGGTTGGAGCCGGCGAGTATAGCTATTCTTGTGCCGACGTCGCACGCGCACGCGCCGAACTGGGTTCGGCACCACGATTGGTCGGGTTGGGTTCGGCATCCTGAGTTAACGTGACCACCGCCGACGTGGGTGCAGTGTTGGCCGAGGCGCCGGCGCTCAGCAGCGCGAGCTCGCGGGCGAGCAGAGTCACATCGTTCTCGAGGTGGCGAAACCGCCGGTAGCTGTTGGCAACGTAACCAAGAAACATGAGCACGAGCAGATAGAGCAGAAGGTCGGTACCACGCCCCACCCCGACGAGGTGGGCAGCCCACGTCCACAGCCATGGAAAGAACACTGATGATGCCGCAGCGAGAATGAAGAGCACCATCAAAATCGCGCGCACGGCTTGGTGCCGTGCACCGCCGCCACGCATGACGAAGAACGCGACGAGCGTGATGACGACGACTGCGAGAATTTGAAATATGAGAGTCATGAAACTCACTTAAAAAGTAGCTCAACCAGAATATTGACGGAGTTGAGCAAGGACTGCCCCTTCGCCTTCGAGTACTCCGTGTACACGATATGAGTAGGGTACTCGCCCCACCGAGCATCTAATGCGCCGATCTGTTCGATGAGCTCTGACGCATGCGCCATGCGGTTCTGGCGAAGGTGAACCTTTTCGAGCATGCCCCTGTCGAGAACACGCAGACCGTTGTGTGCGTCGGTGAGCGCCACCCCGGTGGTCACTCGGGTGTAGAGAACCGCAGCACGGAGAACGAGCCTGCGCGACACGGGCATCTGGGTGCGATCGTCGAGAAATCGCGAGCCGATCACCGCGTCGAGGTCGTGCGACCGCAGTTGCGCAACCATGCCGATAGCATCGGCGACGAGGTGCTGGCCGTCTGCGTCGAAGGTGAGAACCTCGGTCATCGCGGGGTCGCTGAGAGCAAACTCGAACCCGGTTTGCAGGCTTGCACCCTGCCCTAAGTTGAGCGGGTGGCTGACCACGTGAGCTCCTGCCATGCGTGCCGCGTCTACCGAGTTGTCTGTGCTTCCGTCATCCACGCAGACGACGTGGTCGAACGCCGTAAGCACCTGGGTAACAACGGACGCGATCATGGTCGCCTCGTTGTACATCGGGATGACTACCCACGTGCGAACCATTAGACAAGTCTGCCATGGCCAGTCGAGGTGCCCGTCCGCGGGACGCGTGCTAAGTTCGCTGGGTACTTCGCCCGTCGCCCGGAAAGGCTGCCTGAATGCCCCGCGCCACGAAAGTGATCGTTGCTTCGCGGTTGTACTCACCGGAAGCCGGAGCCGCTGCGTACCGGCTGGCAGCCGTAGTAAGTGCGCTGGAGGCGACCGGGTACGAGACCGAGGTTCTGACGACGCGGCCCCGCGATGGCACGCGCTCGTCGGGCGGGGTTCGACGGTGGCCGGTGCTTCGAGACAAGACTGGCGCTGTGCGCGGTTACCTGCAGTACGCGAGCTTCGACATCCCGCTGTTTTTTCGACTTCTCATCGTGCGCAGACCGGGTGTGGTAATAGTGGAACCGCCTCCGACGACGGGGGTGGTCTGCCGGATTGTGTGCGGCATCCGGCGCATTCCTTACCTGTACTTTTCTGCGGATGTTCTCTCCCGGGCGGCCGGCGGTGCGCGCGTCAATCCGTTGGTCTTGCGCATGCTCGAGGTGGTCGAAGGTTGGGTGCTACGCGGAGCGGCCGAGATTCTGGCTGTATCTGACGGGGTGAAGTCAGAAGTTGTGGAGCTCGGGGCCACGCCCGAAAAGGTCACCGTTGTGGGCACCGGCATCGACACCGAGAAGTTCCTGCGCGCGGGTGACTCGGCCGATGTTGACTATCCGTTCTTCGTGTATGCAGGCACGATGTCTGAAGTGCACGGAGCGTCAGTCTTCGTCGACGCTTTTGTGCGCATTGCCGAGGTGAACCCGACGGCGCGGCTGATGATGTTCGGGCAGGGCGTTGAGGTAGCTGCGCTCAAACGAACTGCGAGGACACTGGGGCCTGGCCGCATCGAGTTTCCCGGCTTGGTCAGCGGTGAGGAAGTGGCACGTTGGCTGCGCGAGGCAACCGCAGGACTCGCCTCGGTGCGCCCGGACCGCGGCTACGATTTTGCGTACGCGACGAAGGCCTTCGCCTCAATTTCCTGCGGGTCACCAGTCATCTATGCGGGCGTAGGGCCGGTTGCCTCGCTTGTCGAGAACAATGACCTGGGCTGGGCCGTGCGCTGGGATGTCGATGAGGTGGCGGCGGCAATGACCCAAGCACTCGGCGGCCATCCGTCGGCGGCTACCCGCGAACGACTGTCGGAGTGGGTCGTGCACAATCATTCCCTGATCGCGGTTGCTTCGCGCGTAGTCAGCGTCGTCGACGAACTGGCTTCCCGGCGCACCACGTAAACTCTCGGTGACGAGAGGTACGAGACGATGAGATCTGCGATCGCCGTGTATCGACAGCTTCTTGGCCTGCTTCCGCCCGCGGCGCGCAGGTTTCTCCTGAGCTACGCAATCGCTCTGGGCATGCTGTCGATTCTTGACGCAATTTCGCTCGCCCTTCTCGCCGTAATCATTACGCCGCTCGTGGCGAACACTCCCGTGGTGCTTCCGATGCTCGGCCGAGTGGAAAGTTTCGGTCTCTTGGCGATGCTTGGCCTGGTCTGCCTGCTGATCATTCTCAAGGGAGTATTGTCGCTCGGGCTCACCTGGGTGGCGACGAGACGGTTCGCGACATACGAGCTCCAGATCGGTAACCAACTGCTCGACTCGTACTTGAATTCGTCGTGGGCGAATCGTCTGATGCGCAACTCTTCCGACCTCATCCGCATCGCCGATCTGGGCATCGCCAATACGATTTCCGGGTTCATCCTGCCCGGTGCAACACTCGTCGGTGAGGGGCTCACCTTCATCGCGGTTCTCATCGTGCTGGCGATCGCCCAACCGCTCATTGCCGTGATCACCGTCGTGTACCTAGGGCTCATCGGCATCGTGATGTTCTTCTGGATCTCTCGGCGCGCCCAAGAGGCCGGGGCAGTAGGCATGCGTGCGTCGCTGCGCGTATCGCGGCTGATCACCGAGATGGTGGGAGCGCTCAAAGAGATCACCCTGCGTAACAAGTCGGCCGAGGTTGCTGACGTGGTGCGCGAAACGCGCGTCGATGCCGCACGCGCGCGAGCCAACATGTACTTCCTCGGCGCGATTCCTCGCTACGTACTGGAGGCCGCACTCGTGGGCGGGTTCGTGCTGGTCGGCACCGCGGGGTACGTCACCGGCGGACTTCCCCAGGCAGTGACCGCGATCTCCTTGTTCGCCCTCGCCGGCTTCAGGATGACCCCCGCAATCCAGCGCTTTCAGCAGGTGACCACGCAGGTCATCAGCCTCGTTCCCCTCGTTACGGCGGTGATCACCGACATCGAGTCTGCCGAGGTTGCTCCGCGCGAAGTCACGCACGGCGAATCCGCTGTCCTTGCTGTTACGCCACGCGAGCTGACGATGCGGGCGGTGGACTTCTCCTACGGGCAGTCGGGCCTTGCGGCGCTGAACGACGTCACCCTCACAATTCCGTTCGGTTCGACGGTCGCGATTGTGGGAGCATCCGGTGCGGGAAAGTCCACGCTCGTCGACCTAATTCTGGGCCTTCTCGAACCCACTTCTGGGCAGATTGCGATCGACGGCACACCGATCGCCGAGCTCACCATGGCCTGGCGATCGAGGGTGGGCTACGTGCCGCAAGAGGTCTCGCTATTCGACGGAACCGTTGCTCAAAATGTCGCGCTATCGTGGACGCACGACTTCGACCGCGACCGCGTCGTCGCGGCGCTCGAACAGGCACAGTTGCTCACCACGATCGAGGCGCGCTTCGGAGGCATCGACGGCGGCATTGGCGAACGCGGTCTTGCCCTCTCGGGAGGTCAACGGCAACGCCTCGGAATCGCGCGCGCGCTGTATGCGAACCCACTCGTGCTCGTCATGGATGAGGCCACCAGTTCTCTTGACACGGCCACGGAGGCCGCGGTGTCTGATGCAATTCGAGCCCTGCGCGGCTCAGTGACGACCATCACGGTGGCGCACCGGCTGGCCACGATCAAGCACTGTGACCAGATCTTCTTCATGAGTGAGGGCCGCGTGGCGGCGCAGGGCACCTTCGATGAACTCGTGGCGACTGTTCCGGAGTTCGCCCACCAGGCATCGCTTGCGGGTCTTGTTGATGGAAGCTGAACTCGCGGGTGTCGGGCCTGCATCCGCGCGCCCGAGCCTGCTGATCCTCTCGTTTTCGAGGATCGTTTCCGACCCGCGCGTGCTCAAACAGGTGCAACTATTTCGGGACGACTATGACGTCTCGACCTGCGGAATGGGGCCGGCGCCTGACGGCGTCGTGCGGCACTTCGAGGTACAGGCAGATGCTCGCGCCTGGGTTGACGACAAGAGGTCGATCGTGCTGAGGCGATTTGCGCGAGCGTATGACAATATTCAGGCCGTCGTCGCAGCCCAACGTATTTTGCCCGTCGCTTCCTTCGACGCGATTCTCTCCAATGACCTCAACACGCTGCCTTTGGCGCTCTCGCTCGCCCCCCACCGTGGGGTGCACGCCGACCTCCACGAGTTCGCGCCACGCGAGAAGGAAGACGACCTGAAGTGGCGATTGTTCGTCGCCCCATTTATGCGCTGGCTATGCCGGACATTTCTCTCGCGAGCGGCCTCGGTCACGACCGTCTCGTGGAGTATCGCGGCTGAGTACGAAAAAGACTACGGAGTGCACTGCGGGGTCGTTACGAACGCAGCGCCCTTTGCCGACCGCGAGCCTCAGCCGGTGCACAGCCCGATCAGGATAGTCCACAGTGCGGCAGGCCAGCGCTACCGGCGTCTGGAGACGTTTGTCGACCTGATGAGGCACGCGCCGCCCGGTATCGAACTCGACCTCATCGTCGTGCCGAACGAGCCGAGCTACGTGGCTGAACTGAAGCGGTTGGGGGCCGGCGTGTCTGGGCTTCGTTTTCGCGATCCCGTGCCGTATCCCGAGCTCGTCGCGACCCTCGCCGAATACGACCTTGCCCTGACCTTTCTACCTCCCACCAACTTCAACCTAGCCAATGCCCTACCGAACAAGTTTTTCGAGGCGGTGCAGGCCCGAATCGGCTTGGTGATCGGTCCGTCGCCCGAGATGGCACGCATTCTCACCGAGTATGGACTCGGAGCCATTACCGCCGATTTCAGCGTGGAGTCGTTGCGTGGGGTGCTCGCTGAACTCGACCCGGCAACGATCACCGAGTGGAAACGGGCCGCCCATTCTGCTGCTCGTGCTCTGTCGTCTGAAGAGCAAGTACGAGGCTGGACGCAGCCGATCGCGGCGCTGCTCGACTCCTAGTTGTGCATCGGGCTCGCGAGCAAGAGATCGGCGACGCGAATCGCGGCCCGACCGTCGCCGTACGGCTGCTCGCTCGTCGCGACCGGGAGCGGCCGCTGCACAATCGCGGGTAGGGCTGCGAGGTCGTCGGTCACGAGCACATTCCAGCCGAGGGCCACGGTTTCTCCCCATTCCGTCTCGGTGCGGATGGTGGTGCACGGCACCCGTAGCAGAAACGCTTCCTTCTGCAGCCCGCCCGAGTCGGTAATGACCCCGAGGCTGTGCTGAACCGCTGAAATAAGGTGCGGATACGACAACGGGTCGACCGGCACCACTGCGCCACGCGAAAGCTCGATACCAAATCGCTTCGCTAGGCTGGCCAATCGCGGGTGCACGAGAAGAATTACGGGCTGCTCGATTGCCGCGAGCCCGGCAATAATTGCCGCTAACCGCTCGGGCGAGTCCGTGTTCTCGGCGCGATGAATCGTGCTCACGTAGTACCCGCCAGCATCGACCCCCGCCGGCAAAATAGGCGGTTCACCGGCGAGGCGGTCGCGCACCGTGAACAGCACGTCGGTCATGACGTCCCCGACCAAGACGCTGCGCTCGCCGAGCCCCTCGCCGGCCAGGTGCTCCATGGCAACCGCTGTGGGAGCGAGACACAGGTCGGCCGCGTGGTCGGTAAGAATTCTGTTGTGTTCTTCGGGCATCCGACGATTGAAGGAGCGCAGGCCTGCCTCGAGGTGTGCAATTGGAAGCCGCAGCTTGACGGCGGTGACGGCCGCGGCGAGAGTGGAATTGGTGTCGCCATAGACGAGCACCCAGTCGGGCGCGAATCGCTCGAGCTCGGGTTCGAGCGCGATCATCATGGCGCCGGTCTGCGCGCCGTGCGAGCCAGAGCCGATCGCCAGATTCACGTCAGGTGCGCGGATGCCGAGGTCGGTGAAAAACACATCAGACATCAGTTCGTCATAGTGCTGGCCGGTGTGCACAATAACGTGCTCTGCGCGAGCGGCGAGAGCGTGGGCTACGGGCGCGAGCTTCACGAACTGGGGTCTGGCACCGACGACGCTAAGAATTCGCATGAATTCAAGCCTATCGAGACTGCGCACACGCGCTTGCCCGCTCAGTGCAGCGCGGACGCCACACTGAACCGGAGCGGACCCTCCACGGCGAAGTGCCCGCGCACATTCCTGGCGATCAGGGTGGACGGTCGCCCGAATCGGCGGCGAGCGACCGCCGCGCTACCGACGGCCGAAACTGGCGCATCGAGGTCGGCGATGGCATCGATGAGTCGGCGATCGGCGATGGCGAACGGTCGAGCGAAGCCGGGGGCCGCGTGCTCGATGCGGGCGAGTAGCGCAGCGAGATACTCGCGATCGCCCGGCACCCATGCGTCCGTGGCCGAGCGACTGGCGGCGGCTGCGAAGACGTGCACGCGAACGCACTTCACGGCGATCGCACTGCGGGCGCGTGTGGGGAGTGCTCGAAACCAGGTGTCGTCGAGCAGCTCGCTCACCGCGCGCAGTTCGAGGGCGGCGGGCAACGCGGCCGAGGTTACCCGGCCGGTGGCATCCGCGCCCACCAGATAGGCGGGAGCGCCGCGCGCGTACTCGATGCGTTCGCCCGAGAACCACAGTTTCAGGCCGAATAGCTGGTCTTCACCGGTGGTAAGGTTACCGCCGAGGCGCAGGCCGAGCCGGGCGACCGCTTCGCGACGAATCAGGCCGAGCGGTGCGGTGCGGTAGGAGAGCCGGTCGCGAACGGGGTCGACCGGTCCGCGCCGCCATGGCCGCAGCACGGGAGTTCGGATGGCCGCGCCGGAAGCGTGTCGCTCCGGTGGAATTACCGCAACGGCGCCGCCGCGTCGCGCGATCAACAGCCACGCCGACAGGGCGCCGGGTTCGAGCGAGTCATCCGAGCCCATGATCGCCACATACTCGGCGTCCGCCGACTCGATACCGTGATTGAAGGGACCGGCCGGGCTGCGGATGCCATCGTGGAGGTGCAGAAAGCGCACTGCGCTTCGAGTGGACGCCGACATCCGTTCGGCAATTTCCTCAACGGAAATGTTGTGGCAGACCACGGTCACGCGCAACTCGTCACCGAGGCCCGAAGCGAGTGCCGATGCCACCGCGCGGTCGACCGGTCGAGTGGCATCGTGCACGGCGATGACGAGATCGACGGCCGTCACAACGGAGCTCCCGTCAGGAACGGGCGCAAGACCTCGGCCGAACGCCGCCCATCGTGCACGGCGGCTACGAACTCGATACCGGCCGCTGCGCTCAGACGGTAGGGCTCCCGATCGGCGATGATTGCTCGGATCACTGACTCGAGCGTTTCGGCCGTCGCCTCGACGATGGGAAGGGCGAGCCCGGTGGCGGCGAGAACATGGTCGCGCACCTGATCGGTCACATTGCTGACGACGACGCGACCGGCGGCGAGTGCCTCGCAGGCGGCGACGCCGTAAGTTCCGACGCGAAACTGCTCGAGAACGATGTCTGCCGCGGCGTAAGCTGCCGGCATTTCTGCCGCCGGAATTCCGCTGAGTCGGCGATATTCGACGATGCCAGCCGCATCGAGTGCGCGCATGATCGGGTCGATGAGGTCTGAACCTTTTTTGGTCGCAAGGCTCGGTGCGTGCACGACGACCGGCCGGGCTCGCTCGAGCAGTGCGGCGTCGGTGCGCCAGCGGGCCGGCTCGATGACCACGGGCAGCCAGTGCGCTTCGGGCACATCGATCAGCAGGTCGGGGGTCGACACGACGACGGGCACCCCGATGGCATCGAGAACGGCCCGATTTTTGCGAGCCGACCGCTCGAGCTTTCGACTGCGTGCTGCCTGCGGGTCGGAGTACGGTGACTGCGGGATGCGCGCGGCGTGGCGACTCGGTAGCAGGATATCGCTGCCATGGCACAGCGCGATCACCGCGATGCCCCGAGATTGCAGGGCTCGTACCTCGTGCTCGACCGTGCGGTCGAGCACACGCCCGAACAACTGCCGTTCGGCTTCGATCATCACGTGGGTGAAGCCGACGAAAACCGCTTCGCGCTGGCAATCCTGCCAGCGTCGCGAGAGCAGGTAGGCGCCGACCGGAACCGACTGATCAATGGGAAACCCGAAGTCGTTGCTCAGTCGGTATGCCATCGTGACCGCGCCTACGCCCTCGATCGCGCGTTCAGCAGCTCGAGCCCATTGCCAGGCTTGGCCCGCCCAATTGACGGGGCCGATGAAAAGCCGGATCGGGGTCGCTGGGGCAACCGGCGGGGCCGGAAGGTCACTCGGGTCGAAGCGAAACCCCCGAGGCGTGATCGCCGCAAGAACGCGCTCGGGAATGATCCTGATCATGCGCCCCACCAGGTGTTTCGCGCCCAAGGCAGCGGTGCTGACCACTCTCATCAACGGCTCGTGCCACCCGCAGCGTGTGCGGTCGACGCAACGCCGCGCAACGCAGCCCCGATTGTGTAGGTGGCAATCGTCTCGCGCAGTTCGGGGCTGGTCACGTCGCGGCCGTCGATGATCGTGCGCGCGCCCGGCAGGTGCACGGCCAGCACCTTGCGATACTCGGCGTGGTTGGCCTGCACGATCACGGCATCCACCGGGTCTCCAAACTCGTAGTTGTCGAAGCCGAGAGCCTCGAGTTCCTCGCGGGTGTACATCGGGTCGTTGACGAGCGGCGTGGCACCGGCCGTTATCAACTCGTTCACCACGTCGAAGACCCCAGAGAACGCGGTCTCTTTCACCCCACCGCGGTAACTCGCACCGAGTACCGCTACGCGCTGGCCGGCGAGCGAGCCGTGGTGTTCGGCGAGCATGGCTACCGCGTATTCGGGCATGCCGCGGTTGGCCGCGCGCGCGGCGCGCACGATCGTGGCTGCGGGGTCGTTCCACAGATACATCTGGGGGTAGATCGGAATGCAGTGCCCGCCCACTGCAATACCGGGAGCATGCACGTGGCTGTACGGCTGACTGTTGCAGGCCTCGATCACGCGGTAGATGTCGATGCCCTGGCTATCCGCGTAGCGGGCGAACTGATTGGCCAGACCAATGTTCACGTCGCGATAGGTAGTCTCGGCCAGCTTTGCGAGCTCGCTCGCCTCGGTGCTGCCGAGGTTCCAGACGCCGTTCGGTCGCGGCAGGTCGGGGCGTTCATCGAAATCGAGCACGGACTCGTAGAACGCGATTCCGGCAGTCGTGGATGCCGCGTTGATCCCCCCGACAAGCTTCGGGTACCGACGCAGGTCGGCAAACACTCGCCCGGTAAGCACGCGCTCTGGACTGAACACGACCGAAAAGTCGTCGCCGGCCGCGAGGCTAGACAGCGCACCGAGGGCGGGAGCGAAGCGGTCACGCGTGGTACCGACCGGCAGCGTGGTCTCGTACGAGACGAGCGTTCCCTTCTGCAGCCCGCGGCCGACATCCGCCGTCGCACTGTCCATCCAACCGAAATCGGGTGTGCCCTCGGCGTCGACAAAGAGCGGCACAACGATCACGACCGCGTCACTCTGGCGCACGGCCGCTGTCGTGTCGATCGTGGCGGTGAGGCTGCCGTTCTTTGTGACGGCCGCAAGTCTTATATCGAGTTCGGTCTCGCCGGGAAACGGCTCGCGCCCCGAGTTGATGGTCGCGACGGTCGCCGGGTTCACGTCTGCTCCAAAGACCGTATGGCCCTTGCTGGCGAACTGCACGGCGATGGGCAGGCCAATTTTGCCCATGCCCACGACGGTGATCTTCATGGTGGTGTCCTTGCTCAGTTGAGTCGGTGGGTGAGGCCGTCGGCCACGAGCTTTTCGGCCGTGATCACCGCGGCCATGCCTTGCTCGAGGGTAACGATGCCGCTTGTATCACCGCTGAGCACGGCGTCGCGGAACGTTTCATGTTCGGTGCGCAACGGTTCTTTTTTGGAGAGCGCGAACCGGGTGACATCGCCTTCGCTCACGCCCCGGAAGGTCGCCACGCCCGGCCAGGAACTCTGCACGAGGCCGTTCTCGAAGTAGGTCAGGTCGGCAGTGAGGGTGTCTGCCACGAGTGCGCCGTTCGCGCCGGTGACGATGGTGGTGCGCTCTTTAAACGGAGTCAGCCAGTTCACCGTGTGGGTTGCGATCGTTCCTCTGCTGAGCGTGGCGATCGCCACCACCATGTCTTCGTGCTCGCGGCCGCTCCGAAAGGCGGTGCGCGCGTTCACCGTGACGTAGCTCTGCTGGCTGACCCAGGCGGTGAGGTCGATGTCGTGGGTTCCCAGGTCTTTGATGACGCCGACATCCGCGATTCGACCCGGGAATGGCCCCTGGCGCCGGGTGGCGATTTGGTAGATCTCCCCGAGCAGGCCGTCTTCGATTCGGGTGCGCATCGACTGCAGCGCGGGGTTGTAGCGCTCAATGTGGCCAACGCCGCCCACAAGCCCCGCCGCGGCAAACAACGTCACGAGTTCGCGGCTCGATTCGGCGTCAGACGCAACCGGCTTTTCGATGAGTGCGTGGATGCCGCGCTCGGCGAGCACGCGGCCCACCTCGAGATGGTAGACAGTCGGCGTCGCCACCACGCAGTAGTCGAGGCTCTTATCGAGGAACGCTTCGAGCTCGCGCACCACGGGTTTGCCCTCGATGAACTCGGGCACCGTCTCTGCCGGGTCGTAGACGCCGACAAATTCGACCCCGGGCAGCGAATTGAGCACCCGACTGTGGTGGCGGCCCATCACGCCGAGCCCGAGCACCCCGGCGCGCAGGGTCATCAGCTTCCCGCTTTCGCGACAGCGGTGACGGCCTCGGCGATGGTGTCCAGATCGTTCTGGTTGAGAGCGGGATGGATCGGAAGCGAGAGCACCTCGCTGGCGGCCCGCTCGGTGGCGGGCAGATCGAGCGTGCGGGCGAACGAGGGCAGGCGGTGGATGGGCGTCGGGTAGTAGACCCCGTTGCCCACCCCCCGCGCGGTGAGTTCCGCGGCGAAGCGATCGCGGTCGTGGTCGTCGATGCGCACCGTGTACTGGTGAAAGACATGCACGGCCCCTGGCGCCGTCTTCGGGGTGATCACGCCGCTGATGGCCGAGCTGAGGAAGGCGGCGTTGGCCTGGCGCTTAGCCGTCCAGCCGGCGAGCTTGCGCAGCTGAACACGGCCGATCGCGGCGTGAATGTCGGTCATGCGCAGGTTGAAGCCGATGACCTCGTTTTCGTAGCGCCGCTCCATACCCTGATTGCGCAGAAGGCGCAGGTGGCGCGCGATCTCGGCAGACGGGGTGGTGACCATGCCGCCTTCGCCCGATGTCATGTTCTTGGTGGGGTAAAACGAGAACGAGGCGACCGCGCCCCATGCCCCGACCGGCACCCCGTTGACGGATGCCGCGTGTGCCTGCGCCGCGTCTTCCACGAGCAGCAGTCCGTGCCGCTGTGCGACGTCGCTCAACGCAACGAGGTTCGCCGGATGCCCGTACAAGTGCACGGGCATGATCGCTTTCGTACGCGGCGTGATGGCCGCTTCGACCGCAGCAGGGTCGAGGGCGAAGTAGTCCGTCTCGATATCTGCGAACACGGCGGTGGCCCCAGCGAGGTGCACGGCGTTGGCGGTGGCAGCAAAACTGAACGAGGGAACGATCACTTCGTCGCCCGCACCGATTCCCGCGGCGATGAGGGAGAGGTGCAGAGCCGAGGTGCCCGAGTTGACGGCCACGGAGTGTCGGCCGTCGACGATTGCCGAGAACTCGGTCTCGAAAGCCGCGACCTCGGGCCCCTGAGCGAGCATGCCGGAGCGCATCACCCGATCCACGGCGAATCGCTCCTCATCGCCGATGAGCGGGTGGGCGGCTGGTATCACGAGTTCTCCAGTTCGATCAGGGTGTGAGCGGCGGTTTGCCGATACCGGGCGGCGGTGACCGGGCACACCCACAGGCCGTCACCATCGTCGACGAGTGGCCGCCCGGCCCGCCCGACCCAGCCGATGCGGCGAGCCGGGTTGCCCACCACGAGGGCGAAGTCCGCTACGTCGTTGACCACGGTTGAGCCCGACCCGACGAGCGACCACGCACCGATGGTGACGGGGGCGATGCACACACTGTTCGCGCCGATCGACGCGCCCTCGTGAACGGTGACGCCCACGGCATCCCAGTCCGACGCCGACTTAGGCGTGCCATCAGGGTTGATAGCGCGCGGAAACTGGTCATTGGTGAAAACCACGGCGGGGCCGATGAATACGCCATTGGCAACGCGCGCTGGCTCGTAGATCAGCGCATAATTTTGAATCTTGCAGTTGTCGCCGACCTCGACTCCGGTGCCGATGTATGCACCGCGCCCGACGACACAGTTGTCGCCGATGCTGGCCTGCTCGCGTACTTGCGCGTAGTGCCAAACGTGCGTCGTCGTCGCGATGGTTGCCGAGTCTGCTACGTCGGCCGTGCTGTGGATGTTGGCGGTGAATGCTGCCATGCGAGCTCCGTGTGATGGGGAGTGGTGGGGCGTGCCAATTCTATTCGACGCACCGAGAGCCACGTCTTCAGCCAGTTTTTTGACTCCCGAGCGTACTCTTGACGGGGAAGTAGCACTTCTAGGGGGTACAGATGAGTCGCGCAACCGTCGTCACCGCGAGCGTCCGTCGCGTGGCGGTTAAACTCGCCGCCGCGCTCAGCGCAGTCGTGGTCGTCGCGGCGGGTATCGTGGCCGCTTCGCCGGCGCAACCGGCGCAGGCCTACACCGGCAATGACTTCAATCCCGGCTACATCATCAGCGATCAGCTGTTCTACAACCCCAATGCACTCTCGCAGAGCGAGATTCAGGCCTTTCTCGATTCGAAATGTGCACAGAACGACTGCATCAACGTGCTACAGACCACGAGTATCGATAAGTCCCCCGACAACATGTGCCCCGGCGGGTACACCGGCGTCGCCAATGAGCCGACCGCCGCGATCATCTACCGTGTGCAGCGTTCCTGTGGCATTGCTGCAACGGTGCTACTCGTCACCCTGCAGAAGGAGCAGGGACTGATCACGACGCACAACCCCGACTGGAGCGTGCTGCGAAAGGCGATGGGTTACGGATGCCCAGATACCTCCAATTGCGATGCGGCCTATTACGGCCTGTTCAATCAGGTCTATTACGCGGCACGACAACTGGTGCGCTATGGCCTCCGTACCGACGACAACATCAGCTTCCGTACCAAGTTTCAAATCGGGGTGCCGTACGACATTCAATACAGTCCGAACGTGGATTGCGGAACGCAGAGCGTCACGGTGCAAAACATGGCAACGACGGCCCTGTACTACTACACGCCGTACACGCCCAATGCGGCGTCGCTCGCTAACCTCGGCGGGCCGGGTGACGGCTGCTCGTCGTATGGCAATCGTAACTTTTGGGACTACTACTATTCGTGGTTCGGCAACCCAACGGGCGGTATCGTGCCACCCGGTGTTACGGTGTCGCGAATCGGGGGCGACACTCGATTTGACACGGCCGTGCTGATTTCTCAGGCTAATCATCCTGATCCGGTTACCGCCGGTGGCGTCGTGTACGTCGCCAACGGCCTCGACTATCCCGATGCTCTCAGTGCGGCTCCCGCGGCCGCCAAGCAGGGTGCGCCGCTGCTGCTTACCTGGCCAGATGCCGCGATACCGGTTGCCGTCGTGGCCGAGATTCAGCGCATCGCCCCAGCGAAGATTGTCGTGGCGGGTGGGCGAGCGGCCATTTCAGATGCAGTGCTGGCCCAACTGGCGAGCATCGCCCCGACCGCCACGATCCGTCGCGACGGA
Source organism: Salinibacterium sp. (assembly GCA_025351795.1). GTDB lineage: Bacteria > Actinomycetota > Actinomycetes > Actinomycetales > Microbacteriaceae > Rhodoglobus. Next base: position 97,307 of record JANXVG010000046.1, on the reverse strand, counting down.
GGGGCCGATCGCTATGAGACGTCGCGCATCATCGACCAGAATGTTTTTCCGGCCGGGGCAACGCCGTCCGCGTGGATCGCTACCGGTGACGGATTCGCCGATGCGCTGTCGGCCAGCGCCGCAGCCGGTTCACACGGCGTACCAGTGATTCTGGTGCCGGGTATGACCCCGACTGTAGATGCAGCCACGCGAACGCTTCTCGGTTCTCTCGGCGTCACGACGGTCACCATCGCTGGTGGTACCGGGGTCGTGAGCAGCGAGTTGCAGGCGTCCCTAGCCGCAACTCCCGGCATGACAACCGTGACCAGGGTCGCGGGCGACTCTCGCTACACCACGTCGTCAGCCATCAACCAAGCTACGTTCACCTCGGCCACCACCGTCTACCTGACGAACGGCTACCAGTTTCCGGATGCTCTCGCCGGCGCCACCATCGCCGGCGCCACACACTCACCTATGTACCTCACGCCAGCCACCTGCGTGTTCCGCAGCGTGCTGCAAGACATCATCAAACTCGGTGCGAAGAAGATGATCGTTCTCGGCGGAGTTGGCGTTGTCGGCTCACCCGTGGAGTCGTTCGTCAACTGCAACTAGCCCGGGGCGTGACCTTCACCGGCTCGATCTAGACTGGCCGCATGACAGTGCTCGTCACCGGCGGTGCCGGGTACATCGGGGCCCACGTCGTGCACGCGCTGCGCGACCGAGGTGATTTGGTGGTAGTCGTCGATGATCTTGTCACCGGAGTCGCAGATCGCATTGCGGGTATCCCGCTCGAGCGAGTAGAGCTCGCTGCGGATGACGCGCCCGTGCGGCTCGAAGCAATTATGCGCGAGCACGCGGTGCACGCCGTGGTGCACCTCGCGGCGCGCAAGCAGGTGGGCGAGTCGGTGGCACGCCCGGCGTGGTATTACCAGCAGAACGTGGGAGCACTCGCGAACGTACTGATCGCCATGCAGGCCGCTGCCGTCGGGCAGCTGGTATTCTCGTCGTCTGCTGCCGTGTATGGGGCGGCTGCGGGAGCCATCGCAGAAACCCGGCTGCCGGCCCCGATCAATCCGTACGGCGAAACGAAGCTCGTGGGGGAGTGGCTCGTGGCATCCGCTGCCCGGTCGTTTGCCCTATGTGCGGTGAGCCTGCGGTACTTCAATGTGGCGGGAGCCGGCCGCCCCGAGCTCGCCGACCGAGCGGCGCTCAACCTGGTGCCGATGGTGTTCGAACGGCTCGACGCCGGGCAGGCTCCGCTGATCTTCGGCAATGACTACGACACCCCCGATGGTACCTGCGTGCGTGATTTCATGCATGTGGTTGACCTCGCTGGCGCGCATCTCGTCACACTCGACAGCCTCGCCACGAGTGCTCCCGGCCATGTCGTGTACAACGTGGGTACCGGAACGGGGTCGAGCGTGCTGCGCGTTGTTGAGAGCATCATCGCCACCGCCGGTGTCGACGCGGCGCCGGAGGTTCGCCCTCGACGCGCGGGCGATCCGGCGACGGTCGTCGCCTCGCCAGCGCTGATCGAGACCGAGCTCGGTTGGGTCGCGCGCTTCGGGATCGACGAGATCGTGGCATCCGCGTGGGCCGGGCACGAGCACTTCATTGGGCAGCGGTAGCGGTGGCTACTCGTGCTCGAGATCGGGCGTGAGCGGCGCAGCGAACGCCCGTCGCCAACTCAGTTCACCCGCGGCCTTCACGCAACAGAGCACGAAGATGAGCCAGCCGTATTCGACCAGGATCACGCTTTCTGCCAGCGACACGGCAATGAGTGCGATAAGCATGAGCGCGGGCCAGGTGAAGACGACGCTGCGACGCTGCCCGGCGAGCAGCCACGAGCGCACAAGCGCGAGTCCCACGAGCACCACGAAAATCACCACCCCGATGAGTCCGAGCTGCAACCAGACGTCGAGAAACCCGTTGAGAGCGGAGGGCGGCAGGTGAGAACTGGGCAATCCGAACGCGGCGAACGGCTGAATCTCAGTGTGCCAATTTCCGGTCCACCCCCAACCCTCCAGAGTGTGCAGACCGATAAGCTGCCAGACCCGCTGCCACAGGGTTAATCGGGCGGTGAGGTCACCGCTCGCGTTGAGCAGTTCGACGACGCGTGACCTCACCGCCCAGGTGGCTAAGGCCACCACGATAGCGATGGCGAGTGTCGTGAGTTGCCAGACCGTGCGGCGCGCCGGAGCCACCCGCCGCAGCGCATAGAGAGCAACGACAGAGACACCGACCAGGACTACGACCCCGGTGATCACGGGCGACTGCGCCAGGAGAATGCTGAGCGCCGCGATGATGACAGAGCCGAGGCCGAGACCCTTCTGCACGGATCTGGTGCGTAACTCGGTGCAGAAGGTGATGAGGGCGAGCACTCCGACCAATCCGAGTTGGTTGTGGTTGCCCATCACCCCCTGAATCGGGCCACACTGGCCGAGATTTCCGGCAACCCCAAGGAACGCGATCGGGCTGTCGATGAGTAGGCCCGAGATGATCTCGATCACGAGAGAGGCGGCAAGAACCAGTCGGAAGACATCCCCGAATATGCGCACGATCTGAATGGTGTCGCGCACCATTGCCACGTACAGCCCGAGAACCGAGAATGCTCCAAGGTAGGCAAGCCCGCCCACGGTCGCCCACTTGTACTGGCTCCACGCAATCGTGAGCCCGGCCCAGCCCAGAAACAACAGCAGCGATACGGGCAGTATCGCGAGCCACTCGATGCGCGCTCGGCGAACAACCAGCGAGAGCGCTGCAAGCACGACGAGCGTCACCACTATGCCGATGAGCCCCGCCCAGCCACTGAGGGCCACGATGCTGTGAGAGAGCACAGCAGTACCGACGGCAGCCGTGGAGACCGCCTGCGCAAAGCGCGGCGCTGAGAGTAGCGACTCCGCCACGTCCATGATCTGTCGCGGGGTCGGCGTGCGGTTCATGGAGTGCCCAACGTTACGGCAGAATCCACTGTGTGCACCAACAATTGCCCGAACGGGGACATGACATGCCGGCGAAGTTCCGCTATGAATTGACGGTGATCACAATCGCGTGGGGGCGCCGTTTCGTCGTCGGTGTAGCTGTTATCGGACTTCTCTTGGGCGGAGCCGTGATCGGCCAGACGGCAGCAGCCCTGCCAACGACGGTTGCCGCGGCCGAAACGCCGGGCCAGGTGGTCGATGTATCTCAGCCCGAACTCGCTATGCAGCCGCAGTTGCAGGTGGACGGGATCGTGCTCAGGGTGGCGATCGACGCGCCGGGCGCTCCCCGGTACGAGACGACCGTCAGCATGCCGGATGGATCGTCGGTGAAGTTGTCGACCCCGCTGGCGGCATCGGTGACTACTGGTAGCACGTTCGCGGGCTCCGTCGCGGTGCCGGATGCGGTGGTGGCCGCGGTTCCCCAGCAATTTGCCCAACAGGTGGCGGCGTCCCCCGATGCGCCGCTCGCCACCGGCTCGGCCGCAGCCACCGCTGTCGTCGCTACCGCTACCGCCGCCGACCAACCGATGCAGATCGTGGCGGCGCGCATGGTGACGCCGTCGATGGCAGCGACCTCTACCGTGGGGCACACCGTCGATATTGCTATCGTTGGGCCCGCGTCGTACTCCGATCCCAGCGTGACCAACGTTGTTGCACAACTGAACCAGTTTTGGCCCTTGCAGTCGAACTCCATTGTCGCGTCGGTGACGAGGCCGGTGGCGACCCTGCGATACACCTCGTCATTCACCTGCAATGACTACAACAACCTGTGGTCCGAAGCCGCAACAAGTTTCGGCCACGCGGGTGAGGCCTACTACCTCAACTCACCGGGGGCCCACCACCTCATCGTGCTGTCGACCGACACTTCGTCTAGTTGCCTTGAAGGTATCGGCACTGTCGGTGTATCCGTCGATCAGGGCGGGCTGGTTGTGGCGAAGGTGGGTGGCGGGCTTGACGTGCATACCATTGCGCATGAGTTCGGACACAATCTTGGGCTCGGCCACTCCGGCGTCACGTACTGCTCAGGCGCAACCCGCGTGGATGGCAGCTCTGCCGATGGATGTTCGGATGCCCCGTACGACGACTACTACGACGTCATGGGCGGCGGGGTTAGCTGTTCAGGATGCGCGGTACCTACTACGAACAAGCTCGCGACTTTGGATGCCACCCACAAGGCCAGTTTGGGATTTTACCCGGCCGGGGACATCGTTGATCTGACCACGAACAGTACGGTTGTGCTCAACGCAGCATCTGCGACGAGTGGCGTGCGTGCATTCACCGTGACGGATCCGGTGAGCAGTGCGAAGTATTACGTCGAATACCGTAACGGCGCTGGCTTCGACCAGAGCACCTTCTACACCAGCGGGTATGAAAACTTCCAGCTTGGCAATGGCGACGAAGGGATGGTCAACGGCGTTCGAGTGCTCACATTGCGCCCGCCGGTAGCGGGCGATCCGGCGACGTCAGGTCAATCCGTCGTGTTGCGCCCCCCGGTGATGACCGGGCACACGAATCGACTGCTCGGCCTTCTCAACAATCAGACATTCACGAGTGGCAGCGTCGTCGTCAAGGTCACGGCACTCACGTCGACGACGGCGACTGTCGATGTGCGCGTGCTCACCGTGAGCCGTCTGGCCGGGGATGACCGCTTTGCGACCGCAGTCGCCGTGTCTGTGGCGGAGAACCCGACGGGCCCGCTCGGGCCCAACAGCGTCGTGTACGTTGCGAATGGGCTCAACTACCCAGACGCCCTGAGCGCCGCCCCGGCAGCAGCGCACCGCGGCGGCCCGCTTCTCCTCACCGCACTGACCACGTTACCGACAGCTGTGGCCAATGAACTCACCCGGTTGAGCCCCAGCCGCATCGTGATCGTTGGCGGCACCGGCGTGGTATCAGACACGGTCGCGGCTCAGCTCACCGCGCTCGGTTTCACGCATACCACCGACCGCGTCGCCGGGGATGACCGGTACGCGACATCGCGTGCGGTCACCGCGGACGCGTTCGCGGCAGGGGGGGCGGCGAACGCGTTCATCGCTACCGGAAACAATTTTCCCGATGCGCTCGCGGCATCCGCTGCGGCTGGCGAGCTGGCGGGGCCGGTCGTACTGGTGAACGGATCATTGGACTCGGTGCCCCCGCCAACCACCCAGTTGTTGACCAGCCTGGGGATCACTAAAACCTACCTCGCCGGCGGCACCGGGGTAATATCGCAGGGCATTCAGGATGCTCTGGGGGTGCAGTTCACGCCAGCCAAGGTGACTCGACTCGCGGGTGACGACCGGTACGCCACCTCGGCCGCTATCAACAAATTTGCGTTCGGGCCGAGCTCCGGAGTGACCACGGTCTACCTCGCCGTCGGCACCGGCTATGCGGATGCACTGGCTGGCGCCGCGCTCGCTGGCAAGGTGAACGCGCCACTCTATGTAGTGCCAGCGACCTGTGTGCCGAACGCCGTGCTGCAAGACATCGGGTCGCTCGGCGCCACGAAGATTGTGCTACTCGGTGGCACCGGGTCGTTGGCCGATTCGGTATTCGCGCTCACGCCCTGCTAACCGGGTATGACGGTGCTTGCGACGTGCGCTGACGCGCCCTGACGTGCTCTGACGCGCTTGGTCCGGCAGCCGCAGACGTGCGCGTTCTCGTCGGGATAAGTTCGCCCGTGTGCACGCACTCCAACCGGGGCTCGAGCCGGCACACTCCCACTTATCAGGACGAGTCCTGATAAGTGGGAGTGTGCCGGGATACGGTCTGCTCTGCGGCAAATTGCGCTCTTCGCTCGGCATCCATGGGAAGGCGTAGCGTCGGCGAAACACCGCCCGCGAAGCATTCTGGTGAAAATTCTTCTCCGTTAGGTGAATTTGTTTCTTAACCACTGGCGGCGGGCGGTTGGTGCCCCTACAGTGGGGTCGCTTGCAAAAATGTTCCAGTGGTCCATCCGGCCCTGACAGAGAGGTTCCCGTGGCTACCAACACCGCACCGTCCCGCCGCTTCCGCACCGTCATCGCGCTACTGGTCGCGGCGCTCGTCGCCGCCACCGGCTCGATCGCCACGGCGACAAGCGCGAGCGCAGTGGCGCAAGCCACTGTTCAGGGGCAGATCAACAGCGTCGACCTTCCGGTGCACGGGCTCCACGGCGTTACCGTGCACCTCTGGAATAACAACGGTACCTTCGGTTTTTCGACCACCACAGACTCGACTGGCCACTACACGTTGAGCGTCCCGTCTGGTGCTCCCGGCTATCGGGTCGAATTCAATACCCAGAGCGAGATCGGCGTGAAGCACGTCTCCGAGTTCTATCCGCACATTCGCAGCTTCAATGACGCGCCCACTCAGGTCTTCACGTCGGGCGCTACCGTCACGATCAACGCGTCCCTCGATCTGGCTGGCTCGATCAGCGGCAACGTCACCGGCAATGAAGGGTATCCGGACGCGCAAATGAATGCGTATTGGTTTAACCCGGTCTCGTCGGCCTGGGAAATCTATGGCTCTGCCTACAGTGATGCGACGACCGGCGACTACACGATTCCGCAACTCGCGACTGGCACCTACAAGGTTCTTTTTGACGACGTCGGTGGTCACGTCTATGGCTCAGAACTCTATGACAACAAGCTGCCTGCAGACTTCGCGGGAGCGATGTCGGTGAGCGTAACGGGAGGCACGAACACTCCCGGCATCGATGCCGCGCTGACACCGGCCGGGCCGGTCGTCGCGGGACGCCTGTGGGGCACCGATCGCTTCGAAACGGCTATCGCGGTATCAGGTCGGTGGGCGCCATTCGTGTCGCCAGCCGGCGTGGTCTACGTGGCAAACGGGTTCGGCTTTGCGGATGCGCTCAGCGCTGCCCCGGCAGCGGCTCACCTCGGTGGCCCCCTGCTGTTGACCCAACAGAACGTGCTGCCGCCCGCGGTGGCGACCGAGATTCAGCGACTTCACCCGCATCGAATCGTGGTTGTTGGGGGCACCGGGGTGATCTCAGACGCCGTGGTCACCCAGCTGGTTGCTCTCGCGCCGGTCGTCGATCGCTACGCTGGCGTCGACCGCTATGACACGTCGAGAAAGGTGACGGCAGACGCGTTCGCTGCCGGCACCACGACGACCGCATTCATTGCCACCGGCACGGGATTTCCCGACGCTCTCTCGGCATCCGCTGCCGCGGCTCACCTAGGTGCGCCGGTGATTCTGGTAGACGGCTCGCAGTCGACGGTGCCGCAGGCCACAGCCGACCTCATCGTCAGTCTGGGCGTCACCCTGATCCACATCGCGGGCGGCTCGGGGGTGGTTTCTGCAGGGATGGAGACCGCACTGGCACAGATCTCCGGTAACCCCGCAACGATTCGCCACGGTGGAGTCGATCGCTACGAAACATCTTTGCTCATCAACGAAGCGGTGTTCACCACCCCGTCTCGGGTGTATTTGGCCGTCGGTACCGGCTTTGCTGACGCGCTGGCGGGCGCCGCCCTCGCGGGGCGCGACGGCTCACCGTTGCTGGTAGTCCCGGCAACCTGCCTGAGCAGCGACGAGCTCTCGTTCATGCAATACGGGGGAACGACCGTTGCAATGCTGTTCGGTGGCACCGGGTCGCTCTCGCTCGCGGTCGAGAACCTCGACTCCTGCACCCCGTACGTACCACCCGCCGGTCCCTAGCCGCGAACGCCGCCCGGGGCGGGCTTCGCGGCCAGCAGTAGGTCGTACTCGGGCGAGCGTTTCGACTTCACGGCGATAAGCGTGAGCAGAAACATGCCGTATTCCACGAGCAGCCGCGATTCTGCGAGGCTTTGCACGACGAGTGCCACTACTACTAGCAGGGGCAGAAACGTGACTGCTGTGTAGCGGCCGGGCAGCCCAGGCGCCGTCTGCGGCCGATCGGTGGCGAACGTCCACGACCGGAAGGTGGTCGATAACACGAGTGCACCGAAGACGATCAGCCCGATGATACCGAGCTGAAACCAGATATCGATCCAGGCATTGTGCGCGTGCAACTGGCGCACGCCGTTGCGAAAAACGAGGTGGTCGAACGGCGAGACCCATGGCACCCAGTAGCTCACCCAGCCCCAACCCTGAATGGGCCGCTGCTGCGCGAGGCCGATGACGGTCTGCCAGATACCGACTCGGCCAGTGAGGTCTTCGCTCTTACCCAGCAGCGCGAGTAGCGGATTGCGAAACACGACCGCGAGCCCGCCGGCAGCGACCAGCACTCCGGCCATCGACCAGTAGGTGGCCGTGCGCGCCCCGGGTGTCCGCGCGCGGCGCACGAGCAATAGAGCGGCGAGCACGATTGCCGCGGCAACCAGGCCGAGCGTGATCGTCGCCGAGCGGGTGAAGAGCAGGTTGGCGACAGCAGTCAGCAGCCAGAACGCCGTCAGCGGCCGGTTGGTGGTCTTGTTTGCGAACTGGATGCCGAACACGATGATCGCGAGGAACGCCGCGAACGCGAGCAGGCTGGAATTGCCGACGATCCCCTGAATCTTGCCGCCGTCGTACACCGTGAACAGTTGATCGCGCGACCAGTACAGCAGTTCGGGAATTTTTGTATAGGTGCTGTAGCTCACCCCGGGTGCGGCCACGACGGGCAGCACGGGCGCGCGCACAACGATTGACACGACAAGCTCGAAGAGCAGTGAGAGCCCCATGATCAAACGAAGTGAGGTGCCGAGCGCGCGCAGGATCTCATCCCAGCTGAACGCGATAGCGAACGCGATGCCGATGACGATCGTCATCACCGTGGTGAGGAGTCCGAGCGCGGTGGCCCCCGGATAGAACGACCAAGCGAGGGAGAGCGTGGCGAGCCCGACGAACGCGATCAACGGATAGGGCAGCCTGCTCGCTCGCCACGTCGCACGGTAGTGCACGAGGAGCATTATCGAGAAGGCGACGATCACGACCGCGATTGCGCCGAATCCCCACCACCCGATCGAATACCGCCAAGCGTCGCCCGCGAGGAGGGTGAACGTGACAACAATCGGGAAAGCGCGGCGAAAGCCGGTGGTCTCAAGCAATCGCATGAGCCAAGGCTAACGGAGCGCGCCAGCCAACCACGCCTGACGCTCGTCGTGTAGTGCACGGCGAGCGCGCACCACTCGTAGCGCACCCGGCCACGGCAGCAGTTTGGTACTTTTGTCTGATGTCCGTTAAAGAGCGTCTCGCATGTTTGTAGGCATCACCAATACCCCGCGCGACTACGCATGGGGCTCCGCGAGCGCCATCTCTACGCTGCTCAAAACGGCGCCCACCGGCCGACCCGAGGCCGAACTGTGGCTGGGCGCGCACGCCGGCTCGCCGAGCAAGATCCTCGACCCCACACAGGTCGGCGGGTACCTCGATCTCGCGGCCTGGATCGCGGCAGACCCCGAAACGGCATTGGGCGATTCGCACCTGACGCGGCTGCCGTTTCTGCTGAAGGTGCTGGCGGCAGCATCCCCGCTGTCTCTGCAGGCGCATCCTACGGTCGCGCAGGCGGTCGCCGGGTTCGCCCGGGAAAATGCGCTCGGCATCCCACTCGACGCCAGCAATCGCAACTATCGCGACGAGAACCATAAGCCCGAACTCATCTATGCGCTGAGCGACGACTTTCGGGCGCTCTGCGGGTTTCGTAGCGTGGCCGACATTGTGATCACCCTCGGCCAACTCGACGAGCTTGGCGCGGCAGCTGGATCGCAGCGCGGCACGATTCGGCGGCTCGTCGACCAGCTTGGCTCGCCCGAATCGCTGCGCCCGGTGTTCGAGTGGCTCATCTCGCGTGGCGACGGCGTAACTGAGCTGGTCGCGTTGGTGAGTGAGCTCGCCAATGAGTCGACGCCCGAGCTCGCAACCGTCGCCTCGCTCGCGCGGTTCTACCCGGGCGACCCCGGCATCGTCATCTCCCTCATGCTCAACACCGTGGCGCTCCGGGCTGGCGAGGTGTTGTATTTGCCGGCTGGTAACATCCACGCCTACCTGTCTGGAGTCGGAATCGAACTCATGGCCGCCTCAGACAACGTGCTGCGCGGCGGGCTCACCCCGAAACATGTTGACGTACCCGATCTGCTCGACGTGCTCGACTTCTCGCCGTTGCCCGTGCCATTTTTGCGGCCAGAAGTGTCGGCGAATGTAGAAGCATTTCAGCCCGCCGTACCGGATTTCGCACTCGTCGTGGTCAACGGCGATGCGATCGTCGACCCACACGGGCCAGCGATCGTGCTGTGCACTGACGGTCAGTTTGTGGTGCGTGGCGGCCAATCCACCGCGCAAATTGGCCAGGGACAGACTCTATTCGTCACGCCAAGCGAGGGCGCCATCACGTTCATCGGTTCGGGCCGGGTATTTGTCGCTGTCACCCAGATCGGCCGGTAACCGCTTGGGTGACAGGTTCAGCGACCACAAGAATCGACTCGCTCGCTATCGGGTCCGCGCCTCGAGGCATCGGCTACACCGGCAGCACACCGCGCTTCCACGTCGCGTTGATGACGACGGCAGCTGAGGCGTACCAGGCGACGAACGCGGTGAGCAGGCCGAGCCAACCGCCCAGTTGCGTGATTCCTTCGATGCCGGTGTATGCGCCAAGGGTGAGGGCGATGAACGTGAGCGTCAGTACGACGAACAGCGCGAGCAAGACACGGTTCGTTTTGACGGCCGCTATCGTCATAAACGCGGTGAAGATCGTCCACGCGAGGAGGAACGATCCGACACCGAGCGCGCCAGCCTGTTTGGCGACGGCTGGGTTGGTTTCAAGCCACCAGAACGCGAGCCAGAATGCTCCGTATGAGGTGAAAGCGGTGGCACCGAAGGTGTTTCCCTTGGCGAATTCCCACAGGCCAGCGGCGACCTGAGCTATGCCACCGTAGAACAGCGCAATCCCCAGAACGGCGGCACCGGCCGCTGGCACGATCCCGGAGTTCGCCAGGCTGAGAAGGAACGTCGTCAGGGCAAATGCCCCAAGACCGAGCGATCCAGGATCGGCGAAATCGGAGCGTGCGGGCGTAGCCACCGTGGGGTAGTCAATCGTGGCAGTCATTAAGAACACTCCTATTGTGTTTTCTTGCAAGGTGACGGTTGGCGGCTGTCAACCGATCATTTCCTAACCCGCTGCGGTCCGGATGGTGTTGCTACCGCTAGTTGAGCGAAGGGTCAACCGTGGCAACGATCAGGGCGATGGCTTCGATGTTCTCGATTGTGGGAGGCACGACGTAGTCCTCACCATTGACGATCTGTCGAATGGTTTTGCGCAAAATTTTTCCGGACCGCGTCTTCGGAAGCGCGGCAACAATCGTCACTTCCTTGAACGCAGCTACTGCGCCGATCTGGTTGCGAACCATCGCTACGAGTTCCTCAGCCAGAGTGATCGAGTCGATGTCGATACCGCTCTTCAGTACCACGTACCCGGCGGGTTTTTGCCCTTTCACCGTGTCGTGGAGACCGATGACCGCGCACTCGGCAACCGATGGATGCTGGGCCAGAACCTGTTCCATCGATCCGGTAGAGAGGCGGTGTCCTGCAACGTTGATGATGTCATCGGTTCTGCCCATCACGTACAGATAGCCGTCACGGTCGAAGTACCCGGAGTCGCCGGTGAGGTAATACCCCGGGAAAGCAGTGAGATAGCCATCGATATAGCGTTGGTCGCCGTTCCAGAGGGTCGTGAGCGTGCCCGGAGGAAGCGGAAGGCGAATGACGATGTGGCCCTCATCGAGAATGCCCACCTCATGCCCTTGGTCGTCGACGATTTCGACCCGGAAGCCGGGGACCGGGAACGAGGGAGACCCTGCCCGTAGCGGCAGTTGTTCAATTCCGCGAGGGCTCGCGCAGATCGCCCAGCCGGTCTCGGTCTGCCACCAATGATCGATCACGGGTTTGTCGAGCAGGGCGCTCGCCCATGTCCAGGTTTCTGGGTCGAGTCGCTCGCCGGCCAGAAACATCGCCTCCAGAAGGGAAAGGTCGTAGTCGCGGGCCAGCGTGGCGTGGGGATCGACCTTTCGGATCGCCCGGAGAGCCGTGGGCGAGGTGAAAAGGGTCTTGACCCCGTAATCAGACACGACCCGCCAGAATGCCCCGGCATCCGGTGTGCCGACCGGTTTGCCCTCGTAGAGCACGGTCGTCGCTCCGGCCAGCAGCGGTCCGTAGACGATGTACGAATGACCGACGACCCAGCCGACGTCACTTGCCGTCCACATCACATCCCCCACGCCGACGTCGTAGATGTTCTTCATCGACCACGTCATCGCGACGGCGTGGCCGCCGTTGTCCCTGACTACGCCTTTCGGAGAACCGGTGGTACCGGAGGTGTACAGAATGTAGAGCGGGTCCGTTGCTGCGACCGAGACCGGCGCGTGCGGCTCGGCGGCCATCATCGTTTCCCGCCAGTCCCACCACTGAGTGCCGGGGCTCGCATACTCGCTTGCCGAGCCGGGTACCTCGGGTCGTGCCTTGACGATGACGGTGTGCACGGTGCCGCGACTGAGTTCCAAGGCGGTGACGACGGTTGGGAGGTACTCGACAACGCGGCTCGGCTCGATTCCTCCCGAAGCAGTCACGATGACTTTCGCTTCGGCGTCATCCAGTCGCGATGCCAGCTCTTTCGCGGCAAACCCACCGAAAACGACGGAATGCACCGCGCCGAGACGGGCACAAGCGAGCATCGCGACAACCGCCTGCGGAATCATCGGGAGGTAGATGACCACCCGGTCTCCAACGCCCACCCCGGCATCGGCGAGCACGCCCGCGAATCGGGCGACTTTGTCGAGGAGCGTTGCGTAGCTGTACTTCTTTGTCTTGCCGACGACCGGCGAGTCGTAGATCAGGGCCGTCGTGTCACCGCGTCCCGCGAGCACATGGCGGTCCAGCGCGTTGAAACAGGTATTGAGGCGGGCGTCGGGAAACCAGCGGTAGAGCGGGGCGTCGGAATCATCAAGTGCTGCGGTGGGATATTGGTCCCAATCGACGGCCTGGGCCGCGTCGAGCCAGAATTGCTCCGGGTCGTCCAGTTGCTTCGCGACGACGGCCTCGAAGGAGCCTGTGGTGTGAGAAAGTGCAACATGCTGAGTCACGCCAGCGCCTCGAAACCGAGGGGGAATCCAGCTAAAGTCATGGCATTTCTCCTATGAAATGTGCGTGCGACAACGGTCCGAGAGCTGTTGAGGGCGCCTGCTACTATGCAGGCTATGAGCACGTTGATGTGCCCGACTACCGTCTAAAGGAGGTAGGGGCATGGCCCCCGCATCGCCTGCCCACGATTTGGAGTTGCTCCAGAAGTTTCTGACGACGTTAACCGTCCGAGGGGAATTTCCCGTCGCATTCGGTGGCCTTGTCACCGGCGATGGAGCACCCCTGACCTCCTTTGTTGGCACCCGGGGGCAGAGTCTGACCGGTCTACTCATTGAGCCGACTGAGGGACTGGGCGGCCGGGCGCTGTCGGAGCGCCGGCCAGTGAGCGCAACTCACTACCGGCGGGCGGAGACGATTACGCACCGGTACGATCGCGAAGTCTTCGCCGAAGACATCGTTTCACTGCTGGCAATCCCGGTCGTGGTAGACGGTGAGGTGCGCGCGATCATCTACGGCGGTCATCGCATCGCCACCCGGTTCGGTGATGCCGCAACCGGTAAGGCGCTCCAAGTCGCTCAGAGCCTGGCCTGGGAGTACTCCGTTCATGACGAGGTGGAGCGGCGGGTCGCGGTGATCGAGACCGAGGGTGGGTGGTTGTCGGGTGGCACGGCCGAGCCCGGCGCGCGTGAGGAACTCCGCACCCTCTACGCTGAACTTCGCGAGATCACGCGCAGTATCACCGATCCACAGATCGTTCGTCGACTCGACTCCCTCCGTGCCCTCGTCAACAAAGGTGGTGTCGCGCATCCGCTCGCAACCACGGTTCTCTCGCCTCGCGAGATAGATGTGATCGCCCACGCTGCGCTCGGCAAGCGAAACGCTCTTATTGCTGTGCAGCTTGGGCTGACCGAGAGCACTGTGAAGAGCTACCTCTCCTCGGCGATGAGGAAACTCGATGCGACCAGTCGCTATGAAGCGGTGATCAATTGTCGCCGGCTCGGTCTGATTCCGTAGGGCGACGAATGTGAGAACGACCCGGTAGCGAGTCGAGCCCAGTGCAATTGTCAGGATAGAGAGCTTTGCTCCGGCCCGGACAGGTTTTTCATTCCTTCGCTGACCTCTGAAACACCTTCTTTACCGCGTACAGGGGCCGCCCTTGGACCTGCCGGTAAATGCGTCCGATGTAGCCGCCGAGCACTCCCAGCATGATCAATTGCAAGCCGCCCATCAGCAGCACAGATAGCACAATGAATGTCCACCCGGCGACCACAACCTGTGGGATAAAGAGCTTTACTGCGAGTACGTAGACAATTCCCACAACGCTCAATGCCGCTGCGACAAATCCAAGGCGAGAGATCAGCTTCAATGGATAGGTCGAAAAACCCATAATTCCGTCGGCGGCAAAACTCAACATCTTTCCCAGCGGATAACCCGTGGTGCCCGCATAGCGCTCGTGCCTGTCGAACTGCACCGCCGTTTGATCGAATCCGATGTAACTGACCATGCCGCGCAAGAAACGATCGTGCTCGGTGTATTTTTTCAACTCGTCTACTACCCGCCGATCCAGGAGACGGAAGTCGCCGGTGTTTGCCGGTATCTCGACCTCCGAGACTCGTCGCAGCGCTTTGTAAAATAGGAAGGCAGTCGCTCGTTTGAAAATGGAGTCTTTTCTCGACCGCCGCTGTGCGTAGACGACGTCCCATCCGGCCTCCCACTGCTCGATCAGTTCGAGACTCACGGCGGGCGGATCCTGCATGTCACTGTCCATAATGATGACGGCGTCGCCCGTGGATCGATCCAGGCCAGCAGTGACCGCAACCTGGTGCCCGTAGTTGCGAGCCAAATCGATCACGATCACTCGTTCATCGTGTGCCTGAATCTGCACAAGCGCGGCTAACGAATCGTCGCGACTGCCGTCATTGATGAAGATGAGTTCGATTTCATACGGCACATCGGCGAGAACCGAGCTGATGCTGCGGTATAAGAGGTTGAGGTTTCCGGCTTCGTTGAAAATGGGGAAGACGTAAGAGACTCTCTTACCTCGTTGGGTCACCGCTCGGTCCGCATGACTGAGAATTCTACCTCACCACATCGTGTGCTCCTCTGGTCGCGATCGATCGGCAGGTATTGTGTTGGCTTACTTCGAGTGAACGGAATGGAGCCACGGTAATGAGGTGTATTCGGCGCTTGCTCGCAGACGAACGGGTGCGATTTGTTGTTGTGGGTGGTGTCAACACCGTGGTCGGGTACGGGCTTTTCGTCGTGTTTCAGTTGCTGCTCGGACGGTATATTGGCTATCTGGGCAGCCTCTATGCGTCGTATGCTCTCGCCACAGTGCTCGCTTTTGTGCTGCATCGGCGATTCACCTTCCGCGCCCATGGTTCCGGCAACGGCTTCGTCGAGTTTCTGAGGTTTGAGAGCGTCTACGTCGTGAGCCTTGTGTCAAATACTGTCTTGCTCGCGGTGCTCGTCGAGTGGGCGCGATGGAGTCCATACATTGCCCAAGCAGCGATCGTTGTGGTTACGACC
Organism: Salinibacterium sp.; assembly: GCA_025351795.1. Lineage (GTDB taxonomy): Bacteria > Actinomycetota > Actinomycetes > Actinomycetales > Microbacteriaceae > Rhodoglobus. Next base: position 81,801 of record JANXVG010000046.1, on the reverse strand, counting down.
GTGCTCAGCTACATCGGGCACAAATGGTTTTCGTTCCGTCCGGCCAAAACTCCCGACCCGAGTGCCGTACGCGCGGGTGCAGACGGCGACCATGTCGCTGGCAACTAGCGGTCAGCCGATGCGGTGAACTGAGCTGCAGGCCGGGTTCGCGCGCGGTGAGTCAAACGAGAAGCACACCGTATATGCGTTTGCGTCACGCCGCGACGATGGGGTGATGCGCCATCCGGAATCCATCTTGCCTGCGTTCGCCATGTCAACGAGTTGGCTGGAAAGATCTGCGTATTGGGGGGTAGAACTCGAGACGGAGTACGGAATGTCGGCGACAACGAAGACCGGATTGGCGGCACCGTAAAAGGCCAGAAACTGGGGAAGCGCGAAGACTCGCTCATAGTCGAACGGGTGGTCTGCGAGCAGAATCACCTGCGCTCCGGGATGTTGTGCGATATCGGTTACACCGGCTCGGATCTCATCGTGGATATCTTGGGATGCCTGAGACAGGGCTGCGGACGTGACCCGTGCTCTGACTGCCCATGCAATGTTGGCGTCCAAAGGGGATATGACAATCACGGCAACCAGCGCAATAGCGATGATCGTTCGCATCCTCCACTCAAGCGCCGGAAGCCGCGTCACGATCATCAAGATCACGACGAAGCCCCCAAGAGTGGCCACTTGGCTTAGGAAGGCATAACGAGCGGGGCTGAAGCCACCATCCATCAAAATGTAATTCTGGTAGAAGAAGGCGTCACCAAGCACCAGGTAGAGGCACGTTGCCGCCGCGAGAGTGAGTTTGTTTCTGAGCAGAAAACTGACCGGTCGCGAGGTGTCAGTCGCGCCGACCGGCACGGCGGCGCGTGGCCGGTGCAGCACGTCCCACGCGAGTGCGACAAGAAAGAAAGCGAACGTTGCGTTGAGGTAGTAGTCACGCGCCAGCGCGTCGTTGAAACCCAACAGCGAGCGGCCGTTGCCGTACATGTCGGCCCCGGCGTGGAAGGTGGCGAGTCCCACACCGATGGCAATATAAAGCGTGAAGGCGAGTCCCAAGAATCCTAGTGTGGCGACCATCCATTGACGTCGAACGCGACCAAACCTTAGCCAGTAAATGATCGCGACGGGAACGATCAACAGCACACCGTCTTCCTTGCTGCCAGCTACTATGACGATGCCAACGAACAGCAGGATCCAGCCGAGCATCGATTCCGGGCGGAGGTACGCTTCTGTCGCCCCGATCGCAAGCACTACCAACCCCACTCCGACGTACACCTCAGATGGGCCGAGGCGCGTGGCGATGTCCGACCAGGCCGCAAGGGTTAGAGCAAGTCCGCCGACGACTACCGCGAAAACGATCGCAATTATCGCCCGTGAGGCAGACAGCGTGCGTCGGTAAAGTGCACGGAGTACGACGAACGCGGCGCCAGCGCCGACACCAGCAACGGCGAACGTTCGTGTCAGATACCAGAGTCCGGCGCGATCGCCCCACAGCGACGCTTCAAGTATTCGCAAAAGGTAGTACACCGGCCGCAGGCGCAGAGCATGCCCCCACTGGCCGACCTCTGTTTGGGTATACAGGATCTTCGGGACGTCTTCGAGGCGCACCACCCCCGTCGCGCCCAGAAAGCGGATGACTTCGTGATCATCAATTAGTCCGAGTTGTGCGTGGCGCAGCTGGCTGTAGAAGTAGTAGCTGATGGCCGCGAAGACCACGAAAATAGCGATACTGAGTGCGGCCAGTTGCGCCCGATGTCCCATGTTACGTGGGGCCTTCTTCACCCTCTTCACCCTCTTCCCACCTCTGATTGTTCGGATCGAGGACGGGGTGGTTTACCCAAAGCGTCGCGAGTGATTTACATCGTAAGGGATCAGTCAGCGTCGCATGCGCACGCTCATGCGCACGCGGTCAGGCCAGCGTCAGGTGCGGCGCCGGGGCCAATGAGCGCTGGTGAGGGTGAGGGGGCTGCCACCACAATCGAGCCATGCGCTGTCACCAGCTCGGCCGTGGTCGGGCGGTGCGCTATGCGCAGCGCTTGTGACCATTGCCGGTGCGCAGATTCGCGTCAGCGCTGTGCACCTCGCCGTACGGCGAAGGTCGTGAGGGTTGCGCTGTGGGGCAGCCGCCGAATTTGGTACGTGAGCTAACTGGGCAAATCTGCTTATCGCGGGCTCAGTGCTGGAGGTCCTGCTGGCCGATGAGGACGACGTCGTTCTTCCTGCTATCGCTACCCAATCCCACCACCGGTCGATACTTCCTGCGACAGACGAGTTCAGTGCAGCGTTGTCAACCGCCACCCTCGTGACCATCGCCGGGTAGACACCGGAGCTACCCAGCGAGCCGCTCACCGAAGGTACGCCGGTAGGCGTTCGGTGTCGTCTGCAGCACCTTCAGGAAGTGGTGCCGCATTACGGCCGCGGTGCCGAATCCGGTGCTCTGAGCAATCGTCTCGAGGCCGTTGTTTGTCGACTCGAGCATGTTCTGTGCGCGGATGATGCGCTGGCGATTCAGCCACGCGGCAGGCGTCGTGCCCATGTCGGCCCGAAATCGGCGGGCGAACGTGCGACTGGACATGAGGGCTTTGCGAGCGAGTTGCTCGATCGTGAGGTTCTCAGCGAGGTTTTCGAGCATCCATTCGGCCACGATCGCGAAGGAATCAGCGCAGACCTCCGAGATGGGCGCCTGAATGTACTGCGATTGCCCACCGTCCCGCTGGGGCGGAATCACCATGCGGCGCGCTACGACGTTGGCCACTGCTGCACCGAGTTCTTTGCGCACGATGTGCAGCGCGGCGTCGATGCCGGCCGCGGTGCCAGCGCTTGTGACGACTTTGCGGTCTTCCACGAATAGCACGTCGGGGTCGACCGCGACACCGGGAAATTGGGCGGCGAGTCGATCGGTGTGCATCCAGTGCGTGGTCGCCGTGCGACCGTCGAGGATGCCCGCCTGTGCAAGCGCGAACGCTCCGCTGCACACGCTCAGCACCCACGCACCGCGTGCCTCGGCCGCGCGGATCACCTCGAGGTAGCGCTCGTCGATGGGCTCAATCGCATGCGCGGGTAGGGCGACCAGATCGGCAACGGCTGCGGCTTCGAGGCCGTGCTCGATGATCATGTCGAAGCCCAGACTCGTGCGTACCGGCCCCGGGTCTGCCGTAGCGATCGTGAAGTCGAACCCCGGACCGCCCATGTCACTGCGGTCAATGCCGAACACTTCGCACACCACGCCGAATTCGAATGGTGCAACGCCTGGAACGGCGAGTAGCACCACGTTTTTGAGCATAAGACTTCCAATGGCAGGAACGCGTCGATATGTGTCCAGTCTGCCACTGATGGCAGAATATGCCAACTCATAGCGTTACTGCCATGACCTTTCTCCGTGTCCTCGGGCAGTTGGCAGCCGCGGGAATCATCGCGACCATCCGCGAGACGATGCGCGACGGCTATCATCGCCGTGCGGCCTCGGGCACAACGCAGGAGCGCTCGTCGCGCTAGCGTTGCACCCATGACATGGCTCGTAACCGGCGGCGCAGGGTACATCGGAGCACACGTAGTGCGCTCCCTCACTTCTGCCGGGATGCAGCCGGTCGTGCTCGATGATCTTTCGACCGGATTCGAAGCCTTCGTACCCGCGAACGTGCCGTTCGTGCGCGGGTCGATTCTCGATGGCGACCTGTTGCTGCGCTCGATAGATGAGCACGGGGTGACGGGCGTCATCCATGTGGCCGGGTTCAAATATGCCGGGGTGTCAGTGCAGCGGCCGCTACATGCCTACGCGCAGAACGTCACAGGCACCGCGGTGCTCCTCGGCGCTATGGCCGACCGCGGCGTTGACCGCATCGTGTTCTCGTCGAGCGCGTCCGTCTACGGCGCCCCCGACGCGCCACTCGTCACCGAAGACAGTGCCAAGGACCCGCAATCACCCTACGGTGAGTCGAAACTCATCGGGGAGTGGCTACTGCACGATCAGGCGGTCGCCACTGGGCTCCGTCACACCTCCCTGCGCTACTTCAACGTCGTCGGGTCGGGCGACCTGACCGTCTACGACGCGAGCCCGCACAACCTGTTTCCGCTCGTGTTCGCGGCTTTGCTCGAGGGTCGAACGCCGAAAATCAACGGCGACGACTATGCGACTCCCGACGGAACCAACGTGCGCGACTACATTCATGTGGCTGACCTGGCGGCGTGCCACGTGGCGGCGGCACGGCGGATCGACGCGGGCCAGAGCGTGGAGCCCGCCTACAACCTCGGCAGCGGGCACGGTGTTTCGGTGCGTGAGATCATGACGGCTATTGCGGATGTCACCGGCATCCCGTTCACGCCAGAAATCGGGCCGCGCCGCACGGGTGACCCCGACCGCATCGTCGCGAACGGTGACCGTGCTGCGCGCGACCTCGACTGGACAATGCGTCACAGCCTGCGTGAAATGGTGCAGAGTGCATGGGATTCGATTCGAGCTGCGGCAGACTGAGTGCTGGCAGCCTCCCTCGTGCCGCACCACACGAGGCGCGGCGTCAATAGTTAAAATTAACTCGGTATGCTCGACTCATGCTGGGAAACATTGGGTAGATGGCCGCACGGGCGGTCAGCTACCGCACAGTGCGTGGATTCTCCGCCGACGCATCACGCGCATCGGCCGGCTCAGCCGTGTCCGTAGAGTTCGCTGACCGCAACTCTGCGGCGACGGCTGGCGATGCCCGTGTACTCGCCCAAGCGCGGGCCGACGTTCTACGCGCACTCGACCTCAGCGCACAAGTGGCGGGTGCTGTCAGCGTGATCATGCCGCTCTACAACGGCGCACAATACGTGGAGGGCGCGGTTCGGTCGGTGATCGACCAAGGGTTCACCCCCCTCGAGCTCATCATCGTCGATGATGGGTCGACCGATGGCTCAGCACAACTCGTCGCCAACCTGGACGCTCCGTTTCCGATCGTGGTTGTGCGCCAGGATAACGCCGGTCAGGGCGCCGCGCGAAATGCCGGAATTACGCGTGCTCACGGAGAATTTTTCGCGTTGATCGATCAGGACGACCTGTGGAGAACTAACCACCTCGACGTCGTGATGGCTCACCTGGTGGCCGGTGCCGATGTCGCGATGGCTTTCACGGACTTTGACCAGATGGATGCGAACGGCCAGACGATAACACGGCAGTTTATGGCCGCTACCGGCGTCGAATATCCCAAGCGCAGTCTCATCGAGGTCGTCTCTCGCGATCTCATGGCCCTGCCGACTGCAAGCGGGTTCCGTCGTGCCGCGGTCGCCGCGGTCGGCGGTTTTGATCCGCGCCTGATCGGGTATGAAGACGATGATCTCTTCGTGAAGCTGTATCGCGCGGGCTGGGTTCACGTCTTCGACCCGCGATCGACCGTTCGCTATCGCACCCATCCGCTGGGTGCATCGTCAACCGGGGTATTTCTCCAGAGTCGACTGATTTTCCTGCGGACCCTCCTCGACTCGGTGCCAGACGATCATCGCCTTGACCAGTACCTCTCCCGCGACTACATCGTTCCGCGGTTCCACGAGGCCACCCTGCTCGACTATGCAGATGCCCTCGCCTTCCGCGACTGGCCGCGCGCGCTGCTCGCCGCCGATGCGCTCGACACCATCACCGCGATGTCTGGCTCTGCTACCCGACGACGACGTTTAGGTCTTCGGATGCTGCGTCGGCCACAGGTGATGCGCACCGCGATTCTTCTTCTCGAGAGGCTACCTCGTTGGCTCACCGACAAGAGTCTCAACCCCGCGTTGCGCATTGGGCACCGCAGTGTGGTTCGTGCTGGCCTGTAACAGCGGGTCACGGCGTGCGTTGGTGCGTCTGCGGTGTGAGCGAGTGATCGTTGTCGATTCGATTCGTGATGCGGCGCGTCGTAACCCTGATCACGCGGTCGAAGGTTTTACGATTTACGACTTGACGTGGAGGTAACTACACCGGTGTAATTATCCTTAACGCGATTGCAGGAAACATTCTGCACGCCGAGGGGAGACGAAACAATGACGGAAAACGGCTCACGTGCCGGTGTTCCCGACAACTGGTTCGTTGACCCGGTGCACCTGGGGGTGCCCGGTGTCAGGCAGCTCGTTGACGACGAAGACAACTCACTCGCCTGGCAGTCGGATTCGCTGTGTGCGCAGACCGATCCAGAAGCATTCTTCCCAGAAAAAGGCGGATCCACGCGCGACGCCAAGAAGATCTGCTCGTCGTGTGAGGTGCGTACGCGCTGCCTCGAATACGCGCTCGAGAACGACGAGCGGTTCGGCATCTGGGGCGGACTCTCCGAGCGTGAACGCCGAAAGTTGCGCAAGCGAGCATAAGTGCTGGCGCCATCACTCTAACTTCAGCGCGTGTCTGACCGCGTCTGCCGCCCACTGACCGTAGTGTCGAATAGATGCAGCCGTCGGTAGTAGTCATACTTGTCGCCCGAAACGGCGCCGACTACCTGCCACGCACGCTCGCCGCGCTCGCCGCGCAGACGAGGCAACCGGATTCGGCAATTTTCGTCGATGCTGGATCGAACGACTCGTCGGTTGAGCAGCTCATCGCGGCAGGGCCCACGCAGGTCGTGACCACGCCCGGCTCGCGCTGGTTTGGGGCAGCAATCGCTCACGCCGTGCACGTCGCGGCCCCGCGCCCCACCGGTAACGACTGGTTGTGGTTGCTCGCACACGACAATGCTCCGGAGCCGAGTGCGCTCGCGGCTCTTCTCGGAGCGGTCGAGATCGCGCCGTCAGTGGCGGTGGCCGGCCCCAAGCTCATGCAGTGGGACAACGGTGACACCATGGCCGCGTACGGCGAAACCATCACTCGGCTCGGTGCATCCATTCTCGTCGTCGAGAACGAGCTCGACCAGGCTCAGCACGACCTCAATAGCGACTTTCTCGGCGTATCCGCCGGGGGCATGCTCGTACGTCGCGAAGTCTGGAGCACGCTCGGCGGCTTCGACCCCGGCCTGCCGAGCACGGATGCAGCTCTCGACTTCTCGCTTCGGGTGCGGCTGGCCGGCCACCGCCTCATCGGCGTTCCGTCTGCTCGGGTCGCGACTGCAGGTCCCGCCGAGTTGTTCGGTCGGCGCTCGGTCTCGGCCGCAACGAGCAACCGTGTGCGTCGCGCCGCCCAGTTACACCGGCGCCTCGTCTACGCACCAGCGCTCGCGGTACCGATTCACTGGCTCTCACTCGTTCCCCTCGCGATTGCGCGCTCGGTCGGTCACCTGATCGGCAAGCGACCCGGGGCGATCGCTGGCGAGCTTGGTGCCGGCCTGGCTGCCGCGTTCGATGGCAGAGTGCGCCCGGCCCGCGGCAACATCCGGCGCACGCGAAAAGTTGGCTGGGCCGCAATTGCCTCACTGCGCATGCCCCTGTCCGACGTGCGCGAACTGCGGGCCAGCAGGCGAGCGGCGGCGGCCCCCGGCGGTTCTGGCGACGCACCCACGCACCCAGGCTTCTTCGCGGGCGGTGGCGCGTGGATCGTGTTGCTCGCTGCCGGTGTCGCACTGATAGCGTTCAACCCGTTTCTTGGGGCACCATCTATTTCGGGCGGTGGTCTGATCCCGCTGAGCGCTCACGTCGGTGACCTGTGGGCGCATCTCGGCTATGGCTGGCGTGACGTTGGCGCGGGCTTTACTGGTGCGGCCGATCCGTTCGCGTACGTGCTCGCCGTGCTCGGCTCGCTGACGTTCTGGTCGCCGTCATTCGCGATCGTGATTTTCACGCTTGCCGCGGTGCCACTCGCGGCGCTGGCGGCCTGGACGTGTGCTGCGCGGTTTTCGCAGCGCGGCTGGGCGCCCGCGATCGCAGCCCTCCTCTGGTCTATCGCCCCACCGTTTCTGGCTTCCCTCACCGGTGGACACCTCGGCGCCGCGATTGCTCACGTGCTGCTGCCGTGGCTAGTGCTCGCGACCGTCAACGCAGCGAAGAGCTGGTCGCTCTCCGCGGTTGCGGCGCTCCTCTTTGCCGCGGTCGCTGCATCGACCCCGATCCTCGTTCCGGCGCTGTTGCTGGCGTGGCTAGCGTGGCTGTTCGCGAATCCGACACGTATCCACCGGCTGATCGGCATCCCCATCCCTGCCGCTGCGCTGTTTGCCCCGCTGGTCGTGCAACAACTGCAGCGCGGCAACTGGCTCGCCCTGGTCGCTGAGCCCGGCCTAGCCATCTCGGGTGGTACGGCCAGTGGATGGCAGCTTGCGCTCGGTTCGCCAGCCGCCGGAATTGACGGCTGGACGGCGTTCACGACCGCAGTGGGGCTTCCGACCGCTGCGGCCGCCATAATCGTGTGCGTGCTGCTCGCGCCGCTTGCCGCGGTCGCCATGCTTGCGCTGTTTGTGCCTGGCTCGCGCCGTGCCGTGCCTGCCATGGTCATTGCCCTGCTTGGCTTCGCTACCGCCGTCATCGGTGCGCACCTCGAGGTGAGTTTCGTTGGGGCAACCGCCATCGCGGTCTGGCCTGCCGCAGGCCTCACTGTGTACTGGCTCGGACTGATCGGTGCAACAGTCGTCGCCCTCGAGGCCCTCGGCAAGGCCACGGCACTGCCCGCCATCGTCGTGGCGGCTGCGGCGGTGATCGTAGCGGTGCCCCTGCTGGCCGCGACGGTCATGGGTACGTCGGCTGTGACATCCGCTTCCGGGCGCCTGCTTCCGGCTTTTGTGACCGCAGAGGCCGCAGCTCGGCCCTCGCTCGGCACCCTTGAAATTGCCGCACAGAGTGACGGTGCAATCTCTGCCACGATTCATCGCGGTGAAGGCACGACGCTCGACGCCCAGTCGACTCTGCACTCGACGGCAACGACCCTGTCCGCGGCGGATATCCGGCTTGCGACCCTCGCCGGCAACATTGCGTCGAAGAGTGGGTTCGACACCGCGAGTGAGTTGGATTCGCTACAGATCGGATTCATTCTGGTGCCGAGCGCGCCGACCGATGTCGCGGCCGCGACCCGCCAACGCGTCGCCGAAGCACTGGACGGCAACCGTCTACTCACCCCGGTCGGAAGCACGGCGAATGGCTACCTCTGGCACTACACCGAGCTGAAAGACGGCGCAGCGCCGGGCGGCCCGGCGCCAACCGCCACCCCGATCGGGCTCGGCATCATCGTGGGTCAGAGCATCGTATTCGGGATCACACTGCTGCTCGCGATTCCGACGGCCACGCGCAGGCGCGTGCGCGCATCCGCGGCGGGCGGCAATGAACCTGCGGGAACGTTCGACGAGGAAGACAGTGGCTGACGATATCCCGGCGGAACTCCCACCGATATTCGAAGACGACGCATACGTCGAGCCGACGAAGCCGAAAGCTACCCTCAAAGGCGCGGCGATCGTGAGTGTGCGCATCGTGGCCGGTCTTGTGGGGCTCGCGGTCGCCGGTGCCTCGATCGCCGCGGCGACCATTCTGCCGCTGCCCGTCATCCGCTCGACGCCGCCGAGCAAACTCGTCACGCCGGTGGCTACCGGGCAGCAACTGGTTTGCGCCGGATCCCTGCTGCGTCTTGCGGACGCGCGCGGACAGGGTGCGACGATTTCGTCACCACTGGGCAATGCCGACGTGCGTTCAGACGCGAGCGTAGGCACCGTCAGCTCCACCCCGATCGCGCAGTCCGACGCCTCGAACGGTGGCCTGGTGAGTGCGCCGATTGTGCTATCGACCCCCCCCAACGCAGCCGACCCCGGCACGCCGATACTTGTCGCCGGTGCGCAGTCTCAGACGATTAGCGAGCCCGAGTTCGCCGGGTTGGCCGCAGTGGACTGCGGCGTGGCCGGCGGCGACAGCTGGCTCGCCGGCGGTTCCACGGTCGTCGGCCGCACGACCTTGCTCACCCTCAGCAACCCGACGGCCGTGCCCGCGACCGTCGATCTCGCGATCTTCGGTGAGAGCGGGCCCGTTGCGGCTCCTGGCACGAGCGGTATCGTCGTGCCGGCTGACGGTCAGCGCGTGCTCTCTCTCGCTGGCTTTGCCCCCAACCTGATCTCGCCGGTCGTCCACGTGGTGAGCCGCGGCGGTCAGGTGGTCGCCAACCTGCAGCAGACGACGACGCGCGGGCTCGACCCGGGTGGGGTCGACGTCATCGGCACCACCACGGCACCCGCGCTGCGTCAAGTCATTCCCGGGGTCGTCATGAGCGACCTGGCCGCTCAACAAGCGATCCAGACGAAGGATGGCTACGGGGACCTTGCTGGTGTGCTTCGACTGTTCGTGCCCGGTACCACCGCGACCCGAGCCACCATCAGCATCGTGGCCGAGAACGGCTCGACCAACGGGTCGTCATTCCAACTCGACCTCGATGCCGGGCGCGTGATTGACCTTGCCATTGGCGACATCCCGAACGGGGCGTACACCGTCAAGGTCGCCGCGGGACAGCCGATTGTCGCGGCCGTGCGCATATCGGCCGTAAGCACCCAGCGCAACGATTTCGCCTGGATGGGCGCGTCAATGCCGCTCAGCGCAGACACCCTGCTCGTGGTCGCGGCCGGCCCGCACCCGATTCTTCACCTCGCGAACTCGGCCACGACAGACGCCAAGGTCACCCTGACCAGCAGGAATGGCGCACCAGCGATCTCGGTGACGGTCAAGGCCGGGTCGTCGTCTAACACTGCGGTTCAGCCGGGAGCTTCGTACCTGGTCTCCGGGCTCGCCTCGATGTTTCTCGCGGTCACCCTCGTCGACTCCGGACTGATCGCGCACTACGGCATTCACCCACCCGGACTCATTGCGACGCCACTCCGGGTCTATCGATAGCGTCGCCACGTCAGCCACCAAGGTCACCGTGGCGTGCGCTCAGAGATGCCTGAATCGCTCCGGCGCGAGATCCCACGGATCTTTACCGAGCAGCTCTGCAACGGCGCGGAACACACAACTCTCGATCATCATGCGTTTGTGCAAGTCGTCGTGCCGGTGCAACCGAGATAACCGTTCAATCGGCAGGCGATAGAGCACCACTCGGTGCTCCTTGGGAAACACGCGCCAGCGGTCCAGCGCGGGCGATTCACCGAGGTCGGCTGGAAGTCCGGCCACCTCGAAGATCACGATGGCCAATTCTTGTGGCCACATGTCTTTGAGGTATTCAGCCGTCGACGCGACCGTCATGTCGAATACCTCAGAGCGACTGTGCAGCAGCGGCAGGTGGGGACCGGTGACCGCAGAGCGGATGCCGCGCCCATGCCGGTCACGGAACCCCGGCCTCGCCGACGCTCGCGCTATGCCACGCTTCGGGGTTCGAGCCATGAGTCAAGTGTATTCGGCGGTGCGTCACCATCTAGGTGGGTGCCGCACATATGCTGACTGCACAATGAGCGATCGGCCTTGCAGCAAAGTGGCCTGCACCCAGGATGCGGTGGCGACGCTCACTTACGTCTACGCTGACTCGATGGCTGTGCTCGGTCCGCTCAGCCAGCGTGCTGAGCCGCACAGTTATGACCTCTGCGAGCCGCACGCCGACCGCCTGTCGGCGCCACAAGGGTGGCAGGTTGTGCGCCACGTCGTTCTCGGGCAAGACTTCTAGCGCTAGTTTTGTGGGATGGATTCTCACTCACCGACTGACCTGTCTGCGTTCGTCAAGGCCTACGACGTTCGAGGCTTGGTCGGTTCTCAACTGACGCCCGAAGTAGTGACCGCACTCGCGGCCGGATTTGTAGACGAGGTCGGCGCAGCGGGCACGGATGTCGTGGTCGGCCACGACATGCGCGACTCGTCTCCCGAATTCGCGGCAGCATTCTCGGTGGGTGCCACCGCCCGGGGAGCAAACGTGGTGTCGATTGGGCTGTGCTCTACCGACGAGACCTACTTCGCTTCCGGCCGTTTCGGCGCCCCCGCCGCGATGTTTACCGCCTCTCACAATCCGGCCACCTACAACGGAATCAAGTTCAGTCGTTCAGGTGCCCAAGGAATCAGCTTCGACACGGGGCTGAAGGGCATTCGCGACCGAGCTGAGGCCTACCTCAAGTCCGGTGTGCCCGAGGTTGAAGCGCCGGGTACTCCGCGTGCGGTAGACGTGCTTACCGACTACGCAGCGTATTTGCGTTCGCTCGTGGATTTGGCTGGCATCCGCCCGATTCGGGTCGTGGTCGATGCCGGAAATGGCATGGGCGGCATGACGGTTCCGGCCGTGCTCGGTACCGCTGCCGGGTTGCCCGCGCTGCCGATAGAGATTATCCCGATGTACTTCGAGCTCGACGGAACCTTTCCGAACCACGAGGCAAACCCACTCGATCCGGCCAATATCGTTGACCTGCAGACGGCCGTCATCGAGCACGGCGCCGACCTCGGGCTTGCCTTCGATGGGGATGCTGACCGCTGTTTCGTCGTCGACGAGAAAGGCAACGCAGTCACCCCGTCTGCAGTTGCGGCCATCGTTGCGCTGCGAGAGATCCAGCGCGTGCGGGCCGTGCAGCCGGAGGGTGACATCACGGTTCTGCACAATCTCATCACGTCGCGCATTGTCGCAGAGACGATCGAGGGCGCTGGGGCGATTGCCGTACGAACGAGGGTTGGCCACTCGCTGATCAAAGACGAGATGGCGGCCACCGGAGCAATTTTCGGCGGCGAGCACTCGGCCCACTACTACTTCCGGGATTTTTGGGGAGCAGACAACGGCATGCTCGCCGCGATGCATCTGCTCGCCGAATATGGCAGTCACGAGGGTGCGATGTCGGCGCTCAGTGAGCGCTACACGCCGTACGCCACGAGCGGCGAGATCAATTCGACCGTGACGGATGTTCCCGGTGCGTACGCGCGCATCGTCGAGTCGTTCCGCGGCGCCAGCACCCTCGACGAGTTCGATGGTCTCACCGTCACCGGTATCGTCGACCAAAACGAGCCGTTCTGGTGGTTCAACGTGCGCCCATCCAACACCGAGCCGCTGCTGCGCCTCAACGTCGAGGGGGCGACCCCCGCCGCGATGGAGCGCATTCGCGACCGGGTGCTCGGTCTCATTCGCGCGTAGCTGCCCGCTGCCCACTGCGCGGGCAGCCCTCCTACCCACTGCGCGTGCACGCCCCCCGCCCCCCGCCGTAGCTTGCCGTGCCCGCGGCCCTGGCGCCCGTAACGGCCACTGCCGTGCCGTGCCGCCCAAACTCGCCATGCCGTGCCGCGCCAGCTTGCCCGCCCGAGCGGCCGCTGCATGGATGGCGCGTGACGAGTGGGCGTGCTGACGAGTGGGCCTGCTGGTGTCACAATGGGAACATGACTACGCTCACTGCCCAGCTCCCGTTCAAAGTTGCGAACCTGTCGCTTGCCGAAGCCGGCCGTCACCAGATTCGCCTGGCCGAACATGAGATGCCGGGCCTCATGGCCCTGCGCGCAGAGTTCGGCGAGTCCAAGCCGTTGACCGGAGCGCGAATTGCGGGTTCCCTGCACATGACGGTGCAGACAGCCGTGCTGATTGAGACTCTGGTTGCGATCGGCGCACAGGTGCGATGGGCGAGTTGCAATATCTTCTCCACGCAAGACGACGCGGCGGCCGCCGTTGCTGTTGGCCCGAACGGCACCGTCGATGAGCCGACCGGAGTGCCCGTCTTCGCGTGGAAGGGTGAAACTCTCGATGAGTACTGGTGGTGCACCGACCGTATCTTCGATTGGAGCTCAGAGTCTCTTGCCGCTGGCGAAGACTGGGCTGGCCCAAACATGATCCTCGACGATGGCGGTGACGCCACCCTTCTCGTGCACAAGGGTCGCGAGTACGAACTGGCGGGCGTAGTTCCGGATGACGCGGCCGACGATTCGACGGAGTGGCGCTCGGTGCTCGCGCTCTTGCGGCAATCGCTCGCCGAGACTCCTGACCGGTGGACGCGCATCGCTGCCGACATCCAGGGCGTAACCGAGGAGACGACCACGGGCGTGCATCGGCTCTACGAGCTGGCAAAGACCGGCGATCTGTTGTTCTCGGCAATCAATGTCAACGACTCTGTCACGAAGTCGAAGTTTGACAACAAGTACGGCATCCGTCACTCGCTGCTCGACGGCCTCAACCGTGCAACCGACGTGCTCATCGGCGGCAAAGTTGCCTTTGTTGCCGGGTATGGCGACGTGGGTAAGGGTGCCGCTGAGTCGCTGCGTGGTCAGGGAGCCAGGGTGATCGTCTCTGAGATCGACCCGATCAACGCGCTGCAGGCCGCGATGGACGGCTATCAGGTCACCACCATCGAGCGTGCCCTCGGCGAGGCAGACATCTTCGTCACGACCACCGGAAACAAAAACGTCATCACCCTCGATCACCTGAAGGGCATGAAACACCAGGCGATCGTCGCAAACGTCGGCCACTTCGACAATGAGATCGATATGCACGGCCTCGAGACGCTCTCCGGCACCGTCAAGGTCGAGATCAAGCCGCAAGTGCACGAATGGCGGATGCCGAGCGGCCGCTCGGTGCTCGTCCTCTCCGAGGGGCGCCTGATGAACCTCGGCAACGCGACGGGTCATCCATCTTTCGTCATGAGCAACTCGTTCTCGAACCAGGTGCTCGCGCAAATCGAGCTGTGGGTGTACGGCGACAAGTACGAGAAGCAGGTGTACGTACTGCCCAAGCACCTCGATGAGAAGGTCGCGCGACTGCACCTCGACGCGCTGGGTGTCGTGCTCACTCGACTCACACCCGAGCAAGCGGCGTACATTGGGGTCGACCCGGATGGCCCATACAAAGTCGATCACTACCGCTACTAGCGGTCACCGTTCCGGGAATCCGTGCGGAAGCCCACCGAGTACGGGCGCGAGCCGCTCCAGACTGCGCTTCTGCAACTCGAGGGCTGCGCCCTCTCGCTCCCGGCGCATCGCCACGACTCCGGCCAGAAACAGTTCGGCGGGCACTGGCGGGATGGGTGCGACGTAGACCGAGGCTTCGGTGGCGAGCTCGCGCGACAGCCGGTCTCTGGTCGGTGGGGTGAGGGCCGACGACTGGCGGAGAAAGTTGGTGATGCGCCTGGCGAGGGCATCCGGCATCCGCGCGACGTCTGCCGTTCGCGACCATGGCTCGAGCACAATCGGCACACCGTACATCGGCGGAACGCGCGTGCTTACGCGTTCGTTCTGACTGTAGGTTCCCGCGAGCATGTCACCAAGGCGCTGTGACCTGCTGTTGAGCAGGGCGACGAGGGCCGCGAGTCCGCCAAGGGTAAAGAAGATCTCGATTACCCCGAGGAACGCGCGGATGATGGCGTGCCGGAATCCGATTGACCCACCGTCGTCGCGCACGATGCGAGCACCCACGGCAAGCTTGCCGAGAGACTTGCCCTGTGAGAGCGTCTCGACGGTCGTGGGGATGCCGACGAGGCAGACGACGAGTAGCACAACCGAGATCGCCCGGCCGGTCGCATCGTCTATGTGTGCGGCCTCGGCCGCCCAAGACAGTAGGAGAAAGCCGCCGATAAGCGCCCCGAAGTAGACGACGAAGTCGATCATTGCGCCAGCGGCGCGCAGCACAAAGCTTGCCGAACGCAAGTCGAGTGCCACCGCTTCACCGGTCATCAGCTCGTCGTCATAGTCCTGGTAACTCACCGAGTCGATCGCGGAGGGGCGCGCCATGCCTATATTTAAGCAGATGGATCTTGACGCCTACTCCGCCGCCCACCGCGAAGACTGGGATCGTCTTGCCCAGTTAGGCGCGAAGCGGTCATACACGGGCGCAGAAGCCGACGAATTGATCGAACGCTACCAGTCTGGCTCGAGTCAATTGTCGGCGATTAAGACCACGGCCGGGCAGTCCGTGCAGGGCGACGCACTGTCGCTGCGGCTCAGTCGTGCCCGCTTGCGGTTCACGGGTGCTTCGGCGAATGTGCTCAGCCGTATCCCGCTGTTTTTTGTGGGCCAGCTACCGGCTGCCTTGTACCGGATTCGCTGGCTGACGCTTGCGGTCGCGGCGAGCACTTTTCTCATCGCGTTCCTCTACGCATGGTGGATGATTGCTAACCCGCAGGTCATCCGCACCTTTGGGCTGTCGGATGCCGACCTCGCGAAGTATGCGAATGAAGACTTCGTGAACTACTACTCCGATAACCCCGGCGGGGCGTTCACGGGTCTGGTGTGGACCAACAACGCGTGGTTGTGCGTCCAGGCGGTGATGTTTGGCGTTACGGGGGTGTACCCGATTGCCATTCTGCTGCAGAATGCCCAGTCGCTGGGGGAGTCCGCCGGTCTCATGTATCAATTCGGGCACCTCGACACCTTCTTTCTCTACATCGCTCCCCACGGGCAGCTCGAGCTTTATAACGTGTTTCTGGCGGGGGCGGCTGGCTTGCGAATCTTCTGGGGTTGGGTGTCGCCCGGGCCGATGACGCGCCTCACATCGATAGCTCACGAAGGTCGGGCACTCGTCACGGTGGCCATGGGCCTCGTCATCACGATGCTCATGTGCGGACTCATCGAGGGCTTCATCACTCGACTCGACTGGCCATGGGCGATCAAGATCGGCATCGGCACCGTGGCCCTTGCAACCGTCTTGGTGTACCAGTGGGTGATTGGTCGGCGCGCGTATGCTGCGGGACAGACGGGTGATCTTGACGAATTCGAGGCCGGCGCCCGCCAAATCATTGCGGCATAGCGAGCTGCGCAGCCAGCTTGTGAATGGCGTGGCGTGAACTGCTGACTGCGGGCGTCCGCAGGTGGTCGGCGGAGTGGCTGCTCGATCGACTCCCGGATGACCGCGCACCGTGCTGCGGCGGTTCTCTGCGATGCGGCGGCGCTTCGCCATGCCGTCGCTCTCCGGCATGCGCTCGCGCGTCGCGATGTGGTCGCGCTTCGCCATTCCCTCGCTCTCCGGGGCGCTCCGCCGCGAACTTCGAGAGACATTTGTTAGGCATAACCGGATCCTCCCCAAGAAAGTGCACGGCATAAACCGGTGACACTGCAGAGTGACATCATCGGAGACCGCGACTGCCACATTCAGTTCGCGGAACCGTGGGGCAACACAAGTTCTAGTGTTCCTGCTGAATGTCGGTGGTCTGGTAGAAACTGTGTTCATGGAGGTCATCGAGAAAGCAGCTGAGCCGCAGCTGTATGCGGTGATGGCAGATACGTTCGGGTCGCTGATCGAGAACATCGTCGCGATCGATCGGATGGAGGCATCGCTGTCCGCGGCGAAGGCGGAGTTGATTGATCAGGCCCGAGTGTGGAGTGAGGTCACCCACTCGACGGCGGCAGGTTCGAGGGATGCGGGGTGGAGTCCAACAGTACGAGCCCGGCGTGAGCTGACCACCGAACTGGCTGTCGCGCTGCGCATTCCTGAGCGCACGGCAGCGGCACTCGTCGATGAAAGCGAAGCGCTTCTCCACCAGTTGCCGGCGACATTTGCAGCACTGTGCAGTGGTGCGATCAGCCGCAGACATGCACGCGTCATAACCGATGATGCCGCACAGTTGCCAGCACCTGCATCCGGCGCCTTCGAGGCAGCGGTGCTGCCATTCGCACACGAGCTGACGGTTGCCAAGCTCGATAAGAAGGCACGGATGATCCGTGAGCACACGCATCCCGAGTCGATCGATGACCGTCACATCACGGCTGCTGGTGACCGCTACGTTCAACTACAACCTGCAGCCGACGGAATGGCCTGGCTGACGGCACTGCTTCCGGCAGTCACCGCATACGGAATCTATAACCGGATCACCGACCTGGCAATTGCCCAACAAGGGCCAGACGAGACGCGTACTCTCGGCCAGTTGCGTGCTGACATGATGGCCGAACTTCTCGTGAATGGCACTCTCGTGAACGGCAACCCGTCCGTCGGCTCACGCCTCGGCGGCATTCGTGCGCGGGTGCAGGTCACCGTTCCGGTACTGTCTCTGCTTTCGCGTTCCGAGGAACCAGCCACCCTCGACGGGTACGGACCAATCGACCTCGAAACCGCGAAGGAACTGGCAGGAACGGCGACCAGCTTTATCCGACTCCTCACCCATCCCGAGACTGGAGTGGTGCTCTCGGTCGGCAGGAACCGGTATGCGGTTCCAGCCGATTTACGCGTTTGGCTACAGATTCGCGACGGAACCTGCCGATTCCCCGGCTGCAGTCGGGCCGCCTACCGTTGCGATATTGACCACACCAACGACTGGCAACATTACGGTGCCACCGAACACGATAATTTGGCGCATCTGTGTCCCGCGCACCACCACCTCAAGCACGCGACCGCCTGGGCTGTGGAGCAACTCCGTGGTGGTGTGCTCGAA
The DNA here is from genome assembly GCA_025351795.1 of Salinibacterium sp. Taxonomy (GTDB): domain Bacteria; phylum Actinomycetota; class Actinomycetes; order Actinomycetales; family Microbacteriaceae; genus Rhodoglobus. The sequence continues at coordinate 63,685 of JANXVG010000046.1, read as the reverse complement.
TGGACTTCGCCAGCCGCACGGACATACACAACCCGACCCGAAACCACACTCACGGCATCACCACGATGATGATGTGGCGAACGCAAACGTCTCAGTACTTACGTCGCGACTGTGTTGATGGCGAGCGAAGCCGGCGGTTTTCGACGAACTTGAGAACCCAAGCGGAACCGGAACCACAACTCCACTTGAACATGTTCACAACGTGTCTGGCACTGACACCATGTCGTTCGCGCTCATCGCCACCAGCGGACCCTCTGCACTATTTTGAATCATTCACGATAAGGGCTACGCTGAATTTGTGTCGATTGCCGTAGAAGAGGAATTGCGCCGCGCGGGATTGCGCGTCACCGCCGGCCGCATAACCGTGCTTGCCGAACTCGAGCGGTTGCCACACAGCGACGCGGCGACTATCCACGAAGCGCTCGTTTCTAGCGCCGTTGGCACGTCGATTCAATCAGTGCACAATGTGCTTGGCGATCTTACGGCGGCGGGAATCATCCGTCGCATCACACCCGCGGGCTCCGCGGCACGGTATGAGCGTCGCGCGAACGACAACCACCACCACATCGTCTGCACGTCGTGCAGCTCGATCGCCGATGTGGAGTGCGTCGTGGGCCACGCGCCGTGTCTGCGCCCCGGTGATTCGGCTGGCTATGAGATTTCTGTAGCAGAAGTAACTTTCTGGGGCGTGTGTGAGCGGTGCCGCTTAGCGGCGTCGCTCGCGTGCACTCCCATTTTACGACCATAACCGTCAGCAATTAGGAGAAGATATGCCAGACAACTACACCACCAGCCAGACCGGTACGCCTGTCGCAAGCGATGAGTTCTCGCTCACCGTCGGGCCAGACGGCGTAACCGCGCTGCACGACCGGTACCTTGTCGAGAAGCTCGCGCAGTTCAATCGCGAGCGCATCCCCGAGCGCATCGTGCACGCCAAAGGGGGCGGTGCATTCGGGGAGTTCGTCGTCACCGGTGATGTCTCGAAGTACACCAGGGCCGCCGTGTTCCAGCCCGGAGCGAAGACCGAGACGCTGCAGCGCTTCTCGAGCGTCGCCGGTGAACAGGGGTCGCCCGATACTTGGCGCGACGTGCGCGGCTTCTCGGTGAAGTTCTACACGACCGAAGGCAACTACGACATCGTGGGTAACAACACCCCAGTCTTCTTCATCCGCGACGGAATCAAGTTTCCCGACTTCATCCACTCGCAGAAGCGCCTGCCGGGCTCCGGCCTGCGTGATGCCGACATGCAGTGGGACTTCTGGACGCTCTCGCCCGAGTCAGCTCATCAGGTCACCTATCTCATGGGAGACCGGGGCATCCCGCGCAGTTGGCGCGAAATGCCCGGCTTCAGCTCGCACACCTACCAGTGGATCAACGCAGCAGGCGAGCGCTACTGGGTCAAGTACCACTTCGAGTCCACCCAGGGCAACGTCGAGATTGAGGCCGATGAGGCCGAGTTGATCGCGGGCCGGGATGCCGACCACTACCGACGCGACCTGTACGAGGCGATCGACGCAGGTAATTTTCCGTCGTGGGACGTTTACGTGCAGGTGATGGAGTACGAGGACGCGAAGTCATACCGCTTCAACCCCTTCGACATCACCAAGGTCTGGCCGCACGCGGACTACCCGCTCATTAAGGTGGGAACCCATACCCTGAACCGCAACCCGGAGAACTTCTTCGCACAGATCGAGCAGGCCGCGTTTTCGCCCGCGAACACGGTTCCCGGAATCGACATCAGCCCAGACAAGATGCTCATGGCGCGGATTTTCTCCTACCCAGACGCACAGCGATACCGCGTCGGCACGAACTACAACGAGATTCCGGTCAACTCCCCGCACGCGGCACCCGTGCACAGCTACACCCAGGATGGCGCCGCCCGCCACGGCTTCGCAGCCCCTTCGGCCCCCGACTATGCTCCCAACTCAATGGGCGGTGCGGTTGCGGACGCTGCCCGTGCTGGCGCGGGTAGTTGGGAGAACGACGGTGCGCTCGTGCGAACCGCCGCCACTTTGCATGCCGACGATGACGACTTCGGGCAGGCGGGCACGCTGTACCGGGACGTTTTCGACGATGCGGCCAAGGCACGCTTCCTCACGACGCTGATCGGCCAGGGCACGGCGATCACAGTCGATGTGATCCGTGAGAACTTCTTCCAGTACTGGACGAATGTCGACGCGAATCTCGGTGCCGCCCTGCGCACGAACGTCCGCTAAGGAGCAATACGGGAATGGCCGGCGCCCTCGGGTGCCGGCCATTCCTGATCCGGTGCTAAGCCTGTGACGGACACCCAGCAAGTCATGTCTCGAGAAGTTCGAGAAGTTCGAGAAGTTCGAGCCGTTCTCTGTCGCGTGCCCCCGGCCGATACACGTCGTGCAGCTATCGATCGTTGGCGCTTCACCACACGCACGACGGAACGAACCGCCTCACAACCGGCCAGCCGCCTTGAGGGCTATGTAGGCATCCGCAAGCGCCGGCGGCAGGTCGGCCGGAGTACCGGTCACGACTTCGGCCCCCAACTGGCGGATCGCCGCAGCTACCCGAGTGACGTCAAGCAGGGCGCGTTCGGCGGCCGCTGCCTGGTAGATCTCCGAGCGTGTTGCGCGATTCACGGTAGCGGCACGCACTTCTGGATCAGTCACCGATGACACGATCACCGTGTGTTTGCGGGTCAATTGCGGCAGGACCGACAGGAGGCCATGCGAGGCACCTGGCGCGTCGATCGAGGTGGCGAGCACGACGAGGGCGTGATGGGAGGTCACCGAGCGCACGAGGCCTGGCACTGCCGCCCAGTCCATCTCGATGAGTTCCGGCTCGACGGGTGCCATGGTGGTGACCATGCGCGCGAGCAACTCTGCGCCAGTTGCCCCCTGCACGCGGCCACGCACCCGACGGTCGAAGATCACGAGGTCGATGCGGTCGCCCGCCCGGGTTGCGAGGGCGGCGAGCAGCAGCGCAGATTCGAATGCAGTGTCGATGCGTGGCTCGTTCGCGATGCGCGCGGCCGAGGTGCGCCCGCTGTCGATGACGATAACGACCCTCCGGTCGCGCTCCGGTCGCCAGGTGCGCACCACGACATCTCGGCGGCGTGCCGTCGCTCGCCAGTCGATGGATCGCACGTCGTCGCCGCGCACGTAGTCGCGCAGGCTGTCGAACTCGGTGCCGGGGCCGCGCACGAGCACTCTAGTCACGCCGTCGAGCTCGCGCAGGCGAGCGAGTCGCGATGGCAAATGCATGCGCGAGGTGAAGGGTGGCAGCACCGTCACGGCACCGTCGAGTCGGATTGTGGCTTGGCGCGAGACGAGGCGCAGCGGGCCGAACGAGCGGATGGTCACGTGCGCCGCCCTGCGCTCGCCGCGGCGGAACGGGGTGAGCGCTGTCACGATCGCACGCCGCTCACCCGCCGGGATCACGACGCGCACCCGGGTGGGGTGTGCGCCCGCTGATGGCTGCCATCCGTCACGCACGAGGCCACGCACGGCCCGCGAACCCGTGTTAGTGAGCAGCAGCCGGGAGTGAGCCGTTTCACCGAGGCGGATGCGCTCCGGCAACTCGCGAGAGAGCCGTACCTGTCGCGGCGAGCCCGCTATCAGCAGATCGGCGGCGGCGAGGAGCACGACAAAGCCGAGCCAGAGTACGAGAGTGATCGGCGCGCTCGTGACCACGATCGGAATAACCCCGAGCGCGACGAGAAGCACAAACCACCCCGACAAGGCCACGTTAGATCGGCACCTGAACGTGCTGCAGGATCGAGCGCAGAATGGCGTCGGGCGAGATGCCTTCCAGCTCGGCCTCTGGTCGCAATTGCACGCGGTGCCGCATCACGGGAAGTACCATCGCCTGCACGTGATCGGGGGTGATCGCGTCGAATCCGTTGAGCCAGGCCCACGCCTTGGCTGCCGCGAGGAGCGCTGTGGTGCCTCGCGGGCTCACCCCGAGCTTCACAGACGGGCTCTGTCGAGTGGCGCGCGCGAGGTCGACCGCGTAGCCGATGACATCCTGCGACGCGCTGACCTGGGTGACGGCTGCCTGCGCACGCCCCAGTTGCTGTGCGTCGAGCACGGCGCTGACACCGGCAGCGGCCAGGTCGCGTGGATTGAACCCGGTCGAGTGCCGCCTCAGTACCTCGACCTCATTCTCTCGCTCGGGCAGGTCGAGCACGAGCTTGAGCAGGAAGCGGTCGAGCTGGGCCTCCGGCAGCGTGTATGTGCCCTCGTACTCGATGGGGTTCATGGTTGCCGCAACCATGAACGGTACCGGCAATGCGCGGCTCACGCCGTCCACCGAGACCTGCCGCTCTTCCATCGCCTCGAGTAGCGCAGACTGGGTCTTGGGGGGCGTGCGGTTGATTTCGTCGGCCAGCAGAATGTTGGTGAACACCGGGCCCTCACGAAAATCGAACTCTCCTGCCTTCGCGTCGTAGATGAGCGAGCCGGTGACATCTCCGGGCATGAGGTCGGGTGTGAACTGCACGCGCTTGGTATCGAGCTTGAGGGTGTGACTTAGCGTTCGCACGAGGAGCGTTTTCGCGACGCCCGGCACACCCTCGAGCAACACGTGACCGCCCGCGAGCAGCGCGATCATCAGCCCTGTGACGGCGGCATCCTGGGCCACGACGGCTTTGCCCACTTCCGCGCGCACCGTGGCAAATGCGTTACGCAGCTCGGTGTCGGTCGTCAGCTCGGTGTCAGTTGTCAGCTCGGTGTCAGTCATTCGGCCATTCTTTCATCGCGACGGGCATCCGGTCAGTCTGGCCGTACTGCGGTGGTCACCGCGTGTTCCAGGATCACAAGCTCGTCAGAGAGCCTGACCAGTTCGACATCGGATCTCGGCGCGGCGTCGACGAGCACGCGTCGTATCTGCGCGAGCGGCTGTTGAGTGATCGTGGCCACGCTCGTCACAACCTCATCAACCGTCGACACCCGGGGGAGCCCCACGATTGGTATCAACTGATCAATCATGCCGATGCGCAGGGCGTCGAGCGCGCGCAACCGCGACGAACTCTTCTCATACAGTCGTGCACGCCCCTGCATCGTCTCGCTCGCGCGCACCGTCACTGGCAGGTTCTCGATGATGAGCGGGCCGAACCGCCGCCCGCGCCACAGCCCGCCGGCAAGCCCGGCGACGGCGAGCAGCGCAAGTGAGGGGATGACCCAGGAAGGCGTCAGGTCGGCGGTCGTCGGGCCGGACGCCGCGGTCACGTCGGCGATCGTCGGGATGTACCAGACCAGGTTCTTCTGCGAGCCCAGTAGGTTGAGGGCCAGGGCCGCATTTCCGTCATGAGCGATGAACTCGTTGGTGAGGGCATCCGTAGTGCCGAGCACGATAAATGTGCCAGCCGTGCGATGCAGTTGGATGAGCGAGAAGACCGCGTCACCACTACCGAAGCAGGTGATCGCGTCGACCGTCGGGTCGATGATGCGGTAACCAAATCCGCCGCCAGATACCGATCCCGCCTTCGTGGCGGCCGTGAGCCCGCAGTCGGCTTTCAGCGCTCCTGATACCGGGCCAGCTTGGCCGAGTTCGGGAGCGGTCGCCTTGAGCTGCCGGAACGACGGGTCGACAAGCACTACCGTGCCAGCGAGACTGGCCGCGCGTTCGAGCTGGCTATCGGTGAGAAACGCGCCATCGTCGTAGAGGAGCAGGGTCGTTTCGCCGGGATTAGTGATTGCCGCAGCAGCGTTCGTCAGACTCGACGCTGCCGTCACCGCAACCCCGTGATCGGCGAGCACTGTCGCGAGAGCCTCAGCGCCCTGGGGTGCCGCGTTCGTCGATGACAACCGGATGCTCGATCCACCTGCGCGTGAAATCACGACGACCGCGAGCAATAGCCCGATGGCCACCACAGCCATCGCTATCCAGAACAGCGCGCGGCGTAAGACCGAGCGCACGGTAGGTGTGACAACGGATGCGGCATCCGAGTCGATCATCGTCGTCACGTAAGTGCCGGCTCGCGCTGGGGCTTCGTGGTGCGCAGTTCGCGTTCGAGAGTCGACAACTGCTCGAATTGGCGGGCGTCGCCTCGCCGACCGAGGTATCGCACCGCGTCGAAGGCGGTGGCGGCGGTGGTGAGCGCCTCGGTCGATTCGGGGAATGCCAGCCCGGCACGCACCGAAAAGTCGCGCGCCGTCGTGCCCGGGCTGGTGACCAGAACGGTGCGCTCGGCGAGTCCGCGCGCGATCGATCGGAACATCTCGACGATGCCCGATGTGAAGTCTCCCTGACGTGCCGCGTCGACTGCAGCCGCGCGCATCGCCGCCGCGTTGCGCGCGTCGTCTTCGCCGAACAAGCTGCCAGTGACCGCGCTTGCACGATTCAATCGGGGAACGCCGAAGATCACAAACGTCGTGACGAGGGCCGCGATGATTGCACCGATCAGAACTGCGATGCCGAGCGCTGGCGGGCCGCTGATCGCGCCGACATGCAGAGATGTGATCCACTTCCAGATCGCCGACACGATCTGGTCGAATAGCGAAGGTTTTGCGGCCTGATATTGCGGTTTCGACAGTTCTTCGATGAGCCACTCACGAGCGGGCGGTGCATCGGGGTTGACCGGGATATCGAACGGGAACACACGCATCATGTGGATGGCGGGTCGCCGGTCTGGCGTGACGGCAACCCGCTGGTCGCGAGAAAGGGGTCAGCCACACTCGCGTCGCCGCGCTGACGTGCTTCGACGAAACGGCTCAGGTCGAGGTCGAGGCCTTCTTTGCGCATCCGCAGATCGATATATAGCAGCGCCGCCGTCGCCGATTCCACAACGGACGTGATGGCACCGAAGACCAGAGTGACGAGGAACGCGAGCACATACGTGGCGCCGGCGAGAACGACGAACCCGGTCGGATCACCGTTGGGGTTGATGACCGAAGAGCCAAGCCCGAGGATGAGTGAAATTGGCGCTGTGATTACTTGGGATGCCGTCGAGAGAATGGTCCAGACTAGCAACTCGATGCCGAATGTTCGCCAAAAAAACCCTGTGGTGAGTGTCCACGAGCGCGCGACTGCCGCGCGGAGGGGCAGCCGCTCAAGCACGAGGGCGCTCGGGACGAGCGAAACGCGCGTTCCGGTCCAGACGAACAGCACGACGAGACCGAGCGCCAGCAGCACGGCCAGAATGATGCCAGCTACCGTGCCAGCAGGGCCACCGAAGGCGATGAGGAGTCCCACCAGAAGCCCGAGCACCAGAATTACGGTAGTGACCAGGCCGACGAGAATGAACGACCATCCGATCAGGGCACCGATGCGCCCTCGCGCCTGGCGCCAGAGCCCGCCGAGTTTGAGCTTCTCACCCACGGTGCCACGTGCCACCTCGAGAGCAATGATGCCCTGAAGCATGGCCGCGGTGACTACCGAGAGCGCGACGGGAACGAGGAACGCGAGGATTCCCTGCCCCACTGAACCGGCGATCACCTGCTGCTGATCGCCAGCGGAGGCGATGGACGCTCGAGTGAATCCATAGACCGTCACCAGCCCGACCACCCCGAGCGACAGAATACCGATGATGCCATTGAGGATCAGCGAGAACCCAAAAGTGGGTCGGGGGTTGCGCCTGAGGACCTGAAATGAGGCACCGAGGATCGCACCGAGAGTCAATGGACGCAGCGGAATGAGGCCGGGTTTCGGCGGCGGCGTCCACCGTGGCGCACTAGCGTGGGCTGTAAACGCGGCGGTTGGCGCAACCGGTGGTAAGTAGTGGGGTGTGGGCGGCTCATACTCGGAAGCACCCTGTACAGGAGAGTCAGACGAAGTGACAGCAGGGCCGGGCGGAGTAAACGCGGGTGGCGTGGTTGTCGCTTTCGGATCTGGTCCGGCTGGTGACTGCCACGATGTACTGTCGGTCAACTGTTGATGCTCCTCGAGTGTTTATGGCCCGCGTACGTGGCTCGCGATAATGCTTTCACACTCGACTACTCTTGTGCGAAAGCTCCCCAGCGGGGCCGATCTCTTTGCGAGGGCGAGTGAACGCACGAATTCTTGTAGTCGACGACGACACCGCTCTAGCGGAAATGATCGGAATCGTGCTGCGCACCGAAGGCTTTGAGCCGTCGTTCTGCGCAGACGGCACCGGAGCTGTGGATGCCTTTCACGCGTGTACGCCCGACCTCGTGCTGCTCGATCTGATGCTGCCCGGCATCAGCGGCATCGAGGTGTGCGCGCGCATCCGTGATGAGTCTGGCGTGCCCATCATCATGCTCACCGCCAAGAGCGACACGTCGGATGTCGTGAAGGGCCTCGAGAGCGGCGCAGACGACTACGTCGTGAAGCCGTTCAACCCCAAGGAACTTGTTGCGCGCATCCGTGCCCGTCTGCGACCCACGCCCGAGTCGTCGACCGGCGTGTTGCACGTGGGCGACCTCGTAGTGGATGTCGCCGGCCACGAAGTCAAGCGCGGCGAAACGAAAGTCAACCTCACACCACTCGAGTTCGAGTTGCTGCTCGCCCTCGCCCTCAAGCCGCAGCAGGTTTTCACTCGCGAGATGCTCCTCGAGCAGGTGTGGGGCTATCACTACAAGGCAGACACGCGCCTCGTGAATGTGCACGTTCAGCGCTTGCGCGCCAAAGTCGAGGAAGATCCAGATAACCCGCAAATTGTCATGACCGTTCGAGGCGTCGGCTACCGCGCAGGCGCCACTACCTAGGAAATCATGCGCGATTTCGACTGGCGGGCGTGGCTTCGTCGTCTCGTCAAGCTGTGGCGCTCGTCGTTGCAGTTGCGTACCGTGGCGATCACCGTGGTTCTCTCCGCGTTCGCTGTGGCGGTGATCGGCGGATACATGTCGGTGAGCGTGGGCACCAACCTTTTCGATGCCAGGCGTGACCAACTCGTTAAGACGTCGGCGAATGCGACCGTGTCTGCGCAGCGCGTGTTTCTCAGCGCTGCCGAGCAGCCTGGCACTGTGGACCTTGAGGTCACCATGCAAGGTGCGGCGGATGTCGCGAACAAGGTGGGCGGCGTCGCCTGGGTGATCGAGCGCTCGCAACCTCAGGAGGGCGTGCGAGTGGTGTCGGATGTCGGCAGCACGGGTGATGCCAAGGAACTCATTCCCGACGACCTGAGGAAGGTCGTGGCGGCGTCATCGAAGAGCAGCGAGAAGCGCCCGTTCTCCCAGTCGATCGCGCTGACCGCTGCCGACAATACCGTCTCGCCCGGGCTCGTCGTCGGGTCGCTGCTGACCATCCGCGACTCTAAGTATGAGTTTTACCTGATCTACAACCTCAGCGACGTGCAGCAGACCCTCGCATTCGTGCAACAGACGCTCCTGCTGGGCGGACTCGCCCTCATCGTGCTCATTGGAGCGGTCACCTACGTGGTGGTGCGGCTCGTTGTCGCGCCGGTGCAACTCGCAGCCGAGACGAGCGAGAAGCTCGCCGCTGGGCAGCTGGAGGTGCGCATCCCGGAGAAAGGCGACGACGTGATCGCCACCCTCGCGCGCTCGTTCAACGGCATGGCGAATAGCTTGCAAAAGCAGATCACCCGCTTGGCCACCCTCTCGCAAGTGCAACAGCGTTTCGTGTCGGATGTCTCCCACGAATTACGTACGCCCCTCACCACCATCCGCTTGGCCGGCGACGTTCTCTACGACCAGCGAAGCACCTTTCCGCAGGCAACGGCACGCACAGCCGAACTGCTGCACACGCAGATCGAGAGATTCGAGATTCTGCTCGCTGACTTGCTCGAGATGAGCAGATACGACGCCGGGGCGGTGGATATGGAAGCAGAGCCCACGAACCTCGTGCGCTTGGTCGAAGAGGCGATCGACTCGGTGGAGACTCTCGCGACGTCCAAGGGTTCTGAACTGCGACTCGTAGCGCCCGGCGGGTACTTTGAGGCCGAGGTCGACGCTCGCCGCATCCGCCGCATTCTGCAGAACCTGCTCGGCAACGCGATCGACCACGGTGAGGGAAGGCCCATCATTGTTCACGTCGACAGTGATTCCGCCGCTGTCGCGATCGCCGTGCGCGACTACGGAGTGGGAATGACGCCTGCCGCTATGGAGCGCGTCTTCGACCGATTTTGGCGCGCAGACCCGTCTCGCCAGCGCGTCACGGGAGGTACCGGCCTTGGCCTCGCGATTTCGCTTGAGGACGCAGCACTCCACGGTGGTTGGCTTCAGGTCTGGTCGAGCCCGGGTCAGGGATCATGCTTTCGACTGACCCTGCCACGCACGCGCGGGGCTGAGCTCACGAGCTCGCCACTCGAGCTGCCGCCAGATGAGCTGGAGGCCATTGATGGGTAAGCGCGCCGTGCTCGTTGCTCTGTCGTTCGCCGTTGTCGTTGCGCTCGCCGGGTGCGTCGGCATCCCCACCTCCGGCGGTGTGGTTGCTGGACCGCCGATCACTACCACGGGCACCGGCGGTTTCATCCCGCTTGCGAATGGACCGCAGCCAGGGGCGGCGCAGGAAGAGATCCTGCAGGACTTTATTACCGCAGCGAACAGCCCAGCGAACGACTATGCGATAGCCAAGCTCTTTCTCACTGCAACGCTCAAGAACACCTGGCATCCAGACAACGGCGTGGTGATTCGCACGGGGGCGACCACCATCAGCCGCGTGACCGATGACGCTCTTCACTACACGGCGACAGTCACTGCCAAAGTGGACGAGACCGGTGTCTATTCTGAGTTCGCCCAGTCGGCGAGCCAGATGCGCTCGTACTCGTTCACGAAAGTGGGCGGTGAGTGGCGTATCAGCGCGGCGCCCGACGGCATTGTGCTGTCTCAAAACAGTTTCGATGGCGTGTTCGACGAGCACCCGCTGTACTTCTTCGACCCAACGTATCGCTTCCTGGTTCCCGACGTGCGTTGGTTCCCGTCGCGATCCACGACCCCCGATCGCATTGTGCGTTCACTGCTCTCCGGTCCAACGGTCTGGCTACAGTCTGGCGTGGTGCTGAGTGAGTTCCCGTCGGCAACGACGCTTGCGAAGTCGGTGGATATCCGCTCGGGAACAGCGACCGTTGATTTGTCGAGTGAGGCTACCGTCTCCGATCAGACCCAGCGCGACCGAATGCGGCAACAGCTTGCGGCAACGCTCGGCACGCTGACCGGGCTGGTATCCACGGTGGTGATTACGGTCGGCGGCATTGCGCTGCAGCTACCTGACACGAGCTCCACTGTCGCTGTGCAGAACCCCACGGTCGAGAGTTCGCCGCTCATCGAGTTCACCAAGGATGGCGCGAGTCCAGTCTTCGGGTTCGCGGGCGCCACGGGTGGGGTGGCCTCCATCGCCGGGATTAGCGATCGGGTGGTGACCCTCGGCGCCCTCGGGGTTTCGCTGTCGTCGGATAAGCGAGCCGCCGCCGTGCTGAGTCCAGCCGGAGTGTCGATTGTGATCGCGGGTAACGCCACTCCGGTGCTCGTCGACGCTCGACCGCAACTGATCGTGCCCTCGATCGACTCTCTCGGTTTTGTGTGGTCAGCGCAAGCGTCGAGTGCGTCCTCGCTTACCACCTTCGGGTTCGACGGCGTTCAGCATGCGATCGCGTCAAATCTGCCAGTGGATGCCAGGATCGCCTCAGCCAAGGTGTCGCGCGATGGCACCCGAATCCTGCTCTACTTCCAGACGAACGTCGGAGCGCGGCTCGTAGTGGCCGGCATTATTCGAGCATCCGGCGTGCCCACGAGTCTCGGTCAGCTCTACGACCTCCCGGTTTCAGCTGGGTCGGCGATCGATGCCGCGTGGGTTGACAGTCGAACGGTCGCGGCGATGTACGGGGTGGGCGCGTCTACACTCGTGACCGCTCTCGAACTAGGCGGTCCTAGCGCACCGCTCGGAGACACGGGCAGTGGAGTCACCATCGTCGGAGGTAATGGGAGAGCAGACGGCATTCGTGTTCTCTCAAGCGGCGCGATTCTGCAGACACAGGGCAGCGGGGGCTGGCAGCCGACGGGTATTAGCGCCTCCCTCCTTGCGACGCAACAGTAGCGATCTCCACAGAAAGTTGATTGTCGCTCGCATATCACGGTAATACCTGCCACCATGTGCACGTGATTGCGAGATTAAAGAGCGCGCTACTCGACGCCTGGGCTGTGCTCATGCCCGTCGAGTGTGGGGGGTGCGGCGCAGACGACCGCTCGATCTGCACCACCTGCATCTCGGCTATCGTGCCGGTCACCACGCCGCGGTCGTCGGCGAGCGGTCTCACCGTCTTCACAGCACTCACCTATGAAGGTATCGTTCGGAGGCTCATCCTCGCGATGAAGGAACAGAACCGCACTGACGTCGCACGTGCACTCGCGATCCCGCTGTCGGCAGCGGTCACCCGTGGGCTCGCGCTCGGCGACGGGGTCGAGTTAGTGGCCGTGCCGTCAAGCCGCGCGGCCTATCGCCGGCGTGGGTACGACCCGGTTTCTCTCATGCTCAGACACGGTGGCCATCGGGCTTCGCGAGTGCTCGTTTCGGTGCGTTCCGCCACGCGGCAGAAGTTGCTCGGCGTTGAAGACCGCGCAACGAATATGCGCGGCTCACTACGTGCCCGAACACCGCTCGGCGGTCGTCGATTCCTTATCATCGATGACGTGTTGACCACCGGGGCGACCATCGCTGAGGCGGCACGGGCCATTCGTGCAGCGGGTGGCGAGGTCGTCGGGGCCGCCACTTTGGCATTCACCCCACGGCTTCGTGAGTAAACCCTGCATGGTCGTGACATTGCCTACCAGCAGGACTACGGTGGGGCAAAGAGGCGCGATTGACCGCCTGGTAACCGGGCGGCTGCGTCATAGGGCTGGAGGGTCGCTGTGGAAATTTCTGTCACTGGTCGCAATCTAGGGGTCACCGACCGTTTTCGGGACTACGCGATCGAGAAGTCCGAAAAGGTCTCCCATCTCGCAGAGAAAGCCATCGCGTTCGAGGTCAAGGTCAGTCGGCATCACGAGACCAAAGGATCGAGTGGCGAAGATCGCGTTGAACTCACCCTGATCGGCCCTGGCCCGCTGGTGCGCGCGGAATCGGCTGGTTCAGACAAGTACGCGGCGTTCGACCTTGCCATGGCCAAACTTGTTGAGCGCATGCGCCAAGCGAAAGATCGCCGCAAAGTGCACCGTGGCCAGCACCGACCGGTTTCGCTCCACGATGCATCGGCAAGCGGATTCCGCGTCGTCGACATCACGCCGGTGAGCCCCGAAGTGCTCGAGCGCGTTCTGACCGGGGAGATCCCGATTCAGGCAGGCGAAGCCGATCTCACGAGCCCGTTTGACGACAGCCCTGTGGTCATCCGTAAGAAGGTGTTCCCTGAGATTCGCATGACGACCGAAGATGCTGTCGACCATATGGAGCTCGTCGGCCATGACTTCTACCTGTTCATCGACAGCGAAACTGACCGACCCAGCGTCGTGTATCGGCGAAAAGGTTGGGACTACGGGGTCATTGGTCTCGAGAGCCAGCAGGTTACGCAGCCTGTTGCGGTGGCCGGGAGGCGTCCGAACAGGCGATAACTAGGTTCGCCTTGCTACCATTGCAAGCCGGTAACGGCGAAAGGCAGCGCGGGGTGCCCGCGTGCCGAAGGTCGGAGTGATTTGACCGTGAATGGGAGTATTTCGTGGCCAACGTTCTCGAGCGGGTTCTTCGCGTAGGTGAAGGTCGACTTCTTCGCAAGCTGAAGAGCTATGCGGAATCTGTGAACCACTTGGAAGACGATTTCAGGGAACTCGCCGACGAGGAACTCAAACACGAGACCGCAGAACTGCGTGAGCGTTACGCGAGCGGTGAGTCACTCGAAGACCTGATGCCCGAGGCGTTCGCCGCCGTGCGCGAGGCAGCGATGCGCACACTCGGCATGCGCCACTTCGATGTGCAACTGATGGGCGGCGCGGCCCTGCACCTCGGCAACATCGCCGAGATGAAGACCGGCGAGGGTAAGACGCTTGTCGCGACACTCGCCGCATACCTCAACGCCATCCCGGCCCGCGGTGTACACGTGGTCACCGTGAACGACTACCTTGCGAGCTATCAGTCTGAGCTCATGGGCCGCATCTTCCGCGCACTCGGCATGACCACGGGGGTCATCCTCTCTGGCCAGACTCCCGAAGAACGTCGCGAGATGTATGAGTGCGACATCACCTATGGAACGAACAATGAATTCGGCTTCGACTATCTGCGCGACAACATGGCCTGGCAGGCGCAAGACATGGTGCAGCGAGGGCACTATTTTGCGATCGTGGATGAGGTGGACTCGATTCTCATCGACGAGGCGCGTACGCCGCTCATCATCTCCGGTCCGGCATCGGGTGAGGCCAATCGCTGGTTCACCGAGTTCGCAGGAATTGCCAACAAGCTGATTCCGGAGATCGATTTCGAGGTCGATGAGAAGAAGCGCACGGTCGGTGTGCTCGAACCCGGTATCGAAAAGGTGGAAGACTACCTCGGCATTGACAACCTGTACGAGTCGGCGAATACGCCACTTATCTCGTTCCTCAACAACTCCATCAAGGCCAAGGCCCTGTTTAAGAAAGACAAGGACTACGTCGTCATGAACGGTGAGGTTCTGATCGTCGACGAGCACACCGGTCGTATTCTCATGGGCCGTCGTTACAACGAAGGCATCCATCAGGCGATTGAGGCCAAGGAGGGTGTCGCCGTCAAAGCAGAGAACCAGACCTTGGCCACGGTCACCCTGCAGAACTACTTCCGTCTGTACAGCAAACTTTCGGGCATGACAGGTACCGCCGAGACGGAGGCCGCCGAGTTCATGAGTACCTACAAGCTGGGCGTCGTGTCGATTCCCACCAACAAGCCGATGGTCCGCACCGATCAGACTGACCTCGTCTACAAGAATGAGCAGTCGAAGTTCGAGCAGGTCGTCGAAGACATCGTGCACCGCCACGCTACTGGCCAGCCAGTGCTCGTGGGAACAACGAGCGTCGAGAAGAGCGAGTTGCTCTCGAAGCTGCTCGCCAAGAAGGGTGTGCGTCATGAGGTTCTCAACGCCAAGAACCACGCTCGCGAAGCGGCGATCATCGCTCAGGCGGGTCGACTCGGTGCGGTGACCGTGGCCACCAATATGGCGGGCCGTGGCACCGATGTGATGCTCGGCGGCAACGCCGAGTTTCTTGCCGTCGCTCAGATGAATAACAAGGGTCTGAGCCCGATCGACACGCCAGATGAGTACGAAGCCGAGTGGGACTCGGTCTACCAGAAAGTGAAGGCCGAGGTTAACGTCGAAGCCGAGAAGGTCGTCGAGGTGGGCGGCCTTTACGTGCTCGGAACCGAGCGCCACGAGTCGCGTCGCATCGATAACCAGTTGCGTGGTCGCTCGGGCCGCCAAGGTGACCCTGGGGAGAGTCGCTTTTACCTGTCGCTGCAGGATGACCTCATGCGGCTCTTCAACAGTGGCGCAGCCGAGGCTTTCATGGGTCGCAGCAACGTTCCAGACGATCTGGCCATCGAGAATAAGATCGTGAGCCGCGCCATCCGCTCTGCGCAATCGCAGGTCGAGGGGCGTAACGCGGAGATCCGCAAGAACGTGCTCAAGTACGACGACGTTCTCAACCGCCAGCGCGAGGCGATCTATGGCGACCGTCGCCACATTCTCGAGGGAGACGATTTGAAGGATCGCGTCACGCACTTCCTCGAAGACGTGATCACAGAAGTGGTCGAGATTCACACGGCGGAAGGCCATTCAGACGACTGGGACTTCGACGCGCTGTGGACAGAGCTTAAGACGCTCTACCCGGTGGGGCTGACCATCGACGAAGTTCTCACGGAGGCGGGCAGCCGCGCGCGGGTCACCGCCCCGTTCTTGCAGAAAGAAATCCTGTCGGATGCCGAAGTGGCGTACGACCGCCGCACCGAGCAACTCGGTGAGCCAGCCATGCGCGAGCTCGAGCGCCGCGTGGTGCTTTCGGTGATCGACCGCCGCTGGCGCGATCACCTGTACGAGATGGACTATCTCAAAGACGGTATCGGGCTGCGGGCCATGGCCCAACGAGATCCGCTCGTCGAGTACCAGCGTGAGGGTTTCGCGCTTTACCAGAGCATGATGGGCTCGATTCGTGAGGAGTCCGTCGGCTTCCTGTTCAACCTCGAGGTGGAGGTGTCTGGAGGAAGCAGCGTCGATGCTCGCGGTCTGGGCAACAATGCTCCCGCCCAGGGTCTCAGCTATTCGGCGCCGAATGCGGATGCTTCTGGTGAGGTGGAGGTGCGAAACCAGCGCGGCCAGGTGGAGAGTGCGGCTACAGCTCTCGCCCAGCGTCAGGCTGCAGCTCAAGCCAACGCCGTAGCACCAGCGCCTCAGCAACCGGGCCAACCATCGCAAGAGCAGCGCGGAGCATTCGGGCAGCGCACCGGCCCAGCCGATCCTCAGCCGACTAACCGAGCCGAGCGTCGCGCACAGGAAAAGCGCAGGCAGTAGCGGTCAGTTCAGCAGCTCAGGGCACCGTGATGCTCAGAGCACGTTGATAGCTGTTGCCCGCCACCGGTTGTCGAGGCCTTCCAGTCGCAGTGCCACGGCGCGCGTTCTCGCGCGACCGCGCACGATCACCACAGCTTCGATCACTCCATCGCGTGGTTCGCACACCGTGGTGGAGCCGATCGTGAAGGTAGGACGTACCGCGTTCTGGCCCTTAGCTTGGCGAGCCCTAGCCGACACGACCACGCGCTTGAGAAGGTGGCGGTAGACATCATCCGTCACCCATCTCGCGATCTGTTCGAGCTCGCGAGCACCAGCCAAGATCTCAATGACACACCGCGTCAGGTTCTCGAGCAACGGCTCAGGATTCGGCAACGACGTGCTTGAGGTGGGCTGGTGGCCGAAGAATTCATCGGTGGTGAGCCGCGCGCGGATTACCTTCGACGGCAAAGGCTCACGACGAATGGCAACGACCGCGTGGTTGTTGGCTAGTGTCACGTAGTGCTCCGAATGCTCAATGAGAGGAGGACTTCTGCTATGACCCCCACTTGGGGGTAGGGGAAACTTAACCAGTTGGAGAATGATCTGTCCACGCCCCCGTTTCTGGGTGTGGATAACCTTTCGCGCCTACCTGGTGCGCTGACTACGGTCACGGTATGCGCTGGGACAACTTGTTTGACGACCTCGAGGGGCAACTCGAGCTTGAGCTCAGTGCCGAGGAGATCGACCTCCAAGCCGAAGAGGAGCGGCTCCGACTCGGGCGTCTGTCGATTCGAGACCGCGTCATGTCCGTGCATGACGCACAGGACAGCCGTGCTCCCTACTCGCTGCGCATCGACCTCATCAACGGTGACCGGATCACGGTGCGCCCGATGGCATTCGGTCGCGACTGGTTCTCTGCAGACCTCGTGGAGGAGTCGTCGCGCCGGTCGCAATGCATCGTGCCATTTGCGGCGATCTGCGGTCTCGTGCTCACGAAAGAACAGGTCACCGCGAGTCTGCGCGCGCGGTCGGCAGACGAGGCAGAACGCTCGCTGGCGGCGCGCCTCGGACTGCCCTTCGTGCTGCGTGACCTCTGTAGACGGCGAAAGTCCGTTGAGGTGAGAATCCCCGGTTCGTCGTACCACGGAACCATCGATCGTGTGGGCCGCGACCACATCGACCTCGCTGTGCACGACCCCGGCGAAGCTCGACGTGAGTCGGCGGTGACGCAATATCGCGTCGTTCTGATGAACCATCTGTCGCTCGTGAAGATCTAACCGAGACACGACTAACCGAGACACGAGCAACCGAGACACGACTAACCGCGTCGCGGCCGGCCGAATGACAGCTCGGCAAGGGTTGCGAAGTCCGACTGGTTCCACAGGTTCATGCGGCGGGTCTCCTCGTATTTTCCCTCGATATACGCCTCAAGAACCGTGCGCTCGATACGCCAGTGACCACCGCCGCTGAACTTGATGGCGGGAATTTCCCCTGAGCGCACGAGTGCGTACACCTGACCAGCGGAAATATTGAGCACTTCTGCGGTGTCGGCGATCGTCAGGAATCGACCGAGATTTGCCTCGGTGGGGGCCTCATTCATGCCTCGATTATGCGCGCGCGCAACCACCCCGAACCGGGCTGTGGATAACTTCCGGCGCTACCCGCGGTGGATGGCAAACATGGTGTCACTGCACGAAGATGAGGAGCGAGCGTGGCATCAGTCACCAAACGGGGCAAGTCAACCTTCTGGCTTGACCCTCGGTTCGTCATCGGCCTCGCTCTGGTCGCAGCTTCGGTCGGCGGGGTTTACGCAGTGGTCGCGGCATCCGATACCTCGGTAGCCGCCTACGTCGCGCGTGACGCTCTGAGTCAGGGGGATGTGATCACCGCCGACGACCTGATCGAGTCCCATGTGCGCCTCGACGGCGCGGACGACCTGTACCTGCTCGCGGGAGAGGTACCGAATGAAGGATTTGTCGTGATCAAGTCGGTGCGTGCGGGCGAGTTGGTGCCAGCATCCGCTGTCGGAAGCGAAGCCGGGCAGCGATTCTCTGCCGTGGTGCTGACGCTCACGAGCCAGTTGTCGGCGTCGGTACGCGCCGGCTCTTACGTCGATCTGTGGTCAGCGAAGGAACAAGAAACGCGTGGCAACTATGGGCCGCCGACGGTGCTTGTATCGTCCGCATCTGTCGTGCGATTGGTCACGAGCGAAGGGCTCGTCATCGATAAAGGTGTCGCGAGCGTTGAGGTGCTGGTTCCGAAGTCCAGAATCGCGCGCGTGCTCGAAGCAGTGGCCAACGGTGATGCGTTGTCGCTCGTGCCCGTGAGTATCCCGGTCAAGGGCTGAGCTGTGGCACGGATTGCACTCGCGCTGCCGGTCGAGGAGGAAGACCGCGTTGCCGCCGATGCTGTTCGCCACGGCCACGAGATTGTTGCTCGGTGCTCGAGCGCAGACGAACTCGCTTCGCGCATCGAGACGCTGCGGCCCACCTACGTGCTTGTCTCTGCGGGGGAGCGCTACCTCACCAACCGGCTGATGGCTCTGTGCGACGAGGCAGGTGTGAGCGTTATTGCGCTCGTCGCAGCTGAGCATGAGCGACGTCACGCGGCGGCCGTCGGCCTATTCGAGACGGTCGCTGCGGATGCCGCATGGTCAGAGATTGAGCAGTCGATGAGCGTCACTCCTCGACCTTCGGAGGCTCCAACTGCATGGCTCGATCGTGGGTCGGTGATCACGGTCTGGGGGCCGGCGGGCGCTCCCGGCCGCACGAGCATGGCGATCGCCATTGCGGCCGAGATCGCCGAAGCCGGATACTCGGTCGCGCTCGGCGATGTCGACACCCACGGAGCGTCGGTGGCACCGGCGCTCGGAATGCTTGACGAAGCACCCGGGTTCGCTGCGGCGTGCCGGCTCGCCGGCGCCGACTCCCTCACGCGTTCCGAGCTTGAGCGCATCGGCCAACGATATGAAGCCCGTGCTGGCGGGTTCTGGGTACTGACCGGAATCGGCCGCCCGAGTCGGTGGCCTGAACTGTCGAGCGATCGCGTGGTTGGCGTCATCAAGGAGTGCAGAAACTGGGTCGACTTTACCGTTCTCGACACCGGGTTCAGCCTCGAAAATGACGAGGAGATTTCGAGCGACCTGTTCGCACCTCGACGCAATGCGGCCACGGTCACCGCACTGCGAGAGGCCGACTACGTGGTTGCCGTGGGCTCCGCTGATCCGGTGGGGCTGTCGCGCTTCCTGCGTGCGCACGTTGACCTCGTCGAGACGGCATCCACTCACCGCATGACGGTAGTGATCAACAAAGTGCGCGCGTCGGCGATCGGGCTCGGCGCATCCGGCCAGGTGGTGCAGACCCTCTCGCGTTTCGGCGGCATTGAAGCCCCGATACTTGTGCCGCACGATCTCGCGGCGTTCGATGCGGCCATCCTCAGCGGGCGCATCCTTGCGGATGTTGCTCCTAAGTCGCCAGCACGCGTCGCGATCCAACAGTTCGTCACCCAGCGCATCCTGCCGCAAAAGGTGCGGAGTGCAGATCCCGCTAGCACCGCCGCCGGCTGGCGGCCGTGGCGCCGCAGCAAACGACTAGCCTTGGAACGTGTCGACCCTCAGTGATCTCGTTCAGGCGCAAGCACGCTCGAACGAGGCAGACATCGAGTGGCTGCACCTGCTTATTGGCGACTGGCAACTACTCGCAGACCTGGCCTTCGCAGACATTGTGCTGTGGGTGCCGAGCAAAGACGATAGTTTTGTGGCGGTCGCCCATGCCCGCCCATCCAGTTCAGCAACCTTGTTTTATCGCGATTTCGTGGGCCAGGCTGTCAAGCCGGAATGGAAGCAGCAAATCACCGAGGCGTTTGAGAAAGCGCGCATCGTCGACACGGCCGCGCCAAGTTGGTTCGAAGAGACGCCCACCCGCGTGCGCGCAGTGCCGGTTCTGCGACGGCTGAGCCCGAGTGGTAAAGAAACTACCGAGCTTCCGATTGCCGTGATCACTCGCCACACCAACCTGAGTGAGGCGCGCACCCCCAGCCGGCAGGAACTCACCTTCAACGAGTGCGCGAACGATCTGTTTCAGATGATCGCGTCCGGCGACTTTCCGGACCTGGGTGCGCCGAGCGCGACGCGACGCGCAGCCCCACGCGCATCCGACGGCCTGATTCGACTTGACGTCGACGGTCAGGTGACGTTTGCGAGCCCCAATGCGCTCTCGGCCTTTAACCGGATGGGCTTCGAGGGTGAGCTCGAGGGCGAATCCCTTGCCGAAGTCACCACCGATTTACTCACCGGCAGGATGCTCGTGGTCGACGAATCGCTGCCGCTCGTCGTCACCGGCCGCGCGCCATGGAGAACGGATATCGAAGCGCGCGGTGTCACCGTCTCGCTTCGAGCAATCCCGATCCGCAATCACGGCGAACGGGTGGGTGCGATCGTGCTCTGTCGTGACGTTACCGAGGTGCGGCACCAAGAGCGTGAGCTCATCACCAAGGATGCCACGATCCGCGAGATTCACCACAGGGTGAAGAACAACCTGCAGACCGTGGCGTCTCTGCTGCGCATCCAGGCGCGCCGAACCCACAACGATGTGGCTCGCGATGCGCTCGGTCAGGCGATGCGCCGGGTCACAGCCATCGCGGTGGTACATGACACTCTCTCGGAGGGGCTCAACCAGAACGTCGACTTTGATGTGGTGTTTGATCGTGTGCTCAAGCTCATCGCCGAAGTCGCGTCGAGCCACAACACCACCGTGCACCCTAAGTCGTCTGGCAGTTTCGGCCACCTGCCTAGCGAGTACGCGACTCCGCTCGCCCTAGCTCTCACCGAGCTCGTCACCAACGCCGTCGAGCACGGCCTTGCTGGTCGGGCGGACGGTGAGGTTGAGATCATCGCGAAACGCAATGACAAAGTACTGAGCGTCAAGGTGCGCGACAATGGAGTGGGGCTCGCAGAAGGAAAAGTCGGATCTGGTCTCGGAACGCAAATCGTGCGTACCCTGATCCAGGGTGAACTCGGCGGCACCATCGACTGGCACACGCTGGTGGGCAGGGGAACCGAGGTCACCATCGATATTCCGACCACCTGGCTGACGAAGGGCTGACTCGCGCGCTGGTGGTCGCGATTCACTTAGCGATCAGCCGCTCGTGCAGTAGCCGAAGCACGGCGGCACCGAAACTAGGCAGTACCGAAACTAGGAAGCTCGGCGAGCCCGGGCGGCGCGACGCTTCAGTGCACGACGCTCGTCTTCACTCAGACCACCCCAGACTCCATAGTCTTGGCTAGTCTCGAGGGCATACTGCAGGCACATTTCGGTGACGGAACAGCGCCCGCACACGGCCTTAGCTTTGTCGATCTGATCGACGGCTGGTCCGGTATTGCCGACCGGAAAAAATAGCTCCGGGTCGGCGGTGAGGCAGGCTGCTTTATCACGCCAGTCCATGGTGATGCTCCTTTGATTGCGCGCGACATAGAGCATCACGCGGGGGCCGTGCGGCCGAGGTTCAGGAAGAGAAACGAATCGGGAACCGCTCACAACCCTGGGAGCGAGAATTCAACCTCCAATAGAATCGCATATTGGCAGGAGCAAATCAATGGTTATGTATGGGATGAAGCTGTGAACGCGTCGGACAGGCACCCTCTGGTGGTCACGCTCGCCGTTCTGATCTTCGCCGAGTGCGCGCTCATGGCGGCGATCACCGTATTTCTCGTTGTCGAATTTTTTACCACCAAAGTCGATTCGGTGGCTAGCGGCCTCTTCCTCATCCTGCTTACGGCAATTGCGGCCGTGTGGCTCGGTTTCATCGGAATGAGCGTGCCGAAGGGTTCGCCGTGGATTCGCGGCGCAGCCATTACCTGGCAGGTGCTTCAAGTGGCCATCGCCGTCGGATGTTTCCAAGGCCTATTCGCTCGCCCTGACATCGGCTGGTTTCTGCTTCTGCCCGCTATCGTGATCGTCATACTGCTGTTCACGAGGCCGGTGATGGCCGCGACAACTCGCCCGGAACGCTAGTCGAGCCCGAGCTTCTTGCGCAACGAAGCGACGTGGCCGGTGGCCTTCACGTTGTAGAGCGGCATCGTCACGACTCCCGCCTCATTGATCACAAAGGTCGAGCGGATCACTCCGGTCACCTTCTTGCCGTACAGGTTCTTCTCGCCCCACGTCGAGTACAGCCCATGCACAGTGAGGTCGGGGTCAGAGAGCAGCAGAAAGTTAAGAGAGTGCTCATCCCGAAACTTGCGCAGCTTCGACGGCGCGTCGCGGGATACTCCGATCACCTGGTAGCCGGTCGACCGTAGCGAGTTGAGGCTGTCGCGAAAGTCGCATGCCTGTGTCGTGCATCCCGGTGTCAGCGCCTCGGGGTAGAAATATAGGATCAGACTCTTCCCGCGGAAGTCACTGAGTGAAACGGATGCCCCGTCTGCGTCGGTGAGAGTGAAATCGGGCGCGGCAACCCCCGCCGTGAGCCTCTCGTTGATCGCTGCCATGGCGCTCCCTGTGCTGTCGTCGACGGTCGTCTCTCATGCTAATCTGATTCGTCGGCCCCGCCTTCGCGGTGGGGGCTCACGCACCTCTAGCTCAATTGGCAGAGCAACTGACTCTTAATCAGTGGGTTCCGGGTTCAAGTCCCGGGGGGTGCACCACAAGGCCTGATCAGAAAGATAATTTGGGACCGGGTTCCCCAAGCGGTAAATGGTCCGTGCACTGTACGTGCGATTATTCAATTGCGAGTACTGCTCGTGGCTGGCAACGCAAGTGTCGGTCAAACTTCGAGAATTACGTTGTGCTTCGGGGCCAACCTCGTTGACCCGGCTCCGGTTGTCGTTGTGGCACCAATACCAGCCGGGCCGATTCTGTGCCCGTCGGGTACGCAGGCCAATTCCAACGATGGTGTTAACGACACGTCTTGCATTCCGGTCATTTGCGTGCAGCTCACGGTTCCCGATCCGGCCCATCCGGAGTGTGACTATGCATAACCACCTAACTACTATTGACCCGAAGATTGGCAAGAGCATAATTGGGCCGGACTCGAATCACCGGCTGAGGATTCGCGCGCGGCGGGCGGAGGCAACCGCGATGAACCGACTGTCTCCTTCGGCGACAAGGCAGCCGAGCCAATTCCGTAGTTCTACGAAGGTTGAGCATGATCATTTCGAGCGCCGACGTGCTGGACGAACAGCTTCCCCGAAACGCCGTCATCAAGGTGCTCGATAGCGGAGGCCACGGGGCATTCGGAGATCTTTATCTATCAACTGAATTGATGCGGTTCGTTGCAGCGAGCCCCCCGGCGCGGCATACGCGCTGGCCAGCGGTGCAAGCGATTCCCACATCGCCACCCCGAACGGCGCGGCGGCAGGACTGGATACCGCCACCGGGCTCCTCGCGCCTCTGGCACTGATCGCCGCGGGCCTCTCCACGGCGCGAGCGTCGCGTTGAGGGGTCGCGAAGAATTGATGCGAGTTGGTTACGGGGTGTCACGTGGGAAGAGCGTGGGGTTCCGCACACACACGACACCGGTGTTGCGTGCCACAAGGGCCCCGAAACTCATCCTCGCCAATTATGGATGGTGACGAACTGGCCGCGATGGCGATGCTGTGTGAAAGCGGGCCAGTTCTAACGGGCGAGAACCATCGACATCCGCTTCGGGTCATTAGCGAGTTCCAGGTTCACGTTTCGGGGTGTCCTACGAAGTTTCTCATTTGCTCGCAGGGCTGATGCACTGCCCTGGCATAAGGTCGAAGCCATGGGATGGCTGCAGCCGTGGGTACCGACGCTCGTGGCGCTGGTCTTGCTCGCTGCGATTGCCACCACGGGGCTCGCCGTATTTCGAACGTCCCAGCCGCTCGCTGCGCTCTCAGCGCTCGCTCGCGCCGTTCTGCAACTCGCCGCACTCAGCCTCGTGCTCACCGGCATTCTGCGGGATCCACTGTGGGTAGGTGTCGGTCTTGTCGTCATGTTCGTAGCTGCCGTGGCGACCGTGGCTCGTCGCATCCGCGCGACCGCTAAGCAGGTCGTGTCGCTCGGCGTCGCCATGCTGGTTGGCAATGTGGTGGTTCTCGTGATCGTGCTTGCCACAGGGGCGATCGAATTCTCGCCGCGGTACGTGCTCGCGATCGGCGGGATTGTGGTTGGCAATACGATGACCATCGCCACCCTCACCGCGCGTATCTTTCACCTGTCAGTTCGGGACCACTGGGATGAGGTCGAAGGCTGGCTCGCACTCGGCGCCAGACCCATCCAGTCGACGAGGCAACTGGCGAGGAGCGCCGTGCGGTCGGCATTGATTCCCTCGATCGACCAGACCAGAACGACGGGGATTGTTGTCTTACCCGGGGCATTCGTCGGCGCGATCTTCGGTGGGGCGTCACCGCTCGAGGCTGGCCGGTTTCAGGTTGTGGTTCTCGCCTGCATTCTCGCGGCCGGCACCATTACTGCGACCACGCTCGCCAGGCTGCTCGGTGACGTAAAAACCAGACCACTCGACGACGAGGTGCGCACGCGGCTGTTCCGACGCGGGGCGGTCACCTGAGCTCGACCGGTGCTGGGGGGGCGACCGACTTCTCGCTCCGCGCACTAGCGGGCGCCCGGGCTTCCGGTGAATGCGGCAGAACTGAACGAATCGAGGCAACTGGTTCAGACTGGCGTAGTGACCGCACAACTGAACGCCACGGCGCGACTTCGGCGTCGCGGGTTCCTGCTTGAGTGGATCACTCTCGGCTGGAATGCGGGCGGCGTCCTCGTGCTTGCGATACTGACGATGCAATCCGGGTCGGTCGCACTCCTGGGGTTCGGCCTCGACAGTCTGGTCGAGATCGGTGCGAGCGTGATCGTCATCTGGCAACTCGCGGGAACCGGCATGGCGCGCTCGGATTTCGCCCTTCGCCTCATCGGCGTCGCCTTTCTCGTGCTCGCCGCCTACATAGGCGCGCAATCCGGTCTCGCCTTGATCGCGCAGCATCGGGCGATTACGAGCCCTGGCGGCGTTGCGTGGTCGGCAATCACCGCGGTTGTCATGTTCACGCTGGCCGCGGCGAAAGCGCGAACCGGCAAGGCTCTCGCCAACCCGGTACTCTCTGCCGAGGGCCGCGTCACCTTCGTTGACGGGCTGCTCGCGGTCGCAGTGCTCGTCGGGCTGCTACTGAACGCCGTGCTCGGGTGGTGGTGGGCAGATCCGCTCGCAGGTCTCGTGATCGTGGCATATGCGATCCGGGAGGCATCCGCGATCTTCGCTGTCGGCCACGAAGACAGCACGCCATAGTGTGCCGCTCATGTGCCGCTCGCGGCCGCACGATCCTGCTGAGCGACGGGTTATCGCTTGACGCTTCTGACATCGGCAGTGGGGGTGCGCCGAAATCGGGAAGCAACCGCTGAAACGACTCTGCGGAAGCCCCAGATGCCAACTCGCAGCACTGCCTCGACAACAATTCCGGTACTCATCTTGGAGGTGCCGAAGCGTCGTTCGACGAAGCTAATGGGGGCCTCGATGATCGTCAGACCCGCGCGATGGGCTTTCCACAACATTTCAATCTGGAAACAATATCCCTCGCTCACCACGTGCTCGAAGTCGAAGCTTGCGAGTGCATGAGCGCTAAACACCCGGTAGCCGCCGGTAACGTCCCGGTACGGCATCCCGAGCATCGTTCGGGCGTACCAGCTGCCGCCCTTCGAGAGCAGCACTCGTCGTCGTGGCCAGTCGACGACAGCTCCGCCGGTCACCCAGCGCGAGCCGAGCACCACGTCGGATGCCGCTGCGGCGTTGAGCAGCGACGGCAACTCCTCGGGTTGGTGCGAGCCATCTCCGTCCAGCTCGACGAGGTAGGCATAGCTGTTCGCGATCCCCCAGGCGAGCCCGGTGCGGTACGCACTGCCGAGTCCAAGTTTGCCGGCACGGTGCAGGACGTGCACACTGTCGTCGCGCGTGGCGATGGCGTCGACAAGATCACCCGTACCGTCGGGTGAGTTATCGTCGACGACGAGCACGTGCGCACCAGGCACGGCTGCGCTGACCCGCGCAATCATCGTGGCGATGGTTTCGCTCTCGTTGTAGGTGGGAATGATGACGAGGACGGTGTTCATGAGGCAGGCCGTGTCATTTCGTAGATCGTGGTGCGGTGGATGAGGATCATGATGCTTGTGATGACGCTACGTCGAGTAGATTCGCGGTGATTGCATGCCACGATCCGACCACGTGGTCGAACGGAGTGGTGACTTCTACGTCGACTACACCACGGTAGTCGGTCGGTTGATGGGAAACCCGATCGTACGGCTCTTGAGGCAGCCAAGCGCCGTGACGAGAATCGCCGGCGCGAGTAAAATTGAGTACCGAAATTGCCATGGCTCAATCATGGCCGGTCGTTGCTCCGGTGGTACTGGATGGCGCCGCTCGCAGGTCAGAATGAGGTGAAGCGAGAGCGGGGCATCCGGTGTCGCTGACGTGCCACACTCGAAGATGGGTTACGCACGGCTCGTTAGGGGAGCAGCATGTCACTACCGCCCGCAGAGCACGAGGTACTGAAGCGCGCCACGACCATCACGGTGGCGCGACGCTGGCCGTTGGTGTCAGCGGGTGCTGCGCTCGGGCTGGTCGTCGTGCTCGCCGTCGTCATCGTCTACCGGGAGAAAGACAAACCATTCGGCTTCGAAATCGAATGGATGAGCGAGATCATCGAGCACAGGTCGGCTCTCTGGACCACGCCGGCGCTGATCTTTAACTTTTTTGGTGGGGGCATCTTCGCGGTCGCGGTGGTCCCCGCCCTGGTGATCGTTGCTCTACTGGTCTGGCGACGACCGTGGGCGGCCCTGTACTTCGCGATTGCGGCGGCCTCGAGCGCGGCAGTCGTGCAGTTGCTCAAAGTGCTCATCGGTCGACCGCGGCCCCTTGACGCACTCGTGCAGGCTGACTTCGGATCATTCCCGTCTGGCCACAGTGCGAATGCGGCGCTCATCGCCGCCACCATGGCGATCATTTTCCCGCGAACCTGGGTGTGGGCAGCCGGTGCCGTCTACACGGTTGCGATGATGATCAGTCGCACCTACCTCGGTGCCCACTGGATCTCCGACACCATCGGCGGACTGCTCGTCGGCGCGGGGGTCGCCGTGATCGTCTGGGCTCCATTCGCGCTTCGGTTGTATCGAGAGAAGCGGATGCCGCATCCGCCGCTCTGGCGACCGCGGGCGTAGTTTCGCTCGCGCCGTGTCGCGCTGCGCCGCCCTCCCGTGCCGCCTCCCGCGCCGAGAGTGCAGAAACACGGGGTACGACTTGGGTCGCACCCCACGTTTCTGCACTCTCGGCGCGGCGCGTGACCCGCGGCGCGTGACCCGCGGCGCGTGACCCGCGGCCGCCGCACGCGGCCGGTGTGGATCTCTTACAGTGTGCTGAGCAGGTAAGCCATCTGGGCGATTTCAGCCGTCTGAGCTGTGACGATTCTGTGTGCGAGAGCTACGGCATCGGCGTTCTTGCCGCCGTTCATTTGCACCGTTGCCATCGCGATTGCTCCTTGATGGTGCTGCGTCATCTGTTGGAGGAACAGTTTCGACGCTGCCAAACCGGTTGATGCAGCCAACGCTGACATGTCGGCGTCTGACATCATCCCGTTGCCCATCTGCATTCCGGACATGTCGGTGGGGGAACCCCACGATGTGAGCCAGGCTTTCATGGTCGTTATCTCGGGCCCTTGGGCTGTTTTGATCGTCGTGGCAAGCGCGATGACGTTGCTGTCGATCCCCTCTTTTTTCAGGATGATGTCGGCCATCTCGACCGCCTGTTGGTGATGAGGCACCATGCCCATCGCAAAGGCGACATCGGAGTCGTTGAACAACCCGGTGTTCGAGGTCGACGTGGCTGACGACCCGTTGCCACCATTGTTCATGCCATCCATCGATGCCGAACCGGATGTCGAAGAACAGGCAGCGAGGGTGATCGCGACAGCGACAGCCCCCGTCATGACGAGTGTGAAGCGAATTTTTGACATGCGTGTAAATCCAATCAGGTGAAGTGAATAATTCGGTGGGTGCAATCGCCCGTGAGTGGGCGCACCGAATCAGGTTCTACTGATGGATAGTGCATGCAGGCTGGGCGGCGCATTGGTGTTCAGCGCCGCGAAGGCCACGATTCTGTTCAGCGCCGGCCAGGCGAGAGGCAGCGTGGCGGAACCACGGCCCGCTCGAGCCGCGACGACGACCAGGGCCGTGAAGAGAAGCGCAAGAATGCAGACCATGGTTGCCATGCCGTTGCCGGGACCGCAGATCCCTACGCAGTCGCCGAGACCTTGCGCCGCGCTGTTGCCCCCGGTGATTTGGTCGGTGTGGTGCGCAGCGCTCTCCATCGTCATCACCGAAGTGGCGACATCACTGTGGCTGCCGATTGCCGAAGCGACAGTGTGCATCGCCAGTAGACCAAGCACGATCGCGCTGACAATGCCGAGCAGAAACACCGTCGTACGAGCCCCGTTCGGTCGCAGAATTGCGTTCCGCGTGCTGATCAGACTCACCACGTCAGCTCCTGCCGTCGTCTCCACGATAATCGCATCGCTAGCGGATCGGCTGTGCTCTGGCTGTGGGTGCGAACCGTCTCAGGCGGAGGCTGTTCGTGACGACAAAGACGGAGGAGAAAGCCATCGCGGCACCGGCCAGTAGTGGGTTGAGCAAGCCGAGCATCGCGATGGGGATAGCCGCAACGTTGTAGGCGAATGCCCAGAACAGATTGCCCTTGATCACCCCGAGGGTGCGGCGAGCGAGTCGTACGGCATCCGCCACGGCGAGGAGGTCACCGCTGACAACCGTGATATCGCTCGCTGCGATCGCTGCGTCGGCACCGCCTCCCATGGCAATACCGAGATCCGCAGCGGCCAGCGCCGCCGAGTCGTTCACGCCGTCGCCCACCATCGCGACCACGCGACCATCCGCCTGTAGAGCGTGGATCAGGTCGAGTTTTCCCTGCGGGGTGACGCCGGCGTGCACCTCGTCAATACCCACCTCTGCCGCAACGCTGTGAGCGGCGCCGGCGTTGTCACCGGTGAGCAGAATTGGGCTGAGGCCGAGGGCGCGGAATCGGGTGATCGCTTCCGCGCTAGAGGCTCTCACGGTATCGCGCACAGCAATGATGCCGCGCAATTTTTGGTCCCACGCTACCGCTATCACAGTGGCACCCTCCGCTTCGCCATCGGCGACCGCTGCTGTGGCGTCGGGAGGAAGGGTGATTGACCATGAGTCCGCAAGCCAACCGGCCTGTCCGGCGAGCGTGGGGTGACCGTCGATGAGCGCCTGCACACCGTGACCGGCATGAGCGCTGAACGATTCAACGTGAGCGAGGGATAGCCCCTGAGAGAGTGCTTTGTCGACGATGGCGTGGGCGACGGGATGCTCTGACCCGTGTTCGGTCGACGCGGCCATGCGCATCAGGTCGTCGGGTGATGTGCCGTTGAACACGGTGACGGTTGCGACACCCATTTTGCCGGTGGTGACGGTTCCGGTCTTGTCGAGCACAATGGTGTCGACCGTGCGCGTGAGTTCGAGTACTTGCGGGCCGCGGATGAGTATTCCCAGTTGAGAGCCACGACCGGTGCCCACGAGCAACGCGGTCGGCGTCGCCAGCCCCAGCGCGCACGGGCACGCAATGATCAGCGTCGCCACGGCTGCAGTGAAAGCGAGCTCCACGGAGCCGTTGACGATCAACCACCCTGCGAAGGTGATCAGCGCTAGTCCAATAACCACCGGAACGAACACCGCGGAAACCCGGTCGGCGAGGCGCTGTACTTCGGCCTTTCCGGTTTGGGCTTCCTCGACCATGCGGGCGATGCGTGCTAGCTCGGTGTCTGCGCCGACCCGTGTCACCTCGACGAGAAGACGGCCGCTCACGTTGATGGTGGCGCCGATCACGCGGTCACCCGGCCCCACTTCGGTCGGTAGTGATTCACCGGTAATCATGCTGATATCCACAGCGGATGCGCCGTCGATGATGAGTCCGTCGGTGGCAATCTTTTCGCCGGGACGAACAACGATGATGGTGCCGGGCACGAGGGACGCGGTCGGCACCCGCACCTCCACACCATCCACCACAACACAGGCATCTTTCGCGCCGAGTTCGATGAGCGATTGAAGGGCTGCGCCTGACTGCTTCTTGGCGCGCGCCTCAATGTACCGACCGGCGAGGATGAACACGGTCACTGCCGAGGCGACTTCAAGGTAGATTTCGCCGGAGGCTCGGCTCGGGTTGCCCAAGAAGGAAAACGTCATGTGCATGCCGGGCAGGCCTGCCTGGCCGAAGAACAGCGCGTACAACGACCAGCCGAAGGCGGCCACGACTCCGACACTGATCAGCGTGTCCATGGTGGCCGCGCCGTGACGAGCATTTATCGCTGCAGCTCGGTGGAACGGCCAGGCACCCCACACCACCACTGGGGCCGCCAGGGTAAGGGCAAGCCACTGCCAATTAGTGAACTGCAGTGCGGGGATCATCGACAGCACAACGACAGGTATGGCGAGTGCAGCCGACACGAGCAGTCGACGTCGCAACCCCGCTGTTTCGCTGTCTCGGGACGGCACGGTTGCAGCCGCGCGTGCGGCGTGAGCAGAGGCGGGCACCGCTGCGGTGTACCCGGCAGATTCCACCGCGGCAATGAGCGCAGCCGTGTCAACCCCAATCGCCCGCACGCGCGCCTTCTCGGTGGCGTAGTTGACGGTTGCGGTGACGCCCTCGATCCGGTTGAGCTTTCGCTCAATTCGGGTAGCGCATGAGGCGCATGTCATCCCCGTGATCTCGAGGTCGACGTCAGTGGTTGTCATGGCTATGCGGTCACCAGCGAGTAGCCCGCTTCGGTCACGGCAGTGCGGATGTCGTCGACCGGCACGGGTTTCGAGCTGACGACCATGATGCGAGAAGCGCCCCCGGCGTTCAGGTCGATGCTGACGCTCTCGACGCCGTCGATGGCCGAGACTTCTTCGGTGACGCTGGCGACGCAGTGGCTGCAGGTCATCCCCTCGACCAGATAGTGCTCCCGAACGACGTCGCTGCCGAGCTGGTCGGTGTTGTCGCTGTGGTTGCCGTCGTGATTGTCGGCCGAGCAGGTGCAAGCGTGGTTCTTGTCGGTTAAGCCCAGGTCGCGGGTCGACTGGTCGGTACTACACATAGTGGTCGTCTCCTCATATATCTATTTTTGCAATTGCGCGGTTGTGGCATTAGGAGCGAACGAGCCGCGCAATGGCGGCGGATGCTTCCTGAATCTTGTCGTCTGCGACGGTGCCGCCCTCGCGAGCAGCCTCGGCGACGCAATGGGCCAAGTGGTCGTCGAGCAAAGCGAGGGCGACGTTCTCGAGAGCTTTGGTCGCTGCAGACACTTGGGTCAAGATGTCGATGCAATAGGTGTCTTCTTCTACCATGCGGTGGATGCCGCGCACCTGACCTTCTGCGCGCCGAAGCCTCTTGAGCAGGTTGTCCTTATTGTGGGTGTATCCGACCATTCCGTGGCCTCTCGCTTATACCCCTATGGGGTATCTAATCTAGGTGAGGGAAGAAGGAAAGTCAAACTCGCAGGAGGTTGAGCGAACCTGCGAAAACCGCTCCGGCGTGAGCGCTCCACCGGTGGCCAGACGACTTTCCCTCGAATCCCTCATCTCGAATCCCTCACCTCGAATTTCTCACCTCGAATCGTCTGGATTCTTCGAAGCGTCGTCGTGGTGGTTGGGGAATTCATGGGATTCTCCGCCGCCGAGCAGCACCGTGGTCGCTCCGGTTCTGACCGTGATGGGCGACGCCAAGCTGGGGTGCAGCTGAAGCCGCAGTTTCTCGCGGCTCACGGCCACGTCGATGCGGTGGCCGCGATACATGATGTGAAATCGGATGCTCGTCAGATGCTGAGGCAGTCGCGGAGTGAAGCTGAGTTCTTTCACGCCCAGTTGCAGGCCAGCAAATGATCTGGCGACGAGATCGACGGTGCCGGCCATGGCGCCAAGGTGGATCCCTTCACGGGTCGTGCCTCCTTGGGTGTCGTCGAGGTCGGCCATGAGCGCTTCGCGGAACAGCGACCACGATCGGGACTCATCGATTTTGGCCAGAACGGACGCGTTCACGACCTGGCTGAGAGTGGATCCGTCGGAGGTGCGGTCGAGGTAGTAGGCAACGGTGCGGAGTAGGTCATCGTCAGAGAACGGGTATCCGAGCTGCGCCAGTTGGTTCCTGATGCCGTCCTGGCCGAGCAGGTAGACCAGCATGACGACGTCGGGCTGTTTGGCCGCTTTGTAGCGATTAGTGGTGTCGTTCTCAGATTCGAGGATGAGGTCGAGCCGACCGATGTTGCCGTATCTGTCACGGTAGGCACCCCAGTCAAGTTCCGCCAGGTCGTCGTAGCCGTCAAATTGACTGAGGACCCCATCTGAATGGATGGTCACCGCCAAGCGCCGGCTGAGTTGCGTCCAGCGCGCAACTTCATGCTCGTCGATGCACAGACGGTCGATGAGGTCGTCGCCCGCATGGCCGGTCAGTGCGTGCAGCGCGTCACACGCCCGGGCGCACACCCAGGCGGCCAATACATTGGTGTAAGCGTTGTCTCGCACTCCTCCCCCGGGGCTGTCGGGGTATCCGTCGTGGTACTCGTCCGGGCCCATGACTGCCGCGATGTGGAACCGGTCCTCGGCGGGGTCGTAGCTGGCCAGCGAGGCGAATGCCCGAGTCACCTCGATGATGAGTTCGGCGCCTTTTTCGGCCAGCCATGCGAGATCATCGCTGGTTTGGAAGTGCTGCCAGGCGTTGTAGGCGACGGCCAGCCCCACGTGCCTTTGGCGATGGGAGTTGTCCGGCATCCATCGCGAAGACTTCGGGTTGTACAACTGCTTCGGTGTCTCTTCGCGACCGTCGCTGCCGCTCTGCCACGGGAAGAGTGCACCGTCTAGCCCTGCCGCTCGCGCCGCGGCACGAGCCGACCCCAACCTGTTCCACCGATAGTCGAGCAGTGAGCGGGCGATCTGCGGCTCCCGCAGACCGAGCACGGGGAGCACGAATACCTCGTCCCAGAATACGTGCCCTCGGTATCCCTCGCCGTGCAGACCGCGCGCCGGAACCCCGGCATCTCGTTCGGCGGTGTGCTGTGAGATGGTTTGCAGCAAGTGGAACACGTGTAGGTTAAGGACGAGTTGGCTGTGTGGATCGGCGTCGAGGGTGACCGAGAATCGATCCCAGAGCCGCCGCCATGCAGCATGATGACGTTCCAGTACCCCGGGAACATCGCCGGAGTTGTGGCGCACCCGCTCGCGCGCCGCATGTGCGGGCGACGAGATTGCGGGGTCTCGCGAGGTGAACGTTGCGGCTGTCTTCGTGAGAGTGACCGGTTGGCCATCGACCAACTGCACTTCCACTTCCTTGATATACCGGTGTCCGCCCATCGCTCCGTTTCGCTGCCACCTCTCATCCGCCCCGGCAAGCTCAAGCCGGACGGCCGTGGCGATGCGCACGCGACTTTGTCTCGTCTCCACCTCGCAGAGGATGATTCCGTCGGCGTCGTGGAATCTCGGCGACGACAGGTGGGTGGTATCGGATCCGATGTAGTGGGCGACGTTTGTGTTGCGAACGCCCGCGTCGATACCGGCTCGCAAAGTCATCGGTACACTCCGGCCGCGGGCCGTGACGGTTGTCTGCAGCACTGCCAGATGGGGATCGTCCATCGAGACCAGGGACTTCTGCTCGATGTCAATGAGCTGCCCGTCGGGGCCGACCAGAGTCGCAGTCCGCACCGAGGTTCCGAGACGCAGGTGCAGTTCGTGCCGTTCGTCTCGCGTCTCCAGTGTGCCGGTGGACCACCATGGTCCGTCGCCGATCCGCAAGTCCACGGGAAGCCAGTTGGGGACATTGACGAGATGCTCCTCCTCTAGGCGGATTCCGTGGATACTGCTTACAAGACGGTTGTACAGCCCCGCTAGGTAGGTGCCCGGGTAGTGGATTCCGTCGTCGCTGTGTTCGGGCCGGGCGCCGCGAGTGACCATATACCCGTTGCCCAAGGCCATCAAGGCTTCCCGGTGGCCCTCGTGGTCCGGGTCGAAGCCCTGATAGACGAGCACCCACGGGTTGGTCCTCGACGCACCCAGATCTAGTTCGCCCACATCGTGCACCACCACGTCAGCACCGGCCTCCTCCAGCGCCTCACGATGGCCGAGGCGGGCGATTCCGACGACGAGACCGAAACCACCGATGTGGGCGGCAGAGACTCCGGAGACGGCATCTTCGACGACGGCAGTGCGCTCCACTGCGACGCCGAGCCGTCGCGCCGCTTCCACGAACATTGCCGGGTCGGGTTTGCCCGGCAGTCGTTGATCGAGGGCGACCTGCCCGTCAACGATGGTGTCGAACATGTCAGCGAGGCCAGCTGCGGCGAGCATTTGCCGTGCGTTTCGGCTGGCCGTGACTAAGCCGATCGGAACGCCAGCAGACCGCAATCGCGTGAGCAGTGCGATGGTGCCGGGATACGACCGTAGTCCGCGTTTGTGTAGCTCTGCGAGGAATAGTTCGTTCTTGCGAGCCGCGAGTCCGGCGATCGTCCACGCAGCTGGCCGATCCTCGGGCGTCCCAGGGGGTAGCGCGATTTGCCGGGCGCTCAAGTAAGCAGATACCCCGTCTTCGCGGCTGCGCCCGTCGACGTAACGCTCATAGTCATCCGTCATATCGAAGAGTTTTTCGGGATCTGCGACCTGAACGCGTGGATCGCGAAGCACTGAATCGAACAGCTGTTTCCAGGCAGCGGCGTGAATCGACGCAGTATTGGTGACGACACCATCCATGTCGAAAAGGACCGCGTCATAGACCGCGTCGAAGTCGTGATGGCCGAGCATGTCAGTCGGTGGCGTGACGGGATCCGATGACGTGGGTCATGAGTTGGGCTCCTTCGGTGGAATGCTGATGGGATTACGGGGTGCGGCGGCCGCCGGCAGGCGCAACCGCTTGAGTAGCAACGCATTGATGGCAACGATTACGCTGGAGCCGGACATCGATATGGCTGCGATCTCCGGGCTGAGCCTGAGGCCAACGCTCGCAACGAACACGCCGGCCGCGATCGGCAATGCGATGGTGTTGTAGCCGATCGCCCAGCCCAGATTTTGGCGCATTTTGCGCACCGTTCCTTTGCCGATCCGGAGCGCGATGGCGACATCGAGAGGGTCGGAGCGCATCAGGACCACGTCGGCCGTTTCTATCGCGACATCGGTCCCTGCTCCGATCGCGATCCCCAGGTCGGCCCGCGCCAAGGCCGGTGCGTCATTCACGCCATCGCCCACCATCGCTACCTTCTTGCCAGCGGCTTGCAGCTCCGCCACTTTGGCGGATTTATCCTGTGGCAGGACCTCGGCGATGACGGTGTCGATGTTCAACATTGCGGCGATGCGTTGGGCGGTTGCCTCGTTGTCGCCCGTCAGCATGGCGACCTCGATTCCCGCGTCATGCAAGGCGGCGATGGCCGCTGCGGCGGTGTCGCGCGGGGCGTCCGCTAAGGCAATGACTCCGGCTGCCTGACCATCGACGGCAACCAGTACGGCGGTGCGTCCGGTTGAAGCCAGCTCGTCACGCTGAGCGACGATCGGGCCGATGTCGACGTTCTCAGCGACCATGAGCTTCTGGTTTCCCACCAGGACATGCCGACCGCCAACGATGGCGCCGGCACCGTGACCGGGCACGTTCTTGAACCCGGTCGCTGACAGCTTCTGGGCTCCCTGAGCATCGGCATAGTTGACGATCGCGCCAGCCAGGGGGTGTTCGGATTCTCGTTCGACGGCAGCGACCAGAGCGAGGAGTTCTTGCCGTGGGACACCCGCCACGATGACGTCGGTAACCTCTGGTTTGCCCTTGGTCAGGGTGCCGGTCTTGTCCATGATGACTGTGTCGATGTGGGCTGCGGTCTCCAACGCGGTCGCGTTCTTGAACAAGACCCCTCGTTTGGCACCAAGCCCAGTACCCACCATGATCGCCGTCGGAGTCGCCAAGCCGAGTGCGTCTGGGCACGTGATGACGACCACGGTGATCGCGAACAGCAGCGCCGTCTGAAGGGTCGCGCCGACCAGCAACCACACCACCAACGTCGTGCTGCCCCCAATGAGGGCGACAAGAACGAGCCAGAACGCCGCCCGGTCGGCGAGACGCTGCCCCGGTGCTTTCGAGTTCTGCGCCTCCTGAACCATGGCCACGATCTGGGCGAGGGCGGTGTCGGCTCCGACCTTGGTGGCCCGGACTCGTAGCGTCCCGGTGGTGTTAACCGTTGCGCCGATGACCTCGGAGCCGACCGACTTGGTCACGGGAAGGCTCTCCCCAGTGACCATGGATTCGTCGATGTCGGAGTTGCCTTCTTCCACTGTGCCGTCGGTCGGAATCTTCGCCCCAGGTCGTACAAGAAGGAGATCCCCGACTATCACCTCAGCGGTGGGCACCTCGACCGGATCCCCATCGCGAATGACCAGCGCCCTGGGTGGGGCGAGCTCGAGGAGAGTCCGGATGGCGTCGTTGGCTCCGCTTCGGGCACGCATCTCGACCCAATGGCCGAGCAACACGAAGGAAGTGAGAACGGCAGCTGCTTCGTAGAACACTTCGCCGCCGCCGGTCACCGTCACGACGAGGCTATACAGCCAACCGGCTGCCACCCCGACCGAGACGAGCACCATCATGTCGAGAGTGCGGGCACGCAACGCGCGCACGGCTCCGTCGAAGAAGATCCATGCCGAATAGAAGATCACCGGAAGGGACAGCGCCAGGGCAAAGACATCATCGCGGATGCCGAACGGGGCGGGCACCGCAAAGCCGAATACCTGACGCCCGATCGGTGACCAGAGTGTGATCATGACTGACAACACGGCTGCGACGATGAACCGGTTGCGCATGTCACGCACCATTGACGCCATCGACATTCCCGCGTGACCTCCGCCGTGCCCCATGAGCTCCTGGCTGGTTCGCTTCGGCGCATCGTGCTCGTGCTCGTGCCCGTGGGACATGTCGTGGTCCTGTATGCCGTCGACTGAGCTGGAGACGGGGAGGCGCCTAGCGGTCTTGGGTTGGCTGACACCATCGTCTCGGGGATCGCAGATATGGTCGGGGACGGACTGGCCAGCGCAGTGGTAGCCGCACTCGGTTATCCAACGACTCAACTCAGCCAGGGAGGTCTGCGTGGGGTCATAGGTCACATTCGCCGTCTGAGAAACGGGATTCGCGTCCACACTGATCACTCCTGGCCTACGCAACAGTGTGGCGTCGGCTACGGCTTTGGATGATGCCCAATGGAGTCCTGAGACCTCAAGGATTACCGTATTCGTGGGGCGGGTCATGAGAGCTCCGATCTCGATATACCCCTTGGGGGTATAGACGTTCCTAGGCTAGCCGATCCGGTCCGGTTGTCAATGGCTCGACGAGACTCAGCTAACGTGCTTGCGTAGTGAGGTGCGGACCTCATTTCATGCCTGCTCGCGAAATGTCGACTGTCGGCTGAGCACTGTGGTGTTCGTGGCGGATCGGCAAAAGATTCTCGATGGGCGCGCGGTGGGTTGAGCGCGAAGAAACATGTGGGCAAGTACCCGAAAGCTTCGAAGGGGGCCACGGGTGTCGTTGTGGATCAGCTGCCAGCTATGACGGGCAGGTTGAGGGCGAAAGTGAGGCACGCTGACGGCAGCGCCGGTCCGGCAGGGGCTCGAGAAGCCGGACCAGTTTTCGCGCGCATCATGACGTCGGGCACTACGCCCCTTAGGGGTATACCTCAACGGCTGAAGCGATCATGGCCGGGACAATTCCTTCGTGATCACGCTGAGCCGAGATTCTCAATGCGTTCGCGATATTCCTCGGTAGTGAGATCGCCGTGGGCGTACCGTTCATCCAAGATCTGTCGGGGGGTCTTGGCCAAGGTGATGGCCGGTAGCGAGCCGTTTTGCTCTCGCGGTACAGATGGATTTGTGCGTCCTGGCAACATCCGTACGACCACAATGACCGCGACGACGATAAGGATGACGACAACCGCGCCCGCGAGCCAGCCCCAGCCCATCATTGTGTAACCGTTTCCCCACATCATCGTTTCTCTCTTCGCTCACGGAACCCCGAACGTGAGGTTCATGTGCAACTTATGACACGTTGGTGCTGTCGCACAGAGTCTTTGGTCCTGGTCTGGGTCTCGCTGAGAAGATCCGCGGTAGATTGTCGTGCAATAATCTGCGTATGGATGCGGATAAGCAGATATGCGGGCGTG
Organism: Salinibacterium sp.; assembly: GCA_025351795.1. Taxonomy (GTDB): domain Bacteria; phylum Actinomycetota; class Actinomycetes; order Actinomycetales; family Microbacteriaceae; genus Rhodoglobus. Next base: position 25,163 of record JANXVG010000046.1, on the reverse strand, counting down.
AGCCAGACAGTGAGTTCGTGGAACTGGCAGTCGAAGTGTTTTCGATGCTGGCCGATGCCACTCGCGTTCGCCTGATTCTTGCTCTCCGAGATGGCGAACTCTCGGTCAATCATCTGGCAGACATCGTGGATAAATCGGCCGCTGCCGTATCCCAACATCTGGCTAAATTGCGCCTGGCCAGAATCGTCGCTACTCGACAAGAAGGGCAGCGCGTGTTCTATCGGCTTGAGGACGAACATGCCAGTCAGCTGGTCTCCGACGCTATCTTCCAAGCCGAGCACTCGCTCGGCGGCACCCCTCGCCACCACCACCTGCAGAATGAGGACACCGCATGAGCGCCCCACACGAGCACTCCCACATGGTCGATGACTCGGTCGAGCATGAGCATGAGCACGAGCACGAGCACGGCTCAGCTGGCCACGCGCACCCGACGGGAGTCCGAGGATTCTTCTACGGGATGTTCGTGCCACACAGCCACGACGCGGCCGATTCCATCGACGACGCGCTGGAAGCGAGCACGGAAGGCATTCGCGCCCTCAGAATCAGCTTGTTTATCCTGCTGGGCACGACGGTGCTGCAATTCGTCGTCGTGCTCGTGAGCGGATCAGTTGCACTCCTTGCCGACACGATTCACAACTTCTCGGATGCACTCACCGCCGTTCCGCTGTGGATTGCCTTCGTGCTTGGCCGCCGAATCGCGACCCGTCGCTACACCTACGGCTTTGGTCGAGCGGAAGATCTCGCTGGGCTGTTTATCATCGCCGTCGTCGCAATCTCGGCCATCGTTGCCGCCTGGCAATCACTCGACCGATTTTTTAACCCGCAACCGCTCCACAACCTATGGTGGGTCGTCGCAGCCGGCGTCATCGGCTTTGCGGGCAATGAAGCCGTCGCTGTCTACCGGATTCGAGTCGGACAGAAAATTGGCTCCGCTGCGCTCGTTGCAGACGGGGTGCATGCCCGCATCGACGGTTTTACCTCACTCGCCGTTGTCGTGGGCGCACTCGGCGTCATACTCGGCTTCCCGCTCGCCGACCCGATCGTTGGCTTGCTCATTTCTGCGGCCATCATCGTGTTGCTCTGGGGTACGGTGCGTAGCATCGGCACGCGACTGATGGACGGAATCGAACCGAACCTCGTTGACCGGGCTCGATCGGCGCTCGACCACACGCCGGGAGTCTTGTCTGTGCCGAAGCTGCAGTTGCGGTGGGTCGGACATCGCCTTCATGGCGCGGCAACGATCGTCGTCGCTAACACAACGCTGGCAGCGGCAGAAGTCGTGGCGCACGAGGCAGAGCACCGGCTCGCCCACGAGTTTCCGAACCTCGACGACATGGCCATCCGGCTCGTCACCTCCCGGGACGCGGCATCGCCCCTCCGGCACGAGCATCGAACCGAGACCTGACGCGGTGATCTGCCGTCCGGACCGGTCGATTGTTGCCCACAAAATTCCCTCGAGCACGCCGTGTGGATAGCCTGAACTGCACGCCGCACCGGCGGGAGCCCAGCTGACGGAGGATCGCATGGCGTACGTCCATTCCCCCCTAATTCTCGGCCCCGAGTTCAAGTCGCTTCCACCGCGCTCGTGGGGGCTCACGCTGACCGACTTCCTTGCGACGTCACCCACGCTCGACGAGTTTCAGACGCCGTTACTCACGGTCGACCGCGGCGCGCTCGCTCACAACGAATTGACGATGGCGGCGTGGCTCACGCAACGCGGGTTGTGGATCTCGCCACATGGCAAGACCACCATGGCACCCCAGCTATGGCAGCGACTGCTTGACGCGGGAGCGCTGGGCATCACGCTCGCGACTGCGTGGCAAGTGCAACTCGCGCGGTCGGTCGGCATCGCGCGCATCATCCTCGCCAACGAACTCGTCGACCCGGTCGCGGTGCGCTGGTTGGTGTCAGAGCTGGTCGACCCCGAGTTCTCATTCAGCTGCTGGGTAGACAGCGTAGAGGCAGTGCGGGCGATGGAGTCCGCCGTCGCCGGGGCCTCAGTTGCGCGGCCGATCGACGTGATTGTTGAGCTCGGCGGCGTGGGCGGCCGCACGGGGGCACGTTCCGTGGCTGACGGGCTCAAGGTCGCATCCGCGGTTCGGGATTCGCGTCTTCTGCGGCTCGTCGGGGTCGGCGGCTACGAGGGTTCGCTGGGCCACGACCGCTCAGCCGTCTCCCTCGTCGCAGTCGCCGACTACCTCGATTCCCTGGTAAAACTTGTCGACGCGATCGACTGGAGAGGCGAGACGCCGATAGTGACTGCAGGAGGAAGCGCCTACTTCGAGCTTGTCGCCGAGCAGTTTGCACCACTCACCGCCCGCGCGACTGTCGTCATTCGCTCCGGTGCGTACCAGGTACACGACGATGGGTTCTATGACGCCATCTCTCCGTTCGCCGCCGGCGCCCCGTTCCGGTCGGCGATGCACGGCTGGGCGAGGGTCGTCTCTCGCCCTGAGCCCGGGCTCGCAGTGCTCGATGCGGGCAAACGTGATCTGCCCTATGACGAGGGGATGCCGCGGCCCCAACTCATTCGTGGTGCAGGGCCGCTGTCGGGAACGGTAGAAAAGCTCAACGACCAGCACGCCTATCTTCGAACCGCCGACGATGTGCCCGTCGGGAGTGTCGTGCGCCTCGGCCTCTCGCACCCATGCACGGCGTTCGATAAATGGAAGCTCATCCCGATGATCGACGATGCCAACGCGTCGAACCCCGCGGTCGTCGATCTGGTGCGGACGTGGTTCTAGGGGTGATCCCCGCCGCGTACCGCGATCGTAACGATGGAGTTTGCGGTGCGCTACGTCATTCCCAATCGTGCCGAATTGCGCGTCGTCCAGAGCCACGAGTGGCCGACGCTCACTGGTCAGTGCGGCACCCAAGCAACGCGGGCCGTTGGCGAGAGGCGGGCGAGTGAGCGACCTGCCGGAACTCGAGCCTAAAGGTCTTACATCCAACCATTGACACCGGCATGGTCGACGCGGAACAATCGGCTCAGTTCCACAGGTCTGCACTGTTCCTTCTACAGAAAGTGAAAACCTCATGACCAATGCGTCAACCCGCGCAGCGGAGGCCGCATCTCGCGACGAAGCGGATGCTGCCGAGCTCGCCAAACTCGGATACAAACAAGAACTGAGACGAGGGATGTCGGGATTCTCAAACTTTGCCGTGTCGTTTTCGATCATTTCTATCCTCGCCGGGTGCATCACCTCGTACGCGATCGCCTTAAACTCGGGTGGGCCGGCGGCGATTAACTTGGGCTGGCCGATCGTCGGGGTCTTCGTGCTGTGCGTGGCGCTCGGAATGGCCGAAGTCTGTTCTCGGTACCCCACGGCTGGTGGCCTGTATTTCTGGGCAGGCAGGCTCGCCAAGCGCAACAAGAGGGTCTGGGCTTGGTACGTCGGCTGGTTCAACATTCTTGGCGAGGTTGCTGTCACGGCAGCGATCGATTTTGGTGCCGCGACGACGATGATGGCGTTCGCGTCACTGACCTTTGGAGTGGAGCCCACTCCGCTCAGCACTTTCCTGTTGTTCGTTGTGTTGATTGTCATCCATGGTCTGCTCAACGTCTTCGGGGTCTCCCTGGTCAGCATCCTGAGCAATATCTCGGCGCTGTGGCACATCGTCGGCGTGCTGATCATCGTCGCCGTTCTGTGGCTGGTTCCCACCAGTCACCAGTCGTTTAGCTGGACGATGACGACCTTCCACAACAACACGGGGTGGTCATTTGGGCCGTACGTATTCCTGATGGGTCTATTGATGGCTCAGTACACCTACACGGGTTACGACGCATCCGCTCACGTCGCGGAGGAGACCAAAGGGGCAGCCATGGCGGCCCCGCGTGGCATAGTGATGAGCGTGGTGATTTCGATCATCGGTGGATGGATACTTCTGTTCTCGATCACCGCAGCTATCCAGAACGGCACGAATGATGGGCTGAATACTCTCGCGGCGACGCCCACCGGTCTGCCACCCGCGCAGATATTCCTTGACGCCCTCAACAATCCGACGCTCGCGAAGTTCTTGCTGTTCATCGTGTGTGGCGCCCAGTTCTTCTGCGGCATGGCATCGGTGACCGCGAACTCGCGCATGAGCTTTGCGTTCTCGAGGGATAATGCGCTGCCTGGTTCGCACATGTGGGCGAAGGTGAACCCGCGCACCGGAACACCGACGAACTCGATCTGGCTGTGCGTGGGGGCGGCAATCGTCTTGGTCATCCCCGCAATATTCAGTCTGACTGCGTACTTCGCCGTGACCTCGATCGCCGTCATCGGCCTCTACATCGCCTACGCGACACCCGTGCTGTTGAGGAGACTCAACAAGGAATTTGTTCCCGGGCCATGGAATTTGGGCAAGTGGAGTGCGCCCATCGGCTGGATTGCGGTTGTCTGGGTGGCGTTCATCGTCATTCTCTTCGTGCTCCCTCCGCTGTCGCCGATCACTGTTGACACGTTCAACTACGCGCCCATTGCGGTCACCGCCGTGGTAATTCTTGCCACGGTTCTCTGGTTCACGAGCGGTCGCAAGCACTTCATGACCAATGAAGAAGCCGAGCACCTCACGATGGATGCCAGCAAGCTGCTCCAATAGCCGGTGAGCGGATGCGCGGCTGCTGTCGGTAGCCGCGCATCCGTCCAATGGCCGTTTGGCATACCTTTAGATGAGTGCGCGCGCAGGCTCCAACCACCCGGGACAGCGCGATTCAAGGAGAACAACTGTGACTCGTACCCGCTCAGGTAACCTCACCATCGACCAACTCACCGCGCTGGTAGCCAGCAAAGAGATCGACACGGTGATCATTGCCTTCACCGATATGCAGGGGCGCCTGATCGGAAAGCGGGCATCCGCTCGACTGTTTCTCGAAGAACTTGCTGAGCACGGCGCGGAATGCTGCAACTATCTGCTCGCCGTTGACGTGGAGAACAACACGGTCGACGGCTACCGAATCTCGTCGTGGGAGAAGGGTTATGGCGACATGGCCATGATTCCCGACCTCAACACGCTGCGCCGCATCCCGTGGCTCGCTGGCACGGCAATGGTCACCGCCGACCTCACCTGGCTCGATCAGACACCGGTAGCTCCAGACCCACGCCAGGTGCTCAAGCGCCAAATCGCGCGGCTCGCCGAGCACGGCCTCGTGCCGTACGCCGCGACCGAGCTCGAGTTCATCGTCTTTGAAGACAGCTATCGCGATGCCTGGAAAAAGAAGTACACCGACCTGTACCCGGCAAGCGACTACAACATCGACTATGCCCTGCTCGCGTCGAGCCGCATGGAGCCGCTACTGCGCGATATCCGCAATGGCATGGATGGCGCCGGAATGTATTGCGAGGGTGTGAAAGGCGAGTGCAACCTCGGTCAGCAAGAAATCGCGTTCCGCTACACGGACGCTCTGGCCACCTGCGATAACCATTCGATCTACAAAAACGGTGCGAAAGAGATCGCCGACCACCACGGCAAGTCGTTAACGTTCATGGCCAAATACAACGAGCGCGAGGGTAACTCCTGCCACATCCACCTGTCCGTGGTGGGTACTGACGGCGAACCGGTCATGTCCGACAAGAATGGAACCTACGGGTTCTCGAAGCTTATGGAGCACTGGATTGCCGGTCAGTTGAAGACGATGCGTGAGCTCGCGCTGTTCTTTGCTCCCAACATCAACTCCTACAAGCGCTACGTGGAGGGCAGCTTCGCGCCGACCGCGGTTGCCTGGGGCCTCGACAACCGCACGTGCGCGTTGAGGGTCGTCGGCCACGGCCGGTCGCTGCGCGTAGAAAACCGCGTGCCCGGTGGCGATGTCAACCAGTACCTCGCCGTCGCAGCACTGATTGCGGGTGGACTATACGGAATCGAGCATGAGTTAGAACTCGAGCCAATCTTCGAGGGCAATGCCTACGTCTCTGATGCGCCGCGGGTTCCCGCCTCGTTGCGTGAAGCCGCCGGTCTCTTCGCCGACTCCGATGTCGCGAAGTCGGCGTTCGGGCCCGACGTCGTCGAGCACTACCTGAACAACGCTCGAATCGAGCAGGCGGCCTACGATGCCGCCATCACCGACTGGGAGCGGGTGCGTGGTTTTGAGCGGTTCTGAGCCCATGTCCAAGCAGCCCATGTCCAAACAGCCCATGTCTAAACAGCCCGGGTCCGCGCCCGTTATTGGACTGACGACCTACCTCGAGCAGGCCCAGACCGGCGTGTGGGACGTGCCGGCTGCCTTCCTGCCACAGGTGTATTTCGAGGCCGTGACGAAAGCCGGTGGCATTGCGGTGCTGCTTCCGCCGCAACCGGTGAACACCGAGATTGCTGAGCGAATTCTCGACGGACTCGACGGGCTCATCATTACCGGCGGTAAAGACGTGGACCCGGCGCGCTATGGTCAAACACCGCACTCCGCGACCGACGATCCGCGCCGTGACCGAGATGCTTTTGAAGACGCGCTCGTGACGGCCGCGATCGATCGGCAGTTGCCATTTCTCGGGATCTGTCGCGGTGCGCAGTTGCTTAATGTGGCGCTCGGCGGCACCCTGCATCAGCACATCCCAGACGTTCTTGGAACCACCAGATACCAGCTTGGTGGCGGAAATTTCAATGCCAACGAGATATCGGTCGAACCCGCGACACACCTCGCCGAGTTGATTGCCGATACCGGGGTGATCAGTGTGAAGTCTTACCATCACCAGTCGATCGATCGGCTCGCGCCCGGCCTGATCGTGTCCGCTCGGTCAGATGATGGAACGATCCAAGCCGTGGAGGTGGCGAGCATGCCGTTCGGTGTTGCTGTGCAGTGGCACCCTGAGCAAGACGAGGATCTTCGCCTGTTTGCCGGACTCGCGAGCGCTGCCCGAAAATACCGCGCCGCCCGAGCTTCTAGCGAATCGAGCGCGCAATGACCATTACCACTCTCATCAACCCTGCCGACGAGACCGTGCTGCGCACCGTCGAGCACACCACGCTCGAGGGGGTGGATGATGCTGTTGCGCGCGCGTCGTCTGCTCAGCGAGCGTGGGCGGCTCTGCCCCCGGCCGCGCGCGCGAATGCCTTGCGCGACTTTGCAACGGTCGTGGGCAATGCGATCGAAGAACTTGCGATGCTCGAGGTCGCGAACTCCGGGCATCCGATCACCCAGGCGCGCTGGGAAGCCGGGCACGTTCGGGATGTACTCAACTATTACGCGGCCGCCCCTGAGCGCATGATCGGCAAACAGATTCCCGTGGCTGGCGGTATCGACGTGACATTCCTCGAGCCACTCGGCGTCGTTGGGGTGATCGTGCCGTGGAACTTTCCGATGACGATTGCCAGTTGGGGTTTTGCTCCGGCGCTTGCCGCGGGCAATGCTGTGGTGCTCAAACCCGCCGACTGGACGCCGCTCACCGCCATACGACTCGGCGAGCTTGCGCTCGATGCGGGCCTACCGCCAGGGCTCTTTCAGGTACTGCCCGGCAAGGGCTCGATCGTGGGGGAGCGGTTCGTCACCCACGAGAATGTGCGCAAGATCGTGTTCACCGGGTCTACCGAAGTGGGCAAGCAGGTCATGGCCGGGTGCGCCGCGCAGGTGAAAGCGGTGACACTTGAGCTCGGCGGCAAGAGCGCGAATGTCGTGTTCGCCGACTCCGACCTGCACAAGGCGGCATCCACTGCTCCCTATGCGGTGTTCGAAAATGCCGGCCAGGACTGCTGTGCACGCAGCAGAATTCTCGTCGAGCGCAGCGTCTTCGACCGGTTCATGGAGTTGCTGGAGCCTGCAGTGAAGGGCGTCGTCGTCGGGGCCCCCATCGACGAAAAAACGGAAATGGGGCCGCTGGTTTCGAAGACTCATTTCGATTCAGTGAGTTCGTACTTGCCGAACGACGACCAGGTTGCATTTCGAGGAACGACGCCGACCGGGGCTGGCTATTGGTTCGCGCCGACGGTTCTGCTGCCCTCGTCTCGCACCGACCGCACCGTCGTCGACGAGATCTTCGGCCCGGTGGTAACCGTGCTGCCCTTCGACGACGAGGCAGATGCCGTCGCGCTCGCAAACGACAGCGTATACGGACTGAGTGGCTCGATCTGGACCCGTGACGTTGGCAAAGCGATTCGGGTGTCGCGAGGCATCGAGAGCGGAAACCTGTCGGTGAACTCGCACTCGAGCGTGCGCTATTCCACCCCGTTCGGCGGCTTCAAGCAGAGCGGTCTCGGCCGCGAACTCGGGCCGGATGCAGCTGCCGCTTTCACCGAAACCAAGAACGTTTTCATCAGCGCCGACTAAGGATCCACATGGCAATAAAGAAGATTGACCTCACCCAGCGTCTCGCGGGCAAGGTGGCCGTGATTACCGGCGGGGCCAGCGGTATCGGCTTTGCCACGGCCAAGCGGTTTGCCGCTGAAGGCGCGATCGTCGTAATCGGCGACTTCAACTCTGAGGCCGGAAAGAAGGCAGCAGAGGAGGTTGGCGGGCTCTTCGTCAAGGTTGATGTCACGGTCGAGTCTGAAGTCAACAATCTTTTCGACACCGCGCAGTCGACGTATGGCTCCGTGGATATCGCGTTCAACAACGCAGGAATCTCCCCGCCAGAGGATGACTCGATTGAGACCACGGAACTACCGGCCTGGGATCGCGTGCAAGAGGTCAACCTCAAGTCGGTGTACCTGTGTTCGCGAGCGGCCCTTCGCCACATGGTGAAACAGCAGTCTGGCTCGATCATCAACACGGCATCCTTCGTGGCGGTAATGGGCTCGGCGACATCGCAGATCTCGTACACCGCATCGAAGGGCGGCGTGCTGGCGATGACGAAAGAGCTTGGCGTACAGTTTGCGCGCCAGGGTATTCGCGTCAACGCGCTCTGCCCAGGCCCGGTGAACACACCCCTGCTGCAGGAACTGTTCGCGAACGATCCAGAGCGCGCCCAGCGTCGGCTCGTGCACATTCCCACGGGTCGCTTCGCCGAGCCCGAAGAACTCGCGGCAGCGGTCGCATTCCTCGCGAGCGACGATGCGAGTTTCATTACTGCCTCGACGTTCCTCGTCGACGGCGGAATCAGCTCTGCCTACGTCACCCCACTGTAACGATGTCGACGGCCGGGAATACCGCGGCGGAGCCAGCGTGCGAGAGCCTCGCAGATGAGGTGCTCCTTCGACCAGTGCGCAACGGCAATGCCTTCGAAGACACTGTGGCGCGCCTGCTACAGACCATTCGCCTAGGCATCGTCGAACCGGGTGGCGCACTGCCCGCCGAACGCGACCTAGCCGCACGCTTCTCCGTCAGTCGCGACACGGTTCGCGAGGCCATCAAATCGCTGTCGGATGCGGGTTTCCTCGTCTCTCGCCGCGGCAGGTACGGCGGCACGTTCGTCTCTGACACGCTACCGGCCGCCGGTCACCTCGACGCCGGGCTACAGCCGTCGCCAACGACCGGGGACATTGAAGACGTGCTCGGCCTCCGCGACATTTTGGAGGTCGGAGCAGCACGTGCTGCGGCCGCGCGCAAGCTATCGGCACAGGAGCGGGACTTGCTCTGGACGCGCCTGAGAGAGACCGCAGCGGCATCCGTCGTCGACTACCGCCGGGTGGACTCCCGGTTGCACCTCACGATTGGCGAGCTGGTCGGAACGCCATCGCTCGTGTCACTACTCGCTGACAATCGCACGCGGGTCAATCAGCTTCTCGATACGATCCCGCTCATTGCGCGCAATATCGAGCACTCGAACGAGCAACATGAGGGGATCGTGGTTGCGATTCTGACCGGCAATCCGGAGCGCGCGGCCGAGGCAATGAGCGAACATCTTGCCGGGACCGCTGCGCTGTTGCGCGGATTCTTAGCATAGCTCGTTTGCTGCTATACCCGCAGTCAGTTGAGGATGGCAGTCAGCTGTGGGCGGCGTTGTCGCTATCGCACCGCAGCGATCATCTTCGCCAGGTTCTTGTCTTTCGTGGCCTGGCTCTTCGCAGCGGTCCACGGTTCGACGAAGCCGCGCTGCTTCGAGAATGACAGCGCCGTGAAGCCGTCGAGTACACCAGCACTCGTGAGCAGGGCGACGAGTTCGCCGGGAAGTTCGAGAACGCGCGGCGCGTCGTCGAGTTCGAGCGTGACGTCGATCTCGTCGCCCCCCGCAATTCCGGCCCCGGCGCGGTTATCTGCACTCACGCTGATCATGAAGGCGCCCTTGTACCAACTGACCGTGTTGCGGTAGCTGTAGTCGCCGATCGCCACAACGACCGGGTATCGCTTGCCCGGCCCGAGCTGTGCCATCACGTCGTGCGGAACGACGATGCCGGTCGCGCTACTGCCAGGGTTCTGGGCAAGAGCGGTGCGAAATGTGACGGCCATGACGAAACTCTACGCACCGGTGCTAGGGGGCCGAGACGCTAGGTTGCTGGCGGAGTTTTAGGCGGGCGGGTGCTGGTCGGCTTGACAGCCGTTACCACCGTGGACGTTGCAAGCGGTGCAGTGGTGGTTGTGACCGCAGGCGCCGGTGGCGAATTCTTGGCAACGTAGAGGTGCGCGGCGCGAGTGGCGACGAGCAGGAAACGCACGAAGAGGAAGAGCAGCCCGATGACGACGAGCAATGAGGCTAGCGCGAAAAGCCCCGACACGACCGTCATGACCGCGTGGCCAACCCAGCCGCCGAAACCTACAGGTCCGTAAAAATCCATCGGTCAATCCTCCAGTTGATAGGCGTCGCGTTGTTGCTTCTGCACGGTTCCGATGGCAACCGCGACGGTGAGCCCCCAGCTGATCCACATCAGGATGAGGCGCCAGTCCCTCGGCCCTTTGCGGGTCGTCTGCACGATACCAAAGACACCGAATAGGGCACTGAAGATGGTCGAGCTGAAAAGAAACCTGCGCATGTTGCCTCCCGTCACTTTCCACGCTACCTCGCATCCGGCCAGAGGCCCAGCGCGCGCATACAGTTTATGGAGATTGTGTTAGGCCAACCAGGAGGATCCCGTGAAGACCGCAGTCCTGGGTGCCAGCCTGCTCGCCGTGGGTGCCGTGCTCATGTTCACTGGGGTGCTGCCGGCGGATGCCGCGCTCGCTGTTGCTGACCGCGTGTGGCCGATCCTGCTGTTCGTAATCGCTATCACCGTGGTCACGGAACTCGCTGCCGAGGCTGAGCTGTTTCGCGTGGTGGCCGAGAAGGCGGCGGGCTGGGGTCTCGGCCGAACCTGGGTTCTGTGGCTGCTCGTTATCGCTATCGCCGTACTCTGTACGATGTTTCTCTCGCTCGATACCACCGCGGTGTTGCTCACTCCCGTTGTCGTACTGTTGACGAGGCACGTCGGCCTGCCACCGTTTCCGTTTGCGCTCACGACGGTGTGGCTCGCCAATACCGCATCGCTCCTACTGCCGGTCTCTAACCTCACAAACCTGCTCGCCCAGCACGCGCTGGGGGGTATTTCGCCTGTGCAGTTTGCGACCATCATGTGGGCGCCGGCGATTGCGGCGATCGTGGTTCCGGTAGTCGTGATTGGTGTGGTCTTTCGACGCGAACTCTCGGGTCGCTATCAGCCGGGCCGGTCGGTGCCCGCTGGCGATCGAGTGCTGCTCATCACGAGCGCGATTGTCACCGTAGCGCTTCTGCCGGCGCTCGTCTCGGGAGTGGCGGTCTGGATCCCGGCACTAGCGGCAGCGATCGTGCTCATCGTCGTTTTCGCGATTCGTCAGCGCGCTACGCTGAGATTTTCGCTCGTGCCCTGGCAGCTCGTGCTTCTCGCTTCGGGACTATTTTTGGTGGTGGAAACCGGCCACGTTCTCGGCCTGACAACGCTGTTGTCGGCCGCGAGTGGCCATGGTGAGTCGCCGGTCGACCTCCTGCAACTCGCCGCCGTAGGGGCTGGCGGATCGAACCTGGTGAACAATTTGCCCGCCTATCTCGCGCTCGAACCGGTTGCCGGAAGTCCGCTGCGCATCGCGGCCTTACTCATTGGGGTCAACGCCGGACCGCTGGTAACCCCGTGGGCCTCCCTCGCGACGCTGCTCTGGCACGCGCGCCTGACGGGCCTCGGCGTCGAGGTGCGCTGGAGCAAGTACCTGCTGCTGGGGCTTGTTGTCGTTCCCCTGACGGTTATCGCATCCGCTTTTGCACTGTCTTGGCTGGGGTGACTACCCCTGAGTCTGCGAGCTGGCTGGCAGTCAGCTGCCAAACTGACCGATCGGACCGGCTCTGACCGATCGGTCAGTTACGGTAGTTGTCGTGTCTACTCACGACGACCTCCGCGCGATCGCGCTCATCGAATTCGCCACGGCGGGGTATGCGGCAACGTCGTTGCAGCGCATTGCCGAGATAGCCGGACTATCGAAGTCGAGTGTGCTCTACCATTTTGCCTCGAAGGAAGCGCTGCTCGAAGCAGCCATTGCGCCGGCCATCGACCGAATGCGCGCCATCTTGCAGTCGATAGAAGGCACTGGTCTCAGCGACCAGGCTCGACGGGACTTTCTCGAAGAGTTTGTTGACTTCCTGCTGCAGTACCGCCTCGAAGTGCACATGTTCATCAATCAAGGTCCATCGCTCGTCGACGTGCCGGTGATCGATCGAGCCAACGGCCTTGTCATGCGACTCGCCGAATTCTTCTCGGCCAACACTGCCTCGCTCGAAGAGAAGATGCGGTTCGGTATCGCTCTTGGTGGTGCCGCATACATGCTGTGCACCGTGCACTCCTTCGAAACCGAGGTTGCACCCGTTGATGAGACCAGGGCTGCTCTCATCGCGATCATGAGCGAACTGCTCGCTCCCGTTCGTTCCGTCTCAACCACCCTGGGGTAGTCATGGCAACTCTTCTGTATCGTCTCGGCCGGTTTGCGTACCGTCGCGCATGGATCGTCATCGGGGTCTGGGTGGTGCTCCTCGGCGGCATCCTCGGCGGCGGAATCGCCCTGGGCGGCCAGACCCAGGAGTCGTTCGCGATTCCGGGCACCGAGTCACAAGCGGCCCTCGATCGACTCGCCGCGGTGTTTCCCTCGGTAGCGGGGGCGAGTGCGCAAGTGGTGCTCGTCGCGCCGGCCGGCGCATCCGTTGAGACTGCGATCTACCAGCAGGCGATCGAGAACCAAGTGACGGCGATCTCCACGATCGGCGGAATCGAATCCGCAATCAGTCCGTTCAGCAAATACGCCGGAAACGCGATTAACCCGGATAAGTCGATGGCGCTGATCCGGGTGCAGTTCACCGGGCCGTCCACCGCTGTCACGACTGCGACGCTCACAGCGCTGACCGCAACCGCGAGCATCGGCGAGAAGGCCGGTATGCAGGTCAAGTTCGGCGGCCAGGTCTTTCAAGACAACTCGTTTGGCATCACGCTGACCGAAGGGCTCGGCGTGTTATTCGCGGCCGTCGTGCTCATCATCACGTTCGGCTCGTTGCTGGCAGCCGGGATGCCGCTGCTCAGCGCACTCGTCGGCGTCGGCATCGTCATGGGCACCATCACCGCCCTCTCAGCGTTCACGACCGTGTCGAGTTCGGCACCCTTGCTTGCGCTCATGATTGGTCTTGCGGTGGGCATCGACTACGCCCTGTTCATCCTCTCGCGACACCGCACAGCTCTCGCGCGTGGCGAAGATCCGGAGGAGTCTGCCGCGATGGCGGTCGGCACCGCTGGCAGCGCTGTGGTGTTTGCCGGTCTCACCGTAATCATCGCGTTGCTCGGACTGCTGGTGGTGGGCATCCCCTTCCTCAGTGTGATGGGCGTGGGCGCGGCGTTTGCGGTGCTCGTGGCGATCGGGGTGGCGACGACCCTGTTGCCGGCGCTTCTCGGGCTCGCGAAGGGCAGACTCGCACCGAAGGTCGGGTCGCGGGTGGCTCGTCGGGCGCTAGCCGGTGAGGGCACGAAACCAACCATGGGCCTTCGCTGGGTGCGTCTGGTCAAGAAGGTGCCAGTACTCGCGACGCTTGCCGTGGTTGCGATCCTCGGTGCGCTCGCGATTCCCGCGCTCAGTCTCGACCTCAACCTGCCAAACGGTGGTGCCGAGCCGGTCGGATCGACCCAGCGGCAGGCCTACGACCTCGTGACGAAGGGCTTTGGCCCCGGCTACAACGGACCGCTCGTGGTGGCCGTCGACATCACCCAGACGATCAATATCGTGAAAGACCTCGACGCCATCGGTACACAACTGCGCGCTCTGCCCGATGTTGCCTACGTCTCTCAGGGGTACCCAGACACTGGTCTAGACACGGCCATCATCCAAGTCACCCCGTCAAGTGCTCCTGACTCCATTCAGACGAAGAAACTTGTGCAGACTATTCGTGATCTCGCACCCTCGATCACGAGCAGCTACGGAACCCCCGTGTCAGTCACCGGCACTACCGCGATCGGCATTGACATCTCAAACCGTCTGACCAACGCGCTCGTTCCGTTCGGCATCATCGTGGTCGGGCTTTCGGTCATCCTGCTGATGATGGTGTTCCGATCGGTGCTCGTACCGATCAAGGCCGCGCTCGGCTTCCTGCTCTCCGTGGTGGCATCCTTCGGAGCAGTCGTCGCCGTTTTCCAGTGGGGATGGTTTGCTAACCTGCTGCACCTCGAACACACCGGACCGGTATTGAGCTTCATGCCCATCCTTCTGATGGCTGTGTTGTTCGGCCTCGCTATGGACTACGAGGTGTTTCTGGTCGCGGGCATGCGAGAGGAATTCGTCAAGACGGGCGACGCCACAGTCGCCGTCGAACGCGGCTTTGCGAACGGCGCTCGCGTGGTGACTGCCGCAGCGCTGATCATGTTCTTCGTGTTCTTCGCGTTCGTGCCTGAAGGCTCTGGCACCATCAAGTCGATCGCGCTTGGCCTCGCGGTGGGCATCGCGTTCGACGCCTTCCTCGTGCGCATGACTCTGATCCCCGCGCTCATGTTCCTGTTCGGCCGCGCCGCATGGTGGATGCCGAAATGGCTTTCGACGCTGTTGCCGAACGTCGACATCGAGGGCGAGCAATTGCGTGAGCACCGCGAAGCCGTCGATTGGGCCGGCGCGCAGGGCACGGCGGCGATCAGCACCGACCAACTGGTGGCGGGCTCGCGCGAGCACGAGGTCGGTCCGCTCAGTGTGAGCATCCCCGCCGGGGCCACGGCGATCGTCAGTGGAGACCCCGTCGACCGCAGGCTGGTCGCCGCGACCATTGCGGGGCGGCTCGACCCGGTGTCTGGGCGCGCCCAGGTGGCGGGACATCCGCTTCCGTCGGAGTCTGGTGCGGTTTCTCGACTCGTTGCCTTGGCGAACGTCGGCGGTTCTGAGCGCTCCGAGACGAGTGTGACGATCGGCGAGTTGCTTGAGGAACGCCTAGAGGTCACCCAGCCGTGGTACCGCGTTTTGACGACAGCGCGGCGGGTGCGGCGCTGGATCGAGCGCATCAACGACGTGCTCGAAGCCTCGGGTCGGCAAACGGTTCACGTAGAATCCGGCAGCACGCTCGTTGAGTTGCCACAGCTCGAGCGAGCCGTGGCACTGTCGGCCATTGCGATCGCTGAGAACACCCCAGTGGTTTTGCTCGACCAACTCGACGCCTTCGGGTCGCCCGATGACGGCACAGCGTTTCTGGTGAGCGTGCGCGCGCTCGCCTCGGCCGCCACAACAATCGTGGTGGGTATGCCCACGGTTGGCTCAATCCCCGACGGAATGATCGCCGTCGACCTTCCCGCACTGCAGACGAAAGGCAGCCTCCGATGAGCAAGAACTTGGCCGGCCACAATCCAGCCGCCACTCGCAGAAAGTGGCTGCGCTGGGCATCGCTCGCCGCTGTCGTGCTGGTTCCGCTCGCGTTCACTGGGCTGTTTGTCGGCGCGCTGTCACACACAGACACCGCTCTCAAGCGCATCCCGGCGGCCATCGTGAACGAAGATGCTCTCATCACGACGACGAACGCCGACGGCACGACGACGCCGGTATTTGCAGGCAGGCAGCTCGTCACCGAGCTCACCGGCAGCACTACGGGCTTCAACTGGATCATCACGAATGCGGCAGATGCGAAGACGGCGCTCACGAAGGGCCAGATCTATGCGATCCTCACGGTGCCGAAAGATTTTTCGAAATCGATCCTGTCGCTCTCGAGTGCGTCACCGCGCAAGGCAGACCTGTCAATCCAGACGGATGACGCCCACAGCTATCTGACCGGGAGCGTCGCGCAAGTGGTTGGCCAGTCGATGACCGATACCTTCGGCAAGGCCATCACCGCGCAGTACATCGGAGGCATCTACGCAAGCCTCGGTGGCCTTGGCGCGTCGCTGACGGCTGCCTCGGGTGGCGCCAGCCAATTGGCCTCAGGCGCCGGGGGTCTTTCCTCGGGCCTGGCGAGTTATGCGGGTGGTGTGAGCAACCTGAGCAATGGTCTCGACCGACTGAACGCGGGTGCCGGCGGCTTGAGCCAGCTCGACGCCGGCGTTGGTGCCTACGTGGGCGGGGTCTCGCAGTTGTCATCTACCCTCGCCTCGATCAATGGAACGCTACAGTCCAACGCGAGCATTGACCCGACCACTCGTGCAAAGCTCCAGGCGGTAGTCACCGGGCTGGCCTCCGCGTCGGCGAACGGCGCAGCGCTGACTGGCCAGACGTCGAGTGCTATCGCGGGCATCCAGTCGGGCATTGCGGCTAGTGCCGACGGCGCGAGCCAGCTAGCGGGCGGATCCGGGAAACTGACGTCGGGCGCTGCGTCGCTCTCGTCGGGCGCAGCAGACCTGGCCGCCGGGCTGGCAAAAGGTGCCGCCGCTGTGCCGACCGTGGATGCCGGGCAGGCAACGGCATCCGCTACGGTTGCTTCGGACCCGGTCGGACTCACCGTGACAACCGTCAATGCCGTGACGAATCTCGGTCAGGCGATCGCGACCTTTTTCGTGCCGTTGGGGCTGTGGATCGGCGCTCTCGCGGTGTTCCTGGTGCTGCGCCCGATCACGCGGAGGGCACTGGCCTCGACAGCCCACAACGGTCGACTGGTTTCGACCGCGATCGGGCGGGCAAGCATCGTGACCGGTGCTCAGGCGCTGCTGCTCGTTGCATTGCTGCACGGCGCGCTCGGCGTGGGCTGGAACCTGCTACCGGCAACCGTCGCATTTTCGCTGATCATGGCATTTGCCTTCACGGCATTTCACTACCTGCTCACGATCGGGTTCGGGCGGGGCGGGCTCGTGGCATCGCTCTTCCTACTCGCTGTTCAGGTGACATCGACGGGTGGGCTCTACCCCGTGCAGTTGCTCGCTTCGCCATTCCAGGTGGTGAGCCCGTTTCTTCCACTTACCTATGGAGTGTCCGGGATGCAGAGCATCATTTCCGGATCGAATGCGGGCTCGGTAATTGGCGCGGCTGCCGTGCTCCTCGCCTTCGGGCTCGGCAGTGCGCTGCTCGCGCTGTTCGCCATTCGCCGAACGCGGCGTGCGAGTGCACTGGGGCTGACTCCCCGGTCGGTCTAGCTGCTTGTCACGACGGGCACCGAGCTGAGCACCAGAGCACCCCGATGCGTGGCCGAGCGGTCTGGCGTGGCCGCGCGGTCTGGCGTGGATCGACGAGGCAGATGTTGGGCGGCAGGCGACCACTCGCGGAGAGCGGGGGCATGGCCACGATCGCGTTCGAGCAGTGCACGGTGGGAAAAACCGCTGCTGGCGGGGGACCCGGCAGGCTCCCTTGGCGCATGGGCCCCTGCCGCGTGGGCCCCTGGCGGACTCCCACTTATCAGGACGCGTCCTGATAAGTGCGGTCCGCCAAGGGTGCGGTCCGCCAAGGTTCGGGCACGCAGGCCTCGGGCACGTAGGCCTCGGTCCGCCGGGGTGCGGGCGACGCCGAAAGATCTGGCACAGGAGTGCGCCTCGGGGGGAGTCTGCACGGGCCGTGGCAGGGGCCGCCGCTAGGGCCGCGCAGGGCGAACACCCGGCCCGAACGGAAAGCCGCATCCACCAGCTTGCAGAGTGTCGACCGACCCCGTCCGAGAGGCGAACGCCCGCGTTGGCGTGGCATCCTGAACCCCGCGCGCTCAGGCGAGTGCGAGGCTCGCAACCTGCGACGTGGCCTGCGACGTGGCCTGCGGTCATGCGGAGCTAACCGTGCGCCTACAACCAGTCGCGGCGCTTGAAGCCCCAGTAGAGCAGCCCGGATACCCCGACCATGAGCACGATCGACGCGATGAGGCCCGACATTGCTCCAAACCCCGGAAACGGCACGTTTTGGCCGAAGAACCCTGTGATCGCGGTGGGCACGGCGATGATAGCGGCCCAGCTGGTTACCTTTTTCATGATCAGGTTCATGCGGTTTCCCTGAATAGTGAGGTTCGTTTCGAGGATCGTCGTCACCAGATCGCGCAGTGATTCCGTCCACTCGGTCGCCCTCAATACGTGGTCGTAGACGTCTTGAAAATAGGGCAGCATCTGTGGCTCCACCACTTCGAGATCCCGGCGCAGGAGCGTGTTCACCACTTCGCGCATCGGCAGCACGATGCGGCGCAGAAGCACCAGGCTCTTGCGCAGTTCGAATGAGCGCTTCTGTACTTCGGCGCTGCGTGGCACGTCGTCGAAGAGGGCGTCTTCGAGTAGTTCGATCTCGCTGTCGAGCGCCTGCACGGCCTCGAAGTGGCCGTCTACAATCGTGTCAAGCAGGCCCCAGAGCAGGAATGTCACACCGTGCTTTGCGAGATCGCCATCGTTATCCCAGCGTCTGGTCACGAGCGACATGTCGAACTCGGGCGAGTGCACGGTGACGAGTGCGTGCGGGGTGATGAAGGCTTTAATCTCGTTTCCGATGAGAACACCAGTGGTCTTGTCGAGGTCGACCGAGTATGCGGCGAGGAACAGATGGCTGTCGTAGTGGTCGAGCTTGGGGCGCTGGTACTCGTGAACGGCATCCTCCACGGCGAGCTCATGCAGTCCGAGCTCCTCCTCGATTGCCGCGAGGTCGCCTTTGGTGGGCGACACGAAGTCGGCCCAGATGGTCACCTTCTTTTCCGTTATCAGTTCGGAAATGAGTGCGACGGAAAAGTCTTTTTCGACGAGAACGCCGTCGCGGTATAGCCGGGTAGACACCATGGGGCAATGCTAAAGCGCGCCGACGCATTCATCGTCGACTGATAAACTAGGGGTTGCTTACCGACGATGGTGCTTCTGCGACATCTGACAGGAGTCAGCGTTTCTATGATCGCCCCCATATCCGCACCCGGTGCGACCTATGAGTTCGTCGTCGTGTCGAATCGTCTGCCCGTTGACCACGTGATTGGCGCGGATGGCGAGTCGAGCTGGCAGCGTTCGCCTGGTGGACTCGTCACCGCCCTTGAACCTCTGATGCGGTCGACCGACGGGGCCTGGGTTGGCTGGGCGGGCCAGCCTGATCTCGAGTTCGAGCCATTCGAGAGTGACGGCATGTCCATAGTGCCTGTGCCGCTCACTGCAAACGACATCGAGAACTACTACGAGGGCTTCAGCAACGACACCCTGTGGCCGCTGTACCACGATGTGATCGCGCCACCGAGTTTTTACCGCGTGTGGTGGGATTCCTACGTCAGCGTGAACAAGAGGTTCGCGGATGCCGCGGCAGCGGTATCCGCCCAGAATGCCGTGGTCTGGGTGCATGACTATCAGTTGCAACTCGTGCCCACAATGCTGCGCGAACTCCGGCCGGACCTGACGATCGGGTTCTTCAACCACATTCCATTTCCGCCATATGGCATCTACTCACAACTGCCGTGGCGTCGGCAGATCATCGAAGGCCTTTTCGGTGCGGATGTGATCGGCTTTCAGCGCGTGCAGGATGCCGCTAACTTCTCCCGTGCGGTGCGTCGACTCACCGGTATGACCACCCGCAACCCCGTGATCGAGGTACGGGCAAAGAACCAGCCGATGCGACGGGTGATCGCGAAGGCGTTCCCGATCTCAATCGACGCAGCGAGCTTCGAAGAGCTCGCTCGCCAGCCGCACATCCAGGCCAGAGCGCGAGAGATTCGGGATGGCCTTGGCAACCCCAAGACTGTCATGCTCGGCGTCGACCGGCTTGACTACACGAAGGGCATCGGTCACCGCCTGCAGGCCTTTGGTGAGCTTCTCGCTGAAGGCCGGTTGTCGGTCGAAGATGTCACTCTTCTGCAGGTGGCGAACCCGAGCCGTGAGCGCGTGAAGGCCTACATGGACCTTCGCGACGAGATCGAACTCACCGTCGGCCGCATCAACGGTGATTTCGCTACCATGAGCCACACGGCGATCAGTTACCATCATCGCGGCTATCCGCGCGACGAGATGGTTGCGCTCTACCTTGCGGCAGACGTGATGCTCGTCACCGCCTTACGCGATGGCATGAATCTTGTGGCCAAGGAGTATGTGGCGAGCCGTTTCGATGACACCGGCGTTCTGATTCTGAGCGAGTTCGCCGGAGCAGCAGACGAGTTGCATCGCGCGGTGCTCGTGAACCCGCATGACATTGACGGATTGAAGGATGCGATCGTGCGCGCGATCGAGATGCCTCATCGAGAGCAAGCGAGGCGTATGCGGTCACTACGCAAGCGTGTGCTCGAATATGACGCAGCGCGCTGGTCGACCACCTTCCTTGCTGCCTTGGCCGACGCTCGCCAGAGGCGCAGCACGCTCGACAGCAGACTTGACCCGATCGACGACCTGGAGTGGACCATTGACCGGCGAACGGTTAACCGGCGTACTGCGGATGGTTGATGTCGACACGCCGCCGAGGTTCTCACGGCTGCCCGAGCCGCTCGTGGGTGCGTTGCGTGAACTTGCTCGCAGGAAGCGACTACTGATCGCGCTCGATTTTGACGGCACCCTTGCCCCCGAGGTCGATGACCCTGAGCAGGCTCGTGTGCTGCCTGAGGCGCGCGCCGCGGTTCTGCGACTTCTTGCGATGCCGAATACTCGTGTCGCACTCATCTCTGGTCGCGCTCTCCGCAGTCTGGAGGTTGTCGCCCAGCTGCCCGACGAGGTGCTTCTCGTCGGCTCGCATGGCATCGAGATCCGTCTGGATACTCCCGAGATTCAGGTAGCCCTCGACACTGCCGAGCTTGAGCAGGTTGACGTGCTGAGTAAGGTGCTGAAAAAGGTGGCCGACTCGATCGATCAGGTG
Source organism: Salinibacterium sp. (assembly GCA_025351795.1). Taxonomy (GTDB): domain Bacteria; phylum Actinomycetota; class Actinomycetes; order Actinomycetales; family Microbacteriaceae; genus Rhodoglobus. The sequence continues at coordinate 4,171 of JANXVG010000046.1, read as the reverse complement.
TGGCTCGAGCCGAAGCCCGCAGGGTTTGCGCTGCACACCCGGCTCGCGACCGAAGCAGACTCGCGCATGGCGCACCTCGTGGCGCTCAGCGAAGCCACCGCGGAGATAAGCGACCTCACGGTGCGCAATGGCAAGAACGTGCTCGAATTCTCGGTGCGCTCCACTACCAAGGGCGAGGCGCTGCAACACCTGCGCGAATACACTCACGCTGATTCCGTCTTCTACGCTGGTGACGACGTGACCGACGAAGACGCGTTCGCCGCACTCGGCGCCGACGATGTCGGGCTAAAGAGCGGCTCAGGCCCCACGCTCGCCAATTTTCGTGTGCCAGGGCCGCAGCAGATTGCGCGCGCGATCGCCCTGCTCGCTGACTTCCGCGAAGGTGACGTGCACGAGCAGTAGTGTGCGCCGCACACGATCTACACTCGTAACATGCCGGAAACGCCCACACGCCAGCCCGATATCAAGCCTCGCTCCCGAGTCGTCACGGACGGTATTGAGGCAACTACCTCGCGCGGCATGCTTCGCGCCGTCGGCATGGGTGATGCCGATTGGGAGAAGCCGCAGATCGGCATCGCGAGCTCGTGGAACGAGATCACCCCGTGCAACCTGAGTCTCGACCGACTAGCGCAGGCGTCGAAGGAGGGCGTGCACGAAGGTGGTGGCTATCCGCTGCAGTTCGGCACGATCTCCGTCTCCGATGGCATCTCGATGGGTCATGAGGGCATGCATTTCTCCCTGGTCAGTAGAGAGATAATCGCCGACTCCGTCGAGGTGGTGATGCAGGCCGAGCGGCTCGACGGCTCCGTGCTGCTCGCCGGCTGTGATAAGTCGCTGCCCGGCATGCTGATGGCTGCGGCACGTCTCGATCTGGCATCCGTCTTCCTCTATGCGGGATCGATCGCGCCCGGCTGGGTGAAGCTCAGCGACGGCACCGAGAAAGACATCACGATCATTGACTCGTTCGAAGCGGTCGGAGCAGTGAAGGCCGGCAAGATGAGCGTGGAGGATGCCCATCGAATCGAGTGCGCGTTCGCGCCCGGCGAGGGAGCCTGCGGTGGCATGTACACCGCGAACACGATGGCATCCGTGGCCGAGGCGTTGGGAATGAGCCTGCCCGGCTCGACGTCTCCCGCCGCCGCCGATCGGCGCAGAGACTACTTCGCCCACCGTTCGGGCCAGGCTGTCGTCAACCTTCTACGCCTCGGCATCACCGCGCGCGACATCCTGACGAAGAAAGCATTCGAGAATGCAATCACGGTGGCGATGGCTCTCGGCGGGTCAACCAACGTGGTGTTGCACCTGCTGGCTATCGCACACGAGGCGGAGGTGCAACTCACCCTCGACGACTTCAATCGCATCGGAGCGAAGGTTCCACACATCGGCGATCTGAAGCCATTCGGCGCCTATGTGATGAACGATTTAGATCGCCAGGGCGGAATCCCAGTTCTCATGAAGGCGCTACTGGATGCTGGGCTCCTGCACGGTGACGCGCTCACCGTCACCGGCAAGACGGTTGCCGAGAACCTCGCTGAGCTGAACCCGCCGCCCCTCGACGGTAAGGTTTTGCGCACCCTCGACAACCCGATCCATGCAACCGGCGGTCTCACGATTCTCACGGGAAGCCTCGCCCCAGAGGGCGCTGTGGTCAAGACGGCCGGCTTCGACGCCGAACTCTTCGAGGGCCCCGCTCGGGTGTTCGAGCGGGAACGCGCGGCGATGGATGCTCTCACCGCGGGTACGATCGCGAAGGGCGACATCGTCGTCATCCGCTATGAGGGCCCGAAGGGTGGTCCGGGAATGCGCGAGATGCTCGCGATCACGGCCGCCATCAAGGGGGCAGGCCTAGGTAAAGATGTACTACTCTTGACGGACGGCAGATTCTCAGGCGGCACAACCGGACTGTGTATCGGCCACATAGCTCCCGAAGCGGTGGACGCAGGTCCAATAGCTCTCGTGCGCGATGGTGATCTAATAAGGGTCGATATCGCAGCTCGCTCGCTCGACCTACTGGTCGAGCCGGCAGAGCTGGAAGCTCGCCGTAACGGTTGGGCTCCCCTTCCTCCGCGCTACACCCGTGGCGTTCTCGCGAAGTATTCCAAACTCGTGCACTCAGCAGCTGAGGGCGCCGTTACCGGATGACTCCGTGCCACCCTTTCGCCCTTTGATCTAAGGAATCCCCTGTGAGCCCCACGGAAACTACTCCCGTGCCGAAGGCTACCGCGCGCGCGAAGTTGTCTGAGCCGGAGATACTCACCGGATCCGGCGCGATCCTGCGGTCGCTTGAACACCTCGGCATCACCGACGTCTTCGGCCTTCCCGGCGGCGCGATCATGCCGTTCTACGACGAATTGATGGCATCCACTTCTATCCGCCACATTTTGGTGCGCCATGAGCAGGGTGCCGGGCATGCTGCTGAGGGCTACGCGTCGTCGTCTGGGCGGGTCGGTGTCGCCATCGCCACCAGCGGCCCCGGTGCCACGAATCTGGTCACCGCAATCGCGGACGCCCACATGGACTCGGTACCGATGATTGCGATCACTGGTCAGGTCTTCAGTACATCGATGGGAACGGACGCATTCCAGGAGGTTGACATCGTGGGAATCACGATGCCGATCACCAAGCACTCCTTCCTCGTTACTCGCCCGGAAGACGTGCCAGCCACCCTCGCGGCCGCATACGAGATCGCGACGACCGGTCGCCCTGGCCCGGTGCTTGTCGACGTGACCAAAGACGCGCAGCAAATGAGCGCGCCGTTTATCTGGCCGCCCAAGGTAGATCTGCCCGGCTACCGTCCCGTGGTCAGGGCCCACGGCAAGCAGGTGCAGGCGGCGGCACAGTTGCTAGCCGAGGCCGAGCGCCCAGTACTCTACGTGGGCGGTGGCGTCATCCGGGCCGGTGCCTCAGCGGAGCTGCTCGAACTGGCGACCAGGGTCGGCGCACCGATCGTGACGACGCTGATGGCACGCGGGGCGTTCCCCGACTCGAATCCCCTCCACCTCGGGATGCCCGGTATGCACGGCGCCGTGCCCGCAGTACTTGCCCTGCAGGAGTCGGACCTGCTCATCGTCCTTGGCGCACGGTTCGACGACCGGGTCACCGGCAAGCCGAACGAGTTCGCACCGCTGGCCAAGATCGTGCACGTCGACATCGACCCGGCAGAGATCGGCAAGATCCGCGCCGCGGACGTTCCCATCGTGGGTGACGCGAAAGACGTGATCATCGACCTTACGGCGGCGTTCGCCGCGGTGGCGAAGAGTGTCAAACCCGACTACTCCGAATGGTGGACACGCTTGGATTCGCTGCGGGAGCAGTATCCGCTCGGCTACACGATGCCCGATGACGGGCTGCTCTCGCCACAGCAGGTCATCGAGCGCATCGGTCAACTGAGCGGACCGGAAGCGATTTACGCTGCCGGGGTTGGCCAGCACCAGATGTGGGCCGCGCAGTTCATCAAGTATGAGAGGCCGAACGCCTGGCTCAACTCGGGCGGCGCGGGCACGATGGGCTACGGACTGCCGGCGGCGATGGGCGCGAAGGTGGCGAACCCCGACCGCGTGGTCTGGGCGATTGATGGTGATGGTTGCTTCCAGATGACCAACCAAGAGCTCGCGACCTGCACGATCAACGACATCCCGATCAAAGTCGCGATCATCAACAACTCGTCGCTCGGCATGGTGCGTCAGTGGCAGACCCTGTTCTACGACGGCCGCCACTCCTTCACCGATCTCGAGACGGGGGACGGCACGCGGATGATCCCCGACTTCGTCAAGCTCGGTGAGGCTTACGGATGTCTCGCCATCCGGGTCACCAAGCAAGAGGAGATCGACCCGGCGATCAGACTCGCGCTCGAGACCAACGACCGCCCGGTTGTGATCGATTTCGTGGTGAGCCGGGACGCCATGGTGTGGCCGATGGTTCCGCAGGGCGTGGGCAACTCGAGTGTGCAATACGCCCGAGATCATGCCCCCGAGTGGGAAGAGGAGTAGCGCTGATGAAGGGAACCAGGCCATGAGCCACGTACTCTCTCTTTTGGTCGAAGATAAGCCCGGACTGCTCACGCGGGTCGCCGGCCTGTTCGCACGCCGCGGCTTCAACATCGAGAGCCTTGCCGTTGGCAAGAGCGAGATCGCGGGCCTGTCGCGCATCACTGTTGTGGTCGATGTCGAAG
>JANXVG010000010.1 GCA_025351795.1 Salinibacterium sp. | reverse complement strand
CATCGATGTGCTTGAGCGACTGCTGGAGGTCGATGATGTGGCTGCCCGAACGCTCGGTCAGAATAAAGCGCTTCATCTTCGGGTTCCACCTGCGGGTCTGGTGCCCAAAGTGGACGCCGCTGTCGAGCAGCTGGCGAATGGTTACAACGGCCATGGCCGTGCTCCTTCTTGGCACACCATTTTTCAACGGTCGATTGTGCCGACTCAGTTTCTTCCGCACCGGGCGGCGCAGAACCTAGTGCCCGGCACACGCCCGCCTATTGCTAGGACTGTGGGGAGTGCGCTGTGTTGGTGTGTCGTCTCACGATCTTTAACACAACAGGCGTGAGATAACGCAACGGGCACGCGTAGTCACCGGGTTTTCGCCCAGTGCTCCAAAAATGATAGCACCGCTCCTGCACCGCTGCGATGTCGGGTAATTCTGCCCGATCTTCTGCGCGACCGGCCACGCGCGAGCGCGAGCGGCAATTCTGGGCGGATGCTGCGCATCATCGGTCTAGCCCTGGCCATCGTGACCGCGGCCGGAGTGCCGGCTGCCACGCCTCTCGGCCCTGCGCACGGTCGTGAATCTGGTGGGGCGGCTGCTGCGTTTACCGCGGAGCCCGACCTGCAGTGGGGGTGGCCAGTAGATCCGCCGCGATCCATCGCGCGGCAATACATCGCTCCGCTAACGCCGTACGCCCCGGGGCACCGCGGCGTCGACATCCGCTCGCCCGGTGCAACTGTCTACGCGCCGGCGGCCGGGATCGTGCACTTCGCTGGTGTCGTCGTCGATCGTCCGGTGCTCTCCATCGAGCATCCCGGTGGGCTGATTTCCAGCTATGAGCCGGTGGAGACCAGCCTGGTCGCCGGCGAATCGGTAGCCGGCGGCGACACGATCGGCACCGTCGTGTCTGGGCACTGTTCGGCGCTGTGCCTGCATTTTGGCGCGCGGCTCAATGGTGACTATGTGAACCCAATGAGATTTCTCGGGGGAATCCCGTGGTCAGTGCTCATTCCGACGCGCGGTTAGGTCGTCGGCGATATCGCTGGCGGAGGCACTGCGGCCGCAGCAGTAGCGTGGGCTGGGCGACTCGGCCACCAGAACCTCTCCCCCGCGATGAACGCGAGCGCAGGAACAACCACCGTGCGTACCAGCAGCGTGTCGAGCAGCACGCCGATACACACGATGATTCCGATCTGCGTCAGCGTAATGAGCGGCAGAACCCCGAGTACGGCAAATACCGCGGCGAGCAGGATGCCTGCACTCGTAATCACGCCACCCGTCGCCGCGAGCGCACGAACCATACCCTTCCGCGTGCCGTGGTGAGCAGATTCCTGACGCGCGCGGGTGACGAGGAAGATGTTGTAGTCAACACCGAGCGCAACCAGAAAGAGGAAGCTGAATAAGACCACATTCGTGTCAATTGCTGGAAAGTGGAAGACCGACTGGAACAGCAGCCAACTCGCCCCGAGGCTTGCGAAGAACGACGCGACCACGGTGAGCAGGAGCAAAACCGGTGCTACCAGTGCGCGCAGCAGAACCATGAGCACGAGGAAAACTAACCCGAGAATGAGGGGAATAATAAGGTCTTGGTCGGCAAGCTGTGCGGCATTGACGTCGAGCGTTTGGGCGTCTAGTCCCCCCACCAGAGCGTGTGCACCATCGATCGATGAGAGGTGAGCACGCAGTGCCGCGACTGTCGCATAGGCCCGTGGGGTTTCTGCTGCCGCATCCAGAACCACGTCGATCTGGGTGACCTGACCATTGGATTCGCCGATGTGCGCAGAGGCAACGCCGGGCATCGCCGCCGACTGCTTCGCGACCTCACGGGCGGCAGACGACTCGGCGATGACAACCGTGGGGGATCCGCTTCCTGCTGAAAATGATTGAGCAATGATGTTTTGCCCGATAACCGATTCGGGCACGGCGGTAAACTTTTCGGTCTGCGAAAGCCCTGTCTTGATGTGCGGTACCCCACCGATAGCCAGTGCACCGAGCACGAGTACTCCGATGACGGCAACGATCACAGGCTTGCGTGAGACGCGCGTGCCGAGCCGGAACCATACGCCACGCTCAGCAATTGCCTCGCTGCCGAACCGGGGAATGGCGGGCCAGAACAGCCCGCGACCGAACAGCACGAGCACCGCCGGGAGCACAACGAGAGCGAAGAGCATTGCCACCACAATGCCGGTCGCGCACGCGATTCCCAGCGCCCGGTTGCCGCTCAGTTGGGCGAACAGCAGCGTCAGGAGGCTTAGCGCAACGGTGCTGCCGCTCGCGATCACCGCCGGGCCAGCGCCGCGTAGCGCCTTCGCCATCGCGGCACGACGATCCTCGATCTGGCGCAACTCGTCGCGATATCGCGCGATGAGCAAGAGTGCGTAGTTCGTTCCTGCGCCGAAGACGAGTACTGACAGGATGCCCGTGACCGAGGCATCGAGCTGGATACCGATCAGCGCTGCCATGCGGGTAGCCACGATGCTAGCGATGCCATCCGCCAGCCCCACGACCATGAGTGGAACGAGCCACAGCCACGGACTGCGGTAGGTGATGAGGAGCAGCACGGCGACAACGATCACGGTGGTAAGTAGGAGCGTGAAGTCGGCTCCCTTGAATACCCCGGCGATGTCGACGGCAAAACCCTCTGGTCCGGTGAGCAGCGCAGTGAGACCAGTCGGCAGGTCGGTGTTGGCCGCGGTGCGCAGCGCTGCGGCGCGACTCGTCTGGACTGCAACGTCTGACTCCTTGTTCAGAGGAATCACCACGAGCGCCGCAGTTCCATCATCGGAGAAAGTGGGCGGTGGCACCATACCGGCCGTCGCCGCGATGGCCATGCTCTGTGCTGCGGCATGCACGGCAATGCGGTCGGGGTCGGTGAGTTTCGCGCCACCACGACTGAATACCAGAATCGCGCTTGTGGTATTCGCCCCTGGCAGCTCGTGTTGGAGAGCAGCGACCTGAGTGGATTCGGCTGATGCCGGCAGCCCGACTCCGGGTGACGCGGTGCCAGTCGCGCCCGACCCGAGTACGAAGACCGCGGCGCTTGCGGCTACCGCGATGAGAAGCACCAGCCATGAGGTGTGTTTCGCTGTGATGAAGGTGGTGAGACGGTGCATAGTCATCCTCGTTGAGCGGCGGTCCGCGGCTTACTAACATGCGCCCGACACGGATAATAATTAGATTATTTGATAATAAGGTTATTTAGTAACACTAGCGTAAACTGTCGAGTGTGCAACCCGATCAACCGCGCATGGCAGTGAGTGCACCGACGACGCTCCTGAACGAGATCCGCGAACTCAGTTCGGCGTTCAAGTCGCGACTTAGCCACGAACTCAGCGTCAACTCAACCGACCTGGAAGCGATGGAACATCTCATTCAGGACGGTGCCCTCAGCCCCACCGAGCTCGCTCGCCGCTTGGCGCTCACCACCGCCGCCGTCACCACCATCGTCGATCGACTCGCCGCGCTCGGGCACGTATCGCGGGTGCCAAATCCAGCCGACCGGCGCGGGGTACTGGTCGTGCCAACTGCGGCGTCAGTGGCTCGCGCAATGGCAACGCTTATGCCCATGGTGCTCGGCATAGATCGTGCGCTCGATGAATTCTCTGCCGCAGAACGCGAGACCATCACTCGCTATCTCGAGAAGGTTGTCGCCGCTTATCGCCTGCACGTGACGCAGTAGTGGCGCCACTGGGTGAACTGGCGTGCACCTCAGTGGCATGCTCAGGGCCTCCGCTACGCTCGCGGATGCGCCATGCGGTAGCTCTCCTTAAGCCGCTCCGTCGACACGTGCGTGTAGAGCTGGGTCGTACTGAGGCTGGCATGGCCGAGCATCTCTTGCACTGCGCGCAGGTCGGCTCCCCCATCGAGCAGGTGCGTTGCCGCCGTGTGCCGCAGGGTGTGGGGACCGGACGGGCCCGAACCCGGAATCGGCTTAAGCAGCCGCGACACCATCTCGTACGCCGTGCGAACACCGAGCCGCGCGCCCTTCGCGCCAAGGAACATAACGTTTGACGGCCCTGCGAGCAGTGCAGGGCGGCCGCTGTCGATCCAGGCCGAGATGGCACGCTTCGCCGGGATGCCGAATGGTACGACGCGCTCTTTCGCGCCTTTGCCCAGTACTCGCACGGTGAGACGCTCGAGGTCAATGTCGTTCAAGTCGAGTCCCGTCACTTCACTCACCCGCAGTGCGGATGCGTAGAGCACCTCGACGAGAGCAGAGTCGCGGAGGGCGATCGGGTCGCCGGTGGCCGCGCGCGCGGTGAGCTGCGCAAAAATTGCGTCCATCTGCGCGCGGGTCAGCACCCTCGGAAGGTGGTGGCCAGCGTGGGGAGCCTTAAGCCGGCTCGCGGCATCCGTTGGCGCCTCTCCGGTGCGTGCCAACCACGCCGTGAGGCTGCGTGCAGCGGCGGCATGGCGGGCCAGCGTGGTCTTCGCCAGACCGGCGTTTGAGCCCTGCCAGAGCCAGTCGCGCAGCAACTCGAGGGTGATATCGCCCGCAGTTGCGGCCCCACGCTGCTCTGCGAACTCGATGAGTTGCGCGAGATCGGAGCGATATGAGCGCACCGTGTGCGCGCTGAAACTACGCTCGGCGGTCAGGTAGACCGTAAAGTCATTCACTGCGTCAGCGAGCCGCACCCGACAATGGTGACTCACCTTCGATCGCAGCTGGCTGAGGCGTGCCGTTGGCTGCCCGCCCACTATCACCCGTGCTCGGCACGAGCGGCACGGCGATGAGGGCGCACGCGGCCGCAGCGAGGAACGTGATCGGGTACCCGGCCACCCCCACGAGCAGACCGGCCAGCGGACCAACTATCGAGGCCGAGATGTATTGCCCGGTGTTCTGCACACCGAGAGCGCGGCCAGACCAGGTCGGGCCTGCGAGCTCAGCGACCGCAGTGAACGCGAGACCGTTGTCGGCAACGGAGATTGTTGCCGCAACCACCACAACCGCGATCGCGATGGGCGAGTGTGCACCATCGAAGGCGGCGAGCACCGCAATCGCCGCGACTGCGGCGAGCGCGATCCATCGCAACGGGCGCATCCGACTGCCGACGCGATCGCTCCACACCCCGACACCGATCCGCCCGACGGCACCGACGAACTGCGACGACCCCACAATGAGTCCGGCAACCACCGGGGCGACCTGGTGCTCGGTAATGAGCCAGACAAGCCCGAAGATCGACACCGTGAACTGGGGAATCACGAGCAGGATCGAGACGGCATGGATGCGCAGGAGTGTCGTGCTGCCACGGTAGGGGTTTTGCGCGTCGGCCGCGCCTGCCACGACGGCAACTCGCATCGGGTTGCGTAGCACGATTGCGCACATGACGGCGAGTACTCCACTGAATACCAGGGAAAACAATAGTGCCATCGGGATTCCGGCGCCTGCCGCGAGCTGCGGAACCACAATCGCCGCGATCGCAACCCCGAGTGGCTGGCACATCTGCCGGATTCCCATCGCTAGCCCCCGACGGTTCTTGGGAAACCAGCCGACCACGAGTCGGCCGCTTGCCGCGTTCGTGCTCGCGGCCGCCATCCCGGCGAGCAGGAAGAAGATTGCGAGGGCCATGAAGTTGCTCGCCATCAACGCTGCCCCCGCGCACGCGAGCGAGACGAGGCCTATTCCACCGGCGATCACCCACCGCTCACCCACGCGATCGGCCAGTGCACCCCACGCCACGAGAGTGAGCACCATGCCGATCGTCGTCGTGGATGCGAGGAGGCCGGCGGTGGCCAGTGGCATACCCTGCCGCGTGTGCAGCAGGGGGATAAGGAACGCCGGCGTGCTCAGCACGACAGTGCCAGCTGTCTGAGCGAGCGTGCCGAGCGTGAGCATGACCCACGGTCGCGCACCGAGCCTGACTGTCCCGTCGATTGGGCCTTTCACATCGATCCTCCCATCGTCTGCTGGTATACCATATTGGTATACCAGTAGTTCAGGAGCAGGCATGACCGACCAGTCCCTCCACGAGCGCATGCGCCAAGCCATCTTGTCGCTCGCGCTCACGCCCGGTGAACGCCTGAGCGAACGCGGACTCGAGCCCACATTCGGGGCATCCCGCACTCCGATTAGGGCCGCCCTCATGCGCCTCGAGGTGGAAGGCCTCGTGCGTCGGGACGTGCGTGGCTGGGCGGTCGCCCCCATCGACGTCGATGAGCTGCGCGCCCTCGCGGAGTTTCGCGAGACGCTCGAATCGGCGATTGTGCGTCGTGCGACCGAACGAGCGAGCGATGACGACCTCGAGGGATTGGCCAACGTGGCCAAGTCGGCAGCTGCCGCGGGCACTGCCGAACACAGCCTTGACGCCGGAACGAGCTTTCACCTCGAGCTCGCACGCCTCTCTGGCAACGACTTCCTGTTCGCCGCGATGGACGGCGTCATGACGCGCCTGTACCGCACGCGCTGGCTCGAAGTGCAATCCCCCGAGGCGCGCGACCGCGCCCTGCATGAACACGCACAGGTGGCAGCTGCCATGATCGCGCGCGATTCTGCCAGCGCAGAACTCGCAGCGGTCGAGCACCTGCGCGGTACCTCCGAGCGGCTCCTCACCTTCCTCTCATCGAGCCGTCTCTCGCTGCGAGCGCACGGAATTCCCGTCGTAGGCCGTTAGCGTTAGGGAATGACTGAACGCGCTGGACTGGCACTCATTACGGGCGCGACCGCGGGGCTCGGCGCCGAATTCGCCAAGCAACTGGCCGCGAAAAACTATGATCTGGTGATCGTGGCGCGCGACCGCGCGCGACTCGATGAGGTGGCTGCCGCCCTCGTCGCAGCCCATGGAATCGCGGTCGAGGTGCTGCGGGCCGACCTGCTCTCTGCCGAGGGGCTGTCAGCGGTCGAGAAACGCCTGGCGTCGACCGAGTCGGCCGTCACGTACCTCGTCAATAACGCCGGCTATGGACTCCTCAAGCCATTCGACGAAAATGACATCGAGACCGAACGTGACCTCCTCGAGATCCTGGCAGCGGTTCCGATGCGTCTCACCCATGCCGCGCTGTCGCAAATGATCCCCCGACGGTCGGGCACAATCCTCAACGTCGCGAGTGTGGCCGGTTTCACGCCGCGCGACACCTACGGCGCGGCGAAAGCGTGGGTGGTCAGCTTCACTCGCTGGGCGCACGTCCACTACAAGAAGCGCGGCGTGCGGGTATCCGGCGTCGCGCCAGGTTTCGTGCACACCGAGTTCCATGCACGAATGAATGCGTCGACCACGCGGGTACCGAAAGTCATGTGGCTCGATGCCTCGTTCGTCGTGCGCGTGGCACTGAGAGATGTAGAGCGCGGTCGGGCGATCTCTATTCCGAGCCTGCGCTATAAGGTGCTCTCCTGGCTGTCGCTTGCCCTTCCCGCCCAACTCGTGGCGTGGGGTGCGAACCGCGGCAGGTAATTCGTCGCCGTTACTCCCCGTTCGCACCCGTGTTGAACGACGACGTTTTGCTCGAGAACATTTCGAGTCGCTGCTCTGGGCTCATCGCCTCGATCTGCACCCACGCATCCGACGAGAAACCGGTGACCTCCGCCGAATCGCCAATCGGCACGATTGAGTGCACCACACGATCGTCATACAGGTGTACGAGGTTGACTGACTGGCCGAAATCCACGCCAGACAGCACGCGGTCATCGCGCGTAAGGTCGAGCGTGTAACACGTAGCAGAGGCCACACTCACCGGAATGCCCGCGAACATCGAGTGCGTCGAGTAGTGCAGGTGCCCGGCCAGAATGCCGCGCACATCTGTTCCCCGAACAACGTCTTCGAGGCGGCCCTGTTCGAGCAACTCCAACATTCCCATCGCTTCAAGTCGTGGAGTGGGGATGGGCGGGTGATGCAGTGCAAGCAGGGTGCCATCCGGCGACGGGGTCGCGAGCACGTCAGCGAGCCAAGCGAGCTGGGCATCCGTCACCTCACCGTGGTGGTAGCCGGGAACCGTCGAGTCGAACGAGATGATGCGCAGGCCATTGATGTTGTAGACCCGGTCTTGCGGCTGGTCTGAGCCGACCTCGTCGAAGAGCAGGCTTGAATAGTCTGCACGCTCGTCGTGATTACCCATGACCCAGACAATCGTGGCACCGAGCCTCGCGGCCACCGGCTCGACAAGCTTTCGAAGGCGTGAATAGGCATCCGGTTCGCCAAGGTCGGCGAGGTCTCCGGTGAAGACGATTGCCTCGGGCTTCGCACCGGAACGCTCGATCTGTTGAAGCGCCTGAACGAGGTGCGCATCGGTGTCTACCGTGCCATAGAGCGGCTTCTTGCCACCCAAAAAGTGGGTGTCGCTCACGTGGGCGATAACGTGCTTGGGGGCTGGGTACTGGCCGACTTGAATCACGCGATCAGACTACGGCGCTCTGCCGCCGTGCGGCTATGAACAACGCGCTAACAATGAGAGTCGGCCACACGGTCTCCGCGTAGGCGGCGGCGCGCTCGACGACTCCGAGGGAACCGGAGTCGTGGCCGGCCCACACCACGAGAAATACAACGCAGAGTGCCGTGAGCAGTAGCGTGCCGGTGATGCCCCCGCGCGACCGCACCGCCGACGGCATGCTGCCGACGGTACGGATGCCGAGTAGCGGCCACGCTGCAAGCAGAACGAACCCGATCATCGCGCTCACTGTGTGGTCGACCGATGTGCCGGCGACGGTCGGCAGCGGGTGCGCCGCGACCGAGAACAGGGCAATGGATGCCACCAGCAGTGTCACTCGCCCTGGCACCCCGATGCCCGTGGCGAAGGTACCGGTCACGGCGTGACAGAGTGCCGTCAGTGCGAAGATCGCCGTCATGAACGCCCGGGTGGGAGCATCCCCGGCTGCGAGTTCGCTGATCGTCTGGTGCACGGGACTGTAGGCCGGCCAGGCCAAGCCGGCAGCGGTCGTACCACCGATGAAGAGGATGGGCGCGAGCCAGGCAGATACCACTGCCGGACGCCGTAGAAAATCGATCGCGGTCACACAGCCAACGGTACGCGGTCGGGGCGCTGAACGCGGTGAGCGGCTCAGACTCCCGCCAGAGGCGAGCGGAACCCCCAGCTACTGAGCGCGCACTTCGGCCGGCTGACGTGCTTGGGCGAGATGGTGAGGGCGAGCCGGTGAGCCCGGCACGCTCGGCAACCGCGATAGCTGCACGTGTCTTCATGCGAAGGGTGACGTCATCAGACCGTCAGCCTCTGATCAAAAGCCCGGTGGTCTGATAATCTTCTGACATTAACGTCATTGAATTTCAACGCGCGCGAAGCCCCGAACAGGTGGCGGCGCGGCGCGCCACGATCCTGTTGACGGCGCGCGCGATGCTGACCGAGCGGGCAGTGTCAGACATCAGCCTGCGCGAGTTGAGTGATCGGGTGGGCCTCGCCAAGTCAAATGTGCTGCGCTACTTCGAAAGCCGAGAAGCAGTCTTTCTCGAAGTACTCGATGCCGAGTGGTCGGCCTGGCTCGACGCACTGCAGCTGATCATCGGCGTCGGCCCGACCGCGGCAACTCAGTTCGTTGTCGAAGAGCACGTTGCATCCGTCGTCTCGTCGAGCCTCGCAGCCCGACCGCTGCTGTGTGAGCTTGTCAGCGCAATGGCTGGCGTGCTCGAGAGGAACATCTCGCTCGACTATGCACGCAGCGTCAGGCGCCGCGGCATCGACAACACCAACCGCCTTGCCCGCCTCGTGCGCGCGCAATTGCCCATGCTCACAGTGGAGGCTGCCCAACATTTCTCCGCTGCGACCTTCATCATCATTGCCGGCATGTGGCCGTACAACACTCCATCCGAAACAATCGCGAAAGTCACAGTCGAATCCGGCATGCACGAGCTCACGCTGTCTTTCGAGAGCAATCTCTGCGAGGCATTGACAAATCTGCTGGTGGGACTTGTCGCGCGTACGAACGGCGCTCACGCGTGATCAGCAGACGCGAGGCGGCCCTTCGTCTCGATATCCCGCTCGAAATGGCACAGCGCCATCGGCTTCCCGCGCGAATGTCAGAGGCGGAGTTTACGGCGCTGCAATCCAACCCGCCCGGCTGGCTCGTGCAATCCAAGGCCAACCGCACGGGCGCTCGCCCGGTCTGGGTGCAACTCACCTGCGATGTTTGCGGGTTCACCGAAGTCGCCAGGCCAAAGAAGTGGTGGCCAGCATTCGGCTACCTTAGCTGCGAAGAGCACGGCATTGACGAGTTGCCACTGCCCGCCGACGGTCTCAGCCGGTTCGAGGTGGACGGCATCGGTAGCCGGTTCGTGGGCATCGTCGATCGAGTCGCTGACTAGGTGTTCTTTGCTTTCTTCAGCCAGCCGCGCTCACGCTCCACGATGCGCGCCTCGAGTTCGAGAACGCCCAGCACGGCCTGCACGCTCGCTACGGAGAGACCGCACCGCGCGGCAATGTCCGTTGCTGCGCGGGGGGCACGCGAGCTGAGTGCATCCATCACACGCACGTGATTGCTCGGCGGCTCGGCGATCGGCTCCGCGGGGCCTGCGCGTGTCTCACGCGGGTATAGCTCGGCCATCTCGTCCGGGTTAGTCACGAGCACTGCGTTGAACTCGCGGATGAGTCGATGGCACCCCGCGGACGCGGCGCTGGTAACCGGTCCGGGCACTGCTCCCAAGGGACGACCGAGCGACCCGGCGTGGCCTGCGGTGTTGAGCGACCCCGATCTCCACCCGGCCTCGAGCACGATGGTTGCGCCAGCCGACGCGGCGATCAGTCGGTTTCGCTGCAGAAACCGCCACTTTGTCGGCGGTGAGCCACACGGTAGCTCGGAGATGATAACGCCGGAGTCGATGATTCGCGTGAGAAGTGCCTCGTGGCCGCTCGGGTAAAAACGGTCAACGCCGCCTGCGAGGAAGGCAATCGTCTGGCCGCGGCTCGCCAGCGCTGCTCGATGGGCCATACCGTCGATGCCATACGCGGCCCCTGACACGATCGCGTAGCCGCGGTCGACGAGTCCGGCCGATGCCTCCATGGTCACGTGCTCGCCATACCCGGTCGCCGCCCGTGCGCCGACCAGTGCGATCGACGAATTGATTGCCACGAGCGCCGCATCATTGCCGCGCACCCACAGCGCGAGCGGCGCGTGCAGCTCAAGATCGGCGAGTCCGTTCGGCCACAGGCGACTCTCAGGAGTGAGCAGTCGCGCACCACATCGCGCGGCCTGCCGAAGAGCGAGCAGCGCCGTCGCCGAAGTGAGCCTCGGGTGCCACCGATCGAGCGCTAGGCGAAGTTCGTCGCTGGTGCCTTCCGTGACACCCGCCTCATCGAGCGCGGCGTGCAGCCGTTCGACCGTCCAGTGCTCAACGACGGCGTCGAGCGCGGTCGCCGCGCCAAGTGTGGCGGCGAGCAAGCCGGCCATTCGGTCGCCCGGTTCAGCAACACCCGTCCAGGTCGCACGCGCGAATCGGTCACGGACGGCTTCGTGATCCAGCTCATCCCCCGCGATTTCGCGCACGAGCGTTGAGACCTCCGCTTCCTTGAGCCCAAACATGGTCATGATGACATCGCCTTCCTGAGGTAGAGACCGCGACCGACGTGGTCAGGGGTTGGCCGGTCGGCCGATTCGAGATCGGCGATAGTCCAGGCCAACCGGAGCACTCGGTCGTAGCCGCGCATGGTGATTCCGCCCCGCTCAAGTGCGCGATCGATCGATGCGGTGGTTTTCGTAGTCAGCCGCGCGAGCGGACCGCGCAGCCAAGCGCCAGGCACTTGTGAGTTCACGGTCCATGGCGTGTCTTTTAGGCGTGCTCGCGCTCGCGCTCGCGCGGCGGTCACTCGAGCACGCGCCTCCGCGGTAGACAGGCGCGGTGACTCGCCCGCGACCCGCAACTGCGCAGAGGTGATGCGCTGCACTCGAAACTGGATGTCAATGCGATCGAGCAGAGGGCCAGATAGCCGCGCAAGGTATCTGCGTCGTGCCGACGGAGGGCACGTGCACTCCGAATCGGGTGCCCCGTACTGGCCACACGGGCACGGGTTTGCCGCGAGGACCAATTGGAAACTGCCGGGAAAGTGCGCGACCGCGTTGGCCCGATGAATGCTGATGACGCCGGATTCGAGCGGCTGCCGAAGGGCATCGAGCACGGGGCTCGCAAACTCGGGTGCCTCATCGAGAAACAGCACACCGTGCGACGCGCGTGCCGCCGCTCCCGGACGAATCACTCCGCTGCCTCCACCGACAAGCGCTGCGGCCGTCGCCGTGTGATGCGGACTTTCCATCGGTGGGCGCGTGATGAGCGACGACCCGATCGGTAGCCCAGAGAGCGATCGCACCGAGCTCACTTCGAGCGCTGCCCGCGCATCGAGGTCGGGTAGGAGCCCCGGCAGTCGCGAGGCAAGCATCGTCTTACCGGCACCGGGCGGGCCGAGCAGGAAGACGTGGTGACCACCGGCAGCCGCAACGATCATGGCCTCTACGGCATCTGCATTGCCGATGACGTCGGCGAGGTCACCGTTGTCGTCGGCAACGGCGTCTGCCTGCGGCCGGATCAGCGCCTCGACGGGTTTGGGTTCGAAGGCACCACCATGCCAGATCGCTGCGTCTCGCAGTGAAGCGACCGACACGACACGAACTCCAGGCACCAGGCTCGCTTCGACTGCATTGCCGGTGGGCACCATCACCGTCGTAAACCCGGCGCGCGACGCTCCGAGCACCGCGGGAAGAATTCCGTCGATCGGTCGTAACCGCCCGTCGAGCCCGAGTTCGCCGAGATGCACCACCTGATCGATCGACTCCGCGCTAATCGAGCCAGCAGCGGCAAGAGCGGCGACCGCAATCGCGAGGTCGAAGCCAGACCCATGCTTGGGCAGGGCCGCCGGAGACAGATTGACGGTAATTTTGCGGTTCGGCAACCCACATCCGGAGTTTGTGGCGGCAGCACGCACCCGGTCTTTCGCCTCGTTGAGAGCGGTATCTGGCAGTCCAATGAGCACGAACGCCGGTAGGTTGCTTGAGATGTCGGCCTCGACCTCCACGATCGCGCCCTGCAACCCGAGCAGCGAAATTGAGTGCGTACGCCCCAATGCCATCAAAAAACCCTGCGCAAGTGTTCGACAGCTATCGGGCCAGCAGCGGGCGCGATCACGGCAACCGCGTCGATGCGAATGCGGTCGTGATTGCCGGGATGCGCCGCACACCACGCCGCGGCGAGCCGCCGCAGTCGCGCCAGTTTCTGGGTCGTGATCGCCTCAAGCGGATGCCCAAATGCCACGCTCGATCGGGTCTTGACCTCGACGAACACCAGTTCATCGCCCTCACCCGCGACGAGGTCGATCTCGCCCTGGGCACAGCGCCAGTTGCGCTCCACGATACGCAAGCCCACACCCTCGAGGTACCGGGCGGCGATAACTTCACCGCGTCTGCCTAATTCGTCTTTTGCTGCCACGGGTCAAGGATGGCGACCGAGCCCGGTCATTAATCGCACCCCGGCGCTGACGGTGGAAACCGCGCTCTTTGTGCCGCGGCTGCGGACTAGCTGAGAGAACGCGTCGCCCACAGCGCCAGTCACGAGTAACGTCGCCCGTGTGACTTCCCCTAAGACCGAGCGCTCCCGTGCTGATCAACTCAAGACCGTCGACCGCTGGTGGCGTGCCGCCAACTACCTGGCGGTCGGGCAGATCTACCTCCTCGACAACCCACTGCTAAATCGACCGCTCGAGGTCACCGACATCAAACCGCGGCTCCTCGGGCACTGGGGCACAACTCCGGCGCTTAATTTGGTCTGGGCGCACCTCAACCGCCTGATCGTTGAACGTGACCTCAACGTGGTCTACGTGGCAGGCCCGGGCCACGGCGGTCCCGGTATCGTCGCAAATGCTTACCTCGACGGCACGTATTCTGAGCTCTACGTCGACATCACCTCAGATACGACCGGCATGCAGAAACTGTTTCGGCAGTTCTCCTTTCCTGGCGGTATTCCCTCGCACGCTGCACCAGAGACTCCTGGCTCGATACACGAGGGTGGGGAGCTCGGCTATTCGCTCGTACACGCGTACGGTGCTGCGCTCGATAACCCCGACCTCATCGTGGCGTGCGTCGTTGGCGACGGCGAGGCCGAAACTGCAACCCTCGCCACGAGTTGGCATCTGAACAAGTTTCTCAATGCGGCTACCGACGGCGCCGTACTGCCGATTCTTAATCTCAACGGCTACAAGATCGCAAACCCTACGGTGCTCGCCCGCATCCCCGAGAGCGAACTGCTCGACCTCTTCCACGGCTATGGTTACCAGCCGCGCATCGTCTCAGGCGGCTTCGACGGCGAAGACCCCATGCTCGTGCACGAGCGCTTTGCCGCCGACCTCGAGTGGGCTGCCGACGAAATCACCCGAATCCAAACGGATGCTCGCGAAGCGGGAAACACCCAACGCCCGCTGTGGCCCATGCTCATTCTCAAGACCCCCAAGGGCTGGACGGGGCCGAGATTCGTCGATGGCGTGCCCGTCGAGAACACCTGGCGGGCGCACCAAGTGCCGCTTTCCACCGTGCGCGAGAACCCCGAGCACCTGAAGCTGCTTGAGCACTGGCTGCAGAGCTACCGCGCGCATGAGCTGTTCGACGCAGCGGGCCGACCGGTGGCCGAGCTTGCGCCCATCCGCCCCACCGGTGACCGGCGGATGAGCGCCAACCCGCACGCAAACGGCGGGCTTCTTCTGCACGCATTGGCACTGCCGCCGCTCACTGATCACGCAATCGACGTCTCGTCAGCACGCGGTGTGCTCGCCGAACCAACGCGCGTGTTGGGCAAGTGGCTGCGTGATGTGATTGTCGCCAACCCGAAAAACTTCCGCATTTTTGGGCCGGACGAGACCGCATCCAATCGTTTGGACGACGTCTATGAGGTAACAGCGAAGGCCTGGCAGGGCGAGGTGCTGGCTACCGATGAGCACCTGAGCCACGACGGGCGAGTGATCGAAGTGCTGAGCGAGAATCTGACCCAAGGGCTACTTGAGGCGTACATTCTTACCGGACGGCACGGAGTATTTACGTCGTACGAGGCATTCATCCACGTGGTGGACGCGATGTTCAACCAGTATGCGAAGTGGCTCGAGTCGAGCTCAGATGTCGAATGGCGCCGCCCGGTCGCATCGTTCACCTACCTGCTGTCGTCCCACGTCTGGCGCCAAGACCATAACGGTTTCTCGCATCAGGACCCCGGCTTTCTCGACCTCGTGGTCAACAAGCGGGCGAGCATTGTGCGCGTCTATCTGCCACCAGACGCGAACACTCTGCTCGTCACGATGGAGCACTGCCTCGCCACGCGCAACTACGTCAACGTGATCGTCGCAGGAAAGCAGCCGACAGCGAGCCTGCTCTCCCTCGCCGAGGCGCGAGCGCATGGCGCGCGAGGCCTGGGAGTCTGGGAGTGGGCTGGCAGCGAGAAGGCCGGAGAAGAACCGGATGTCGTGGTCGCCTGCGCGGGCGACATCCCTACGGTCGAGGCGATGGCGGCCGTTCAGATCCTCAAGCGGGAGATTCCCGAGTTACGGGTGAGGTTCATCAACGTGGTCGACCTGATGCGCCTGCAAGACAGCGCCGAGCATCCACACGGTCTCACGAACGACGAGTTCGATGCCCTGTTCACGCGCGATCGCCCGGTGATATTTGCATTCCACGGCTACCCAACCCTCGTGCACCGACTCACCTATCGCCGCACCAATCACGCCAACATCCACGTGCGGGGCTTCACCGAGCAGGGCACCACCACCACGCCTTTTGACATGCTGATGCTTAACAGCTTGGACCGGTTTCGACTCGTCATGGATGTCATCCGCCGCGTTCCCGGGCTCGAACAGACCTACGCAGCGCTGTCGCAACGAATGGATGACGAGCGCATGGCGCACCGGGCGTACACACGCGAGGTCGGCGAAGACCCGGCGGACGTCGCTGGCATCTTGGGGCTGCCGTTCGGGGTAGCTGTTAACACGCGCCTGGACAGCACGGGAGGCGACAATACGTAGCACCGATCTCGCGGTCTGACTCGGCGTTAGCGTCGTGTGATCACTGTCGCGACCGCCGCGCTGACGGCACTATTCGTCGAGCGCGAGTTCTTTAGGCAGTTCGAGTTCCTTGGCGCTGAGCTCTTCGACATTGACGTCTTTGAACGTGAGCACGCGAACCGACTTCACGAAGCGATCTGAACGGTAGACGTCCCACACCCAGACATCGTTCATCGTGAGTTCAAAGTAGAAATCGTGGTCGGTATCTTGACGCACAAGTTCTACCTCGTTGGCGAGGTAGAAGCGACGCTCGGTCTCGACGACGTACCGAAACTGGCTCACGACATCGCGGTACTCGCGATACAGCGCCAGCTCAACTTCGCGGTCGTAGTCTTCGAACTCGTCTTCGTCCATAACCAGTCGATTCTAGCGTGGCTCTTTCAACCACGTCCGCCGATGAAAGTCGGTCGGCCCCAGCTCCGTGATCGCGGCGAGGTGCGCCTCAGAGCCGTAGCCCTTATTGCTGGCCCAGCCGTAGCCGGGCAGGTGGGCATCCGCTTCGATCATCAGACGGTCACGATGCACTTTCGCCACCACGGATGCCGCAGCCACCGACGCGCAGTCCCGGTCGGCCTTGACGCGTGTCGTAACCCTCACGGGCGAACCCAGTGCCGGATTCAACCAGTCGAACGATCCGTCGAGCAATACGAGGCTCTGCCGAATCGATGCCCCCCGCTCGTGTAACTGCATGAGCGCACGCCGACCCGCGAGGCCGAGCGCAGCCGAGAGGCCGAGCGTGTCGACCTCGTCGTTAGACGCAAGTCCGACTGCCGCGAACAACACCCAGGCCTCAGCGAGCGGCGCGAGCGACTCTCTGCGCTTCTCGCTGAGAAGCTTCGAGTCGCGCAGGCCAACCGGATGCTCACCGACACTCGGGTCTACGACGCAGGCACCTACGGCAACCGGGCCGGCGAGCGCGCCGCGCCCCACCTCGTCGCAACCGATCACGTACCGCACGCCACTCTGATGCAGCGCCGTCTCGACCGCCATCGTCGGATCAGCGACGGGCGCCACTACTTCGAGCCCACCCCATGGAATACAGCGGGGTAGTTGTCGAGCCACGTCCAGCGGCTAGTGGGCCAGGTGATCATGATCGCGCGACCGACCACGTTGCTCTGCGGCACAAACCCGCCGTTTGGATCGTTGCGGTGGAAGGCCGAGTCGGCAGAGTTGTACCGATTGTCTCCCATCACCCAGAGCTTGCCAGCTGGCACTGTCACCTCGAAGTCTTCGCGGGTGGCCTTCGTCACGCCCGTCGGAAGCTTGATGTACGGTTCGTCGAGCGGAACGCCGTTGACGAGCAATTGGCCAAAGTCGTCACAGCACTTGACCGTGTCACCAGGAAGGCCGATAACCCGCTTAATCAGGTGATCGTTGCTGTCTGGAGCGGTCAGGCCCACAAAGCCGAGAACCATGTCGATCGCCCCAAGAACAGGATCGACAGTCGCCTTCGGCTGCACGGGAAGCCACGAGCCGGGATCTTGGAAAACCACGATATCGCCGTGCTCAATCGGCATGAGCTTGGGCTCAAGCTCGTTGACAATGATGCGGTCATTCACGAGCAGCGTATTCTGCATCGACTCGGACGGAATATAGAACGAACGGATCAGGAACGTCTTGATCAGGAAAGAAATGAGCAGAGCAGCCAGGAAGATCAGAAGAATGTCACGGATGAACAGTTTGATGCCACGCGACTTCTTCTGCTGCCTCGCAACGGTGGGCACACGACGCGTGCCCTGCATTTCATCTGTCATTAAACCCCTGAGCTCCCAGCAAGTGTAATTGGCTGGGAGCTCAGGAAAGTGTGAAACGCGGGCGCGCTAACGAGCGCGAGGTGAATACTAGAAGTCGCGCTTCTCTTTGATCTTCGCCTTCTTGCCACGCAGGCCACGCAAGTAGTACAGCTTGGCGCGACGCACATCACCGCGCGTGACGACCTCGATGTGGTCGATGATCGGGGAGTGCACCGGGAAGGTACGCTCGACGCCCACCTGAAAGCTGACCTTGCGAACGCAGAACGTCTCGCGCACGCCTTCACCGGAGCGGCCGATGACGACCCCCTGAAATACCTGGATGCGCGCGCGCGTGCCTTCGATGATGTTTACGTGCACTTTGACGTTGTCGCCGGCACGGAAATCTGGGATGTTGTCTTTGAGGGATGCCGCATCGACACTGTCGAGGATGTGCATAGTATTTCGCTCTCTGCAACCGCCACAGGTCGACCACGATTTCGGTAATTCACGATGAAGGAAGTGTGCGCGTAACGTTGCCGACCCCCCTGTGGCAGGGCGGTGCGCGAGCACAATCAGCAATTCTGCCACAGATTCACGGCTTCTCGCGAGTCTCGCTCGGTTCGAGAATGATGACTCGACCATCCTGCGGGTTCTTGTTCGTCGACGCTGGCGTATTCGAGGCCTGTTCAAACCCCGCCATTACCTGGCGCACACGAGTGCGGGTTTCGCGGAACAGCAGGTAGACGGCGATCCAGAACCCCGCGACCGCGACCAGCACAACAAGCACCGCGACTCCGCTCACGTCGACGAAACCGTACGTGATGATCGCGGCGTGCCAGCCGACGATGACGGCGGCATCGACCCAAGACACTGCACGCTGCGTGCGCACGCTCTTACGTGCTGTCGTCACACCAGCAATGGCGAACATCGCGAGTGCGAGCATCGGACAGAGCAGAATGAACACGGCAAGGGTCCAGCCGACGCTCGAGCCGAGAATTCCCCGCGCAACCAGAATCCAGGTCGGCAGCACGATTGCGGCCGCGAACTGCCAGTAATACAACGCTCGGCGGATCAGCATGTTGTTAAGGGTATCTTCGACACCACCCCCACGAAAGCGGAGAACGACAAGAATGACGAACCAACCGGAACTCGGCACGGTCGCCCTCAAGGTGCGCACCGAGCCGGTGCAGCAACGCAGCGCCGTGCGAATCCACCGTCTGTTGGATGTCGCCGCCGAGTTGATCGACGAGAAAGGAATTGACGGTCTCACCACGAGCAATGTTGCGGCCAGATCGGGCTCGTCAGTCGGAGTCGTCTACCGCTACTTTCCCAACATCCAGTCACTGTTGCGCTCGCTCGCCTCGCGCAATATGGAGAGGTTCACTGATCGCATCTTCTCGAACATGGCGCCAGATCCGCACGGGTGGTTCAGCGCACTCGACAGCACGATCGACACCTATGTTGATCTGCTGCGCACCGAGCCCGGCTTCCGTGCACTGCGCTTCGGGGATGTTATCGACGAGCGTTTCATCGCGCCAGACGTCAGCAACAATGGCCTGCTGTCACACGGCTTCAACGAACTGCTCGTGCGCAAATACGGCCTCACTCCAAGCGACGAACTCTCGTTCGATCTGGAAGTCATCATTGAGATCGCTGACGCGCTACTTCGTCGCGCCTTCCAGTATTCGAAAGACGGCGACATCCGATTCATCGATAAGTTGCGAGTGATCGTGCGCGACTATATGTACAAACACGAGACCCTGCCAGCGGCGTGATCGAGATTCGCTCGCCCGAAGAGATCGAGCGGATGGCGGCGGCGGGTGAGTTCGTCGCGAGCGTTCTCGATGAGACGGCCGCTGCATGCGCTGTCGGAGTGAACCTTCTGACCCTTGATGCACTCGCCCACGACCTGCTTCGGGCGCGCGGTGCCGAGAGTTGCTACATCGAGTACCACCCATCGTTCGGCGGGTCGCCGTTTGGCAAGGTGATCTGCACCTCGGTGAACGACGCCGCACTGCACGGGTTACCCCACGACTACCGTCTGCGAGACGGTGACGTGCTCTCGCTCGACTTCGCGGCATCCGTCGACGGCTGGGTGGCCGACTCGGCCCTCACCCTCATTGTCGGCACGCTGCGCGAGGAGGATTCCCGGCTCATTTCGACGGCCCAGGATGCTCTCGACGCAGGAATCGCCGCCGCGGTCGTCGGAAATCGGATCGGCGACATCTCTGCCGCGATCGGGTCCATCGCGCGCGCGGCAGGCCTCCGCATCAACACCGACTTCGGCGGTCACGGAGTCGGTCGCACTATGCACGGCGACCCACACATTCCTAATGACGGGCGGCCCGGCCGCGGCCTTCCGCTGCGCGCCGGTCTCGTCTTCGCGATCGAGCCATGGTTCATGCTCGGCACTAACCGCATCTACACCGACCCCGATGGCTGGACCCTCCGCAGCCTCGACGGCTCGCGCGCCGCCCATGTCGAGCACACCGTGGCGATTACCGAGGCGGGGCCGCGGGTTTTGACCGCGCGCACATAGACCTTCCCGTCGTCGACGGTGCCGCGCAGTGCGGCGCGCGTCGGCGGTGGCTTGGCGGCCGATCTAGCAGGCCGCATAGTGTCTGGGGCCGTCGCAGTGTATGGGCCGCCGCATTGGGTGGGCCGCCGCATTGGGTGCGCCGACCGTGAGCGAAGTAGCCGTCGAGAGTGCAGAATCGCACGCTCTTCCATGTCCTAACTGCGCATAACCGCACTCTCGACGCCGAAACCGGCACGAGTGGGCCGAGCGACGCGGAGATCGACGCTGCTCGGGCTCACAACTGCACATTTCCCGGCCACGCCAGACATCCAGCATCGCATCGAGATAATTGAGTTACGTCACCCCAGCAGATCCGGTCGAACTCGCCTTGTGCGCTCTACCTTCTGCTCATGGCGCCAGGCGGCAATTGCGCCGTGGTTACCACTCAACAGCACGGGTGGAACCTCCAATCCCCGCCATTCCGCGGGTTTGGTGTAGCTCGGATATTCAAGCAGGCCATCCTCATGGCTCTCGTCGCTGAGGCTCTGAGGGTTGCCGATCACGCCGGGAACCAGTCGCCCGATCGCCTCGATCATCGCCATCACAGCGACTTCTCCTCCGTTGAGTACGTAGTCGCCGAGGCTGATCTCGCGCACCGTCGCTTTCGTACGCGCGTAGTCGACAACACGCTGGTCGATGCCCTCGTATCGGCCGCAACCAAAGAGCAGGTGGTCGGCCCGGGCTAGTTCTTTCGCGGTTGCCTGACTGAACCGCTCCCCGGCCGGTGACGGAAATACGACGACGGATGCCGCAACCAGCGTGGCATCGAGCGCCTCCCCCCACGGCTCCGGCTTCATCACCATGCCGGCGCCCCCGCCGTATGGCGTGTCGTCTACGGTTCGGTGTCTGTCGTGCGCGTAGTCGCGCAGATCATGCACCGACAAATCGATGAGGCCACGCTCGCGGGCCTTGCCGAGCAGAGACACGTCGAGCACGGAGAAGAACTCCGGAAATATCGTGACGATGTCGATGCGCACGGTATCGACCTTAGCGCCCGCTCAGTACGCACTCTTCGCGGTGCAGTGATAGGCGCCGCCAATGCGCGGCTGCGCGCGATGCTGCCACCGTTACTCGATGTGCGGTGCCTCGTGCGGCCCGCCGCGCTCGTCGGCGTCGTCAGCAATGGCCTCAAACAACCCGAGCGGCGGATTGACGGTGAGCGTGCCGGCCTTCACATCAACAACAGTGACGATGGCTTTCACGAACGGTACGAGAACGGGACCGTGTGACGTTGCAACGGTGAGGAGGTCTTGCGCCGGAAAATGGTCGATCTGGCTGACCGTTCCGACCGGCACGCTGTCGCGCAGCACGGTCAGGCCGACCAGTTGATGATCGAACCACGCGTCTTCTTCCTCGGTTGAGTCGGAGTCGTCGTGATCTATCCAGAGGATCGCCTTGAGCAGACTCTCCGCAACTGAGCGATCTGGCACGTCTTTGAAGAACGCGACGGCGTGACTGTTGTACCACTTGAGTTCAATCAGCTCAAGAGACTTTCCGTGCCACGGTGAGCTTGTCGGCACCTGCAACGTGAACGTCGCGCCGGGTACGAAACGTAACTCGGGAGCATCCGTATACAGCTCGACCTTGATCGCGCCCTTGAGCCCATGCGCCTTGGTAAGACGCCCGACCCGCAATTGCGTACTCGGGGGCCGGGGGCTCGCGTCTGCCACCGTTTAGTAGTCGGTGTCGACGACGTCGACGCGCACCTTGCGGCCATCGGCGAGCGCCGAGACAAGAGTGCGGAGCGCCTTCGCCGTGCGACCTGCGCGACCGATGACGCGGCCGAGGTCCTCGGGGTGCACACGCACCTCGAGCACTTCGCCGCGACCTGAGTTCTTCGCCACTACCTGCACCTGGTCGGGGTGATCAACGATGCCTTTGACGAGGTGCTCGAGAGCTGGAGCGAGCATTGGCTAGGCCTTGTCGGCTTCTGCCACGGCGTCGTCAACTGAAGCGTCAGCGGCGTTCTCAGCCACAACTGCCTCGTCGGCCACCGGTGCCTCACCGACTACCTGACCGGCGGATCCCTCAGCGGATGCCGCTGGCGCGGGCTCATCGACTGGCTCCGCCGCGGCCTCGACGACTGGCTCGGATGCGGCCTCGACGATCGGCTCCGCCGCGGCCTCGACGATCTCTGCAGCCGGTGCGGCCGCTACTTCGACAACAGGAGCTTCGACAACAGGAGCCTCGACAACCTCCACCACTGGAGCGATTTTCTCGACCTTCGGCTTGAGAACAGGCTTCTTCTTCTCGTCAGCCTGGAATACCACGGGGACTTCCTTGGTCTTCACAGTGCTCTTGGCGTTCTTATCGCCCTTGAAGATGCCCCAGTCGCCGGTGAGCTTGAGGATCGCCTCAACCTGTGGGCTCGGCTGTGCGCCCACACCCAGCCAGTACTGCGCCCGGTCGGACTTCACCTCAATGAACGAGGGCTCTTCAGTGGGGTGGTACTTGCCGATCTCCTCGATCACGCGACCATCGCGCTTGGTGCGCGAGTCGGCCACAACGATGCGGTAGTACGGCGCACGGATCTTGCCGAGTCGCTTCAAACGAATCTTTACAGCCACAATTCTCCTGAATAAGTGTTTTGGTGGCGAACTGCTAGCCGGGGGCGTGGGGGCACACACGGCACAAAAGCTCTGATGGGGCCCAGCCGCGCCTAATTAGAGGGTCGGGCTACGAAGGGCTCGACTGGCTATTCTGCCATGCTTTTGCCCGGACCAGAAACGGTTTCGACTAGTTCGGGGATCCGGATCTTCCTGCGGGACAAAGCTACGCCCACGAGACAGATTGCTCCACCCACAATTGCAACGATCGTGGGCACCTCGCCAAACACGACGAGGCCAAGCACGATCACGAGCGGCGGCACGACGTAGGTCGATACGCCGAGCTGGCCAGCGGGCATCCGGGAGAGCGCGTATGCCCAAGTACTGAAGGCGATGGCGGTCGGCACCGCGCCTAGGTAGACGACCCCGAGGATGGCAGGAAGGGGCGCCGCCTGCAGGTCGCGGATGAGGTCACCGGCGAACGGAACGCACACGATCATGCCGATCGCACAGCCCATCCACGTCACTTGGGCGTTAGGAAGGCGCCTCAGCGCCGGCTTCTGGAACAGCACCCCAGCGGCATAGGCGATCGCCGCTGCAAAACACCAGACGATGCCCACACCAGTGCCGAAACTGGTCGCACCCGATCCGATACTGATCAACACAGCACCGAAGAACGCGACAGCGGCTCCGATCGCGAGCCAACGTGGAATGCGCTCGCGCAGAATCACCCCCGCCCCGAGTGCGATCAGGATGGGCCCGATGTTCACGATCATGGCTGTGGTGCCGGCATCCAGTAACTTTTCGGCAATGTTGAGAGCAATGTTGTAGCCGCCGAACCAGATCACGCCAAAGGCCGTGACTTGTAACCACTCGCGCCGCGTCGGCGCGACCCACTTCTTGCGGAACGCGACGATGGCGAGCAGCAGCACCCCGACGACGAGCCGGCCGAGCGCGAGCGCGCCGCCCGAAAAGTGCGGACCGGTGCCGCGGATCACGATGAACGCGCTCGCCCACGCGAGAATCGTCACCGCGATCGCCACGAGCAGTAGCGGGGTGAGGACGGGGGCCGGTCGCTGCTGTGCCGTGATTGTCACGCACTAAGGCTATGACGGGCGGACGACAGCGTCCCGCGTCTTTCGGACAGGGCACCGATGGTAACTGCCAGCGTCAGCCGTTCTGCGCGTCTCGCCATGCCAACCACAACTTCACCGTGTCGAGGTCGTAGTGCGGCCCGGAGATACCCATCGTGAACAGCGTGACACCGAGGTCGCGCAGCTCGTCGGCCACGCGAACATCCGTGCCGCGTTGCTCGTTCGAGAACTCAATCTCGGAAATGTTGCGACCAACCGCCGCGCAGTGCTCCGCGAGCACCTCGATTTTGTGAGGGAGCTCAGCAGGCGCAGTGAAACTGTGCCAGATGTCGGCGTGCTGTGCCACAATTTTCAGGGTCTTCTTCTCGCCACCACCACCGATGAGCACCGGAATCTTGCGGGTCGGGGCCGGGTTGAGCGTCGCCCACCGCGCTTCGATGCGTGGGAGAGCCTGCGCGAGGGCATCCAATCGCTGGCCCGCCGTGCCGAACTCGTAGCCGTACTCGTCGTAGTCACGTTCACACCAACCGGAGCCCATGCCGAGGATGAAGCGGCCAGTGCCGGTGGGGCCAGCACTAATGTGATCGAGCCCGCGTGCCATGTCTGCCTGCAGATCGGGGTTGCGGTAACTGTTGCAATTCACCAGAGTGCCAAACTCGACACGGCTCGTGATCTCAGCCCAGGAACCGAGCACCGTCCAGGCCTCGTAGTTCATGCCGTTCGGGTCGCCACTCAGCGGGAAGAAATGATCCCAGTTGAACAGGATGTCCACGCCGAGATCTTCGAGTTGCCGCACGGTGTCGCGTATCGTCGGGTACAGCGCGTGCTGAGGCTGGATCTGGACTCCCAGACGCACTCGACGTTCACTCATCCCTCAAGCCTATTCGCCTCACCGGCACGCTGCGGTCACCGGTCACCGTGCGACATGAATGTGACCGCAGCACGCGCGCCACGGTTGCCAGACTGCGCGGTGCCACCGCAGGGCTAGACGCGAGCCGGGCTAGCGCCCGAGAAACTTCTGCAAGCTCGCACGTTCATCCTCGCTCGGACCGGTGGAAGAACCCCCGAGCCCAAACCCCGAACCGGATGCCGCTGGCTTCGCCGCACCACCGGTCGCGGTGGCTGCATTCTCTGCAGCACGCTTAGCCGGGTTGCCCGACTTCGACCCTTTCTTCTTCGGTTGCACCCTGCCGCGCCCGCCGCCGAACGGGGCACCGGGAATAGGACCCATCCCCGGCACTTGCGGCACGCCACCTTTCGCGACGGTCTTCATCATCTTGGAGGCTTGCTCGAAACGATTGACGAGCGCATTGACGTCGGTCACGGTCGTACCAGAACCGCGAGCGATGCGCACGCGCCGTGATCCGTTGAGCACTTTGGGAACCCGACGCTCGTGCAGAGTCATCGACTGGATGATCGCCTCGGTACGAGTGATCTCCGACTCGTCAAAATTGTCGAGCTGCTGGCGCATGCCCTTTGCGCCCGGCAGCATCCCGAGCATGTTCTTGATCGACCCCATGTTCTTCAGTTGCTGCATCTGGCTGAGGAAGTCCTCGAGCGTGAAAGTATCTGTCGCGAATTTTTCGGCGACCTTCTTGGCTTCGTCTTCGTCGAAATTCTTCTGCGCGGTTTCGATGAGGGTGAGAATGTCACCGAGGTCGAGGATGCGGCTGGCCATGCGATCTGGATAGAACGGCTCAAAGTCATCCAGACCTTCACCCGTCGATGCGAAGAGGATCGGGCGCCCGGTGACCGACGCAACGGACAGCGCAGCGCCACCACGTGCATCGCCATCGAGCTTCGAGAGCACGACGCCCGTGAAGTCCACACCCTGCTGGAAGGCGCGAGCCGTCGTCACCGCGTCTTGGCCGATCATCGCGTCGATGACGAACAGCACCTCGTCTGGATCAATCGCCTTGCGAATGTTGGACGCTTGCTTCATGAGCTCGGCGTCGACACCGAGTCGGCCCGCGGTGTCTACGATGACGATGTCGTACTGCTTTTGTTTCGCGAACGTGACCGCGTCTTTCGCAACCTTCACCGGATCACCGGTGCCGTTGCCGGGCTCGGGAGCGAAAATTGCGACCCCGGCCTGCTCGGCGACAACCTGCAGCTGGGTGACCGCATTCGGGCGCTGAAGATCGGCGGCGACGAGCAACGGAGTGTGGTTGTCAGCGGCAAGCCACTTGGCGAGCTTGCCCGCAAGGGTCGTCTTACCAGCACCCTGGAGGCCGGCCAGCATGATCACGGTGGGCGCGACCTTAGCGAACTGGATGCGCCTGGCCTCGCCACCGAGAATTGTCACCAGTTCGTCGTTGACGATTTGCACCACCTGCTGGGCGGGGTTTAGCGCCTTAGACACCTCGTCGCCGAGCGCACGCTCGCGCACTCGACTCGTGAAGTCCTTCACGACCTCGAGTGCGACGTCTGCATCGAGGAGCGCACGACGGATCTCGCGCACGGTGCCATCGACATCCGCTGCGCTGAGTTTGCCCTTGCTTCGGAGGTTCTTGAACGTCTCGACGAGGCGATCGGTGAGGTTGCCAAAGGTTGCCATTGTCAGGCCAGTTTAACGCGTGGTTTACCGAGGACGCACCTGATGTGTTCTACGTTTGGTTCATGGCATTGATCATCTCCTTCGACGGTTCGACCCCCGTGATCCCCGACTCGGCGTGGGTCGCGCCGAACGCGACGCTCGTCGGCAAGGTCATGCTGGGCGAGCGCGCGCGCGTGTTCTACGGTGCCGTGTTGAGGGCCGACAACGACGCGATCACGATCGGCGCAGGGTCTAACCTGCAAGACAACGTCGTCATCCACTGCGATCTCGGCAAGCCGACCACCGTGGGCAGCGGCGTGAGCGTCGGCCACGGCGCGATCCTTCACGGCTGCACGATTGAGAACGACTGCCTCATCGGTATGGGCGCCACCGTGCTCAACTTCGCGGTGATCGGCGCTGGCTCTCTCGTAGCAGCTGGCGCAGTCGTGCTCGAGGGCGCAGTGATCCCGCCCGGGTCTCTCGTCGCGGGAGTCCCAGCGAAGGTGCGAAGAGAGCTCAGCGTCGATGAACGCGAATCAATCGCCCAGAACGCGGCACATTATCGGGAGGCCGGGGCGGCGCATAAAGCCGCCAACTATTTACCGGAACTATGACTGGGCCGCTACCCAGACCACCACGATGATCACGAGCGGGATGGCGGCGACGACAATCGTGAGAAGGGCAAGAAGCCGAGACTGCCCACGCACCATTCCCACAATGCCGAACGTGAGAGCCGCAACCACGAGCACGAGGCCGAGGAAGAAGAGAAAACCCCATCCGACAGCGCCGGTGCCGCCGCCGTTGAGAGCGACGCCGATACCGGTGACGAACGACCACGCCATGAGCATGGCGCCGCCGATGGCCGCCGCGAGCCCGAGTAGGGCGCGGGTGGTGCCGGACGGCGCGACAAACAGGCCCATGGTTGTCTCCCGTGTTCGGATAAGAAGAACCATTGACCACGCTATCGACTGTGGGGGGTGAATATCAGTCACCCGTTAGGGGCGATCAGTCGACGAGTCCCTGAACAAATACGTGCGGAGTAAAACCGGTGAGATCGCCAATCCCTTCGCCCTGCCCGACGAGCTTGATGGGAATGCCCGTCTTCTCCTGGACTGCCAACACGAAGCCACCCTTCGCCGATCCGTCAAGCTTCGTGATCACGAGGCCGGTCACCCCAGCGTGCTCAATAAATGCCTCCGCCTGTGCAAGCCCGTTCTGTCCGGTGGTCGCGTCAAGTACGAGGAGCACCTCCGCGATCTCAGTTTGCTTCTCAATCACGCGGCGGATTTTACCGAGCTCGGCCATGAGTCCGCTCTTCGTCTGCAGGCGACCAGCGGTGTCAATGATGGCGATATCGATGCCCTCGCGTTGTGCCCGCTCGACAGTCTGGAAGGCGACGGATGCCGGATCCTGGCCCGGCTGCTGCGGTCGAACGATCTCGGCCCCTCCCCGCTCTGCCCACGTTGCCAGTTGCTCCACGGCTGCGGCGCGGAAGGTATCGGCGGCACCGACAACAACCGTTCGTCCGTAGCCGGTAAGAAACTTCGCAAACTTGCCGATCGTGGTCGTCTTACCCACGCCGTTGACGCCGACGACCAGCACGACCGCCGGGCGGGCGGTGAGCCTGAGGGTGGGGTCGAGGCGCGCAAGGCGTTCCTCAAGAGTTTCGCGCAGCATCCGCTTGAGGTCTGCCGGATCTGTGGTCTTGTACTTGGCGACGCTCGCTCGCAGGTCGACAACGATTGAGTCAGTGACGCCAGTGCCGAAGTCGGCGGAAATCAGGGCGTCTTCGAGGGCCTCCCAGGTGTCGGCGTCAATCGTTGCACGTGAAAACATGCCCTTGAGCGCGCCAGAGAGTGACCAGGATGGTGCCATGGAGACAGGCTACTAGCGCGCTGGCCTGACCATTGCAGTGGCGTCCGGCGCTTCGAAACCGAACTTCCGGTATAGCCCGTGGGCATCTGCCGTGAATAAGAACCAGTGGATGTCGCGGCCGGGCCCGTTCTCAATCATCTCGTTGAGCATGAGCGTGGCGATGCCTCGGCCTTCGTGTGTCGGCAACACGAACAGGTCGGCTAGGCACGCGATTCCGATGCCATCGGATATCGCTCGCGCGAAACCGACCATGCACCGTTGTCGTATGCGCCGACGACCCAGCGTGAGCGTTCGATCTGAATTTCTACATCAGCGCGAGAACGTTCTCGGCCCCAGTACGCGTTCGAGGAGAGTTAGCCCCAGATGACGTGGAAGTCAATTTTTGAGGGCTGCGTCGAAATTTCGATAGGCATGGTACGAGGCTAGTCCGGTCGTTTCCCGACCGGCTGCCGAGCGGGCTCAGCCCGCGCGCTCGCGCGTCGCTCGTTCGGTGGCGACGCGTTGGCCGACGACCGCGCTGATACCGTCGGCCCGCATCGAGACGCCGTACAGGGCATCCGCTATCTCCATCGTGCGCTTCTGATGGGTGATGATGATGAGCTGGGATGTCTGCCGCAGGTCCTCGAAAATCGTCAGCAGCCGGCCCAGATTGGCGTCGTCGAGCGCGGCCTCGACCTCGTCCATGATGTAGAACGGGCTGGGGCGGGCTTTGAAGATCGCAATGAGCAGCGCGACAGCGGCGAGTGAACGCTCCCCACCGCTGAGTAGGGTCAATCGCTCGATTTTCTTGCCGGCGGGCTTCACCGTCACCTCAATGCCGGTGCCCAGCATGTTCTCGGGGTCGGTGAGGTGGATGCTGCCGGTGCCACCCGGGAACAGAATGGGGAAGACTTGGTTGAACGCCGCCCTGGTGTCCTCGAAAGCGCTTCCGAAAATATCCTGCATCTTCTCATCGATCTCGCCGATGATCGTGAGTAGATCTTTGCGAGTGCTCGTGAGGTCGGTGAGCTGTTCGGCGAGGAATTTGTGTCGCTGCTCGAGCGCCTCAAACTCTTCGAGGGCGAGTGGATTGACCCTGCCGAGCTGAGCAAGCTTGCGTTCAGCGGATGCCAGTCGCGCCTGCTGCTCTACCCTGACGAATGGCTGTCCCGCCGGCTCGCCCAGTGGCGTGCCGGGGGCGTTCGCGCGGGTCGCTCCGGTGTCAAATGCAGGACCAGCCACCTCGCCAGCGGATGCCGCCTGGTCACTGGCTGGAGCATCCGTCACCGCATCCTGCATTTCGTACCCGACCACGGGCGCATCGACATCGGGTACGAGTTGCTCGGGCCCGTACTCTGCCACCAGCACATCCTCGACGAGGCCGAGCTCCTCACCCGCGCGCTCCAGGAGCGTCGACAGCTGCAGCTTCTTCTCGTAAATCTGCATTTCAAGTGCGTGTACGTTCTCGCTGATCGCCGTTAGACGCTCGCGAAGGCCACTCTCCTCACGACGCAGGGTCGCGAGTTCCTCGTTCTGCCGTGCGCGCTCGGCCTCGGCCGCGGTGAGCTCGACGCGCGCCTGCGACACCGAGCGGTCGACGGAATCGAGCGCCGCTGGCAGCGCCGCGAGCACCGTGTTTGCCGCTTCGACCTGCCGTTGGCGCAACACCACGAGACGAGCCTGTTCCTGCGCGGCCTCACGTTCTGCGACGAGTTGACGCGCGAGCGACTCGGCCCTGGCCTTTTCAGCGCGCACCCGCTCGCGGACGGTTTCGAGGTGGATGCGCACCTGCAGCTCGGCCGCGCGTGCAGCATCCACTTCGGCCAGCATGCCCTCGCGAGCAGTTGCGTCGAGCATCGGGCGTGGCATCGCCGCATACTCGTCGCGCTCTAACCCAGCGCGTCCGATGTCGGCCTCTGCCACGCGCACACTCTCCGTCGAGATGGCAACGGCTTGCGAAAGTCGCTCCCATTCCGCATGCGCGGCTTCCAATTGGATGCGGAACCGGCCCAATTGTTCGGACTGGGCGGCGAGTGCCAGGTCATACTCGCGGAGCGCTGACAGGGCGGTCGTGGCATCCATTTTCGCCGTAGCGAGGGCCGCGCGCTTCTCGGCGAGTGCGAAGCGCGTGCGCTCAATCTGGGTCGTGACGGTCGCCAGTTTGGTCGCCGCCACATCGCGCTCTGCGACGAGTTCGAGGCGCGAGCGCTTGGCCCCCGATCCGCCGCGCAGTACGTAGTGGGTGAGCACATCACCCTGCATCGTCACGAAGGTGGGCGACTCATCGCCCAGAACGCGCCACGCCGCGCGCGCAGCGGCGAGATCGTCGGCGATGTAGACCTCGCCGAGGAGCCCGAGCACGCCGTCTGGGGCTGTGATGACATCAGCCGCTGCCCGGATGCCCGGCGCAGTCAGCGGCTCCGAACGAGGAGGGCGCGCGTCGGCCACCACCACCTCGACCCGACCGAAGTCTTTCGCGGCCGACAGCGCGAGCGCGTCGAAGGCGGCGTCGCGCGTGTCGGCAAGAACAGCGTCGGCGAGTGAACCCAGCGCGGCGGCGATCGCAGCCTCGAAGCCCGGCTCGATCTTCACGTGCTCGGCAACCAGCCCCCGGATGCCTCCGAGCCTCGCATTGACGAGTGCGCTCGAACCATCTTTCTGGTCGACCGCCAATGACAGTGCTGAGCTGCGCGCGGCAAGCGCGTCGCGCTCACGCTCTGCCGCGTGCAGCTCGTCGCGCAACCCCTCAATCTCAGCCTGCACGCTCGCGACGGTCGCCTCCGCCGACTCGTAGGCTGTGTCGAGCGAGCCGTCGCCGTCTGGGCTCGTTGCCGCCGTCACTTCGAGGGCAACGAACTCTCTGCGGGTTCCATCCCGGCGAGACTCTGCCTGCTCGAGCGCGGTGTGTTGCCGCAATAGCTCACCGCGCGCCGCTGACAGCGTCGACGCAGCCACGTCCACGCGTGATGCGAGTCCTGCGAGCTCAAGGTCGTGTTGTGAGACCAGAGCGCTCTGCGCCGCAATCTCCTGATCAAGCGAGTCGAGCGATGCCTTCGCAGTTGCAGACTGTGCCGCCGCGAGGCCGACGGCTTCCTCCGACTCGGTTACCCCGGCGGCGAGACGGTGAGCTTCTTCGAGGGCATCTTCTACTGACTGCTGGCTGATCGTCGAGTGCACGCTGGGGCCATCGGTCTGCTGGCCGAGAAGTGCTAGACGCTGATTGGCGAGGGTGTACAGGCTACGCAGGCGATCTTGTGCAGACTCAAGGCCGAATGCCGTGCGCCGCGCGATGTCCACGGCATCGCCGATCTGCGCCTGCTCAAGGCGACCCTCACGCAGCTTGTTCTGGTCGAGCTGTTCCTGCAACACAATGCGCTCGGTCTTGCGCGCAGATTCGCTGCGGCTGAAGTCGGTAATCGCGCTCCGCAACTCAACCACCTCGTCGGCCAGTAGCCTGGCGCGCGCGTCACGCACGATTGCGGCAATGGATGCGGCTTCCTTCGCGATCTCCGCCTGCTGGCCGAGCGGCTTGAGCTGGCGACGGATCTCACCGGCGAGATCAGACAAGCGCGTCAGATTCGCTTGCATAGCGTCCAACTTGCGAATCGTCTTCTCTTTGCGCCGGCGGTGCTTGAGGATACCGGCCGCTTCCTCGATGAACCCGCGTCGTTCCTCGGGAGACGCGTGCAGCACTGCATCGAGTTGCCCCTGCCCGACGATCACATGCATCTCACGGCCGAGCCCGGAGTCGGACAGCAGCTCCTGAACGTCCAGCAAGCGGCAGGTCTCGCCATTGATGGCATACTCGCTGCCGCCGTTACGGAACAGCGTTCTCGAGATCGTGACCTCGGAGTATTCGATGGGCAAAGCGCCATCCGCATTGTCAATCGTGAGGATGACCTCGGCGCGGCCCAGCGGACCCTTGGTAGCCGTACCCGCGAAGATGACGTCTTCCATCTTGCCGCCGCGGAGCGTCTTGGCGCCTTGCTCCCCCATGACCCAAGCGAGAGCGTCGACGACGTTGGACTTGCCGGAGCCGTTCGGCCCAACGACACAGGTAACCCCCTGTTCGAACGCGAACGTGGTCGACTGCGCGAAAGACTTGAACCCTTTGAGGGTCAGGCTCTTCAGATACACCTCGCCGCCCTTCGCCCGTGCCGAATCGTCTCGGTCTACGGTACCGGAGAGCGAGGTTTACACCGGGCACGTGGCTGTGCACGTCTGGTCGCCGCACCCACTCACGCATAACTCATGCTCCATTGACGACGATGACGCCTGAGGCCCCGCAACTTGGCGGATCTCGACTGCACTCCGGTCACGCAGCATGAGTTATGCACGAGTCAGCGCGGCCAAAGCGTCGACAATCCTCTCGATGCGGCGCCCCTGGTGTCTTTCACGAACTTCTCGATCTCCGGCCCATACCCACTAGCGGATGCAGCAAGCCCATCATTGGCGAGCGGTACCGCCGTAATGCGGCGGCACCGGGGCTGAGAACTCAACGTTCTACGAGAAGCCGAGGTGCCTTCGTGGTGGGTTGAGAGATGAGTCGTCCTTACCTTCTTTCGAACGACGGCCGGGCGGCAGCAACAACACTCGCCAACCGGTCTTCGGGCAGCGGGAACCTCATGTTCGGAAAATGTAAAGCCTCCTCTGCAGCGATCGCACATGGGCTTGAATTGGTTCATGGCTGAAGGACGTGGGCTCGTGATCGTGATCGAAGATGAGCCATCGATCGCAGAAGTCGAACGGCTCTACCTCACCCAAGCCGGGTATGGCGTGCACGTTGAGCGGGATGGTGTGGCTGGCTTAGCGAGCATCCGCACCCTCAGACCGGTCGCTGTCGTGCTCGACGTGGGCCTGCCCGGTATCGACGGAATCGAGGTATGCCGGGCACTTCGTGCCGCAGACGACTGGACCCCGCTGATCTTTGTCACCGCGCGCGATGACGAGGTTGACCGCGTGCTGGGGCTCGAGCTTGGTGCAGACGACTACCTCACGAAGCCGTTCTCGCCGCGTGAGCTCGTGGCGCGCATCCGTTCGATCCTGCGTCGGCATGACGGCCCTGGCGCACCCACGACCCTGATAGTGGGGGCGATCACGCTCGATCCACCGCGCCGGACGGTCACCGCGAACGGGATGGATGTCTCGCTCACCGCTACCGAATTCGACCTGCTCGAGAAGCTCATGGGTGCCCCCGGTCAGGTCTTCTCCCGCGAGCAATTGCTCTCGAGCGTGTGGGGACATGTCGACTATGGCAGCGGCCGCACGGTAGACGTTCATGTCGCCCAGGTGCGTGCCAAGCTTGGGGGTGCCAGCCCCATTCGCACGGTGCACGGTGTGGGGTACACGGCGGCGGAATCGTGACGTCGTTGCGCGCACGGATCACACTTGTGACGGTGCTCGTGGCGGTGGTCACTGTCGTCGTCACTGCACTGATCTCGTTGCAACTTGTGCGATTGTCAACGACCGATGGCGCGCGCGTGCAGCTCGCCGCCCAGGCCGAGTTGCTCGCAAAACTCCCCCGGATCAGTAGCGCGGCTGAGCTCAGCGAGCGGGCAAGTGTTGCGCTCGGTGGTACCGAAGTTGCTCTGGTGAGTGCAAGCGGCAGCGTCGATGGCGAGGCGGCGAGCTATGTTACCGACGCGATCCTCACAAAACTCACGTCGGGGCACGCGGTCTCGACAACGGCAAAGGGACCGGGCGGCGCCGCGATTGTCGAGGCGCGACCGACGCGCGCCGGCACCGCCATCGTTCTTGTTCGCCCGGTCACGAGCATCGAATCGGCGCTTCGACAATCGACGATCCGCATTCTGCTATCGCTGGCCATCGGCTTCGCCGTTGCCATCCTCGGTGGCACTCTTCTGGCTCGCGTGTTGTCGAAACCACTTACCGCAACCGCGACAGCAGCTAGCCGCCTGGCGCGTGGCGAGCGCGGCGTTTCGCTACCAACCGCTGGCACCGCCGAGGTTGCCGCCGTGTCCGATGCGCTCGCCGCGCTCGATGCCGCCCTTACCTCGAGTGAGGGTCGCCAGCGCGAATTCCTGCTGTCCATTTCGCACGAACTGCGCACCCCGATTACGGCGGTGCGCGGCTACGCCGAGGCACTCGCCGATGGGCTGATCCCCCCTGACCAACTGGTGAACGTCGGCGCCACGCTCGTCGCCGAAACGGAGCGACTCGACCGCTTCGTTGCAGACCTGCTCGAACTGGCGCGCCTCGAAGCCGACGATTTTACGATTTCACACGGCCCAGCTAATGTCGCCGCAGTGCTAACGGAAGCCGCGGATGCGTGGCGAGGCCGGGCAACTACCCTGGGCGTCACGCTGGTCGTTTCGGCGATTCCTGCCACCATCGAAACGGATGCCCGCCGCCTCCGCCAGGTGATCGACGGCCTCGTCGAGAACGCGCTCCGCGTCTCGCCCGTCGGTTCGACGATCGAACTGCACGCCGTCGTGGGCGTCGGCAACACTCGCATCGAGGTACGCGATGGCGGTCCCGGTCTCGCCACGGAAGACCTGGCCGTGGCGTTCGACCGCGGGGTTCTGCGGGCGCATTACCGCGACATCCGCCCGGTGGGAACGGGACTGGGACTCTCGATCGCCGCGCGCCTCGTCGCACGCCTCGGCGGCACGATTGTCGCGGGTAACGCTACGGGCGGCGGCGCCGTGTTCACGGTGACGCTGCCGGAGTAGGTGCGCTGGGCCACTTCCCCCTCTGCCCGGCCCCGCAGTTGCGCGCTGCGCCGGGCCCGTTGCTGACTCGCGTCTTGTGGTGGTTCGCGGGGCGCCGGAAGCACCACTAGACGCGAATCACGCCCACTCGCGGCGACGCCAGCCAGCGTGCAACTCGCTGTCGTCTCGTCGGGCACCCCAGGTGCGGTCGGCCGCGGTGCGCGAGACACGGTGCGCGGTGCGCGAGACGCGGTGCGCGGTGCGCGAGACGCGGTGCGCGGTGCGCGAGACACGGTGCGCCTACTGACGCCGTTCGTCTCGATTGTCAACGCACGCGTTGGCAATATGGGCAATAGTGCGCCCCGCGGTTCATGAACTGATCGCGTACGATCGGGCGGCCACAGCGCGGGCATGCCGCGCCCTGCCGACCATAGGCATTGAGAGAATGGGAGAAGTAGCCGGATGCACCGTTGACATTCACGTACTGGGCGTCGAAGCTCGTTCCGCCTTCACCCAGAGCCCTGCTGAGCACGGCACGAACCTCGACGAGGAGCGCTTTCGCCCGCGGTCGGCTGAGTGTCGTCGTCGGCTGGTCGTAGTGTATGCGCGCGGCCCAGAGGGCTTCGTCCGCGTAAATGTTGCCGATGCCCGAGACGAGAGTCTGGTCGAGCATCGCCCGCTTGATGGTCGTATTCTTGCCGGCGAGCCGTGCGAGAAAGTGACGATCGTCGAACGCGGGGTCCAGCGGATCGCGGGCGATGTGTGCCACCTGCGCCGGGATGAGCCTGGAGTCGCTGCCGAGACCAGCGGCTCGGTCATCCCCGCTCGGTACGAGAGCGTCGATCGACATCGACCCGAAGATGCGCTGGTCGACAAAGTTGAGGCGCAGCGGCCCGAGAACGGGGTGGTCGAGTTCGAGGCGAATACGCGTGAGGGCATCATCCGTTCGACGATCGCGCAGCAAAACCTGGCCACTCATTCCCAAGTGCAGCACCACCGCCTCGTGCGCCGAAGGGTGTGGCAAGTGCACCGAAGGGTGTGGCAAGTGCACCGAAGGGTGTGGCAAGCGCACCGAAGGGTGTGGCAATCCCGCCAGCGACTGCGTGACCCCGGTGCCGCGAGAACCAACGACATCGGTATCAGCCAGTGGCAGCCACAGAAACTTTCCGCGACGCACCGCTCCCTCAAGGGTCGCGCCGGTGAGCCGGTCGATGAAGTCTTCGCTCGGACCGTCGTGGCGCCGCAGTGATCGCTCGTCAAACACGGTCACGGATGCAACCACAGCGCCCGTGACGGCCGGCTCAAGGCCCGCGCGCACGACCTCGACCTCCGGAAGTTCTGGCACGGGCCGCTACTTTGCTGGGCGTTGCAGCAGCAAACACGCGTCGAGAGCTGCGGCCATCTCCGCTTGTTTCTTACTCGAGCCAACACCCGACGCGATCGTCTGCTTGCCCAGAAGCACGGTGGCGTGAAATCGCTTGGAGTGGTCGGGTCCGCTGTCTTTCACGGCGTACACCGGCAGGCCCTTGCCGAGGCGCGCTGCAAGTTCCTGCAGACTCGTCTTCGGGTCCATCGCCGCGCCAAACCGGGTGGGGTCTGCGAGCAGCGGCCCGATCAGGCGCAGCACGAGAGCAGTGGCGGCATCCGAACCCTGGCCGAGGTAGCACGCACCAATGACCGCTTCGACTGTGTCAGCGAGGATCGATGACTTGTCGCGACCCCCGGTGAGCTCTTCCCCACGACCGAGGCGAATAAATTCGCCGAGTCCGATAGCACGCGCGACCTCGGCGAGCGCCACACTCGACACGAGACTCGCGCGGCGTTTGGCGAGCTGCCCTTCGTCGAGGGTGGGGTTGTCGGTGTACAGCATCACCGTGACGGCTTGGCCGAGAATCGAATCGCCGAGAAACTCGAGACGTTCATTGTGGCCGATGCCGCCGTTTTCGTAGGCGAACGAACGGTGCGTGAGGGCGAGTTCTAAGAGTTCCTGCGCAATTTCGACACCGATTACTGACGACAAATCGGACCGACTGAGGTTGATCTCCGTCGGCCCAGACATCTGCGAGTTAGACGTCAGCGACCTTGCGGCCCTTGTACTCCATGTACAAGGGGGTGCCCGTCGAATCTTCAACGACCCTCGCACGGTGCGGAAGGCTGTACGTGGTCTTACCATTCTCGACGGTCTTGACGAGCGTGGGGGCAGTTGCCTT
The DNA here is from genome assembly GCA_025351795.1 of Salinibacterium sp. Taxonomy (GTDB): domain Bacteria; phylum Actinomycetota; class Actinomycetes; order Actinomycetales; family Microbacteriaceae; genus Rhodoglobus. The sequence goes on along the minus strand of JANXVG010000010.1, from coordinate 32,515 downwards.
CCACTGGGCGCGGCGCATGCGGGTGCTTGCCCGCGACATTTTGCGCTTCGGTACAGCCATAGCTATCTCTTCTCTTCAGTTTCTGCGGAGTCTTCGTGGTCGTGTGGGTCGTCGCTCAGGCCGTCGAGTCCGGCAAGAGCCGCCCATCGTGGATCGACAGGAGCGTCATGCTCGTGGCCCGGGTTGTCAAGGAGCCGCACTCCACAGGTGGGGCACAGACCGAGACAATCTGCCTGGCAGACCGGTTGGAAGGGCAGTGCCAGCACTACCGCATCCCTCACTACGGGTTCAACGTCGACCTGATTATCGTGAACCGTATAGTCAAAAGCTTCGTCCATAGAATACGCGAAAAGCTCTTGGAATTCGACATCGATCGTCACAGCGACGTCGATCAGGCATCGAACACACTCACCTTCGGCTTTACCCTCGACCTCCCCAGAGACCAAAATACCGTCGTGGAGCGACTCCAACCGCAGGTTGAGGTGCAACTGCGCGCCTTCGCGCACGCCGATCACGGCGTTGCCGAAGCCTTCAGGAACCGTGATATCGAGCTGCTGCTCGCGCATCTCGCCCGGGCTGTGCATGAGGTCGAAAACCTGCAGCACGTATGGCGACTTGGATGGTGTGGACACGATCAACTATTCTACCCACTCGATGGTTTGAGTGCGCTTGAGGCCAGTGCCCCAGCTAGCGCGCGGCCTCGACCTCCGTAAACGCTTCGTCGTAGATCGCCAATGCCGTTGCCACCTCGTCGACGGTAACCACGCACGGCGGTACGACGTGGATTCGGTTGTCAGCCGTGAATGGCAACAAACCGCGGTTCATGAGCGCCTTCTTGAGATCCATGACGACGCCACCGGATACCGGCGCGCGCGACTCGACATCGTCCACGAGGTCGAGCGCCCAGAACACTCCGAGTCCACGAACATCACCGATCAGCGGATGCTTCGCCGCGAGCTCAGCAAGCCCGGGCGCCAGTTGGTCGCGACCGATCTGCGCGGCGTTGGCCACGATCCCCTCGGTCTCCATCGCGTCGAGCGCCCCCACAATCGACGCCATCGCCAGCGGATGCCCCGAGTAGGTGAGCCCACCAGGAAACACCTGCGTGTCGAAGGCATGGGCAATCGACTCGGAAATTGCAACACCGCCGGTAGGCACGTATCCGGAGTTCACTCCCTTTGCAAACGTGATGAGGTCGGGCGCGACGCCACCGTCAATACCCTGCCAGGCAAACCACTCACCGGTGCGACCGAAACCGCACATGACTTCGTCGAAGATCACGACGATGCCGAACCGGTCAGCGAGAGCGCGGACCCCAGCGAGGTAGCCAGGCGGCGGAACGAGCACGCCGGCGGTGCCCGGCACCGTCTCCAACAGGATCGCCGCTACCGATGAAGCGCCTTCCGCGTGGATTACGTGCTCGAGGTGCTTAAGCGCGCGTTCCGACTCTTGCTCTGGCGAGTTGGACCAAAACTCGGAACGGTAGGCGAATGGGCCGAAGAAGTGCACGTGTCCGCGAGCGTATTCATTGGGGATGCGGCGCCAATCTCCGGTGGCAACTACGGCGGCACCGGTGTTGCCATGATACGAACGGTAGGTAGACAGAACCTTGTCGCGGCCAGTCGTGATGCGCGCCATGCGAATTGCATTCTCGTTTGCATCCGCCCCACCGTTGGTGAAAAACACCTTACCGAAGTGCGATCCGGCTTTACCGAGAATACGCTTAGCGGCCTCCCCGCGTGCGAGATTGGCGTGAGCGGGAGCCACCGTCGCGAGTGTGTCAGCCTGCATCTTGATGGCGGCGACGACGGCCGGATGCTGGTGGCCGATATTGACATTGACCAATTGGCTCGAGAAGTCGAGGTACCGCGTACCGTCGTAATCCCACACCGTACTGCCCAAACCGCCTGCGATCACGAAGGGCGTGAGCGCCCCCTGTGCCGACCACGAGTGGAAAACGTGCGCGCGGTCAAGGTCGTACGCGAGCTGGCCAGTCGCGCTGTTCACTGAGGCTGAATTCTGGTCATTCATGGTGTGTCCTTACGTGGTGGAACGGGTGGCCAGCAGAACCGGCCACCCGTTCACACTATTACCTGTTAGTTACTTGCCGCCCTCGGCGAGAGTGACGTCGATGGGTGTGAACTTCTTGCCGGTGGTGTCCAGAGTATTCAGCTGATCGAGCGCCCTCTGGATGTACGTGTTGGTATATGCATCCTTGTCGGGTGCCGCCGTGATCACGGTGGAGCCTTCCAGGTTCTTCGCCCCAAGTGCAACCTTCACCGTCTGCGCCCAAGCATCTGCGTTGACAATGCCGATACCATCTGGGGCAGGCCACACGAGTTTGTTGACCTCGTTGGTCTGCCAGAGCTGATGGCTCGCGCCGAGCGTCGGGCCGTGTGCAAGCACGATCTTCGAGGCAGCCAAGGCGTTATCCCGTGCGTAAATCCAGCCCCTGATGACGGCCTTGAGAAACTTGACCGTGGTGGCCTGATAGGCCACGTCGGAATTGAGTTTCTGGGTGTTTGCCCAGACCGCGTCTTGCAGCATGGCGGTTCCGTCGGCGTTCCAGTTGATGACGTTGAGGTCGGCTGGTTGGTACAGCTTGCCGGTCACAGGGTTCTTGGTCTCAAGAATTTGTGCATACTCGTTATAGATCATCGCTTGGGCTGCGTCGATGTCTCCTGCAATAAGTGCGCTTTCCGTGAAGTCCTGCTGCACGAGAGTCACGTCGGACGCGGGGTTAAGGCCTGCTTTCGTGATTCCCGCAAACATCTCGAACTCGTTACCGAATCCCCAGTTGCCGACAACCTTGCCCTTCAGATCGGCCGCGGTCTTGATGGCCTTCTTCGCAAGCGACACCTGGAGCGTGCCGGAACGCTGATAGATCTGAGCGACATCGGTGATGCCAGCGCCCTGCTCACGGCTCGCGAGCGCCTTGGGTACCCACGCGATCGCAAAGTCAGCCTGGCCGTTGGCGAGTACCGTCTGCGGCACGATATCGATGCCGCCCTCGACGATCTTTACGTCGAGTCCCTCGTCCTTGAAATAACCCTTGTCGAGCGCCGCGTAGTACCCGGCGAACTGAGCCTGGGCGAACCACTGAAGCTGCAGGGTGACCGGGATGAGCTTGCCGGTCGGGATGGCCGGTGGCTTTGCGCTGCACCCGCCGAGGGTCAGTGCGACTGCCGCCGCAATCGCGGTTATACCGAGCAACTTACGTGTGCTGTGTTTCATTGCTTCTCCTTGTCGAATCGGATGGGTGGTGAACGGCCGCCTAGATCCTGCGGTAGGTGGACGGTTGTGATGCATGGAGCCCGGCGCTCATCGTCGGCGCGTCGCGAGTTTTTCTATCGCAAGGGTGGCGGTGAAGAAGATAAGCCCGAGCACGATCGCGCCGAGAACGTACGCCCAGGCTCGCGGATACGCGCTATTGGCTGCGGCAGAAGTGATGCGTGACCCCAAGCCGTTCTGCAACCCGCCGAAGTACTCGGCGACGACCGCCGAAATCACCGCAAGAGATGAGGCGATGTTGAGCCCAGTGAAAATGTAGGGCAACGCACCCGGCACGGTTACCATGCGCGTCACCTGCCAATTGGATGCCGCATACGCCTGCATCAGATCACGGTGCACTGGCAGCATCTGCCGCAACCCGCGCACGGTATTGACGAACACCGGAACGAACACCACGATCGCCACGATCACTCGACGAGGTGACTCGCTGGTCGCCCCGAACATCGTGGTGAGAACGGGGGCGAGCGCGACAATCGGCACGACCGCGATAGCCGCCACGATCGGCGCGATGATGTGGTCGATCACCCGCACCCGCGACGCCAGCAGCGCGAAGACAATTGCCATGAGCGACCCGACGACGAGCCCGATGAGGGCGTTGAGCCCAGTAGCGAGCATGGCGACCCACAACGACGGGAAGACCACCGCGAGTTGTTTGCCGATAGCGCTCGGCGCCGGCAGCAGATACGGCTGGATTCTCGCGAGAGTCACGCCGAGTTCCCAGACGAGCAGCGCCACAAGCCCGAGAACGACGGGAGGCAGCACCCGGCGCACCACAGTATTCGTCATCGCGAATCGACCCCCCGAGCCGCATTCGTTGCTGCGGTCGACTCTGGCGCCCCGTGCAGTGCCTCGCGCACGGCGGTGACCCCAGCGAAGAAGCTCTCCTCCTCGCGCAGCTTCTCGCCCCGCACGTCGCCCAACGCGATGTCGATGACGGCGCGGATGCGGCCAGGGCGCGGCGACATCACCACCACCCGATCGGAGAGGAACACGGCCTCGGGAATCGAGTGGGTGACAAAAATCACGGCGGCTGCGGTCTCGGCGCACATACGCACAAGCTCCGCCTGCATGCGCTCGCGCGTCATCTCGTCGAGCGCTCCGAACGGCTCATCCATGAGGAGTAGACCAGGGCGCTCGGCGAGTGCACGAGCGATGGCGACGCGCTGCTGCATGCCGCCGGAGAGTTGCTCAGGGTAACTGCTGGCGAACTCCGTGAGTCCGACGAGTTCCACGAGCTCAGCCACACGTTCACGACGAGCCGTTCGCGAAACCCCGTGCAGCGTGAGTGGCAACTCGATGTTTGCGGCAATGGAGCGCCACGGCAGGAGTCCCGCACTCTGAAAAACTATTCCATACGACTGATCCAGTCGTGCCTGACGAGCGGTCTTTCCGAACACCGCGATCGAGCCACTCGTGGGGCTGTCGAGCTCGGCGATCAGGCGCAGAAGCGTGGACTTGCCGCACCCAGACGGGCCGATGAGCGACACAAACTCGCCCGCCTTTACCGTGAGCGACACGTCATCGAGGGCGACCACGGTCGCCTTCTTCACCGCGAAGGACTTGCTGACGCCGATAACATCAACCGCGCTCATGTCGCTACCTCATTTCTACGAAAGCGGCCGAGGCTGAGCCCGACGAGCGCGACAATCGCCGCAGCCGCAAGGCCCATGAGCACTGCGCCCGCGATGGGCGAGAACGCCTTGGTGGGATCGGATGACCCAGACTGGGCGTACTCGATGATCAGGCGGCCGATACCACCCTTCGCCCCGGTAGAAACTTCGGCCACCACAGTGCCGACAATCGCGCTCGCTGCTGCCAACCGCAACGCTGAGATCAGGTACGGCACACTCGCAGGCAGACGCAGGTAGACGAGTGTCGTCCACCATCCTGCCGCGTAGGAGCGCATGAGCTCCACGTGGGCGACCTGAGGTGACTGCAGCCCACGCAGTGCCCCAACGGCTACTGGGAAGAGCGCGAGATATGACGCAATGACGGCGACCGACATCCACCGATCCCAGGCGAATGCACCAATCTGGATGCGACCGCCCCACGCCACGATCAGCGGTGCCAGGGCGATGAGTGGCACTGTTTGACTCAGCACCAGCCACGGGAGCACCGCGGCCTGAGCAATGCGAAAACGCAGCATCAGGAGGGCGAACCCGAATCCCACGATGGCGCCGATGGCGAGGCCAACGGCTGCCGTACCGAGGCTCGACAAGCATGCGAGCGCCACGGCAAGCCAGACCGGCTGCGAATCCGCACTCGAGTTGGTGGGTTGGACGGTTCGCGTCAGCATGTCAACGAGGTGGGGCATCGCGAGGTCGCTCGTGCGCGGCAAAAGCTGGGTATTAAACGCGCTGAAGCCGGCGGCTGGGCCAAAAGCCTTGTAGGCCTCCCAGAGCACCCCGAGCAGCACGATGCCGACAACACCGAATACGACCGCGCGAAGTCGGCTCATGTCTTGGCAACGATGACGTCGCGCAGAGCAGGGATCACCGTCTCGCCGTACACGCGCAACGTCTCTTCTTTGTTGTCGTGTTGCAGGTAGCCCGCGAACTGGTCGACCCCAAGCTCTTTCAATGCCTTCAGCTTCTCGATGTGCTGCTCTGCGGTGCCGAGCACGCAGAAGCGGTCGACGATTTCGTCTGGCACGAAGTCGGTGTGGGTGTTGCCGGCAAGGCCATGCTGGTTGTAGTCGTAACCCGCGCGGGCCTTGATGTAGTCGGTGAGGGCCTGCGGAACCGATCCATCCGACCCGTACTTGGCCACGATGTCAGCGACGTGGTTGCCGACCATTCCCCCGAACCAGCGGGTCTGATTGCGCATGTGCTCGATCGACTCTGGGGTATCCGGGCCGATGTACATCGGAGCTGCAACACAGAACTTGATCGACATCGGGTCGCGGCCGGCGGCCTCGGCGGCACCCCGAACGGTCGTGATCATCCACTCGGCGATGTCGAGGTCGGCGAGCTGCAGGATGAAACCGTCACCCACTTCACCGGCGAGCTTGAGGGCCAGCGGGCCGTAGGCGGCGACCCATACCTCGACTTGTGAGCCCTTCGACCAGGGAAACTGTAGCTGAGCGTCGTGGTACTCGACCGAGCGCGAGTTCGCGAGTTCGCGGATGACGTGAATCGACTCCCGCAGCGTTTTGAGGGTCGTGGGCGCGCCGTTCGTCACGCGCACCGCCGAATCGCCGCGACCGATGCCGATGACCGTGCGATTGCCGTACATTTCGTTGAGAGTAGCGAACACCGATGCCGTCACCGTCCAGTCCCTGGTCGCCGGGTTGGTCACCATCGGGCCCACGATCACGCGGTGCGTCGCCGCGAGAATCGCGCTGTAGATCACGTACGGCTCCTGCCAGAGCAAGTGCGAGTCGAACGTCCACACGTACTCGAATCCGTACTGCTCGGCGAGCGTGGCGAGATACACCGTGCGCGACGCTGGCGGGTTGGTCTGGAGTACTGCTCCGAATTGCATGATCAGACCATCCCGCGCTCGCGCGCATAAAAGTGAGCCATCAGATCAGATACTGCGAGAGGCTGCGCTTGAGGTACCTGCCATCGCCCTTGGCCCCGATGTACTCGTTGTTGTCAACGATCACCTTGCCGCGCGAGAGCACTGTGTCGACGTGACCGTCGATCTCGTAGCCCTCCCACGCGGAGTAGTCCATGTTCATGTGGTGGGTCTTAGTTCGACCCTCCTCAGGCATCCCGATCGAGGTGTGGCCGTGCGGATCGTAGATCACGACATCCGCATCGGCACCAGGCTGGATTACCCCTTTCTTGCCGTACATCCCGAACATGCGCGCGGGCGTAGTCGAGGTCACCTCGACCCAGCGCTCGAGCGAAATATTGCTTTCAACGACGCCCTGATAGAGCAGATCCATGCGGTGTTCGACCGAGCCGATGCCATTCGGAATCTTCGAGAAGTCGCCGATGCCCATGTCTTTCTGGCCCTTCATGCAGAACGGGCAATGGTCAGTGGACACCATCTGGATGTCGTTGGTGCGCAACGCCTGCCACATGTGGTGCTGGTGCCCCTCCGCTTTCGACCGCAGCGGGGTGGAACACACCCACTTAGCGCCCTCGAATCCCGGCGCCCCGAGGTTCTCCTCGAGGGATAAGTACAGGTACTGCGGGCAGGTTTCGCCGAACACATTCTGACCATTGTCACGAGCAGCAGCGATCTGAGCGACGGCCTGCTTAGCGGAGACGTGCACCACATAGAGCGGAGCGCCGGTGAGGTTGGCGAGCATGATCGCACGGTGGGTGGCCTCTTCCTCGGCCTGCCACGGGCGAGTAAGCCCGTGGTAGAGCGGAGAGGTGTTTCCGGCGGCAATGGCCTGCTGCACGAGCAGATCGATGACCGACCCATTTTCGGCGTGCATCATGATCATCGAACCGTTGGTTGCGGCCTTTTGCATCGCTTTCGTGATCTGGCCGTCATCCGAAAGAAAGACGCCTTTGTACGCCATGAAAAGTTTGAAGCTCGAGACACCTTCCTTCAGGAGCTCGTCCATCGCAATGAGCGAGGAGTCTTGCACGTCAGAAAGTATCTGATGGAACCCGTAGTCAATGGCGCAGTTGCTCGCGGCCTTCTGCTGCCATAGCGCGTACTGGTCGAGCACGCTCTCACCCGCGTACTGCACCACGAAGTCGACGATCGAGGTTGTCCCGCCCCACGCCGCGGCGCGTGTTCCGGTCTCGAAAGTGTCGCTCGCTTCGGTGCCACCGAACGGCATCTGCATGTGAGTGTGCGCGTCGATGCCACCGGGGATCACGTACTTGCCGTCCGCGTCGATCACCGTGTCGACGTTCGACTCGATGTCAAAGCCGAGCAGCGTCGAGCCGGGCGCGAGCACCGCTGTGATTGTCTCGCCGTCGATGAGCACGTCAGCGGATACCGTGCCAGTCGAGTTAACGACCATTCCGTTCTTGATGAGAGTCTTCATTGACCGCTCGTACCCTTATGGCGCCACGGTAGCGGTGTACGAGTCGGGGCGGCGATCCCGATAGAACTGCCATGCGTTGCGCACGTCGCGAATGACGTCGAGATCCAGATCGCGTACAACGATCTCACTCTGGTCGTGACTGGCCACGTCGCCCACGTAGTTGCCACGCGGATCGACAAAATACGAGCTGCCATAGAAGGTGACGGCGAGGTCGCCGAACTCTTCGGTCTCGGTTCCGACGCGGTTGTTTGCTCCGATGTAGTACTGGTTCGCTGCAGCAGCGGCTGGCTGTTCGATCTCCCACAGCCGGTTCGATAGACCGGGCTTGGTGGCGGAAGGGTTGAAGACGATTTCTGCGCCGCCGAGCCCGAGTTCGCGCCATCCCTCGGGAAAATGGCGGTCGTAACAGATGTAGACGCCCACTTTGCCAACCGCGGTGTCGAAGACCGGGTAGCCCAGGTTACCTGGCCGAAAGTAGAACTTCTCCCAGAACCGGTCGAGGTTCGGGATGTGGTGCTTACGGTACTTGCCGAGCGCGGTGCCATCCGCATCGATGACGACGGCCGTGTTGTAGTAGACACCGGGCATCTCCTCCTCGTAGATGGGGAGCACGATCACCAGTGCTAATTCTTTGGCCAGCTTCTGAAAGCGCTGCACTACGGGCCCATCGGCGGGCTCGGCATAGTCGTAGTACTTGGCGTCTTCAATAATGCCGAAGTACGGGCCGTAGAAAAGTTCCTGGAAACACACGATCTGCGCGCCCTGAGCTGCCGCATCCCGTGCGAACTGCTCGTGTTTCGCGATCATCGATTCTTTGTCGCCTGTCCAGGTGGTCTGGGTGAGTGCTGCGCGTACGACGGTCATTCGAAACCTCCGGCTGTAGTTCTTTTGTTATTATGCCGCGTAAACATTTCTTTTTTATTTCATGCTGTGACGGTGAAGTAAAACTTACGGGGGTTCGGATGCACGCGGTAGCCCTGCAGATCACCAATCCGACCCCGGACGGAATCGCTGCGGCGATTGCCCGGCTGATTACCTCTGGCGAGCTTGGGCCCGGCGACCGGCTGCCGACCGTGCGAGATCTCGCGCGCGACCTCGGGGTGAGTCCAGCCACAGTAAGCCATGCCTGGCAGGCGCTGAACGGTGTGGGCCTGATCGTATCGCGGGGGCGTAGCGGGAGTTTCGTACGACCGGCCCCGCATAACTGGCTTCCGCCGCGATCGCGCGGAATGGTCGGTGTTCCTGACGCACGCCTCGACCTCTCCACGGGTACTCCCGACCCCACCCTGCTTCCCACACTCGCGCGAGCACTCGCCCGGGTGTCGCTCAGTGCCTCGACCGCGAGCTATCTCGACGTACCGGTAATCCCCGAACTCGAACGCAGCTTACGAGCGTCGTGGCCGGGCAATCCCGAGCACATCACCGTTGTCGACGGCGCGCTCGACGCGCTATCCAGAGCGCTCGAGCAAGTGGTGCGCTTCGGCGACCGGGTGATTGTGGAAGACCCGGGGTTTCCCCCCATCCTCGACCTCCTCGACCAGTTCAACACCGAGCGCGTTCCGGTCGCTATCGACGCACACGGCATGCGGCCAGACAAACTCGTCGACGCTTTGGCCATCCGGCCAGCGGCTCTCGTACTTCAACCGCGGGCGCAGAACCCGACCGGGGCGTCGATGACGGCGGAGCGCGCGCGAGAACTCGCCCGCATCCTGAGCACCCATCGCAACGCGGCATCCACAATCGTCATCGAAGACGACCACTCGGGCCAGATCAGCAGTTCCCCCGAAGTGAGTCTCGCGCACTGGATTCCTGATCGTGTGCTGCACATTCGCAGTTTCTCCAAGTCGCACGGCCCCGACCTGCGCATCGCTGCAATCGGCGGGGAGGCAGACCTGATCGACCGAATAGTGGCGAGGCGCATGCTGGGGCCTGGCTGGACTTCGCGAATACTCCAGCGCATCCTGAACGATCTGCTCACCGACGCGACATCGATCGCCGAAGTGAGCGATGCCCGGCGCGTGTACAACGGGAGGCAACGCGAACTCGCCGAGGCTCTTCGCCGCAATGGCTATCCGGCGACGGCTTCAGACGGAATCAACACCTGGCTCGAAGTGGACAACGAGCGAACGGCGGTCGTACAACTCGCCGCCGCGGGCATCCGGGTGGCGGCAGGCACAGCGTTCATCGCCGATCCCGGCACCGATCGCAACTTCGTGCGGGTCACGGTGGGGCTGGTCCGTGATAATTTCGCCGCCATCGGCTCCGCCCTGGCCGATGCGGCGCGCGCGTAAGCCACTGCACCTAACCTTGACTCCATCATGTACACCCTCGCGGGCGAAAACGACGAGGTTCGCGGTTGGGGCAGAGTCGGGAAGACCGAGCGGGTCAGCGCTCGGTGGGATCTCGGCGTTCGACTGCTGCCAGCAACCGACCACGAGGTCGAAACCCAGGTGCTGACCGAGAGCGGGAGACCATGCACTTTCAGGAGTGGTCGACCCGTCATCGCGCTAGGCTGCCCGCAACGGCGTTTGTGCAGACCGGAATCGCGGATGCCCAGCCGGCGCCGGGCGTGCTCGACGCGATAGCAGGCGCTGATGTGATTCTCGTGGCGCCGTCCAACCCGGTGGTCTCGATCGGCACCATCCTGGGCATTCCCGGCATTCCCGGCATTCGCGACGCGGTGGTCGCGGCATCCGCCCAGGTGGTCGGGGTGTCACCGATCATCGCGGGAGCAGCCATACGCGGCATGGCAGACGCTTGCCTCGCAACAATCGGCGTCACCACGTCGGCCGATGCCGTCGCTCTGCACTACGGAGCCCGAAGCGCGGGTGGGCTTATCGACGCCTGGCTCATCGATGAGTCGGATGCTGCGCTCGCCCCCATCATCGAGGCCAGCGGAATTCGACCCGTCGTCGTTCCACTGTGGATGCGCGACCTCGCGACGAGCGCACAACTCGCGAGAGACGCGCTCGAAACATCTCGGGGTTAGAGTTGTACCGAATCTGGTTCCACGCCTGGCTTTGGGCGCTTCGTCTGCGACATGAAAGCTGCGTGGCACTATGTCAGATAGCACGTCATTTATTCCGACCGCCTCCGCTCTGAGTCGTGCACTCAAGCGTGCTGAGAGCGGCGTGACCGTCGATGCCACCGAAGCCGAAACACTCTTGCACGCGCGCGGTGTCGACCTCGATCGCCTGCTGGTCGCTGCCGGCCGGGTGCGAGACGCCGGGCTCGAGAAGGCGGGCAGACCGGGCGTGATCACCTACTCGCGTAAGGTCTTCATCCCGGTCACGCACTTGTGTCAAGACCGCTGCCACTACTGCGCATTCGTTAAGACGCCAGCCCAGCTCACCCGCGAGGGCAAAGAGATGTACATGTCGCCAGACCAGATTCTGGAAGTCGCGCGTGCGGGCGCAGCGCTCGGCTGCAAAGAAGTGCTCTTCACGCTCGGCGACCGCCCGGAGGAGCGCTGGCCCGAGGCCCGGGAGTGGCTCGATGCCAACGGGTACGACTCGACGATCGCCTACCTGCGGGCGATGGCCATTCGCATCCTCGAAGAGACCGGCCTACTCGTGCACATGAACCCCGGCGTCATGACCTGGGAGGAAATCCAGCGGCTGAAGCCGGTGTCGCCGTCGATGGGCATGATGCTCGAGACCACTTCGACCCGACTGTTCACCGAGAAGGGCGAGGCACACTTCGGCTCGCCAGATAAAGACCCGGCCGTTCGGTTGCGAGTGATTGAGGATGCCGGTCGCAGCAATGTACCGTTCACGACGGGCCTACTGCTGGGCATCGGCGAGACCTACGCCGAGCGGGTCGATGGTTTGTTCGCCCTGCGCGCTGCGTCACGTCGGCACGGACACATCCAGGAAATCATCATCCAGAATTTCCGGTCGAAAATGTCGACCGCCATGATGCGTCGCGATGATCTGCCGCTCGAGGAGTACATCGCTGCTGTGGCCGTTTCGCGCATCGTGCTCGGACCCGGCGCACGACTTCAGGCACCACCAAACCTCACCGACCAGCCCGAACTCGCCATGCTCGTGCGCGCCGGAATCGACGACTGGGGTGGGGTTTCTCCCCTGACACCCGACCACGTTAACCCCGAGCGACCGTGGCCGAACATCGACGAGCTCGCTCGCCTGACCGCGGATGCCGGCTACACCCTCCGCGAGCGCCTAACTGTGCACCCGCACTATGTGCGTGCCGAAGAGCCGTGGCTCGACCCGCGCGTACTTCCGCATATTCGCGCCCTTGCCTCCTCGGATGGGCTGGCTGTCGAGGGCCGCATTCCGGTCGGCTTGCCGTGGCAGGAACCTGACCCCGAGTGGCTCGGCTCCGGTCGCGTTAACCTGCACACCGAGATCGATACGGTCGGGCGAACGGGCGACCGTCGCAGCGACTTTGAGGATGTCTACGGTGACTGGTCAGAACTGCGCGAGACCGTCGGCGACACCCGGCGCGCCGTGGGTCGAACGGGCGACCCGGCCGTGCTCGCCGCCCTCGCGAAAGCCGAGACCGACCCGGCTGGGTTGAGCGACGCCGAGTATCTGACGTTGCTGGGTGCCGAGGGTGCCGATCTCGACGCGCTCGCCAGCCTCGCCGACCGGGTGCGCCACGACACCGTCGGCGACCGCGTGGGCTACGTCGTCAACCGCAACATCAACTTCACCAACGTCTGCTACACCGGATGCCGCTTCTGTGCATTCGCGCAGCGACGCACCGATGCCGACGCATTCACGCTGTCGATGAAACAGGTCGGCGACCGCGTCGATGAAGCGTGGAATATCGGAGCGACCGAGATCTGTATGCAGGGCGGCATCCATCCCGACCTTCCCGGAACGGCGTATTTCGAGCTGGCGCGCGAGGTGAAGGCTCGCCAACCCGGCATCCACCTGCACGCGTTCAGCCCGATGGAGATCGTCAACGGTGCGACTCGCACCGGCCTCAGCTATCACGATTTCCTGGCCGAGGCTCAGGCTGCTGGGCTCGACACGATTCCCGGCACGGCTGCCGAGATTCTCGATGACGAGGTGCGGTGGGTGCTCACGAAAGGCAAGTTGCCGGCATCCGCGTGGATCGAGATCGTGACTACGGCACACCGCCTCGGCATTCGTTCGAGTTCGACGATGATGTACGGGCACGTCGACAACCCCACACACTGGGTAGGCCATTTGCGCACCCTCTCGCAGATTCAGGATGAGACCGGCGGCTTTACCGAGTTCGTTCTGCTGCCATTCGTGCACATGAACTCGCCCGTGTACTTGGCCGGTGTTGCGCGGCCAGGTCCGACGCCACAGGAGAATCGGGCCGTACACGCCGTGGCGCGGCTCATGCTGCACGGCCGCATCGACCACATTCAGACGTCATGGGTGAAGTTGGGAACCGAAGGCACTCAGCTCATGCTGCAGGGCGGCGCGGATGACGTGGGCGGCACCCTCATGGAGGAAACCATTAGCCGCATGGCTGGCGCAGACAACGGTTCGGAGAAGACCGTGGACGAGCTGGAGGCACTCACCTCGGTGATCGGTCGTGACGCCTACCAGCGCACCACGACCTACGGCGAACCATCCGACGAGCGCCGTGCCACCGCGCGACTACACGCTGCCACCGGATACGCCGCAACGGGAAAGTCGCTGCGACTACTGCCGATAGAGGTCGTCAGCGGGCGTTAGCGCAGTCCGTTGCTCCCCGGATCGTCCGCCGGCGCTGGCGTCACGCGCGGAGTGCCTGGGCCCTCCCCGTCGAGCGTGGCTGCGACTATCGCGCGAGTTCGCTCGCCGAGTCGCTTCGCGTCAATTGATCGGAGTTGTTGTTCGGTGTCGACATCGCGCCTGAGGCCGCTGATTGCGGCAACGGGCAGTTCCCGATAGCCCGCCGCGATGTGTGCCACCCGAGAACCGGCACCGAATGCCGGCGAGTGCTCGACCCCGCGCAGTGCCGTGATCAACACGGTGCCGAGTCCTTCCGCATCCGCGACCATGGCTCGCGGGTGCGCTTCGGCAGCGTCGAGAGCTGCTACCAACTCATCGCTGCGCAATGACGGCAGGTCTCCCAGGAGCACCGCCACGTTTTCCCCTTCCGCGGCCGCAATCCCGCTGCGGACTGCTGCATTCAACCCGCCACCGAGATCCACGACCACTCGTGCGCCGAGGGCCGCGAACGACGGCGCTGCCACGACGCTCGTGACCACGACGACCGGCGCAGCGCCGAGCGCGGCCGTTACGGTGTCAAGGGCGATCGCCGTCGCGAGCTCGACCGCCGCCCCGAGCCGCGACTTCGCATTGTCGGTTCCCTTGACCGGAATGACCACTACCCAGCCCCGCGACGCTGGCGCCTGTCGGTGTGCCCCGGTGGCGTCCGGCGTGGGCGATCCACCTGTCATTCACCCATGCTAGGTGCCGACTGCCAGGGTGGGGCACGAAGCGCGGTACCGGCCACAGAACGGAACTGACGACGCAGGGTAATAGCCCGCGCTCAGGTCGTCGCCGACCGAAGTCCTGCTTCGTAGCCTTCCTGCCACGCCTCGTCGCTACCCAGCCGAAACATATCTTGGTCGGCCGGCCGCACGATAGCGACCGCTCCCGGTTCGTCGAGATTGGCTATGAGATGCCCGAGTCCGCGCACGATCGCTACCGGTAAACCGCTGGCCTTGCCCTTGACGAGATCTGCTGCACCCGCAATCTCGTCCGCTGACGCCGCTACCGTGACGTCGAGGCGCCTGCCCCCGGCATCGGTGGAACCCCGCAGGTCATCGAGCACCCGCATTCCAGCAGCCCCGATCGCGACATCCGTCTGCCCTTGTCGCCACGGCCGACCGAGCGTGTCTGAGATGATCACACCGATGCGAACGCCGAACCTGGCCCTGAGCGCCGCGCAGATACGCTTCGCAGACGCGTCTGGGTCGACGGGCAGTAGCAGAACGTAGCCGACTGGCGTGTTACTCGAATCGACGCCGGCTGCCGCGAGCACGAGCCCAAGTGGGTTCTCGACGATGCGAGTGACGCCTCCGGCATGCGTGCGCGTCGCAACGACGCGCACCGTCTGCTGCGTGATCGCATCTTCGCGATCCGCCGCGGCGATCTGCCGTCCCTCGGCCTTACTCACGATCTTGGAGGTCACCGCGAGGATGTCACCCGCTTCGAGAGCGCACCGCTCGCCCGCCGCCTCGATCGCATCCCCGATGATCGTGGCGAGGTCACTCCCGGCGATGATCTCGGGGATGCCGGCAACGGCAAAAACGGTAAGAGTCACTGCCTCAGTTTAGGGACGCCGGGGCCGCGTGCGGCCGTCACCTGATCGTGCTGGGAAAGTCGCGTTCGAGCTCGCCGACCCGGCTGGCCACATCTGGGAGATTACGCACTATCGCCCTTAAGCGACGTTTTCATAACGAGACGCGCACAACTCGTGTCATTGCTTGCAGCGACCGCACGCCCGCCAGTACGGTGGTGACACGCCAACGACGAGAGGAGCCGAGCATGATGTGTGCAATTTCTGCGGGAATGTCCCGTACCATCGCCGGCTTCCTCCGCGTTTTTACCGACTAAGCGGTTTGTAGCCTGACCCGCCGCAGTTTTTCTGTGCGCTCTCGGGTCACCCGCCCATTGACGACGTCTGTCCACTAACGCCGTCGCGTATCTGCCGTCACGAGTAGTCCCGTCGAATCCAGCTATCGCCGATGCAACCGCGTCAGCCTGCACCGCAGGCCGCCAGCAGTCAGGAACATGCACTATGAACACCATCTTGTCGACCGCCCCCGGTCGCCACGACCACCCACCCCAACCGCACTATGACCACACGGTGCAGCCTGCACGTCGGGTGCGCCCACTCGACTTACTCGCACTGCGCGTAGGTGTGGCCCTCATCCGGTGGGGTCGCCGACCACACCCGATCGAGTCTCGCGAGCATCGTGCGAACCACATCGAGCAGCACCGTGCGCGACTGGAGCGCGAACGAGTGGCCGAGCGCGCGCTACGCCTCACGGTGCCACTGCGCTGATGCGACGCGACGTTAGCTGTCGGGCCGTCGTCGCAGTTCGCGACGACGGCGCGGGGGCTACGGGCGCAGCGTGTCGAGCAACTCGGCCTTCGTCATACGTGAGTAGCCAGGCACGCCGAGCTTGCGTGCTCGGGCGCGCAAGGCTACCACCGTCCATGACTCGGACGGCTCGATTGTGGCTGGCCACTGCATGATCGGCTTGCTGGAAGGCGTCACGTCTTTCGCGAGCGCGCGATCTCGCTTCATTCCCGCTTTCGCCTTCTTTTCGAGCGAAGCGGACTTCTCCTTCTCGGCGGACTTCGCTGCTTTCGCCGCGGCCTTGGCCGCGTGCTTTGCTTTCAGCACGGTCTTCTCGGCGGCGCGCTTGGCCTTCTTGTGGCTCGCCTTCGCCGCGGCTGCCACCTTCTCCGCCGCCTTTTTCGTCACCTTTTTGTCATGCTTCTTGGTGTGCGCGGCGAGCGCGGCCAACGACTTCTTCCCGGACTTCTTGCTCGACTTCTCGTTGGATATCTTCGCCACGATGGGCTCCTTGCGATGGATGTAATTGGCCGGGTGGTCTAGGGATGCTGCAAGTATTGAGCGACGCTCCTCGGCACGTACGGACTCACATCGCCACCAAGCGCGGCGACCTGACGCACGAGCGAACTCGACACGTGGGCGTGCTCAGGGTTCGGTAACAAGAACACGGTCTCGACGCCGGCCAGATTTCGGTTCACGATCGCCATCGGTGTTTCGTATGCCACGTCGATCTGGGAGCGGATGCCCTTCACGAGAACGGTGGCACCGACATCCGTGCAATAGTCGACCAGCAATCCCATGCTCCAACTGGTGACAAGAATGTTGGTCGGAAGCCCCGCATCCCGAATCGACTGCTCGATCAGCGAGACACGCTGGGCAATCGGTAGCAGAGCCGCCTTATCTGGGTTGTGAACGACCAAGACATGCACCTGGTCGAAGAGGCCAGCCGCCCGCCCGATAACGTCGATGTGGCCCAGGGTGACGGGGTCGAAGGACCCAGGGACGACGGCGATCCGGCTCATGACTTCACGATACCGCCTGTCGGTTAACGAACGGCTTCCCTAACCCGCTCGCGTGCTTTTTGATGGCGACTCGGCCGCGACGCGACGGCCCGACGGTGGGCCTCGGTCGCGTGCCACCCCACCAAATAACCACCCGACAGTGCGCACCACGCCACCAGGACACCGGGCCGAATCTGGACCGCGAGCCTGCACCGCGGCCTCAGTTCTTAGCGAGGAACGCCGCAGCGGTCGCATCGAGCCGCCTCGCGAGCGCCTCGCGCAAGGCTGGATGCGAATCGAGCGTGGGGTCGACGTCGAGGATGCCCGCCGCGAGCTCGCGGGCATCCTGAATGAGCTCGCCATCTTTCGCCACCCGCAACAGGCGCAGGCTCGACCGCCCGCCCGACTGCGTGCTGCCGAGCACGTCGCCCTCTCGGCGCAGTTCTAGGTCTTTCTGAGCCAGTTCGAAACCGTCGAGAGTGGATGCCACGGCCTCCACTCGTTCGCGTGCGAGTGTGCCTTCCTCCGCGCCCGTCACGAACAGGCACACCCCGGGGACGGAGCCGCGACCCACCCGCCCGCGCAGCTGGTGCAGCTGTGAAACGCCGAACCGGTCGGCGTCGAGAATCACCATGGCCGAGGCGTTAGGAACATCTACGCCGACCTCGATGACGGTGGTCGCGACCAGCACGTCGAGCTCGCGGGCCGCGAACGCTCGCATCACGGCCTCCTTTTCATCGCTCGACATGCGTCCGTGCAGGCTCGCGATGTGCAGGTCGGTGGTGAGTGGGTTCGCGCGCAGGCTTGCCGTCACATCGGTCACGTTGGCGGTCGGTCTCGTGGAGTCGACGCCCTCCAGCGGCTGCTCCACGACGGCCGGGTCGATCGCCGGGCACACCACGAACGCCTGCCGCCCGAGGGCGACCTCTTCGGCAACCCGCTCCCACACCCGATTCACCCAGCCCGGCTTCTCGGCGAGCGGCACGACGAAGCTCGCGATGGGCCATCGGCCCGCCGGCAGCTCGGCGATCATCGAGATGTCCAGGTCGCCAAAGACCGTCATGACTACCGTGCGCGGGATGGGTGTCGCCGTGAGCACGAGAACGTGCGGCGGAGTCGAGCCTTTGAGCCTCAGCGCCTCACGCTGGTCGACGCCGAAGCGGTGCTGCTCGTCTACGACGACCAGCCCAAGGTCGAAAAACCCCACCGTGTCGCTCAGCAGTGCGTGCGTGCCGACCACAATTCTCGCACTCCCGGAG
The DNA here is from genome assembly GCA_025351795.1 of Salinibacterium sp. Classification (GTDB taxonomy): domain Bacteria; phylum Actinomycetota; class Actinomycetes; order Actinomycetales; family Microbacteriaceae; genus Rhodoglobus. The sequence goes on along the minus strand of JANXVG010000010.1, from coordinate 13,988 downwards.
ATAGCCGCGAGGAGCGCCTTCTTTCGCTCCGAAACCGGCAACTGACCGGTGAGCAGCGTCGGGCGAAGGCGGGCGGCGACATCTGGGCCGAGGGTCGCCACGATCGACCTCAGGTGTTGGGAAGCAAGCACCTCGGTCGGCGCCAGCAGAGCAGACTGGCCACCCGAATCGGCCACTGTCAGCATCGCACGAAGTGCCACGAGCGTCTTGCCAGACCCAACTTCACCCTGCACGAGCCGGTTCATCGGGGCGGATGACGCCAGGTCAGCCGCGATCTCTTCACCGACGAGCACCTGGTCGCGCGTGAGCGTGAATGGCATGGCCGCGTCGAAGGCCAGGGCGATCGGCCCGGGGACACGCGGTGTCGCTACGGTCGCTCGAAGTTGCGCGCGCTGCTGAAGCAAGGCAGCCTGCAGCACGAACGCCTCCTGAAACCGCAGCGCCTTGCGTGCAGCCCCCCAGTCGGCATCCTTCTGCGGGCGGTGGATGAGCTCGACCGCTTTCGCATAGCCGAGCAGCCCACGGTCCCTGCGCACCTCGAGGGGCACTGGATCGTCCAGCGCAGGTAACGTATCGAGCACGACCGCCATCGCTTTCTGGATTTGCCAACTCGCAACTGTGGCCGTGGCGGGGTAGATCGGGATGGGCAACTCGGCCCACTTCTGCGCGGCCTCGGGCGAGGTATCCGCTGACTCTTCGAAGAGTTCGTAGTCGGGATGCGCGAGCTGCCGCGTGCCGCGGTACTCACCCACTTTGCCCGCGAAAATTCCGCGCGCGCCGACCCGCAGTTGTGGTGCTCGCCAGGCCTGATTGAAGAACGTGAGCGTGAGGATGCCCGTACCGTCGCTGATCACGACCTCAAGAATTGAGCCACGCTTGGCGCGCATCGGCCGGTCGCGCACCTCAAGAACCTCGGCCACGATTGTGACATTCTCATCGATCGGCAACTGGGTGAGCGCGGTCAGCTCACCGCGCCGAGCGTAGCGCCGCGGGTAGTGGCTGATCAGGTCGCTGACGGTTGCGAGCCCGAGCCCCTTCTGAAACGCAGCTGCCGTGCGGCTGCCGAGGGCAGCAATCAGCACAGCATCAAGTGGCGAGGTCACTCTTCGAGGGTAGCGGCGCGACGCGTGACATGATGTGTCGAGGCGATACACTCACCGGCACGGCCGAGAATCGGAGATTAGTTGTGGAGCCCAACCACGATGCGGAGAACAGCGCAGCGTACGTCGAATGGAAGGGCTGGGGTACTCCGGATGGCTTTGGTGCGCTCCTCGCGGGCGAATCAGACTACTTTGCGCATGAACTTCGAGACCTTCGCCGGGTCGGCACCCAGGTGACTGATGTGCTCGAAATCGGGTACGGAAACGGCAGCTTTCTCTCCTACTGTCGATCGCGCGGCTGGAACGTGGTGGGCACTGAGCTCAGCCCGGAACTTGTCACCGCAGGTATCGACGCCGGGTTTGACGTGCACTCGGCCGATCAACTCGAGTCGATTGCCGATCGGTCGTTTGACCTCGTGGTGGCGTTTGATGTGCTCGAACACATTCCCCAAGATGCGATGGCCGACTTTTTGTCGACGCTGTCGTCGAAAGTGCGCGTCGGCGGCGCTCTATTTTTGCGCTTTCCCAACGCCGATAGTTGGTTGGGAAATGCCATGCAGAACGGCGACCCCACCCATCTGACAGCGATCGGATACCTCAAGATGGTGTATTTCGCTCAGCGATCAGCGCTAGAGATCGTCAGGTTTCGTGGTGCACGGCGAAAAGGCTTCTCCACGTCGGCGATCCATGGCATATACCGCATCGTTGCGGTACCACTCATTACGCTGGTGGCACTTATCGCTCGCGGGCTCTACTTTCCCGACCTGCCCGTCGTGCTATCCACCTCGAACGTGGTGTGCATTCTGAAACCACAAACCTGAGCCGCGGTTCTGGCGTGCTGACCGCCAACCGTACGTCGTGAGCACCACGTCGGGCATCCTGCTGCGCTCAGGCCACCGCCTGCATCAATAGGCTGGTCACCGTGTCGAGGATCATCGCGGGATTTGCCGGATCGCTGAAGCTTACTGTGCCGAAAAGCGGCACGCGCCCCACCAGTGACCGCGTGCGCGAGGCGATCTTCTCAGCCCTCGACATGCGCGGTGCGATCGAGGGTGCCCGAGTGCTCGACCTGTACGCGGGTACCGGCGCGCTCGGGCTCGAAGCGGCATCCCGAGGCGCTCGAGAGGTCACGCTCGTTGAGAAAAGCGGCAGCGCGACCAAAGCCTGCCGTGACAATGCCGCGATCGTGCTGCGCGCGGCACCGGCAGACTCGGTGCTCACAATCGAGGTCAGCGGTCAGGCCGTGCACTCGTTTCTGGCCGGGTCGGCGGCCACCTGGGATCTGGTGTTTCTCGACCCGCCGTACGAACTCGGCCTACTCGAGATCAGCCAGGCGCTGTACACACTCGTGTCACATCTGTCAGCGGATGCCGTGCTTGTGCTCGAACGCAGCTCGCGCACGCAACCACCCACGTGGCCTCGCGGGCTCACGTTCGACCGCCGCAAAGACTACGGTGACACGACCCTCTACTGGCTGCGAAAGGTCTAGCCTGGCCACGCTCAGTGCAGAGCCGAGCTAGCCGACCGCACCATCCCATTCGCGATACGGGTCCCAACCGCCACGCTCCTCGTATGGCGTGCCGTCGACAAGCACTCCGTCGCCCGCCACGACCGCGCCGATCGCCCTGAATCTGGCCGGCAACATCGTTCCAGCCGGGAACGTCGCGAGCAGGGAGTGGTCTTCTCCCCCAGTGAACGCAGCGCGGCTGCCGATCGCAGCAGAGTCGAGCGCGATCGCGACGCTGCTGGCCAGCGCGATGCGGCGCGCGTCGAGCACGAGTCCGTCGCTGAGATCGATCATCGCAGTAGCACCGGCGAGTGCGGCGGCAACACCGTCCGCGATCGGCGGGGTCGGCGCGAGCTGGGCGGCGATGGCGGCCGGGTGCTCAGCACGCAGCGCGGCGGCGCACGCGGCATCCGGTTCGCCCGCATCGTCGATAGCACTCTCGAACAGCAACTGCAGACCGAGGGCAGCCTGCCCAAGAGCACCCGAGACGGCGACCGTGTCACCAACCTGAGCTCCCGAACGAAGCACCGGGGCCCGACCGCCCAGATCGCCGAACGCCGTGACTGCGATGGTGAGCACACTCGACACCGAGAGGTCACCGCCAACCACACCACAGCCGGGTGCGAGGGCGACGCAGGCGTCCCGCAGCCCATCTGCAATGCCCTCAAGGAGCGAAATCGGGGAGTCGGCAGGGGCTGCGATCGCGACCACGAGCGCGGTGGGCGTTGCGCCCATCGCGGCGACATCTGACAGGTTGGTGGCCGCGGCTTTCCAGCCAAGGTCATGCGCACTCGACCAGGCCAGTCGAAAGTCGGGGCCGTGAATCATCATGTCGGTCGTGACCACATAACGACCGTCCGCGGCGACGAGCACCGCCGCATCGTCGCCCGGTCCAATCAATTGCGCGGCTGCAGCGGGCAAGCGCGGAAAGATCCGCGCGAGGGTCGCCGATTCCCCCAGTTGCCCGAGGCGTTCGGATGCGATCACGGTTCACACGGTAGCCTGAAAGTGATGAGAACCACGACCGGCATGGCACTGTGCGCGATCGTGGTCGTCACTCTTTCTGGTTGCTCGGCCGCCGTCACGCTGGATCCAGCAGCAGACGCAGTGAACCCGAAGTGCGCAGACGTCGTCGTGAACCTGCCGGAGGCCGTGGGTGGCCTTGCCTCCCGTGAAACCAACGCCCAGGGGGCCGGCGCATGGGGTAACCCGGCCAACGTTCTGCTGCGCTGTGGAGTGCCCGTTCCTGACCCGACCTCCGCGCTTCAGTGCTACACCGTCGAAGGTATCGACTGGCTCGTGGATGCAAGCGGAGATCCCAACTACGTCTTTACGACATATGGCCGTGATCCCGCGGTGCAAGTAATCGTCGACAACAACAAGGTTTCTGGCCTGTCGGCCCTCACCGACCTCGGAAGCGCCGTGGGGCGCATCAGCGCGACGGGCACGTGTCTGTCGCCCCAGGACACACTCAAGTAGTGGTCAGCGCACGGCCTCACGGCCAAGTTGGATGAGCTCGTCGATGAGCTCTGTGTAGCCCAGTCCGGTGGCCTCCCAGCACTTCGGAAACATTGAAATCGGGGTGAAGCCCGGCATCGTATTGAGTTCGTTGACGATGAACTCGCTGCCCGTGAAGAAGAAGTCGACGCGGGCGAGGCCGCAGCCGTCGATCGCGTCGAACGCGCGCACCGCGATGCGCTGCAACTCACGAAGCTCACCCTCGTTTAGGTCAGCTGGGCAGACCAGCTGCGCGGCCGAGCTGTCGAGATACTTGGCCTCGAAATCATAGAAACCGTCGCCCGCGATGATGATTTCGCCCGCGACGCTCGCGCGCGCGGGCGCTCCGTCACGGCCGGAAAGCACGCCGCATTCGATCTCACGGCCGATCACAGCCGATTCGATGAGGGCCTTGCTATCTTCGGCGAACGCGATGTCGAGCGCCGCATCAAGGTCTTCCCAGCGCGTGATCTTCGTCACCCCGACCGACGATCCGGCACGGGCCGGCTTCACGAATGCTGGCAAGCCGAGCCCATGGGCGCGACCGCGCCACAGTTCGTTGTCATCGCGCCACTCTGGCGGCGTGACGGTAACCCACGGAGCGACGGTGACGCCGGCCGCGACGAGTGCGTTCTTCGTGAAGTGTTTATCCATGCCCAAAGCGCTCGCGAGCACTCCGTTACCCACGTACGGCAGTCCGACGAGCTCGAGCAGCCCTTGCACCGTTCCGTCTTCGCCAAACGGCCCGTGGAGGATGGGAAAGACCACGTCAACATTGCCCAGCGAACGGGTTGTGCCTGCGGCATCCGTCACCCGCAGTTCGCGGGTCGCCGTCGAATCCGGCCAGAGCAGGCGCGAGCCGTTATCGTGCACCTCGGGCATCGCGGCGGGATTCAGCGCCAACGACGCCGCGTCATCGTCGTGCAGGGTGAACGCACCCGCTCTGGTCATGCCGATCGGGATGACATCGTATTTCGAGCGGTCGATCGCAGCGAGCACACCGCCTGCCGTCGCACAGCTGATGGTGTGCTCGCTGGACCGGCCACCGAACAGCAGCGCCACCGTCAGCTTGGCCTGGTCGTTAATGATCGCTATTCTCCCTGTGGCATTGGATCCGTGGTGAGGTGCGGGGCGATATCCCGCGGATTCAGCGTACCGGCAAGCACTTCAGCGACCTGGCTCACGATGGGCATGTCCACGCCGCGCGCGAGGGCGAGTTCGAGAATGGGGGCAACCGAGGTAAGCCCTTCCGCGGTCTGGTCCATCTGCTTGATCACTTCGGCGTATGCATACCCCTGACCGAGCAGGCGCCCCGCCCGGTTGTTGCGGGAGAGCGATGATTCACACGTGGCAATGAGGTCACCGAGACCCGCGAGACCCGCGAGCGTCTCCGCGCGCCCTCCGTACGCGACCGCGAAGTCGGTCATCTCGGCGAGACCGCGAGTGATGATCGACGCTTTCGTATTCTCTCCGTAGCCGACGCCATCGACAATGCCAATTGCCACCGCGATGAGGTTTTTCAGCACGCCACCGAACTCGGTACCAATAACATCAGTGTTCACAAACGAGCGAAAATACGGGTTAGTGGCGGTGAGAGCGATGAGCGTCGCCGTCTCGAGACTTTCAGAAGATACGACCGCGGCGGTCGGCTGCTCTTTAGCAATCTCCAGAGCCAGATTCGGGCCGGATGCCACGGCAATCCGATCGGCGTGAATGCCGAGTTCTTGCGTGATCACCTCACTCATCCTGAAGCGCGTGCCCTTCTCGACACCCTTCATGAGCGAGACGACGATCGCGTTTGCCGGAATCAAATCGCGCATGATGTGCAGATTCTCGCGCAGCGACTGGCTCGGCACGGCGAGGTACACCTGGTGCACACCGTCGAGCACTTCAGGCAGGCGTGAACTAGCCCATACCGAGCGCGGAAGGTTAATGCCGGGAAGATAGTCGCTGTTGCGCTTGGATTGCGATATCTCCCGGGCGAGCTCTGGCCTGCGGGCCCAGATAGTGACATCGGCGCCACCATCGGCGAGCACTTTTGCGAACGTCGTACCCCACGATCCCGCGCCGAGCACCGCAACGTGTGCACCGGTGGGCCGCGCCGCGCTAGCGAGCGCTTCGTAGCCACTCTCATCATTGCTCAAAACGACCCGTCTCCTCTTGGTTATGTTTCGCAGGGTCCCAGCGGTCGACGGGAGCCGTCTCGTCGCGCAACTGCTCAACGAGCTTGGTAATGGCGTTCATCACCACGGTGGTCGCTTCGGCAAGGGTCGCGCCATCCGTGCCTCGGTGTCGAAAAGCAGAAAGGTCAACCGGTGGTCCGAACAAAATATCGACAGTCTTGCGCGGAAAGAAACTAATGCGCTTGCCGTACCGCGGCAGAATCAGTTGGGCGCCCCACTGTGCAACCGGGATCACCGGGATTCCCGTCGCGAGCGCTGTGCGCACGACGCCGGTCTTGCCACGCATCGGCCACAAATCAGGGTCACGAGTGAGTGTGCCTTCCGGATAGATGACGAGCGCGAGACCATTGTCTGCAACATGCTTCGCCGCGAGAATGGGGTCAGTGCGCGACCCGGAGCGCTCAACCGGAATCTGGCCGGATGCCTTCAATAGCCAGCCGAGTACGGGCACTCTGAAGAGTGAGGCTTTTGCCAGATAGCGCGGCATGCGCCCGACCCGCCACATTGCCAAGCCGACGACGATCGGATCGATTTCGCTGTAGTGGTTGGGCGCGAGCACAAAGGCACCCTCCGTCGGCACGTTCTCGGTTCCCTGCAACCGGTAGCGCGCTACGAAGTACATGAACGGCAATAACAGGTAGGCGAGGGTGCGAAAGACGAGCGTCTTCTCCGACTTGTGCTTGACTGCGCGAGTCGCCGGCTCACTCACCTTGGTCTAGCCTTCGTACACGAAATCGGCCCCGAGTTGATCGAGCTTGTCAATAAAATGCTCGTAGCCTCGAGAGATTATCCCAATGTTACTGACCGTCGACTGCCCCTCAGCAGTGAGCGCTGCGATGAGGTGACTGAAGCCGCCGCGCAGGTCGGGGATCTCGATGTCTGCACCGTGCAACGGCGTCGGGCCGATGATCACGGCCGCCTGCTCCAGCGGACGGCGGGGCACGCGACGCGTGACCGACTCGATGCCCTCCTTATGCACAACGATGTTTGCGCCCATCTCGATGAGGGCATCCGTGAAACCGAACCGGTTCTCGTACACGGTCTCATGAACGACCGAACGGCCGACGGCCTTGGTGAGCGCGACGATCAATGGTTGCTGCCAGTCGGTCATGAAGCCCGGATGCACATCAGTCTCGACCACGACGGGTTTGAGCGGGCCACCCGGGTGGTAGAAGCGGATGCCATCCTCGTGAATGTCGAACGCACCGCCGACCTTACGGAAGATGTTGAGAAACGTCATGAGTTCTTGCTGTTTCGCGCCGCCCACAAAGATGTCGCCCTCGGTGGCGAGCGCAGCCGATGCCCAACTGGCGGCCTCGTTGCGGTCGAAGAGGGCTCGGTGGTCGTAACCGTTGAGCTTGTCGACACCCTCAATGAAGATCACCCGGTTGGGCTCGACCGTGATGATCGCGCCCATCTTTTGCAGGATCGCAATGAGATCCATGATCTCTGGCTCGATCGCCGCATTCTTGAGTTCGGTGACGCCCTGTGCCCGCACGGCGGTGAGAAGCACTTGTTCGGTCGCGCCCACACTGGGATACGGCAACTCAATGTTCGCGCCGGTGAGTCCGTTCGGGGCTGTAAGGCGGATGCCTTCGTAACTCTTGTCGACGACGGCGCCGAATGCGCGCAGGGCGTCGAGGTGGAAATCGATGGGACGGTCGCCGATGCGACATCCACCGAGATCGGGAATGAGCGCTTCGCCCAGACGGTGCAGTAGTGGACCGCAGAACAGAATCGGGATTCGGCTTGAGCCAGCCAACGCGTCAATTTTCGCGAAGTGGGCTTTGAGTACGTTGCTGGGGTCGAGCACAAGCTCGCCCGACTCTGCGCCGTGAGTCACCGAGACGCCGTAAGCCTCAAGCATCCCGGTGACAACCCCAACATCGCTGATGTCTGGAACGTCGCGGAGCGTGCTCGGGGTTTCGGCGAGAAGCGCTGCAACCATGGCCTTCGTTGCCAGGTTCTTTGCCCCGCGAAGCTCGATTCGACCGCGCAACGGCTTACCGCCGTTGATCACGATCTTGTCAGACACGAGTCCCACTCGTTCCGCGGCCTTCTGGGCATCTTTGACAAGCGAATTCATCTACTCACCTCTACTGGGTTCTGTGCCGAAGGACGGTGGATAGTCATTCTGGCGTGCCAGCGACCGGTCCGCGGTGATACGTTCCTCCGTACCGAAGTGCGCAATTGTGCGGCACGCGTCGTCTCGTCATTCTACGGCGAATCGCCAGGTTCGCCCGATCAGAGCCCGATGCCGAACGGCGCCTCGGGCTGTACGTTCAGGTCGCGCCACGCAGGCCCGGGTACGTCAGCGGGCCGGAAGCGTTCTCGGGCGCCACGCTTCGCGGTGCGATTCGAACTCGGTGATCTCTGTCTCGTTGCGCAGGGTGAGGCTAATGTCATCGAGCCCTTCCATCAGCCGCCACCGCGTGTAATCGTCGATCTCGAACGGGAACACCGCGGTGCCAACCGTGACAGTTTTCGCCACCAGGTCGACGGATATCTCGATTCCCGGGTGTTCGTCGACAATGAGCCAAATCGTCTCGATGTCTTTCTCCGCAAGTTGGGCTGCGAGTAGCCCTTGCTTTCCTGAATTGCCACGGAAGATGTCACCGAACCGCGCACTCAGAACGGCCTGAAATCCGTAGTCCCGCAGAGCCCACACCGCGTGCTCACGGCTTGAGCCGATGCCGAAGTCCGGGCCGGCAACAAGGATACGACCGCCGCTACCAGCAGACGCAGCGTAGGGCGCGCGGTTGAGCACGAACTCGGGATCCTGCCGCCATGCGTAGAACAGGGCGTCGTCAAAGCCCGTCTTGGTCACACGCTTCAAGAACACGGCCGGGATAATCTGGTCGGTGTCGACGGCGGAGCGCTCGAGCGGCACGGCGATGCCGGTGACCGTACTGATCTTGTCCATTACGCGCTTCCTTCCGCTGCCGCGAGATCCCATGGACTCGAGAGTGTGCCGCGGATTGCGGTCGCGGCCGCCACGAGCGGTGACACGAGGTGCGTTCGCCCGCCGGCGCCCTGACGACCCTCGAAGTTGCGGTTGCTCGTCGACGCACAACGCTCCCCCGGCGCGAGTTGATCGGGGTTCATCCCCAGACACATCGAACAGCCGGCGAACCGCCACTCTCCACCAAACTCCTCGACAATCTTGTCGATTCCTTCAGCCTCCGCCTCGATCCGCACGCGGGCAGAGCCCGGAACGACCATCACGCGCACGCCATCCGCCTTCTTCTGCCCCTTGATGATCGAAGCGAATGCGCGCAGGTCTTCAATCCGCGAGTTTGTGCAGGAACCCATGAAGACGGCATCCACTCGAATGTCTTTCATGGGCGTGCCCGCCGTAAGGTCCATGTACTCGAGGGCTCGCTCGGCGGTGGCGCGATCGTTCGGGTCATCGTAGTCGGCGGGGTTCGGCACCGTTTGGCTGAGCGATACGCCCTGGCCGGGATTCGTTCCCCAGGTCACAAATGGCTCGAGCTCATTCGCATCGATGAATACCTCGGCGTCGAAAACGGCGTCGTCATCGGTCATCAGCGTCTGCCAGTAGGCAACCGCGTCGGTCCAGTCCTGACCTTCCGGAGCGTGCGCGCGGCCCTTGAGGTAGGCGTAGGTCGTCTCATCGGGCGCGACCATTCCCGCGCGGGCACCCGCCTCGATCGACATGTTGCAGATGGTCATGCGGCCATCCATCGACAACGAGCGGATGGCGCTGCCGCGGTATTCGAGCACATAGCCCTGCCCGCCGCCCGTTCCGATCTTCGCGATGATCGCGAGGATAATGTCTTTCGCGGTAACGCCGTCACGAAGCTCGCCCTCGACGTTGATCGCCATCGTCTTGAACGCTTGCAGGGGCAGCGTCTGCGTGGCGAGTACATGTTCGACCTCGCTCGTTCCAATACCGAAGGCCATCGCCCCGAACGCGCCGTGGGTCGACGTGTGCGAGTCGCCGCAGACTACGGTGATGCCGGGCTGGGTCAACCCGAGCTGCGGACCAACGACGTGCACGATCCCCTGCTCGATATCGCCCAGCGAATGCAACCGAACACCGAACTCGACCGCGTTGTTGCGCAGCGTCTGAATCTGCGTGCGGCTGGTGAGGTCGGCGATCGGCTTATCGATGTCGATAGTGGGGGTGTTGTGATCTTCGGTGGCTATCGTCAGGTCGGGGCGCCGCACCGGGCGCCCTGCGAGTCGTAGTCCATCGAACGCTTGCGGACTTGTCACCTCGTGCACGAGGTGCAGGTCAATGTAGATGAGGTCGGGGGCGCTGTCTTCGCCCCTGACCACGAGGTGGTCATCCCAGACTTTTTGGGCCAGAGTGCGAGGCTTTTCGAAAACCGTAGTGCTCATGATGCAGTCTTTCTTCTGTCGATGGGGCCAGCCAACGCGCTTTCAGCAGCGAGCACCGCGACGAGGAAGGCCGGTGACTAGGCCTCGTCGCGGCGACGAAGAAGTCGATCGAACCGCATGGGTTGAGGTTATCACCCGTGCAGTGCTAGTTCTCGGCGGCCAGGAGAACTGCTCGCCGCTTATCTCGCCGGATCTTCAGCAGACTTGCGGCCGTGGCCACCGCCATCGAGGTGACAATCAGGGCAAGCGACGTCCAGGTACCGATCTCGGGCGCCCACTCAACGCCCTTGCCACCGTTGATGAACGACAGCTCATTGGTGTGCAGAGCGTGGGATACGAGCTTGGCGCCGATGAACGCAAGGATGAACGCAATGCCGTAGTGCAGGTAGACGAGCTTGTCAATCAGGTCTCCGAGAAGGAAGAACAACTGCCGAAGACCCATCAGCGCGAAAATGTTGGCCGTAAACACGATAAACGGGTCAGTGGTGATGCCAAAAATTGCGGGGATCGAGTCAACGGCGAAAATCAGGTCGGTGGTACCGATGGCGATAAAGACGACGAGGATCGGGGTGAAGATCTTCTTACCACCGACGACGGTGCGCAGTTTCGATCCGTCAAAGTGTGCCGAAATCGCAATGTGCTTGCGCAGGAATCGAATGACACCGCTCTCCGTCTTGTCCATGTCTTCGTGGTTCTCAAAAGCCTGTCGCACGGCCGTGTAGATCAGGAACGCACCAAAGATATAAAAGATCCACGACAGGTTTTCAATGAGCTGTACGCCGACCAGAATGAAGATTCCGCGCAGCACGAGGGCAATGATGATGCCCACCATCAACACTTCCTGCTGATACTTCCTCGGCACCGAGAAGCGCGCCATGATGATGACGAAGACAAACAGATTGTCAATGGAGAGGCTGTACTCGGTAACCCAGCCCGCGATGAACTGCGCAGCGTGATCGACACTGCCGACCACGAGCATGAGCACAGCAAACACCAGCGCAAGCCCTACGTAAATGCTCACCCACGCAGCGGACTCGCGCGTGGATGGAATGTGCGGCCTGCGATAGGCGAGCACGAGGTCGGCGGCGAGGATGACGACGAGGATGACGAGCGACGAGATCTCGAACCAGACGGGGAGTGCGATTTGCATGGGATTCCATTCGGGGCAAGACTGGGCCCGAAAGTCTCTCCCGCACGCGCCGGCCAGTGATGACCGCGCATGCCGCTGCCCCGGAGCCGCAACGATGGGGCTCGTACTGACGGGAACAGCGAGGTGGGATACTCCCCTTCGCAAAAATTAGCTTATCAGTCGATGCCCGCCGGATTCTTAGCCCTGAGTTCTAGACAGGTTCTTTCTCGGCGGCTGGTTTAAGTGTTACCGGCGGCATAAAAATGTTTCGGCCCGCGTGACTGTGACGATGGCTTCATGGTCTGGGTTCCCACGTATGGTGGGTTGCTTCGCGCGGTCGCTGACCTGATGAAGGAAAACAAGGTCGTTCGGGCAGAGTTTGAGGCGACGGTCGGTCGGCTCGAGAAGCGGGTTGATCGTCTCGAACTGGAGAACGCGATGTTGCGTTCCCGGGACCATTGCCGCGATACGGCAAGTCATCGACGTGCCGCCGATCCGGGTGGAAACGGTTGAGCATCAACGGATTCAGAAACGATGTCGGTGCGACATTGTCACAACCGGTGTGTTCCCGGCTGAGGTGAAGTGTGCTGTGTCCTACGGTCCGAGACTGCGCGCGGTCGGCGCCTATCCTGCTGAACGTGCGCTACCTGCCGGTCGCCCGCACCGCCGCCCTGTTCAAGGATCTTTTCCAGCTCCCGGTGTCCACCGGGTGGGTGTCCTCCCTGGGACAGAAAACTTCCCTGCTGCTCGCCGACACTGTCGTGTTAATCAAGCAGGCTGTCTTCGCCAAAAAAATCTCGGGTTGTTTACAATCAACGGCAGGTGCGGAACACTTTGTGAGTATCCGGTCGGTGATCTCCACAGCGAGGAAGCCGGCAGTGAACGAGTTCGAAGTCCTCCTCGATGCGTTCACCGGTAACAGCTGGATCCCCTCACGAGCCTGACCACTGCCGCTATTGCACCGGTCACAACACGACCGGTCAGGGAAACGCTCGGCCACCCCACAGAGCCTGACTAGTTACGCTGCGCGCCAGTCTTCTGGTATATTAGCGAACGCTAAAGGTCGTTCTCAGGTTTTCATCGTTCACCATTGAGGAACACATTGACTTTCTTTTCACGCCGTTCTCGCGCTGTGGTGGGCATCAGTGTCTTGGCAGTAGCAATTGCTGTCGGCGGGGCGGCAACGGCAGCCCTTGCAGTGTCGGCGGCGTGGTCGACCCCCGCCAATCTTTCCACCGCCGGTCAAGACGCACAGAACCCGCAGGTCACCGTGGATGGGTCAGGGCGGGCCACCGCCGTATGGTACCGCTGGGACGGTAGCAACAACATTGTGCAGGCCAGTACGTCCCTGAACGGTGCTGCGTGGTCGACCCCCGCCAATCTTTCCACCACCGGTCAAAACGCAAACGCCCCGAAGGTCACCGTGGATGGGTCAGGGCTTGCCACCGCCGTATGGTATCGCTACAACGGTAGCAACAGCATTGTGCAGGCCAGTACGTCCCTGAACGGTGCGACGTGGTCGACCCCCACCAATCTTTCCACCACCGGTCAAGACGCATACAACCCGCAGATCACCGTGGATGGGTCTGGCAGTGCCACCGCCGTATGGGAGCGCTACGACGGCAGCAACTACATTGTGCAGGCCAGTACGTCCCTGAACGGTGCAGGGTGGTCGACCCCCAACAATCTTTCCACCACCGGTCAAAACGCAAACAACCCGCAGGTCACCGTGGATGGGTCAGGGCGGGCCACCGCCGTATGGCAACGCTTCGACGGTAGCAACACCATTGTGCAGGCCAGTACGTCCCTGAACGGTGCAGCGTGGTCGACCCCCACCAATCTTTCCACCACCGGTCAAGACGCATACAACCCGCAGGTCACCGTGGATGGGTCAGGCCTTGCCACCGCCGTATGGTATTGCTACAACGGCAGCAACTACATTGTGCAAGCCAGTACGTCCCTGAACGGTGTGGGGTGGTCGACCCCCACCAACCTTTCCACCACCGGTCAAAACGCATCCAACCCGCAGATCACCGTGGATGGGTCAGGCTTGGCCACCGCCGTATGGCAACGCGACGACGGTAGCAACTTCATTGTGCAGGCGAGCTTCTTCGACAGCCGGGTTCCCGTCGCTCCGCCTGCTCCTGTTTTGGCTGCTACTGGTGTTGACACGGCGGCAGTTGCACTCACCAGTATTTTTGCTCTTC
>JANXVG010000002.1 GCA_025351795.1 Salinibacterium sp. | reverse complement strand
ACTGCCAGTCCGGTGCGGTAGCAACTAGTGTGACCTTGCAGCCTGGCGTGCCGCTCTCGCCGGCAGCAATTCCGTGGGACCGCACCCGCTCGGCCACAGATACTTGCACAGCGGTGCGCTCTCCCGTGGTCGCGGGTGGTGCGAGCTATCACCTGACGGTGACGGTCGGCACTCTGATGTCGACCGACAAGCAGTTTCTGCTCAACTGAAATGGTGAACAATTCCGTACGGCCGGCGCGGTCTCGCACCGTCCTCGCAATCCTGAACCAGCCTTCCGCCACCGCCGAGCCCCACGAAGCCGATGCTGAGCCGTTTGCGTTCGTCGATGCCGCCCGGCCCCAACTGAGCGTGCTCGACCTTGGCGCTACGCGGGGTGACGGTATCTTCGAGACCATCAGTGTGAGCAGTGGGCATCCCCAAGCGCTTGACCACCACCTCCGTCGGTTCTCCCGCTCGGCGTCGACCCTCGAACTTCCCGAACCAGATACGGATGTCTGGCGCGCGGCCATCCTCGCCGCTATCGCCGCGCTTGACGCCGCCCCGGAGGCGTGGGTGAAGACGGTCATGACGCGCGGCGTGGAGGGCGATGGACGCCCCACGGGCTGGGTTTACGCGGCGCACTCGCCCGACTATTCGCGGGCCCGCATCGAAGGCGTGCGGGTCGTGATGCTTGACCGCGGCTATCGCCACGACGTGCAGCAGTCGTCACCGTGGCTCCTCGCCGGCGCGAAGACGCTCAGCTACGCGATCAATCGCTCGGTTCTGCGCGAGGCAGCCCGTCGCGGAGCAGACGACGTGATCTTTGTGAGCAGTGACGGGTATGTACTCGAGGGTCCGACGTCCACTGTGGTGTACCGGCGTGGCACGCGGCTGCTGAGCCCAGGTACCGGCCTCGGAATTCTCGATGGAACCACCCAAGCCACCGTCTTTCGGTATGCCGAGTCGGTGGGCTTGACCACAGGGTTCGAGCTCGCAACGCCCGAAGTACTTCGGGCGGCGGATGCCGCGTGGCTGGTATCGAGCGTGCGACTTGCGGCGCCCATCCGCGCACTTGACGGGCAGTCGGTGCCGGTAGACGCCGACTTATCCGCTGGCATCAATGGTTTCCTGCGACAACTGACTGATTAGGCCGCCTCGACGTAGATATGAGACGGGCCGGGCTGCTTTCACAACCCGGCCTGTTCAACGTGGTGCACTGGACGGCGGCGTTCCGACCCCGTGTCGATTCCGCGGCTCCCCCGAGCCGGTAATCAAGTGCCGGAGCACCGCCGTCCCTAGTTCCCCCGAACTAGCGCATAACTGAATCTAAAGATTTCTTCGGCGTGGCGCGCCCCCCAGACCGGGCGTCGGCATTAATGAGGACAGCGGCGGGCCCGCGCCTAGTAGGGACGAATAGGACCAAAAAGCGAAAGGCCCCCGATTCTCTTGCGAGTACCGAGGGTCTTTCTAGTTACTTTCGAGTTTTACCTCTTGAGTAACCAACAATTTACTCCTCCAGTTCGGGGGCGCAAGACGTAAAGTTTCGCTAAATAGTTGAGAGTTCTGGGTCGTCAGCGGGTGAACTGAGTAGACCGGGCTTTCTATCCGGTACCTTCTCCGGTTATTCTGTTGAGGTGGACGATAATAATTTTGGTGTGCCCGCGGGCTGGTACCCAGACCCGCTCGGGTTGCCACAGTTGCGCTGGTGGGATGCGCAGGCGTGGACCGAGCACACGTCCGAGGCGCGAGCACCGATTGTGGTTCAGCCCGTCGTTCCCACCAAACTTGCCTTCGCCGATGATGAACTTCCGTCGCGCCGTGAACAACGCGAACGTGAGCGTGCCGAGAACAGCACGCTGCTCGATACGCAACTCGAGACTGAGACTGATTCCGACCACGAGGAGCTGAGCGCGCAGCCGCTCCTTGCGATGACGCTGAAGGAGCTCGAGGCTCCGCTCGCCGAGAGCGTTGAAGAAGCCAACCCGAGCCCACGACGTGCGACGTGGCACGCGAACGTGCAGACCGGAACACCAGCCCTCTCGGCACTCGCGGACGAGCTGCCTGTCGAGCCCGCTCGTTCGCGAACCAAGACCTACACGGTCGCTTCCTGGACGATTGCGCTGATGCCAATCCTCCAGTTGGTCACGAGTGCATTGCTCATTACTGCGGCCGGCTACGGCCATAACGTTCAGCTCATGCTGCTCGTCGTGTTTGGCCCGTATGTCTTAGTGCTCGGGCTGGCCGCCTACGACAGTCTGCGCCTGCACGTCTGGGGCTATAAAAAGCCCGCGTCTGCATGGTGGGCGCTGCTGACCGAGCCCGGCTACCTCATCGTGCGCGGCATCCGCACTCACCGGGAGACCGGCAAGGGCTTTGCGCCGATCGCGATCTTCGCCAGCTCGATCGTGCTCGTCCTCGCGAGCGTTGTGGCGGTTCCTGGTCTCATCATCTCGCTCCTGCCCGCGGTATTTGCGAGCGAGGTGCAATCGTCAGTCGAAGCCGATGCTTCCGCCCTCGGGGCAAAAATTAGGGTTTCGTGTCCGTCGCCCCCGTTAATCATCGGTGAGACGTTCACCTGCACTGCGACAAAGCCGAGCGGCGATTCCGACTCCATCGCGGTCAGCCTCGAGCGTCAGAACGGCTGGATCAACTGGCGTGTCGAAGACTGGGGCGTCTGGGTTCTCACCGCCAAGTAGGTGTGATCGGTCGCGGAACAGGTCGCTAACCGCTCGCTTTCTAGGCCTGCCCGCGCTGTGGGCGACATGGCCTAGAAGGTGGGAACGTCGACGCGCTGGGTGCCTGATCCCGCAAACGCGAGTCGTATCGCTTCTCGCAAGTGCATCGCCTCCGAGTCGATCACGGTGGAGAAGCCCAGTCGCGTCGCTTCGGCCAGTCGCTGTTTCGACATTGACGCTGGCCGGATTTCTCCCGCGAGGCTGATCTCCCCGACGGCCGCGAGCGTAACCGGTAGGGCGACATCTTTGAACGCGCTCGTGATCGCCAGCGCGATGGCGAGGTCGGCTCCTGGCTCGGTAACCCGGATGCCGCCCACGGTCGATACGTACACGTCACAGTTCGAGAGGGTCAGGTTCGATCGCCGCTCCAATACGGCCAGGAGCATCGCCACGCGGGACGAGTCCACCCCGTTCACCACGCGGCGTGGTTGTGGCGCTTGCGTCTTGACGATGAGTGCCTGCACCTCGACGGGGAGCGACCGACGCCCCTCCATCGCGATCATCACGCACGTGCCACTCACCGGTGTTCGTGCCTGCGACAGGAACAGTCCGCTCGGGTCTGCGACTTCGGCGATGCCATCGCCGGTCATCTCGAAACAGCCCACCTCATCCGTTGGACCGAAGCGGTTCTTATGGGCGCGAACGAAACGCAGGCTGGTCTGGCGGTCGCCCTCGAACTGCAGCACGACATCTACCAGGTGTTCGAGCAGGCGCGGGCCCGCAATTGTGCCGTCTTTGGTTACATGACCCACCAGCAGCACCGGCAGGTTGCGGTCTTTCGAAACTCGGATGAGTGTGGACGCGACCTCGCGCACCTGTGATGGCCCGCCGGCGAGCCCATCAGTCAGCGAAGAGGAGACAGTCTGCACCGAGTCGACGATGACGAGCTGCGGGGTGATCTGGTCGATCTGGCCGAGAATAGTGGCGAGGTCGGTCTCGGCGGCGAGATAGAGCGACGATTGCAGCGCACCGGTTCGCTCGGCCCGCAGCCGCACCTGGCTGACAGACTCCTCGGCGCTCACATAGAGCACACGCTGGCCGGATGCCGCCGCGCGCGAGGCGACCTCGAGCAGAAGCGTTGACTTGCCAACGCCTGGTTCGCCACTCAACAGAATGGCAGCGCCGGGCACGACGCCCCCGCCGAGCACTCGGTCAAACTCGGCGATACCGCTCGGCCAGTGTGCGACCGACTCTGCGCCCACCTCAGTGATCGGCCGAGCCACCCGTGAGTCGCTCATAACAATTGGAGTCACAGCGCGCAGAATTCCGGTCTGCTGCGCCACGTCGACGACCGTGCCCCACTCTTGGCATTCACCGCACCGACCGACCCATTTGATACTCGTCCACCCGCACTCGGTGCAGCGAAAGTTGGTGGTGACGCGGGCCATGCGCCCAGCTTAAGCGAGAGCAACGACACTGCACAGTTGAGAACCCACCGTCAGCAGCGAAGCGGATGCCGAGAGCCGTCGCCGATCTCCACCAGTTGTATTCGCGGGGCATTTACCCCACACGACGTGTACTAAACTCTCTCCCGGAACCGTGTCCGAGCGGCCGAAGGTGCAACTCTCGAAAAGTTGTGTGGGTGAGAGCCCACCGTGGGTTCAAATCCCACCGGTTCCGCCAGATTAGTCACGTTGAAACCCCCGGCAAGCGCAAGCTGCCCGGGGGTTTCGTTTTGCCCCGCCGGGTTGGCGTTTTCGGCCTCCGTCGGGCCGTGTGTGGCCTCGTCCCGGCTCTTTCGCCCGTTGGTGCCCAGCTGGGCCAGTCCGGCCACCGCGGCCACTGGTTCGGCCAGGTCGCCTGTCATGTGAAGGGCTAAGGTTTCCTGCGTTGGGTGAGGGTCGTTGTCTCCGGTGAGGTCGATGAGGATCTTCTCGAAGACGGCTTGGTTGAGCCATTTCCGCTGCTCGCCGGCAGCCTGGCGGTAGAGCTTGCCAGCACTGCCGAGCAGCAAGAGCACCAGCTCGAGGTGCTTGC
>JANXVG010000080.1 GCA_025351795.1 Salinibacterium sp. | reverse complement strand
TCAGCGCCCGGCGCACCAGGACCCGGCGCACGGGCTCCACTTTCCACGGCGAGGAGACACGAACTGCTGCAACTGCTGGTAATCCACACCCAAACGTGTCCCCATCGGCTGCATCGACTTCCGCCGCCCCTCAAGCATCAGACCACGCAAATACAGGTTCCCCTTGCCGCGTTGATCAGCCCGGGGAAGCGACGCGAACACATCCTCCACGAACGCTTCCAACTCGGCTTTGGTCTCGATGAATTCATCAGGGTCCACGCCCGAAAATTAACAGATCCCAGCGACGATTAACAGCCGACACGCCCAACCTAACCAAGTACTACGAGACGCTTGAGCCAACGCCTCCCGGTGTCCCCTCACGTCGAGCCATCGCTGTCGGCCGAGGCCGCTGTGGAGGGCGTTACATCCACGTTCCGCGAATTCATCTCGCTGACGGAGGGCAGCGCTGCGACCCTCGGAGACCCGACCGTTTCGGTGGCCGGCCTCTACGGCGCCACCTCACGCCGCTCGCTGGTCTTCGTCAACTGTTCCGCATAGTCCCGAAGATGGTTATACCAACGACGAGAGCTGTGAACAGAGCTACGATTAGCCACCCTTGCCAGGTACGCGGACCCCAGCCGACACCCACCGTCTTTGGGCCGAACCAAGGGTCATGTTTTGCCAACACGCCCCCCTTCACTCCTAGTAGTACGTAGTTATGGTCGAAGTAATGCGGGGACCCAGGCACGTGCTTCCCGACTAACCTTGGTGCAATGAGACCCTACAGTGCCAGGAGAACTTCGGCATGACGTTCTTGCCGATCACGAGTCACGACGCTCTCGAGCCAGACGCTAGGGCAGCGAGCGATCGTCAGGTGGAGTTACACGGCGGGGCAATCACCACAACGAAGGCCACGCTGCTCTCGCATCTACCAAGTTTCACTACCTACATGCAGTGGTACACGCTGCGGGATGAGCTTGTGCCGTTCATTGGGGAGCGCGCGGTGTCGCTGTTCAGTTACGCGATCTCGGATGAGAACGATTGCCTCGTCTGCTCGGTATTCTTCCGGCGCATCCTGATTGACAACGGTGAGGACCCAGATAATCCGCAGGTCACCGAGACAGAGCAACTTCTTATCGACTGGGGTCGACTGATTGCGAGCGCCCCCGGCCGTATCCCGCTCGCGTTCTACGCCAAGCTTGAGGCCGCGTTCAGCCCGCAACTACGCGTCATGCTGCTGGCGTTCGCCGGTCAAACGGTGGCGACGAACCTCTTCAACACCGTGGGACGCGTGCCACTTGACGAGTTTCTCTATGGCTATCGCAAACCCGGTGACGAGCGAAGTAGCTGACCAGCCCCTGATCTATCCTCGGTGCCGTCGCGATCGGTGCGCGGTAGGGTCGCTGTGTGAACCTGAGTTGGATTGTCGTCGTCACTGGCGTGTGGATTGTGTCAGTGCTGTTCCAGTTGGGGGACCTCGGCACGTCCACGATTGACGCGCGCACAGCGTGCGACCGGGAGCCCAGCGGCCGCCTATTGCGGCAGCGCGCACGTGGGCTGTTCTGGGTCGTGCCGTTCGCATCCGTCGTCGTGGTGGGTTTCGGGGTGGGGATCGATTTCGCCGGACGGCTCTTCTACGACCTAGCCGAACCGCTCGTGGCGCTCGTGTTCGTTCTCGCGCTCGCGGCGATTGCGAGCGGCGCAGTGCTCTTGGTGATCACCGGCCTCCTGAGCGACGCGGCGGTTGACTACCGCGGCATTCTCGCCCAGTTGCGCTCTGTCGAAGGCGAGCGACGACCGCGCGACGAGATTTCCGGCTTCCGTCGCCAGCTCACCGCGATCGACGATGAGTGCCGCATCCGCGAACGTGAGACGACAATGCGAGCGGCCATTGGATATCTCGTGACGGGGGGTATTGTCCGTTTAACGCCGGTGCTGCTGGGTCTGGCCGTGGCTGTCGCCGTCGTGTTTGCCGTGCACGGTCAGAACGTGGCACAGCTGATAGTTGTCGCGTTCATCGTTTTCGCGCTCAGCGGGGGGCTCGCTCTGGTGGGTTCGAGGATGTTTCTGGTCGCCGAATCCGCGTGGCGAGACGTACACGAGACGCAGCGGGCGCACGCTGTGCGCATTCTCGACGATCTTGAGCACCGGTCGACGAAACGCAACGCCGGCCTCGGCGAGCGCGTGACTCGTGCGCTGCAGATTCTGCGGGAGCAGCAGGCCTGATCTGACGCTAGTGTTTTGCGAATGACACACCTTCCGGCCGCGGTGAACAGCGTGACGGTTACCGAAAGCCACCCGGCGCTCGCGCTGCCAGTGCGCTCACGTCACGCGCTCGTGGTGTTGGGGATTATCGGCGTCATCGTTCTGTCGTTTCTTGCTGGGGGCGTCGTGGTCTACCTGATCGCCGGGCTCGGTGGTGACGCGTTCTCGCTTGGCGGCGTTATGGCGCTCGTTCCGCTGACAATTGTGTTTCTTGGCGCTAGGTGGATTGACCGCTGGGAGCCAGAGCCGCGGCTAGCTATTCTGTTTGCGTTTCTTTGGGGTGCCGCAGCTGCCGTGGTCGTGGCGCTGGCGGTTGGCGCGGGCATCGACAGCTTTGTCACCGCTCGCGGCGGGCTTGGCAGTAGCTACGACTTCTTCGGGGCCGTCATCCAGGCTCCCATCGTCGAGGAGGGCGCGAAGGGACTCGGTCTGCTGGTGATTTTCTTCGTGGCACGTCGGTTCTTCGATGGCCCCGTCGATGGAATCGTCTACGCGGCGTGGGTTGCTGGCGGCTTCGCGTTCACCGAGAACATTCTCTACTTTGGTGGCCAGTTGTTGAACACCGGGGGAGTGGACAACGGTGTCTTCGAGCTCTTTCTGATCCGTGGCCTGATGTCACCGTTCGCGCATGTCATGTTCACCGCGTGTACCGGTGTTGCGCTCGGGTTCGCCGCACGACGTTCGACGGCAATCGGGGCGATCGGTTACTGGCTGCTCGGCCTCATCCCGGCATTGCTGCTGCACGCGCTGTGGAACGGCGCTTTGTTCGTCGTCGGCGACTTTTACCAGTACTACGCGTTGGTGCAGTTTCCCCTCTTTGCGATTGCCGTGTTTCTGGTGATCCGGTTGCGCCGACAAGAATCGCGCCTCACTCACGATCGCCTCACCGAGTACGCGATCGCCGGCTGGTTTAACCAGAACGAAGTTAACGCCCTAGCCACTCCAGCGGGTCGCAGACAGTCGATATCCTGGGCGAAACAACGTGGCATGGGAAAGCTCATGACGATGTACATCCACGATGCCACCAACCTCGCGTTCGCGCGCCAGCGAATCATCACCGGTCGAAATGGTATCGGCGCCGAGGCAGATGAGGCCGCACTGCTCGACGCAATTCTTGCGTCACGCGCCGCACTTTGGGCTGCCGCCGCGGCGAACGCACCAACGAGCTGATTCGAGGTGAAGCGTGGCTGCGCTTGCCTAAGATTGGAACATGACTACGCAGATCGGGCTCGCAGCAATGCTCGAGCAGTTTCATCCGAATGACATCGTTGCCGACTCGAAGTTTGCCGAGGAACAGGGGTTTAGCGGCGTCATGGCCGCTGACCACTTCCAGCCATGGGTGCCTCAGCAAGGCCAGGCGGCGTTCGTCTGGAACGTGATGACGGCGATTGCAGGAAACACTGCGGGGGACATCGGCCCTGGTGTCACGTGCCCGTCATTCCGATTCCACCCGGCGATCGTCGCCCAGGCGAGCGCGACTCTCGCGGCAATGTACCCTGGCAGGCACTGGCTGGGGCTCGGATCGGGGGAGGCCCTCAACGAGCACATCGTCGGCGGCTACTGGCCGGAAGCGCCCGAGCGCATCAATCGCATGTTCGAGGCCATCGACATTATCAACAAGCTGTTCACCGGCAAAGACGTCAAGCACTCGGGCCAATTCTTCAAGCTTGAGACGACCCGCTTGTGGACTCTGCCTGACAGCCCTCCGCCGATATACGTCGCGACCGCGGGGCCAGTGACCGCGAAGCGCGCCGGCAAGACCGTCGACGGGCTCATCACGGTGGGCGCACCGCTTGAGAAGATCAGCGGCCTCTTCCAGAAGTTTGACGAGGGTGCTCGAGAGGTCGGCAAAGATCCGTCGACCATGCCGAAGGTGCTGCAGCTGCACTTGAGCTGGGCGTCTACCGACGAGGAGGCGATGACGAACGCGATGGTCGAGTGGCCGAACGGGGGAATGAAGTTCCCGAAGGGAGACATCCGCTCACCGTTCGAGTTCGAGCAGATGGCGAAGCTCGTGCGACCTGAGGACTTCGAAGGCCGGATGCTCGTCTCGAGTGACCCCGATAAGCACCGGGCCGAAATTCAACGCTACCTCGACCTCGGGATCACACACCTCTACTTGCACAACGTTGGGCGCAACCAGCGCGAGTGGGCAGAGGTCTTCGGTCGCGACGTGCTGCCCAAGCTAGTCTCCTAGCGACCACCGGGCACGCACCGTCGCAGCCCAACGCCGCAACAATCGGTGTGTGCGCCAACGATGTGGGCTGCACGGGGCGGTCACGCCGCAATCGTTGTGCAGGAAATAGCTCAGTTACGAGCCGACGAACAGACTCATCGCCCAGTGGTGCGGCATAGCCGGCAGCTCTGCTGGGCGATGAGTTGTTCTGCACCCAGACTGGCCCCGCGAGGCCGTGCAGTCAATAGCCAATCTGGTAACACCGTAGAATTATTAGCCGGAAAACTAGGAGCTGGTGTGGCATCGAACGAGTTGGCGAGCGAGCAGGAATACGTCGCCACCCTTTACGCCCGGCTCGACACATTGCGGGATGACGCCCAGCGTCAGCTTGAGACGGTGCGCCGAACAAACCCGGGCGGCAACCACCAGAACCGGTCCGAGCGGGACTCCTTCGCTCGCATCTACGAAGATCGCGTGAGCCAGCTCACCGAGATCGATGAGCGCCTCGCCTTTGGCAGACTCACTCTCGAATCCGAAAATGGTGGTGACATCAACCGCTACATCGGCCGCATCGGACTGCGCGACGAAGACCTGCAACCCATTCTTCTCGACTGGCGTGTACCGCAGGCCCGCGCCTTCTACCAGGCGACAGCCGCGACACCGCTCGGTGCGCGAGCGCGCAGGCACCTCACGAGCAAGGGCCGCGACATTGTGCGCATCGATGATGAGGTCTTCGACGCCGCACTGCTCGCCGGTGATGCCTCTCAGTTGCAGGGCGAAGCTGCTCTGCTCGCGTCGCTTACGGCCGAGCGCACCGGCCGCATGAGCGATATTGTCGCGACGATTCAGGCCGAACAAGATGCCATCATCCGTTCTGAGTTGCGCGGCGCGCTCGTGGTGCAGGGCGGGCCAGGCACTGGTAAGACAGCGGTCGCGTTGCATCGCGCCGCGTACTTGCTGTACTCGCACCGTGACCGGCTCGCGACGACCGGTGTGCTGATTGTCGGGCCGTCGCGCTCGTTCTTGCAGTACATCGAGGCGGTGCTGCCGTCACTCGGCGAGACCGGCGTAGTGCTCTCGAGTGTTGGCCAGCTGTATCCGGGCATCGACACCGCTGTCGACGATGCACCGGATGCCGCCGTACTCAAGGGGTCGCTCGAGATGGCGCAGATCGTGGCCGGAGCCGTTCGCTCGCGGCAGGTGATACCCACGGAGCCCGTGGTCGCCGACGTCAATGGAGAACAACTCACTATTGAGCCCGAGCTCATTGCGAGTGCCATGCGTCGCGCCCAAGAGTCACGCAAGCCGCACAATGTTGCCCGTACCCAGTTCAACAAGCTCGCGCTGTCGGCACTGTCGAGGCAGCTCGCCGAGCAATTGCGGTCGCACGGTAACACGATTGAGGAGTCCGATCAGGCTTGGCTACACGAAGACCTGCGCACGTCTGACGACGTCAAGGTGGCCCTCAATACTGCGTGGTTGCCGATCACCCCAGAGAAGCTCGTGCAAGACCTCTACGCTCGCCCACAATGGCTCGCGTCGCTTACCCCGACATGGTCGGCAGAGAAGCGTGCAGTGTTGCGCCGCGATCGCGATGCGCCGTTTACGGTGAGCGATGTGCCCCTGCTCGATGAGGCGGCAGAGTTGCTCGGCGAGGCTGCTGCCCAGAGCGACGCTGAGAAGCGTGATCGCAAGCTGGAACGCAAGCGGGATATCGAGAACGCGCAGGCCGCGATCGAGAACATGGAGGTTGAGGGCCTAGTCGACGCGAAGTCGCTCGCGGCCGGATTCGAGGCCGCTGTTGAGCGTGGGTCGACCGCCGAGCGAGCGTCATCCGATCGCAGTTGGGCCTACGGTCATGTTGTCGTTGATGAAGCCCAGGAACTCTCACCGATGCAGTGGCGACTGCTGATGCGGCGCAATCCGCTCAAGTCATTCACGATCGTCGGTGATGTTGCCCAGTCGAGTGCGGCGGCCGGCGCGACGAGCTGGGCGGCAGCCCTTGAACCACACGTGGGCGACGCGTGGCGTCTCGAAGAGCTCACCGTCAATTACCGCACACCGGCCCAGATCGCTGCGGTCGCCGAGGCCATGGCCATGGCCCATGGCCTCACGATTACTCGCTCGCATGCAGTGAGAGAGAGTGAGTGGCCCGTCGATGTCGTGCGCACGACGGCTCTCGTGGCATCCGTCGTTGACACCGTACGAGCCGATGCCGCACGTACGGCTCAGGGAACCATCGCGGTCATCGCGAGCGAGACACTGACCGCCGAACTCCTCACCGCGCTCATCGCGGCGTTCGGCACGGACATTGGCCGGGGTGCCGTCGGTCTCACTCGCGGTATCGCGCTCCTCACCCCGCACGAGGCTAAGGGCCTCGAGTTCGACAGCGTGGTCGTTGTGGAACCACAGCGCATTGTCGACGAGATTGCGCGTGGCGCAGCCGCGCTGTACGTTGCGATGACTCGTCCGACCCAGCGGTTGCACCTCGTGACGACTGGTGAGTTGCCGGCGGGTATCCACACCTGAGCGGCGATGGTGCCGCGGCTCCAACACCCCCATACAGGCGTTCCCACTACTGGGGGTGGTGCGTCGATCACGGCGGCGACAAACTGTAGCCAGAAACAACGAGTCCTCGGGGGAGGACGAATCGGCACGGTTACCGCGACGATGAGGGCCGGAGGCGGGGGTGCCTCCGGCCACTCCTTTCTCCGTAGGGTGTCAGGGGAGCAAAAATGACGGAGACCCGCGGCCTGCGGACACGCATCCCCGGCCAGGCGGTAATCGGCGAATTCTTGAGGCGCTATCGGGCAACCGCCCGACGCTCGAGAATCGCGCGGTTTTTTGGCCTCAGCCCGCTGACGACGGAGACCCGGTCGTGGTACCGGGGTGCTCTGGGCGAGATCGTGGTCGGCGACGCGCTCGACACACTCGGACCCCAGTGGGATGTGCTGCACGCCGTTCCCGTCGGCTCAGGTGAGTCAGACATTGATCATGTCGTCATCGGCCCGCCAGGGGTGTTCACGGTCAACACGAAGAACCATTCAGCACAGGATGTGTGTGTGACGGGTTCGACGTTTACCGTATCTGGGAAAAGGTACCCGTACATCAGCAACGCTATTTTTGAGGCAAAGCGCGCGGCGAGACTGCTCAGCGAAGTTGCGGGCAGGCCGGTGGAGGTGACCGCGATGCTCGTCGTTGTTGATCCGCATCGCCTCACCGTTCGCGCTTCGCCGGCTGACTTCGTGGTCATCTCGTCGCGGCAGCTCATGCGTTGGTTCGATCGCGCGCCGCGAACGCTCACCGGCGATGAGGTGGCTTTCATCTCGGATGTCGTCGACCGCCCGACCACCTGGCGCACGACGCCTGCCATCGACGAGGACGTTGACGAATTGCACCGCGAGTTCGCCGCAGTTCGCTCAGAAGTCAACGCTGCGATTCGCCGCAGAGTGTTTTGGGGGTGCTTCGGCGTTGCCGTGAGCTACCTTCTTCTGTGGTTGAGCGTGGCCACGTTCGTGTCGAAGGTGTTTGCCGCGAGCCAGATATTCTACGCCGTGACGACGTCGTATTAGCCTTTCGTGCATGCCCCAGACGACACGCTCGCCGTGAGACCGGGCGCCTCGTCTACCACAGGCGTCAACTCGGTATTCGTCATCGCGTACCCGATCTTGTTCTCGGTAGTGCCCTTTGCGAACACGACGCCGGCAACCGTACCGTTTTGGGTGAGAAGTGGACCGCCCGAGTTTCCTGGCTCCACATCCGCTGCGATTGTGTAGACCTCGCGCTGGCTGGTCGCATGGCCGTAAATGTCAGGTACACCAATGGTCGCGACCGAGATTACCCGTGCCGCGTTCGAGCTGAATGGGCCGCCGAATGGATAGCCCTGCACCGCACCCAAGGAATCGGAGGTGAGCGTCGCGCTGAGCGCTAGGGGCTTCGCGGCGAGGCCATCCACCGAGAGAACTGCAAGGTCAACCGTTGGGTCGAAATACACGACGGTGGCTGGCAGCGCGCCCTGTCCGGGTGCTTCGACGACCGGCTGTGTCACGCCGGCGACCACGTGCGCGTTGGTGACGACGCGATCGTCGGTGATCACGAAGCCACTGCCAGACTGACTCTGGCCGCACTCGTACGCATTGCCAGTGATCCGCACGACAGACTGAGCGGCCGCGCTGAGCGACGGCGTTCCGGTGTCGATTGCGGGCACGCCAGGGTTGCCGACACCGAGCGCCTCGGCGATGCGCGGCAGGCCATCCTGCACGACCGTGGCGCGCAACCGGGCGAGGAGTGCCTGCAGGGGTTTCGGGGTGCCCGCGTCGATGGTGCGCAGCACCACAGACCCGGAGATGGCTTGCGAGAGCAGCGGAACACCGAGAGCACCCACGCTGAACGCGATCATTGAGGCGACGAGTGCCGCCACGATGCCCATGATCGCTGCCCCGAGAACTCGGTCAAGACCACCGAGTGGCGACCGCGAGAGTGCTCGACGGATTCCTCTACCGATCGCCACGCCGAGCGCTTGTCCGGCGGCCACAAGTCCGACCCCCACCGCGACGGTCACGATAATGCGCAGTACGGGCTGGGGCACCCACGACCCGACGAGTGGCATGACGAAGAAGGCTGCGACGGCTCCGAGCACGATCCCGAGGATGGTGGCGATGCTTCGCGTGAACCCGACGCGGAATCCGTATGAAATGTATGCGAGCAACAGCACAATAAGGGTCACGTCGAGAGCGAGTCCGACTGGCACTATTCGCTAACCTCCGCGCCCGCGTTCTCAGTCGGCATGTGCGCTTTCTGCTGACGCCTCCGCATTCGCTCGGCCTCGGTGGCACGAGCCTCCGCAGGGGTGGGTGCCGTGCCACCGAGGTGCCGTGGTTGCCACCACTGTCCAGTGCCCTGCAGCGGGTAGCTGCTTTGCAACGCATCGGTGAGCGACTGCATCCTCTCGCGCAACGCGTGGGTTACGGTGGCAACGTCGTCGTCGGCGCGTACCGTGATTGGCGCGCCGAAAGCAAAATGCACCGCCACACCGAATCGGTCGCGGAAGCGCACCCTGCGGCCCTTAGTCATGAGACGCTGCCCACCCCAGACGGCGACCGGAATGATCGGAACGCGAGCTTCGGCGGCTAGCCGTGCGGCGCCCGTCTTGAGTTCGCGCACGGTGAACGATGCACTCACCCCCGCCTCGGGAAACACGCCGACCAACTCGCCATCGCGCAAGGCGGTCACGGTTTCGCGATACGCCTCCGAGCCCGCGGCGCGGTCGACGGGGATGTGACGCATTCCGCGCAACAGCGAACCAACCACGGGCTTTTCGAAGGCAGATTTGGTAGCTAAGAAGCGGATGTGGCGACGGCCCTTCGACCACACCGCCCACTCCACGAGTGCGAACTCGAGGTAGCCGAAGTGTGTCATCGCGAGGATCGCACCTCCGGCATCCGGAATATTCTCCCGCCCCGTCACGCGACGCTTGAGGCGCCAGAACCGGAACAAGCTGAGGCCCAGGCCGATTGCGACGCTGTAAACGGGATCACGTCGACGCTTTGTCATGTCTTTACGATATGGGCGTCGCCTGTGCGAAGGCTTGCAACCCGTCGTCTCTTGCCGACCACTCCCGGAAGATATTCGGCAGTACTAAAACGGGCCGCACGTCGGGAAACGCGGTGGAGGCGCCCGCGGGCGCGTGGCGCTGCGGGGCGTGGGCGCTGCCTCGAGAACAGCCAGGACTTAGCTGTCTCAACGAGTACCAGGTACACCACGATCATGGCCAACAGCGCGAGAAAGAAGGGCCATGGCAGGGGATCGAATCCGAGCACGGCGCCGAGCGGCGAAAACGGCAGGTAGGTGCCGATCGCCACGACCGCGAGCACCGCCCCGAGCAGTCCCCACGATGGTCGGCTACGAAAGAACGGAACCCGCCGGGTACGAATCGCGAAGATGATCAGGGTCTGGGTCGCGAGCGACTCGATAAACCAGCCTGCTCTGAATTCTCCGACCGCGGCGTGAAATACGAAGATCATCAACCCGAAAGTGGCGAAGTCGAAAAGCGAACTGATCGGACCGAATATCAGCATGAAGCGGCGAATGAAGGCAATGTCCCAGTGCGAAGGCGCGACGAGCTGTTCCCGGTCAACGCGGTCGCCGGGAATGGCAAGTTGGCTGCTGTCGTAGAGAAGATTGTTGAGCAGAATCTGGCCGGGCAGCATCGGAAGGAAACTCAGCACGACAGACGCCACGGCCGCGCTGAACATATTGCCGAAATTGCTGGATGTTCCCATCAGAACGTATTTGATCGTATTCGAGAAGATGCGGCGACCTTCGGCAACTCCCGCGGCGAGAACATCCAGATCTTTGTCGAGCAGAATGATGTCGGCAGCGTCCTTCGCAACATCGGTGGCACTGTCAACGGAGATGCCGAGGTCCGCATGGTGCAGTGCGAGTGCGTCGTTTACGCCGTCGCCCAGGTAGCCCACCGCACGTCCCTCCTGTCTGAGCAGACGAACGATGCGCGCTTTCTGTTCCGGTGACACTCGCGCGAAGATGCTCACGTCACGAACGGCAGTGCTGAGCTCTGCATCGGAGAGTGCGTCGACCTGAACACCGGTCAGCGTTCCCCCGGATTCCAGGCCCAGATCACGACATACCTTTTCGGCAACCTGAGCATTATCTCCGGTGGCGATCTTGACGGTGATGCCGAGGGCCGCGAGATGCTCGAGCGATTGTCGCGCTTCTGGTTTGGGCGGATCCACGAATACTAGAAATCCGGCGAGGGTCAGGTCTTTCTCATCGCGCGACGTGATGGACTTCAGGTCACCCGCATGTCGAGTAGCAACCGCCACAACTCGAGCCCCCGTGGCGTACTGTTCGTTCAATATGGCCTGGGCGGTGGGGCTGACGTCGACGCAACGCGCCATGACATCTTCCGCAGACCCCTTGCTGACGAGCAGAACCAGCCCGGTCGCGTCTCGCACGAGCACACTCGTCATGCGCCGCTCGTGGTCGAATGGAACCAGGCCGAGTTGAGTCACGCCACGCAGATCGACGTGCTCGGCCTGCTCGCTCTTCCACAGCGCTGTATCGAGCGGGTTCTGACCAAGAACAGACACGTCGGGTTGCGTGTAGTCGACCTCGGTAGCAACTAGCCCCCACCGGAAGACGTCGTCAACGGTTGACGCGGTTTCCACCGTAAGAGCAGCGGTGAAACCAATGCGGCCCTCGGTAAGGGTGCCCGTCTTATCGGTGACCAGCACATCCATGTCGCCGAGGTCTTCGATACAGATCAACCGCTTCACGAGTACTTTTCGCCGAGCGAGTGCACGCGTTCCTGTCGCCAGGCTCGTACTGACGACGGCGGGCAAAAGCTGTGGAGTGATTCCTACGGCGATGGCGAGGGAGAACAGTAAGGATTCGAGGAGTGGCCGATGAAGAAGAAGGTTCGCGACGAAGATCAGACTCGTGAGCACCACAGCGATTTCCAACAGGAGTACCGAGAACCGGCTCAACCCCAGCTGAAACTCGGTCTGAGGTTGCCGAGTATTAAGTCCGAGTGCAATGCGTCCGAATTCTGCGTGACCGCCGGTCGCCACAACGACACCCGTGCAGTTTCCGGCTTGCACAATCGTTCCCATAAATATGCACGATGTCAGGTCGCCGAGGGCGGTGCCAGGCGTCACCGCAGGTACTGACTTCTCAACCGGCAGTGATTCTCCCGTGAGAATCCCCTCATCGCACAAAAGATCCGTGCAATGAATCAGCCGGATGTCGGCCGGGATTACCGCTCCGAGCGTGAGACGAACGACATCGCCGGGAACCAGGTCGACGACATTTATCTCAGTCGGCTGCCCGTCGCGTAACGCGATGGCGCGATGCGCGATGTTGGAGTGGAGCGCCTCGGATGCGCGCTCCGCGCGGTACTCGTTCGCGAAGCCGAGCCCCACGCTGACCAGCAGAATCACACCGATCACAATGGAATCAGTGGTTTGCCCCAACGCAAGTGAAATTGCTGCGGTCACTGCGAGCAGAATTAGGATGGGGCTGCGCACTTGGCGAGCCAAAACAGACCAGCCATTGGCCTTATGGCTTCTCAGCGCATTTGCGCCAAACTGGGCGAGGCGCTCGCTCGCCTCGCCGGCCGAGAGCCCCGAAACTCTCGATCCCAATTGCGCCACGACATCGTCAACTGCCCGTGTGGCAGCGTCAGCGATAGCCAGCGGTGCTATCGCTTGCGACACAAGACCTCCACACTCGCTGCCAGTTGCTGAGAGAACTCTACGACCCAAGGCTGCCTGACGGCCTCCACATACGCTTCTCCTAGGCACGAGGCGTCTGATGATCACTACCGCAGGGACACTGGCGGTAAGGAGAAGACGATGGATGAGTTCAACAACCCCGCGCAGGTACCAGCCGAACGAACTCCAGCCGAGCCGGCTCAGGTGCCGACTGAGCACCCGCGCCGATTTACCACTCGAGACCGGGCGTCTGCCAGCAGGCAACAACGGCGACGAGCGCTACCCAGGCAACGGATGCTCAGAAGGTCGGCGTGGTAACGATCCTCACCAACAACCATGTCATCAACGGCTGGCCGATGACGACACGCGATTCGCTGAGTGCGCTCATCACGGCGCATCAGCCGGGTGATTCGGTTTCGGTGACGTTCACGACCTCGACCGGTGCGTCGCAGTTGGCCACCGTGACTCTTGTAGCTGGGCCGGCTTCGCAGCGTGTGGGCTTATCGGGGCTGGCGCTGCTGGCCCCGTTTCCAGCGTGGCTTCCGGGCTCCCGACCTTTCAGGGATAGCACCGGAGGCCTCCTCCACCATGCTGCCGGCTCGTCTGCACCCGTCCCGGCATCCGCTCATGACTCACCTGCGGGGGACTAAAGCCCCTAGTGCGGGTGGCGGTGCGGCGCGAAGCTGGGGGTACACATTACGACACTGCATCAATCGTCGAGAACGAAGGGGTATCCAATGAAGGCACTCGTCTACAAGGGTCCGGGCCAGAAGGCATGGGAAGAAGTTCCGAACCCGACCATCTCTCAACCCACCGACGTGATCGTCAAGATTGTCTCGACGACCATCTGTGGCACCGACCTACATATTCTGAAGGGCGATGTGCCTGCGGTGACGCCCGGCCGCATCCTGGGCCATGAGGGTGTGGGTACCATCACCGAAGTCGGCTCTGCCGTGACGAGCCTAAAGATCGGCGATCAGGTCATCATCTCCTGCATCTCCGCCTGTGGGCATTGCGACTTTTGCAAGCAAGGCGTGTTCTCGCACTGCCTCGGCGAAGAAGGGGCGTCTGGCATCGGGTGGATCTTCGGGCATCTCATTGACGGCACTCAAGCCGAGTTTGTGCGAGTGCCGTACGCCGAGACATCGGTCTATTTGTTACCGAAAGAAGTCACACCCCAGCAGGGAACACTTTTGAGCGACATTCTGCCGACCGGTCACGAGATCGGCGTCAAGTATGGCCAAGTCAAGGCCGGCGACGTCGTCGCAGTCATCGGCGCTGGCCCCGTCGGACTGGCGGCAATCGCTACGGCGGGGCTATACGGCCCGTCTCGCATCATCTCTATCGACCTTGACGCCAACCGAATCAAGCAAGCAAAGCTGTTCGGAGCGACGGATGCAGTCAACTCGAGTGATGCGGATTGGAAGGCTCAAGTGCTCGCCTTGACGGACGGGCTCGGTGTCGACGTCGCGATCGAAGCGGTCGGAATCCCAGAGACTTTCACGATGTGCACGCAGATCGTGCGTCCCGCCGGTCACGTCGCCAACGTGGGCGTTCACGGGCGCCCCGTCGAACTCGCGCTACAGGATCTCTGGATCTCGAACGTGACCATCAGTATGGGCCTTGTCAATACGAATACTCTTGGCACCCTGCTGAAGCTGGTTGCGCAGAAGAAGATCGTTTCCGACGCATTCATCAGCCATACCTTCGCCCTTGACGACATCATTGAGGCGTACGACGTCTTCGGGCGGGCAGCAGAGACGAAGGCCTTAAAGGTCATCATCAACGCATAGGGGGGCGGATAGCACTCGGCGACGGGGGAAGACGTTCGGGCGTCTTAGTCGCCGAGTGCCGAATGCGCGGGTCGAGGTGCGATCGGTGTGGGGTCGTCATGTCATCCGCTCTGCTAAACTCGGGAGGTTGCCGTCTGACGGCCGCGGATAAATAGAGCTCACGCATCCTGTGCTGGGCGCCGCGCAACGAGGAGAAAGGGGATCACTTCCTATGGCTCTTGAAGCCGAAGTCAAGAAGGCGATCATCGACGAGTACGCTACCCACCCAGGTGACACCGGATCCCCCGAGGTCCAGGTGGCGATGCTCACGCACCGTATTAAAGACCTGACCGAGCACCTCAAAGAGCACAAGCACGATCACCACTCGCGTCGTGGCCTGCTGCTGCTCGTCGGCCAGCGTCGCCGTCTGTTGGGTTACCTGCAGGATGTCGACATCAACCGGTACCGCACGCTCATCGAGCGACTGGGGTTGCGCCGCTAGTCATAGACCGCGTCACACGTGACGAATGGGCCGTCTCCTTCGGGTGGCGGCCCGTTTTCTTTCTTCTCAATGTCGGTCAATGTCGTCATCGGTTCCTGGTGCGAGGGGCGCTCCCAGAAACCACTCGCTCGCCACTGTCGCCCGGTACGTGTGCCGAAAGGCAGGCAGCACGGTCACCTCTCTGGGTGCATAGTGAGGCGCTTGTAGTGTTGGCACGTGAAATCCTTCGACGGCTATCCGAAATCGGATGCCGGCAGCGGCTCGTATAGGCAGTACTCGTACGACCTGATCCCGACGAACAAACGGGTGACAATGCGGCTGGCTGGCAGCGATCCCTGCCAGGACGAACTGAAGCGCACCGGCACCGGTGATGTGGAGGCCTTCATCTCCAAGCGAACCGTCGAGGAGGAGCGCACCGACGCTCCCGTGGCAGTTCGACTGTTCAGCGACAGCCGGATGACCGGAGTCGTCGGCTACATCCCGCGCGGTCTCGAAGCGGTCGCCCTCGAAGCGGTCGCGCGCCTCGAGAACGCTGGACGTCAATCCCGCATTCCCTGCACCGTCGTAGAGACGCGGCAGGGGTATCGCGTCGACCTGTTGATCGGGCTGACCCGGAAGTTGTCTTAAGCTCGAACCATGACCAGAGCGTCCATCGCAACCATCATCGGCGTGATCGTAGCCATCGTGATCGCGTGGTGGCTGGTCGGCGTGGTCTTCAGCCTCATCTACTTCTTAGTGAAGCTCATCATTGTGGCCGTCGTTGCCGTGCTGGTCTTCTTCGCCGTGCGTGGATTCTTCGCCCGAACTCCTCGGTGAGGCGCGTTCGGCTCATTTCGGGGCGGGAATAGCGCCTCAGCTTGCGTGGTTGGGCATTCTGATTGATGCAGACGTATAGAAACGGACACACCATGCAGTTCGGAATCTTCACCGTCAGCGATGTCACAACCGACCCGACTGATGGGTCGACGCCCAGCGAAGGTGAGCGCATCGCCGCGCTCGTGACCATCGCGAAGAAGGCCGAGGAAGTCGGGCTGGATGTGTTCGCACTGGGGGAGCACCACAATCCTCCGTTCGTGTCATCGAGCCCGACCACCTTGCTCGCCTACATCGCCGCGCAGACCTCGTCGCTCATCCTCTCGACCTCCACGACCCTGATCACCACGAACGACCCTGTGAAGATCGCCGAAGACTACGCGATGCTGCAGCACCTGGCCGACGGACGGGTCGACCTCATGATGGGGCGCGGCAACACCGGGCCGGTATACCCATGGTTTGGCAAAGACATTCGTGACGGCATCCCGCTTGCTGTCGAAAATTATGCGCTGCTGCGCCGCCTCTGGACTGAGGAATATGTGGACTGGCAGGGCACGTACCGCACGCCACTGCAGGGGTTCCAATCGACGCCGCGCCCGCTCGACGGCGTCCCTCCCTTCGTGTGGCACGGCAGCATCCGCTCTCCCGAGATCGCCGAGCAGGCCGCCTACTACGGCGACGGCTTCTTCGCGAACAACATCTTCTGGCCGAAAGAGCACTACATGAAGCTCGTCGGTTACTACCGTGAGCGCTTCGAGCATTATGGGCACGGCAGCGCCGATCAGGCGATTGTGGGCCTCGGCGGCCAAGCTTTCATGCGGGCGAAATCGCAGGATGCCGTCGCAGAATTCCGCCCATACTTCGACAATGCACCGGTCTATGGGCACGGCCCGACGATGGAAGACTTCACTGAGCAGACTCCGCTCACGGTCGGCAGCCCGCAGGAGGTCATCGACCGCTATGCCGCAATGCGCGAGCACTTCGGCGACTATCAGCGCCAGCTGTTTCTGATGGACCATGCTGGGTTGCCCCTGAAGACGGTGCTCGAGCAGCTCGACATCCTCGGCGAGGAGGTCGTTCCTGTGCTGCGCACCGAGTTCGCGGTGGGACGGCCGGCGCACGTTCCGGATGCCCCGACCCACGTGTCGCTGGTCGCCGCTCGTGATGCCTCCCTGATAGCGCCCGCGGCCGCGGTTTCGCCGTAGCACCGACCCCTCACCTGCGCCCCAGCGCTCCCCGTCCCCTTCCCTTCCCTTCCCTCCCCTCCCCTTCCCTCCCCTTCCCTCCGTTCCCTCCCTATGTCTAATTCGACGGAGACTACGGCACGAATCCCTGCGCAACCGAGTCGGCTGCTGTGACCGTGCGCCGTTCTCCGTCGAATTGGACGGAGGAGGCTTGGATTGGGAGCGCAGCCCTCCCAGGCATGGTGCATATTGCCCTCACCCCGTGCGACCATCGAGCGCGGGCTGCCAGCGAACGGGTCGCCGCGCATCGCCGTCAGGGTGATCGCGCGCTCCTGTCGGTGGCTGGGGCTGGCCTTCGTTCCCCGGAGCCCGGAGCCGGGCCGCAGCGTTCGACCGAATGGAGCACTCGGGATTCGAGCGGGCGATCAAGACCTTCGAAGGCGTCATGTTCGCGCCGGGGGTGGGCGCGACCGGCCTGTGCGGCTACACCGTGTCGGCCGCGCCGTAGAAGAAATTCTGTGTCGACACGTTTTGCCTGCAGCTGGCGTGGATTCCGCACCGTTCGGGAAAGTCGGCGACCCCGGCGACCCCGGCGGCCGAGCGGCCGAGTGGCCGACGATTGACTTCCGCAGAGCTTCCGCAGAGCTTGCGCCGTGCTCCACTTCCGAAGATGATCTCCGGCCGTTCCACTGCGTGCGGAGCCTGCGAGGTCGCCCTGCTCTGCGATAACTTCCGCGTCATCTGCCCTATTCTTGCCTCACCGAATCGAACCGAGGAGAACCGACAGTGACCGAAACCTACAAGTATGTGCAACACGAACGAGTTGCAGAACGCACTACCGAGGGTGCGCCCACCGTGCACAAGACCGTGAAGAAGTTGACCGATGGCTCGGCCATCACACGCTTCAACCGCAAAATCGGGCTCGGAATCACTACCTCAGTTGGCACCATGTGGTGCGCCTACGCGTTCACGCTGATCACGTTGGTGAGTTTGCCAGCGGCAATCTTGAGTGGCAGCGCAATCATCATCATTGCCTGGATCGCGCAGACATTTTTGCAGTTGGTGCTGTTGCCTGTGATCATTGTCGGCCAAAATATTCAGGCGGCGGCTTCAGATGAGCGCTCCGCCGCCACCTACGCAGATGCCACCGCGATCCTCGAAGAAGCCAAAAAAATTCAGGAACACCTCAAGGCACAGGATGCCGCCATCGGTGCGTTGCTCGACAAGACCCTCGCGCTCGAGAAGGGCATCGCCGCGGGAAGTAGGTAGGCGACATGTCCGTCGGCACTGAACGGAGTCGTGCGGTGCACGCGGCGTAACCACGAAACCTCGCAAGCGGGTGCTCGCGGGTGCTCGCTGTGCGCGATCCATTCGACCGGCGCTCGGCCTTCGTGCGTGCGACAGCACGCTATGGCGTGCGGGCCGTCGCCCGCCGCTGGTCTGTTCGTCGTCGCCGATCGGCCCGTTCACCAACGGCTAGTCGCGTCACAGTGGTTCGCGACACGCCGTGCTGATAGGCTGTGAATTGCAATATTCGAGCTTCTGGTAAGAAGCTGGTCACCGGTGGTGAATTTCCGGCTGGGCATACCTATCGCCCACCTCGGAGTTTTTCTACTGTTGGCCAGACATGCGCCCCACGGTGTGCTGATTGACGGCACCTGGACTAGCGCGCGTACGCACGCGTCCTCCTGCCCGCTCTCGTTGCGCGACACAATCGTGCCCCATCTGGGTGCGAGATCGCCAGTGTGGCGAATGCCACCGTGGCACATGCCATTGTGGCAAAAATATGCAATGCGACAAAGAGGAGAAAAACCCTATGGAGGGTCCAGAAATCAAATTTGCCGAAGCCATTCTCGATAATGGCAAGTTCGGCACGCGCACCGTCCGGTTCGAAACCGGTCGTCTCGCGCAGCAAGCTCAAGGCGCGGTCGCGGCGTACCTCGACGAAGACACCATGATTCTGAGCGCGACCAGCGCCGGAAAGCACCCGCGCGACGGCTTCGACTTTTTCCCCCTCACGGTGGACGTCGAAGAGCGCTCGTACGCTGCGGGCAAGATCCCGGGTTCGTTCTTCCGCCGCGAAGGCCGCCCGTCGACGGAGGCGATTCTGGTCTGCCGTCTCATCGACCGTCCGCTGCGCCCGACGTTTGTCGAAGGCCTGCGCAATGAGGTGCAGATCGTTATCACCGTTCTCAGCATCGCTCCGGATGAGTTCTACGATGCGCTGGCCATCAACGCGGCATCGCTCTCGACACAGATCTCCGGCTTGCCGTTCTACGGGCCGGTCGGCGGCATCCGCCTCGCACTTATGTCGGGTGCAGGCCGGGAAGACCAGTGGATCGCGTTCCCGAAGTACAGCCAGCTCGAAGAGGCAGTCTTCGACCTGACCGTTGCTGGCCGTCTGGTAACCGACGCCGACGGTAACGAAGACGTCGCGATCATGATGGTCGAAGCCGAAGCCACCGAAGGCAGCTGGGAGCTCATCAAGGCCGGTGCAACCAAGCCGGATGAGTCCGTTGTTGCTCAAGGACTCGAGGCGTCTAAGCCATTCCTCAAGCAACTCATCAAGGCGCAGCTCGACGTTGCGGCACTCGCGGCCAAGCCCATCCAGGACTTCCCGCTGTTCCCGCCCTACCAGCCGGGCACCTACGACGCAGTCGCAGCGCTCGCGTACGACGACCTCAAGGGTGTCTACCAGATCGCGGACAAGGTCGAGCGCCAAGACGCTGACGACAAGCTCAAAGATCGCGTCAAGGGTCATATCGCTGCCGAGGTCGAGGCCGAGCGCCTGCCTGCGGCTGCCAACAGCGAGGTCTCGGCAGCATACAAGTCGGTGAGTAAAAAGGTCATGCGCACCCGCGTGCTCACCGAGGGCATCCGCATTGACGGACGTGGCTTGAGCGACATTCGCGCACTCGACGCTGAGGTGCAGGTCATCCCGCGCGTTCACGGTTCGGCGATCTTCCAGCGTGGCGAGACGCAGATCCTCGGTGTCACGACGCT
>JANXVG010000061.1 GCA_025351795.1 Salinibacterium sp. | reverse complement strand
ATCCTCAACCCGCATCGGCTCTCGCGTGAGACGACCTGGTCGCGGTGGCTGTCGATCAGTATCGCCATGCTGCTGACCGCCGTGAATCAGGTGACTCTCGTCTTCACTCTCGCACTGCTATTGAACGGGCAAGTGAAAGGGCCGGAGGTGCTCGTCACAGCACTTCAAGTGTGGGTGACCAACGTCATCGCCTTCGCGCTCGTGTTTTGGGAACTCGACCGCGGCGGTCCGATTGCTCGCCGCACAGCCGATCTGCGAGACGACGTGCCAATGGATTTTCGTTTCCCGCAAGAAGACGGGGCGCCGGGCAACATCGGCTGGAAGCCCGCCTTTGGTGACTACGCGTACTTCTCGCTCACCAACATGATGGCCTTCAGCCCTACCGACGTCATGCCGATGACGATTCGCGCGAAGCTCTTCATGGGGTACCAGTCGATGACCGGTTTCGTGCTGCTCGCATTGGTGATTTCGCGCGCGGTAAATATCCTCACTTGAGCACATCCCCCGCGCTCCGCCGAGGTCATCGCTACACGTGCGCGGGAAGAATTTCCTGCAGCGCTTCCTGGTATTCGGCAATCGAGCGAGGCTGGCCGGGAGCGGTGATCAAGCTCGCGCGGATGTACCCCTGAATGTCGATCATGAAGGTCGCACGATTGGCATAGCCCTTCTCCTGCAAAAAGACGCCGTAGTCTTTCGCCACGTCGCCGTGTGGCCAGAAGTCCGCGAGAAGGGTGAAGTCATAGTGCTCTTGCTCGGCCCAGGCGCGCAGGGTGGCCTTGGAGTCGACGGAAATTCCGATCAACTCGACACCGGCGTGCTCAAACAGCGACAGGTTGTCGCGCAGGGCGCACAGCTCCGTCGTGCAGGTGCTCGAAAAAGCCAGCGGGAAGAACACGAGAGCAACAGGCTTCTTGCCTCGGAACTCAGCGAGACGGATGTGCTCGCCAAACTGGTTAGCAAGCTCGAAATCGGGTGCCTGGGTGTCGTTCTCCAGAGCCATGCTGGTGCGTCCTTTCGTGCCTGGCCTTGCGTCAGGCAAACACGAGGTGCAATCATACGCCCGCGCGCGAGCATGAGGAATCGCACAACTAGAATTAGATATCGTATGAGGCACACGACGACGTCCTACCCGGACGGTCGTGCAAGGCTGGACAGGATCTGTCTACATGCAGGAAGAGGTCACCGTTGTCCGTAAACGACCAGGATCCATACTCGGTCACCCACTCCGATCAGGATCCGGAAGAGACCGCCGAATGGCAGGACTCCCTTGATGCACTCGTCGCGTCACGGGGGCATGAGCGCGGTCGGGAGATCATCCTCAGCCTGCTCAAGCGATCCAAAGAGCTGCACCTCGGGGTGCCGATGGTGCCGACAACGGACTACATCAACACCATCGCGCCCGAAAATGAGCCGGCGTTCCCCGGTAATGAAGAGCTCGAGCGTAAGTACCGCGCCTGGATCCGCTGGAACGCAGCAATCACGGTGCACCGCGCACAGCGGCCCGGAATCGGTGTCGGCGGCCACATCTCGACCTACGCGTCGTCCGCTGCCCTCTATGAGGTCGGCCACAACTGGTTTTTCCGGGGACAAGATCACGCCTCCGGTGGCGATCAGGTGTACTACCAAGGCCATGCCTCGCCAGGGATGTACGCCCGCGCCTACCTCGAAGGACGCCTGAGCGCCGACCAACTCGACGGATTCCGCCAAGAGAAGTCACACCCGACTGGCGGGCTCTCAAGCTACCCGCACCCCCGCCTGATGAAAGACTTCTGGCAGTTTCCGACCGTGTCAATGGGTCTCGGACCGATCAACGCGATCTATCAGGCTCAGTCGAACCACTACCTCACTAACCGCGGAATCACGGATGCGAGCGACCAACAAGTCTGGGCGTTTCTGGGCGACGGCGAAATGGACGAGGTCGAGAGCCGCGGTGCGCTTCAACTCGCCGCCAACGACGGACTCGATAACCTCAACTTCGTTATTAACTGCAACCTGCAGCGCCTCGACGGACCAGTGCGCGGCAACGGCAAGATCATCCAGGAACTCGAAAGTTTCTTCCGCGGTGCCGGATGGAACGTCATTAAAGTGGTGTGGGGTCGCGAGTGGGATGACCTGCTGGCGAACGATACCGAGGGTGCACTGCGCGACCTGATGAACCGCACGCCCGACGGCGACTATCAGACCTACAAGGCCGAGTCTGGTGCGTACGTGCGCGAGAATTTCTTCGGACGTGACCCGCGCACGCTCGAGATGGTCAAGGACTATACCGACGACCAACTCTGGGGGCTCAAGCGCGGCGGGCACGACTACCGCAAGGTCTATGCGGCGTTCAAGGCAGCATCGGAACACAAAGGCCAGCCCACCGTTATCCTCGCGAAAACGGTCAAGGGCTACGGACTCGGTCCGTCGTTTGAGGGCCGCAATGCGACCCACCAAATGAAGAAGCTCACGCTCGACAATCTCAAGACGTTTCGCGACGCCATGCACATCCCGATCACAGATGCGGTGCTCGAGGCGAATCCGTACCAGCCGCCTTTCTATCACCCCGGTGAGAACGACGAGGCGATCCAGTATCTCCAGGAGCGTCGCCGCGATCTGGGCGGCTACCTGCCCGAGCGTCGCTCACGATTCACTCCGATCTCGATACCGGACGAATCGGCCTACGACATCGCGAAGAAGGGCTCTGGTAAGCAGGAAATCGCCACCACCATGGCCTTCGCTCGCCTCCTCAAAGACCTGTTGAAGGCGCCGGACTTCGGCCACCGTATCGTGCCGGTGATCCCGGATGAGGCTCGCACGTTCGGCATGGACGCGTACTTCCCCACCGCCAAGATTTACAACCCAGCCGGCCAGCACTACACCTCCGTCGACCGCGAGCAATTGCTCGCCTACAAGGAGAGCCCGCAGGGCCAGATCATTCACGTGGGTATCAATGAGGCTGGTGCGTTCGCCGCGTTCACTGCGGCAGGCACGTCATATGCAACGCACGGCGAAGCGCTCATTCCGATCTACGTCTTCTACTCGATGTTCGGCTTCCAGCGCACCGGCGACGCCATGTGGGCAGCCGGCGACCAAATGGCTCGCGGGTTCATCATCGGTGCAACCGCTGGCCGCACGACACTCACCGGCGAGGGCCTACAGCACGCTGATGGCCACTCGCACCTCATCGCCTCCACTAACCCATCCGTTGTGGCGTACGACCCCGCCTACGGGTATGAGATCGGCCACATCGTGCGCACTGGCATCGAGCGGATGTATGGGGGGCAGCACCCCGATCCGAATGTCATGTACTACATCACGGTCTACAACGAGCCGATCGTTCAACCGGTCGAGCCGGAGAATCTTGACGTCGATGGAGTCGTGAGGGGCATCTATCATTTGTCTGCCGCGCACAACCTCGGACCGCGCGCCCAGTTACTCGCGTCGGGCGTCGGAGTGCCGTGGGCCCTTGAAGCTCAGCAGTTGCTCGCCCAGGACTGGAATGTGGCCGCCGATGTCTGGTCGGTGACCTCGTGGACCGAGCTGCGCCGCGACGGCCTTGCTGCCGAGGAACACAATTTCCTCTACCCGAACGAGCCAGCGCGCGTTCCGTATCTTACGCAGAAGCTATCCGGGAGTGACGGCCCGTTCATTGCGGTCTCAGACTTCATGCACGCGGTGCCCGACCAAATTCGCCAGTTTGTTCCCGGTGATTACTCAACGCTCGGCGCCGACAACTTCGGTTTCTCCGATACTCGGGCAGCTGCACGTCGCTTCTTCAAGATCGATGGGCCATCAATGGTCGTACGCGCACTGGAAGCGCTCGTGAAGCGCGGAGAACTCGACGCCAGCGTTCCCGCGCAGGCAATCGAGAAGTACCGGCTGCACGACGTGACGGCCGGAACATCGGGGTCGCTCGGCGGGGAGAACTAACCACCAGTGCTCAAGACCAAAGAGCAGACGCTCGTCTGGCTTCGCAGCATATCGGGCGAGCTTGCGACGGCGACGCTCCAACGCCTTGATGACACTCTGCCCTGGTACGGCGACATGCCTCCGGGTCGGAGGTCAGCGGTCGGTCTGGTTGCCCAAGCGGGTATCACGAGCTTCATCTCCTGGTTCGACGACCCCACTTCTACCCCATGGATCGCCGCGGATGTGTTCGGCGCAGCACCGCGCGAACTCCTTCGCTCGGTGTCGCTGCAACAGACGCTGCAACTCATTCGGGTCACCGTCGAGGTGGTCGAGGAGCGTGTCAAAGGGCGGGACGAAGGAATCCGCGAGGCGATTCTGCTCTACTCACGTGAGATCGCGTTCGCAGCAGCGGATGTCTACGCGAGAGCGGCCGAGGCGCGCGGCCTGTGGGATGCCCGGCTCGAGGCGCTCGTCGTCGACTCCATACTGAGCGGTGAGTACGACAATGAACTGCCATCGCGCATAGCCGCTCTGGGCTGGAACGGCCACGGCGAGGTCTGCGTGCTCGTGGGAACCGCACCCAAAATGCTCGATGTTGACCAACTGCGCCGTACTGCGCGCCACCTCGACGCCGACGTGCTGATCGGGGTACAGGGTTCGCGGCTCGTGCTCGTGATCGGTCGAGCGCAGCCGCATCCCGCTGAGGATTCGGGAGCCACCAAACCGCTACCGTTTCTGGAGATCGCCGGGCAGCTTGAGCCGGGATTCGGGACTGGCCACCTTGTGCTTGGCCACGAAGTACCGACGCTCGTCGACGCATCCAAGAGTGCCAAAGCCGCCCTCGCGGGCTTCGCTGTCGCCCGAGCATGGCGAAACGCTCCGCGGCCGATGCTCGCCGATGATTTACTGCCCGAGCGCGCGTTTGCCGGAGATCCGCTGGCCCGCTCGACCCTGATCAATAAGATCTACCGTCCGCTGAAGGCTCACTCGACCGATCTGCTCGCAACTCTGTGGTGTTACCTCGACAACGGCCGTTCGCTTGAGGCGACGGCGCGCGAGTTATTCGTGCACCCCAATACGGTGCGTTATCGCCTCAAACGGGTGAGC
Organism: Salinibacterium sp.; assembly: GCA_025351795.1. GTDB lineage: Bacteria > Actinomycetota > Actinomycetes > Actinomycetales > Microbacteriaceae > Rhodoglobus. The sequence continues at coordinate 34,635 of JANXVG010000061.1, read as the reverse complement.
GACGTAATCGGTTGGGATGCCACCGGGGCCCGCGAGGCGCTCATTTTGCAGGCGGCGCTCATCCTCGGCTCAATTGCCGAGCCGGAAGCGGCCCGCACGCACTAGATCGGTGCGGAAATCGATTCGGCTGCAATGCGTTCCGCGAGTGCACGGCCGGCTGACCGGCCATGCACGAGCAATTCGAGGTAGCCGATGAGGCCGTCGACGTCGACACGGTCAAATGTTGATTCGAGTTCGGAGTACACGACGTTCTCAATCACGTTTACGGCTCGCTCTCGGCTACGGCCGTGAGCGGTCAGGGTCAAGCTCACCTGACGCCGATCCTGGTCATCGGCGACACGATTCACAAGCCGGGCGTCGACGAGCTTGTCCACCAACCTGCTGGGATTGCTGCCGCTCTCGCACACGAGCATCCGTCCGAGCGCCGTCAGCGTCATGGGGGCGTGTTCGCCGAGAATGCGCAACACTTCAGATTGCGCCGGAGTCACACCGAGCGGCTTGAGCCCAGACGTGAGTTGACGATTGCCCTCCCGCTGAACGGCGAGGACAAGATAACGGATCTGCTCGGCGCGCCTCATCGGCCGGCGACGGACTCATTCGCCTCGGCGAGCATTCGCGCGGCGGCAGGATCGTGCGCGGCGAGAAACACCAGTCCAGGAATCCGGTCCTGCAGTTCGAGCACCATCCGCGTCGATCGAGTGAGCGTGCGAGCATCGCCCACGCCCGGTACCCGCTCGTTAGCCAGCAGATCGACGTCGTAAGTGAGGTCGCCGACAAGCAGCAGGTCAGGTGCGTCGTTCCGTCGCACCAGCAGCGATAATGACCCCGGGGTGTGGCCAGGAGTCGGCAGCAGCAGACAGCTCCCATCTCCGAAGATGTCATGGGCGTGAGTGAACGGGGCAACCGACTCGTCGTCGACGGTCGTTGGGGTCACCAGTTCCCACTGCACCCCGGTCAGCCTGATGTGCTTGGTGAGGTATCCCTTGACTTCGGCCAGCGACGAATCAAGCTCGGCCCATTCGGCGGCGTCAACCATGACCGTGGCATTCGGTAACTCCGCTAACCCACCAATGTGATCCTGATGCAGGTGCGAGAGAGCGACCCTGGTTACGCGGTCGGGGAGGTATCCGAGTCGACGCAGGCCTTCGGTCAGGGTTTCTTCGGCATGAATCGTGAAACGGGCCAGACGGCTGTAGAGCCACCCGACAATGCCAGGCGGAAAATAGTTGCTATCCGTAACCGACCGTCGATCCTGGCCGGTATCGAAGAGCAGAAGACCGTCGGTGTGCTCGATCACATACACGTTGATCGGTCGCGGCGCGGTCCAGACCCGCGACGTCAGCAGCCACCAGGCCATCGGTGTGTGGTGAGTCTCCACGTGCTCGGGGCGAATCTGCACGCGTCCCGTGCTGAGCACTGACACTTTCACTATGGAATTCACCACAGTCTCGACTTTCTATGTTGTATCACTCAATGTCGTGTCATGTATATCATCGATTGGAGATCCGCGCCAAAGGTTTCTGGGTTTCTTCGTGCGCTTCCTGTCGCCCGAAGATCAAGAGGACCGGCAAACTAAGTAAGTGATTGTTGTTGTCGCCCCAGGACAGGGCTCCCAAACCCCCGGATTTCTTGACCCCTGGCTCACCGAGGAGCGTTTTCGTGACCAGCTCACCGAAATCTCTGATGCCGTTGGCATCGACCTCATCACGCACGGCACCGCCTCTGACGCAGAGACCATCCGCGATACGGCCGTCGCACAGCCGCTCATCGTCGCAGCGGGCATCCTCACCGCCGACGCGTTACTGGCTGACGGCCGCCGCGCCAAGATTGGCGGCGTAGCCGGGCACTCGGTCGGCGAGATCACGGCGGCAGTCGTCGCGGGCATCCTCTCTGAAACGGATGCGATGACCTTCGTTCGTGAACGCGGTCACGCTATGGCGGCAGCAGCGGCCATCACGCCCACCGGTATGAGTGCCGTAATCGGTGGCGACGAAGCCGAACTTCTGGCCCGCCTCGAAGAACTCGGCCTCCAGCCTGCCAACTTCAACGGCGGTGGCCAGATCGTGGTCGCCGGGGCACTTGACGGCCTCGCGGCACTTCAGGCGATCCCGGTTACCGGCACCCGCGTGATTCCGTTGCAGGTCGCTGGTGCTTTCCACACCCGATACATGCAGCCGGCAGTCGACCGCCTCCGCGCCTGTGCGGTTGGGCTGGACGCGCATGACCCGAGCATGCCGATCTGGACTAATCGGGACGGCAGAATCGTCTCGACCGGAGTCGAATTCGTGAGCCTCATGGTCGGACAGGTTTCTTCGCCGGTACGGTGGGACAAAGCGATGGACGCGTTCGCCACTGCCGGCGTGACCGGCGTCATCGAACTCGCACCGGCCGGCGCGCTCGTCGGACTCACCAAGCGCGGGTTGAAAGGCATCCCGACCGTCGCTATCAAGACGCCAGACGACCTGCAAGCAGCATTCGATCTAATTGATGGGAACTCATGACCCACCCGACCCTCACGCAGTCACACGGCGTCGAGTTCACCCGCATCTACAGCTATGGGGCCGCACGCGGTGACCTGGTAGTGACAAACGATGACCTCGTCGGTCCGATCGACTCGAGTGACGAGTGGATCCAGCAACGCACGGGTATTGTCACGCGCACGCGGGGGTCGGCAACAGTCCTCGCCGTTGACCTCGCAACGGATGCCGCCCGGGAAGCGATCGACAAGTCCGGTGTACCAGCGCACCAGATCGACCTCGTGATCATCGCCACGATCAGCAATGTGCAGCAGACCCCGTCGATGGCCGCGGTCGTCGCGGATCGGGTCGGAGCTAACCCCGCTGCGGCCTACGACGCGAATGCCGCATGCGCCGGGTTCAGCTACGGCGTGACGCAAGCGGATGCGCTCATCCGGTCGGGTGCTGCGCACTATGCCCTCGTGATTGGCGCGGAGAAGCTCTCAGACATCGTTGATCCCACCGATCGCTCAATATCGTTTCTGCTCGGTGACGGTGCGGGTGCCGTGGTCATTGGCCCCAGTGATTTTCCCGGCATCGCGGCTCCAGTCTGGGGTTCTGACGGCTCCAAAGCGGATGCGGTGGGCATGAACGCGACCCTCATCGACTACCGTGACGGCGCGGCCGCGTGGCCAACCCTGCGTCAGGACGGCCAAGTGGTTTTCCGCTGGGCGGTCTGGGATATGGCGAAGGTCGCCAAGCAGGCGCTCGACGTAGCCGGTGTCACCGTAAACGATCTCGCCGCGTTCATCCCGCACCAAGCCAACATGCGCATTATCGACGAGTTCGCCAAACTGCTCAAGCTGCCCGATTCTGTGCTCATCGCTCGCGACATCGCGACGACCGGTAACACCTCGGCTGCCTCTATCCCGCTCGCCACTCACCGACTACTGCAGGACCACCCCGAGCTCAGCGGCGGACTTGCTCTGCAGATCGGCTTCGGCGCTGGACTCGTCTTCGGCGCGCAAGTGGTCGTTCTTCCCTAAACTAGCTAACGGTCATACACACCCCCAAGGAGAAAACACAATGGCACTGTCCACCGAAGAAGTTCTGGCCGGCCTGGCCGAGCTCATCAACGATGAGACTGGCATCGCTACCGACAGCGTCGAGTTGGACAAGTCCTTCACCGACGACCTGGATATCGATTCCATCTCGATGATGACCATTGTCGTCAACGCTGAAGAGAAATTCGACGTCAAAATTCCCGACGAAGAGGTCAAAAACCTTAAGACCGTCGGGGACGCAGTGAGTTTCATCACCGGCGCACAGGGCTAGTCCCCGCATCCGCGGCTGGCCAGTCGCAACTCGTTCCGGCTGGCCAGCTTCGCGAGCGTTTTCGTTCCACAGGAAAGTTGTCATGACCAAAAAAATCGTTGTTACCGGTATTGGTGCCACCTCGCCTCTCGGCGGCACAGCCCAGGATTCTTGGAAAGCTCTGCTCGCTGGTGAATCCGGAATCCGCACGCTCACGCACGATTGGGTAGAGAAGTACGACCTCCCGATTAGGTTCGCCGGGGAGGCGAAGGTGCGTGCCGAAGATGTGCTTGAGCGCATCGAATACAAGCGACTGGATCCGTCGAGTCAGTTCGCGCTCATCTCGGCGCGAGAAGCGTGGGCGGATGCCGGATCCCCCGATGTCGACCCCGTGCGTGTCGGCGTCGACTACTCGACCGGCATCGGCGGCCTCTGGACGCTGCTGGATGCGTGGGACACCCTCAAGGAAAAGGGCCCGCGTCGCGTGCTCCCGATGACCATCCCCATGCTCATGCCGAACGCCGCAGCGGCAGCCATCAGCATGTCGATCCCGTCGCGCGCATACGCGCGCACCGACGTCTCGGCCTGCGCCTCAAGCACCGAAGCGATCGCAAACGCATATGACCACCTCCAGCGGGGGATCGCAGATGTCGTGATCGCTGGCGGTACCGAGGCAGTCGTGCACCCGCTTCCGATCGCCGCATTCGCGGCCATGCAGGCGCTCTCGAAGCGCAATGACGACCCGGCCACGGCATCCCGTCCATACGATGTGTCCCGCGACGGCTTCGTGCTCGGTGAGGGCGCAGCCACGGTCGTGCTCGAAACCGAAGAACACGCGATCGCTCGTGGCGCCCGCATCTACGCGGAGCTGGCTGGCGGCGCAGTCACGAGCGACTCGTTCCATATCACCGCCCCCGACCCGGAAGGCTCAGCCGCTGCCCGCGCGATGATGGCCGCACTCGAACAAGCCGGCGCGACCACGTCTGACGTTCGGCACATCAACGCGCACGCCACGAGCACTCCTGTCGGTGACATTGCCGAATACAAGGCACTGTTGCGCGTGTTCGGCGACCTGCTGCCGAACATCCCGATATCAGCCACGAAAGCGGCAACCGGTCACTTGCTGGGTGGAACCGGTGCTCTCGAGGCGATCTTCACCATCCTCGCCCTGCACGAGCGCATCGCCCCCCCGACGATCAACCTCACCGAGCAAGATCCTGAGATTCTCCTCGACGTGGTCACATCGCCGCGGGCACTCGGGGCTGGCCCCCTGCTGGCCCTCAGCAACTCCTTCGGTTTCGGCGGCCACAACGCGGTGGTGGCATTTCGCAGCTATTAGGCTCACGGTATGGCTAGTCTCCTCAGCAGGCTCGTTCCGGTCGTCTTGTTTTTTCGCGGTTCGCACCGCCAGTTTGGTTCGGCCGTCCTGACGAGGGCGAAGATCGAGCGACTAGCAACGCATCCCGCCGCGTTCGCACCCGCGAAGAGACTGTCTCGGCTAGTCACCATCGTTGAGAACACCGTCGAGGGTCACCCCGTGTACGTGCTCTCGCCGAAAACCGGCGCGACCGACCAGCGTGTGATCTACTTCCACGGCGGTTCCTGGGTCTTTGAAATCGACCCGGTGCAATGGAGCTTTATCGCTGAGGTCGTGCGCTCTACCGGCGCCACGATCACGGTGCCGATCTACCCGCTGGCCCCGCGCGGTACAGCGACCGCCACGACCGCGTTTCTGGTCGAACTTACCGCGGCGATGGTGTCAATCGCGCACGTGGCCACGTGCACGATTCTCGGCGACTCAGCGGGGGGTACACTCGCGCTCGTAGTAGCCATGCAGCTACGGGATCGGGGAATCACCGGCATCCGGAGCGTGTTGATTGCGCCGCTCGGCGATGCAACCCTCTCAGCGCCAGAGGTCGCTGAACTCGCGAAAATCGATCCGTGGCTGGCGATTGCCGGCAACGCGGTGGCCCTCGAGATGTACCGCGGCGAGCTGCCGCTCAACGACCCCATTGTCAGCCCGCTCAACGGCGACTTCGCGGGGCTCGGTACGCTCACGATCTTCACCGGAACGCGCGATCTGCTCAATCACGACGCGCATCGCATAGCGGATGCCGCGCGCGCTGCAGGCGTGTCCGTCGACTTCCACGAGGAGCAGGGCATGGTTCACAACTACCCGATCCTGCCCATGCCCGAGGGGGTCGCGGCGCGCAGAGTTATCGAGCGGGTAATCGGCCTAGGCTAGCCACCCACCGCGGCCGAACCGGTCGCGCGACGGTCGCCCACTTGTGCGGCCGACCCGGTCGCCCCGTTCGCACCACCACCCCGACATGGGAGAAAATCGGCGTCAGGTCGCGGGGCTGAGCCCCGCGAATGGCAAAAGCCGCCGTCGGGTCTACCCCGTGCAGACTCCCACTTATCAGGACGCGTCCTGATAAGTGGGAGTCTGCACGGTACAGCTGCGTCTGGCGCGCGTTGGCGAGCACCAGCGCATTGGCAGGCGCAGCGCGTTGGGAGGCACCAGCGCGTTGGCAGGCGACCGGGCCTCGGGCGAGTGTTCCGCCGCGGTATCGTGACGGCCATCGCTGTGTCACCTGGTAAATCTGAGAGTCACGATCTGGAACGGTCGCAGGGTCAGCAACACTCCACGATCACTATGGTGCCCGGTCACGGTCACCGGCGGCACCGTGCGCTCAAGTAGGTCAGTCTCAGCCACCGACATCCAGTCAAATCCTGCCGTGACCACGCCCCTCGCGCGTGAGCCGAGCGCCTCATACATTCTCACGATGACGTCTCCCGACTTGTCTTCCGCAAGCTTGACGGCTTCGATCACGATCGCCGGATTATCCGTCGTCAGAAATGGCGTCATCGCTTCCGAACCGCGAACGCTGCGAAGAGGCAGATTGAGCCGGTACCCTTCCTCGACCGCGTCGGCGATCGTGGCGCCGAGCAGAATAGAGAACGAGAACTGGTGCTTCCCTTGGTCAGCTTCGGGGTCGGGGTAGAGCGGTGCGCGTAATAGTGAGGCCCGAACCACGGTCGAGGTAGCCGTTCCAGACTCGCTGGCACGCCGGATGTCATAACCGTAGGTCGCATCGTTGGCGATGGCGACTCCGTAGCCGGGTTCGCCAACATGAACCCACCGGTGGGCGACGGTCTCGAAGCGAGCTGCATCCCACGACGTGTTCGAGTGCGTCGGGCGGAACACATGTCCGAACTGGATCTCGGAGGCGGCACGATCGGCAAGAACATCGAGCGGGAAGGCGAGTTTCACGAGCTTCTGCGTTTCGTGCCAGTCGACAGCGACGGTGATATCAAGCGCACCATTTTCGCCATTCACTCGCAGTTCCTGGACGACCGAGGAAGCGCCGAAAGAACGCTCAATCCTCACGCCGGCACCATCGGCCGTTTTCGCCACCAGCGTCACGTCGACCAGATCAGTGCCGTCACGCTTGTAGTGCTCATCAATATCCCAGGCATCCCACTGGTTGGGAGTGTCGCGGAAGAGTTGCAAGAGGTTACCAGGCTGGCCGGACGGCACAACCTCCCGCCCTGCGAGACGATCGAACAAGGAGACAATCAGCCCGCGCGCGTCGACGACGATTCGCGTGCGTGTAGTTTCGAGGACCAAACCCTCAGCCGAGACAGTGACCGACGCGGGTGAACTCTCGGCCGCTCGTCGAGTGGCCGCGAGGCCTGGCACACCATCGCGAGCATAGGGACCGGCGTTAAATACGAGCTCGTCATCACCATCTCCGGCGAGAATATGCAGCGACTTTTCAATCTGCGCAGTGAGCTGCGTAGCTAACTCGTCATAGTTACGTTCGGCTTCTTGGTGTACCCACGCGATCGACGACCCAGGAAGGATGTCGTGAAACTGCTGAAGCAGAACGATCCGCCAGGCGTTCGCGAGCACATCACCTGGGTAGGGAACATCCCGAAGTACCGTGGCCGCGGTCGCCCAGAGTTCGGCTTCGCGCAGTAAGTGCTCGCTCCGACGGTTGCCGAGTTTGGTTCGTGCTTGCGATGTGTACGTTCCGCGGTGGAACTCGAGATAGAGCTCCCCTGACCAGATGGGGGCGTCTGGATACTCCTCGTGAGCGCTGCGGAAGAACCGCTCCGGAGTCGACAGGATCGTGCGCGGGGAACCTTCGAGGTTACGAGATCGACTGGCCGCGGCAAGCATCTCGCGAGTTGGGCCGCCCCCGCCGTCGCCCCACCCGAAGGGAATCAATGACGTCGTACCTGCGCCCTTTTCGGCATATTGGCGTTCCGCTTTGGCCAGTTCGCGGGCCGAGAGGTCCGAACTGTAGGTGTCGACCGGAGGAAAGTGAGTGAAGACCCGAGTTCCGTCGATTCCTTCCCACCAGAAAGTGTGGTGCGGCATCTTGTTGGTTTCATTCCAGGAAATTTTCTGGGTCAGAAACCATCGAGAACCGGCCGCAACGACGATCTGCGGAAGTGCTGCGCTGTAACCGAAGGAGTCTGGCAGCCACACTTCGAGGGGTTCGACACCGAGCTCATCAATGAAGAATCGCTTGCCCATAACGAACTGTCGCGCCATCGCTTCACCGCCAGGCATGTTGGTGTCTGACTCGACCCACATGCCGCCAACGGGAATAAACCGGCCCTCAGCGACTCGCGCTTTGACCCGCGCGTACAGCTCGGGGTAGAAGTGCATCAGCCAGGCAAACTGTTGAGCTGACGACGCCGCAAAGGTAAAGTCAGGGTCTTCGTCCATCAGCGCCAGGACGTTGGAAAATGTGCGAGCAACTTTTCGCACCGTCTCACGTACCGGCCACAGCCACGCAGAGTCAATGTGAGCGTGGCCGATAGCCGCGAGTACGTGAGCGCTCGCGTATGCGGGGCTGGCCAGAGCCGGGGCGAGCACCGCCCGACCTGCCTCGGCGGTCGCTGCAACATCGTGTGGGTCAACTGTGTCGACCATGGCGTTGAGTGCTCTGAGTAGGTCGTGGCGCCTCGGCAACGCCAGCGGGAGTTCATGCATCAGTCCGCTGAGCGCCCTCACGTCTTGAAGGAGTTCCCAGACCGTGATGTCGAGCTGGGCGAGTTCGAACCGATCCACCCGATAGAGCGGGCCGATGCCCGCGGTCGCAATATCGCCGAGCGGTGTGGGGCTAAAGCTGAACTGTCCCGCGATATTTGGATTGGCGGCGGCTTCGAGGAAAATATCGACAGGAGTTCCCGCGGCACCGACGGGAAGATAGTCATTGAGCGGCTCGATGGCCTTAACTATTCTTCCATCGCGGTCGTAGGCGGTCGCTTCAGCTTGAAAACCCGGGAGGCTCGGAGATACCCCGAGATTGATGACAATCTCAGCTCGCGTTCCCTTCTCCGCCCACGCGGCGGGAACGTCACCACGCGCCCGAAACCACACCGTGCCCCACGGTTTACCCCATGGCGTACCGACATCGAAGTGCTCAAAGTTCTGACCAGCAGCGATGGCAAATGCAACAGGCTCGCCGTCGACTTCCCATGCCGCCAACGAGAGCGGAGCGGTGCGCCGATAGACAGCCGGCATGAGCCTCTCGTCGACGAAGCGCGCAACCCGCGCTTCGCTAAGCAGTCGATTATCGTGCATGGTGGCCCCTCAATCGCACACTCCGTCGCGGCAACCCTGCCGCGTGACAAAACACCTGCGTCATCCCTTTACCGCTCCTGCAAGTGCAAAGGAGCCGCCGATTCCGCGGGAAACCAGTACGTAGAGTGCCATGACCGGCACCGCGTAGATGAGTGAATACGCCGCGAGTTGACCATACGCAATCGAACCGTACTGCCCGAAGAACGTGTAGATGCTGATCGACGCCGGCTGCTTACTCGGCGACAACAAGAGTATGAACGGTACAAAAAAGTTTCCCCACGCCTGAAAAAATACAAAGATCGCGACCACAGCGATGCCCGGGCGCATGAGCGGGATGATGATTGACTGCAAAGCACGCATGGCCGACGCGCCATCCATCCAGGCGGCCTCTTCCAGGCTGATGGGAACCGAATCCATAAAGTTCTTCGTCATGTAAATCGCAATGGGCAGCGAAGAAGCCGCCATGAAGAGCACCGTGCCAGGTACCGAATCAAGCAAGTTGAGCTGCACGAACAGGCTGTAGACGGGCACCATAATCGCGGTGATGGGCAGGCTCGTTCCAAAGAGAACCGTGTACATAAAAGGTTTGTTGAAGCGCGATTGGTAGCGAGACAACGGATAAGCGGCGAGCAAGGCGGCGGTGACCGTCAGCGCAGCCGTTCCCAGGGATATCACGAGACTGTTGAGGAGCGGGATGAAGGTCAACTCCGGAGTGAGAATTGCCGTGAAATTCTCGAGTGAGGGACTCCGTGGTATTTGTGTTTGGTAGGTCGCACGAGTGTCAAACGCGGCCAGCAGAACCCAGGTCAACGGCAGAACGAAACACACGCCGACGACGACGAGTCCAAGATTGGCAAGAATTGCCGACATTTTTCGCCGAGGCGAGGCCAGCGACAGCGGGCTGGGTTTGCGAACAGCCTTGATCGGCGTAAGAGTCACGGTCATTGATTAATCCTTCGCTGGCCGGGCGGCACGGATATAGACGATTGAGAAGACCGCTCCGATCAGCAGCAGAACGGTCGCAATGGCCGTTCCGTAGCCGATGTTGCTGAACCGGAAGGCTTCTTTGTACGCGAGAATCGGCAACGTCGTGCTGTCGTTACCCGGGCCACCCGCCGTCATCACGTAGATCAACGTGAAGACCGAGAGCGTCTGCAACGTGATCAGCATCAGGTTGGTCGTGATGGTCGTGCGGATGATCGGGATGGTCACATACACGAGTCGCTTGGCACCGCTGGCACCATCGATCATGGCTGCTTCGGTGATCTCCGGAGGCACGTCATTGAGAGCCGCTTGGTACACGAGAAGCGAGAAGGCGGTGCCACGCCACAGGTTAGCGAGAATGACAGCGAGCATAGGAAAGCTGTACAGCCAGTTCGGGCCGGTCATTCCCACCGCTGCCAAGATTTGGTTCAGAGTGCCGTTCTTGCTGAAGTACGCGTAACACACGAAGGCCGCGACGATCTCGGGTAAAATCCATGCACCGACGACTATCGAGCCGATGAGCGACGCGAGTCGCTTGTTCGCGCGGGTCATGGTGAGGGCAATTCCCAACCCGAGCACGTTCTGCGAGATTACCGCGGAGGCAAGAGTAAAGAGAACGGTGAGCCAGAGCGAGAGAGGGAAGACCGGATCTTGCAGCAGCTTCGCGTAGTTATCTAACCCGATCCACGAACTATGACTTGCGTTCGGTCCGGTCAGGGCCGCATTGGTGAATGATCCGTAAAACGACCAAATTATCGGACCAGCCAGGAAGATTGTCATGATGATGATCGCTGGAATCAGCGGAATCATCCGAAGAGCTTTGGCAAGCCTGCTGACCGGGCGGCGGCCGGAACCCTGAGGTTCTTGCCGCCGCCGGTCTGAGGACGGCGGAGTAGTCGCGATCACATCTGCCGTCACCATTGTCTGTTCCTGTTCTGTGGTCGCCGTGTGCCGTTGTGCGCCGGTGCGTTACTTCTTGACGACCTTGTCCGCAGTGGCGATGCCGGTCACCGCGACGTCGTACGCCGCTGCGGCCTCGTGGGGCGACATCTTACCGGTGATGACTGCCTCTGAAGCCTTCTGAACTTCGACAGAAATCTGGTTGTAGACGCTCGTAGCCGGACGGAAGTGGGTTACCGCCACCAGGTCGGTTACCGCTTTCACGAACGGGTTAGCCGCGACGTAACTCGGGTCAGCAGCAACATCTTTTCTGACGGCAATCTGCGAGTTGGCGTTGTCGTAGGCCAGAGCGTTGTCCCGGCTGAGTGCCATCGTCATGAAGTCAAATGCAAGCTGCGAGTTCGCGCTCTTGGCGCCCACAGCGAGAGTCCATCCGCCTGACATGCTGACTCCGCCAGGCGCCTGACCGGTTTGAGTCGGGAAGGCCGTTGCGCCCATGTCAGTCGTGTAGCCCGCCCACTCGAACGAACCACCCTTTTGCCAGAACGATGGCGTGTATGAGCCTTCGACCGTTCCACCGAGTTTGCCCTTGGGAAACAGCTCGCCGAACACCTTTTTCCAGATGTTCGGGTCGAGCGCTTCGGCTGGTGTCAACGCGAGCTGCTGGTCGTACAGCGTCTTCAGGAACGTGAGCGAGTCGACGAAGCCTTGAGAGCCGACGACCCACTTACCACTTGCCGAGTCGTACAGAGCGTCGCTGCCGAGCGCTGTTCCATACAGCAGTTCGTAGAAGCCCTGCATGTTCGAGCCTTCGCCGGTTCCTGTTCCGGCATACATGTTGAACGGCACGACACCCGGCTCGGCTGCCTTAATCTTCTGGGCGGCATTGAGCACGTCTTGCCAGGTCTTCGGCTGCCACGGCACAGCGATTCCTGCCGCCTGAAGTACGGGCTTGCTGTACCAGATCGCCCTGGTGTCCGTACCAAGCGACACCGCATAGATCTTGCCGTCGTCGCCCTGGCCGGCCTGCTTGGCCGCATCAGTGAACTGCGACCAGTCGTTCCATTTTGCGAGGTAGCTGTCGAGCTTGAGCAAGTAGCCGGCGTCGGCGTCTGAGCGCACGTTCGTCGTGTCTTCGTAGAAGACGTCCGGCGCAGTCTCGGCAGAACGCTGTGAAAGCGCGAGCTTGGTCTTGTAGTCGTCGTCGGTTGCAGAAACAGGCTGCAGTTGAACGGTGACCCCAGGGTGGGCCGTCTCGAATGCCGTCTTCACTTTCGTGAAGAGGGTGTCAAGAGCGGTAAATGCATCCGTCTTGATGTAGGTGACCTTGATCGTCTTGTCTCCGCTGGTGCCCGGAGAAGATGAGCAGGCGGTGAGTCCAATCAGGGCTCCTATGGCGACCACCGAAATGGCGATTGCGGCTCTGTTTTTCATGGTGCTCCTTTGCTCCACATTGCTGTTGTTAGTTGGGCAATCGGTTGAATTCCCCGGGTACACGCGAGCAACTATCGCCGCCCTGCAGTGTCTCTCGGTAATAGTACATCGAATAGATATATAGAAGTCAATGTCGCAACGCCCGCTATTTTCCTACCGTTGGCGCGCCGCACACGCAACCCACCGATCGCGCTACCGCTGCCTGTGTGGGTGCTAGGCGATGAGTAGAGCCTTGGGATTAGGGGTGAGGGCACGATCGAGCACGAGACATGCTGCACCTATTGCCGCGACGTCTTCGCCGACGCCTGTTCCGGTAACCGTAATGTGGTGAATGCTTCGTGCCGCCCGCAGTTCCTCGAGCACCCCAGGTATCCGACGCATATAGTGCTCAGACAATCGTGACCAAAAGGGACCCCCGAAAACCACTCTGTCGACATCAAGGATGTTCGCCACCACCGCGACAGCCTTTGACAGCCGAATGGCCGAGCGATCAATGATCTCCATCGCGATCGTATTGCCAGCCTTCGCGGCCTCGCACAATTGCGTGAACCGGTCATCGACAGCACGAGTGTCATTTCCGATTCTTGTATCGTCAAGAACACCGAGTTGCTCGGCCTCGTGAACGAGTGCCTGCGGCATGCAGGTCACTGCGATGCACCCCCGAAGGCCGCAGAAGCAGGCCGGACCGAATGGGTCCGTCACAATGTGCCCGATCTCCCCCGCGTTATTGGAACTTCCGCGCACGACTTCATCGTGAACGACGAGTCCGGCGCCAATACCGGTTCCGAGGTAAAAGAACACGAAGCTGCCCATGCCACTCGCGCCCCCAGCCCACATTTCGGCAATCGCGGATGCCGTGACGTCTTTGTCGAGAAGGGCAGGTAGTCCGATCGCTTCGCTCAACGAATCCCGTAGGGGAACACGGTGCCAGCCCGACAGATGAGGTGGGTCTACTACGGTGCCGCGGGCGCTGTCAATCGGACCAGGGGCCGCGATACCGACGCCAGCGATGCGCTCTCGGTCGACCCCGGAATCGTCGATGAGTTTCGTCAGCTCTCGAACAATACGGTCGATTATGAGCGTCGGATCGGTAACGGTCGGCGTCGGTTGGCGAGAACGCGAAACAACGGTTCCCGTCAGGTCGAGCATGACAAAGGTCATCACCGTGGGGTCGAGATGCACACCGAGCGCGTAGCGACCCTGAGGATTGAGTACGAGCATGGTGCGCGGTTTGCCGGGGCCGGTGCTCTCCTTGCCCGCTTCACGAATGAACTCGCGGTCGAGGAGACGCCGGCAGATGTTCGAAATTGTTTGCGCCGAGAGCCCGGTCGCGGTCACGAGTTCGACCCTGCTGAGTCCCGATTGTGAACGTCGAATCGCATCCAGAATCACTGATTGGTTAAAATCACCCATCGCCGGAAGGTTCGTGCCACGACGCGACGATGAGCGCAACTGCTCTGTCATGTCACCCTCGGCTTTCACCCTCTTCGAGAACACTAGTCCCGCGGGCGCATTCCGACAGCAGATCGGCGTTCGCGCCCACTACCCGCTGTCGCAGGAGCACCCCGCCGTCAGGGAACCTGCGCTGCGCCAGACTGTTGCGAAAGAATCGCAGCGTCAAAAATGCGATGGGTGAAAGCAGCTTCTTCTGGCCGCACACATCCGAAGCGTTCTCCCAGTGCTCCTTCGCGCTCGGCGAGGAACGACGCCCACATTTGAAGAATTGAATCCGAGAATCCGGCCTCAAAAATCCCCCCGGTGACGGTAGGCCAGATGGATTGACTGCCGACTTCGATTCGTTGCCAGCTTTGCTCGCGGCCGATCCCCGGAATATCGGCGGTGGTAAAGACGTCGACAGCCTTCGGGTTACTCGTCGAAAAGCGCACTCCGCCGTCGAGACCCACTGCTTCGAACTCCCAGCTGTTCTTTTGGCCGGGATCGATGCGCTTCATTTCGGTCGTCAGTGGAAATTCACACCCGTCGTGCCGTGCCCACGAGTGGATGACCGCGTTGTCCCACGTGTCACACGGCTCGAGCTCTCCGCTCAAACCCGGTCGTACGGCGACGATATTCTGCAGCACTCCATACACACGTTCGGGATGCCAACCCAGTCGCAGCGGCACGTGCCAGACGTGCAGCCCCAAGTCGTTCATCACTCCTGCCTTCCCGCAATACTTGTTCTGTCGCTTCCAATTCAGCGGCTTGTTGACGTCGAGATCACTCGAGTGGCGGAACGAATTGCGTGCCTCGAGAATGCGTCCAAGAGCGCCCGAGCGCACATAGTTGATGGCCCACTGCGCGCCCGGGTAGAACGGGATCTCGCTTGAACAACGAACGAAGCTTTCTGGATGCGCGCGCGCAGCAGCGAGAATCGTTTCAGAAGCCGCCCGGTCGATACCAAACGGCTTCTCGGCAAGCAAACTCTTACCGGCGCTAATGGTGTCGACGTACAACTGCTCGTGAAGATCGTGACGCACGGCAATGTAGATGACATCAATCGAGTCGTCGTTCACGAGCTCGTGGTAATCGGTGACCTTGGTGGTGACTGTGTCAATCTGGTCGAACCAAGCGAGTGCGTCCGGGTTAATGTCGCACACCGCGGTGAGCCGCGGGCGCACCGGATGATCGATAAGCGCGGGCCAGCGTTGGATTGCTGCGGCGATCTCACGTCCCATGAGACCCCCGCCAACGATCGCAATGTTGACATCCTTCGCGTGCACTGCTGCAGAGATCATGACGCACTTCCGGTTACGATCGCGAGCGCGTCTTCGGAACTGACATTTTCATGCAGCATGGCCATGAGTGCGCGCGTGATGCCATACGGCTTGTCGTGCTGAATCACGTTTCGGCCATAGACAATTCCAGAAGCCCCTTGCGCGAGAACCGCGGCAGTGCGGTCGAGGAGGGTTGCGTCGTCTACTCGCCCGCCGCCTCGAACAAGAACGGGAATGTCTCCTGCCACCTCGACGACGAGATGATAGTCGTCGATATTGTCGGTCGGGTCTGCCTTGATGAGATCTGCCCCGAGCTCTCTGGCCTGACGCACGAGGGTCAGAATCTTCTGCGTGTCGCCATCGACCATGTATCCCCCCGCTTTGCTGTTCTCCTGCATCACGAGCGGTTCGATCATGAGCGGCATCCCGTACCGCGTCGCTTCGGCGCGCAGCGCCATAATCGAGAGGATGCACGACTCACGGATCTCGGGACGACCGGGTAGCTGAATGAGGTTGACGCAGACTGCGACCGCGTCGAGTCGAACCGCTTCCTCGATTGCGTTCGGTACATGGTGGCTAAACACGTGAGTATCGAGCGGATTGCCATAGACATTCGCAATATCGCAACGAAGTACCAACGACGGCTTCGCTTTGCCAGGGATGGACTGGAGTAGGCGAGCCTGACCGAGAGTGAGTTGCACGGCATCCGGGTTTGCGCGCACGAGGGTCGCCACGACCGAACTCATGTTTTCGATTCCGGCGATGAAGCTCGGTTCGCCAAAAAATCCGTGATCGACGGCAACGTCAAGCGCACGGCCCGACTGTGAATTGAACAAACGGTTAAGACGGAATTCTGACACCTCGGTGCATCTCCTTCACTAACTGGAACGATGCCCAGCACGCGACAATCGCTGCCGGATCGTCGCTCAGCAGCAGGCTACCTTTGCCGAGACAACGTTGTCCAGCTAGAGTGCATGACGACGCGCATCGACGCGCGATGTGGAAGGTGGAAATACCCGAGATGCCCCATATCGCCGTTGCAGGACACATTTGTATCGATATCTCGACCACCATCGGCGACTTCTCCGGGATTCGACCCGGCGCGCTGGTTGAGGTGGGCGAAGCGACGATCGCTCTCGGCGGGTGTGTCGCCAACACCGGCAGTGCACTTCTTGAACTCGGCGTGCCGGTAAGCCTTGCCGGCGCCATCGGCGACGATGATCTCGGTCGCCTAGTTCGTGAGCAACTCACCCGAAATGGTCTGCCGACGGCAGGTTTGCAGATCTCGCCACGTGCCGCGACGTCGTACAGCGTTGTACTGCACGGAGACGGGCTCGATCGCACGTTCTTGCATCACTCCGGTGCCAATGCGTTTTTTGACGCGAGTCAGGTCGACCTGCGTGACGCCTCGATTGTTCATTTTGGCTACCCGTCGCTGATGCGCGGAATGCTCGACGGTGGCGGAGCGCCGCTGAAGAAGTTCTTCGTCGCGGCGCATCACGCAGGCACGACCACGTCGCTCGACCTAGCCGTCATTGACCCGCACTCTGAGGTCGCCTCGCTCGATTGGCTCGGAATCCTAGCCAACGTGCTTTCGGAGGTCGATCTCTTCAGCCCGAGCCTCGACGACCTGACTTCCGCGCTGGAAATCGACGCGCCATTCTCGCGCGACTTGGTCGAGCGACTCGCTGCGGAGTGTGTTGAGATGGGGGCGGGTGTCGTTGCCATCTCGGCCGGATCAAACGGCATGTATTTGCTCGCGGCCGACGCAGAACGACTCTCGAAGGGTGGAACTACGCTCGCTCGACTCGCCAAGAGCTGGCAGGGTGTGCGACGTTGGCAGTCGCCCGAGCATGTGACATCCGTCGCAACGACAAACGGCGCGGGCGACGCCCTCAGCGCCGGACTGCTCTTCGCTCTCTGGTCGGGAATGACCGCTGTCGAAGCCTGCGCGACGGCCGCGATCTCCGCGGCGACTTGGATGAGTGGCCGTCCGCTCGCGAGTCATTGAGCCTCGAGAATGGATAATCATCATGCTGAAACCAGTGTTGCTATCGTCAAACCAGCCACCGAACCGGTTTTACCGGGGTGGCTCGCAGATCGCCGCTTTTCGTGCTGAGCGTGGCACCGGCGACCGGGTGCCGGAAGACTGGATCGCGTCTACCACGACGATCACCGGCGAAGACCAGCTCGGGCTAACGGTTCTGCCCGATGGGGGGAGGCTTATCGATGAGATCATCGCCAATCCCGTCGGGTGGCTTGGCGAGAAGCACGTTGATCGATTCGGAGCTGACACCAAAATTCTGGTAAAGCTGCTCGACGCTGGCCAGCGATTGCCGGTCCATGCTCATCCCGATGCGGCGTTCGCCCACGCTCACCTCGGTCGCAGACATGGAAAGGCCGAAGCCTGGTATATCCTCGCGGCGGGAGAAATCTACCTCGGGCTCACGCACGACGTGAGCGCTGCCGACCTCCGGGGACTCGTAGAAAACCAGGACGTCGAATCGCTCTTGGGTCTTATGCACGCAGTGACGGTGAACGAAGGTGACACTGTGTTCGTTCCCCCGGGCCTCCTGCACGCTATTGGGCGCGGAGTCTTTCTCGCCGAGATCCAAGAACCGGAAGATCTTTCGATCCTGCTCGAGTGGCGCGACTTTGAACTTGATGGTCGAGCGAACGGACATCTCGGTCTGGGTTTTGATTCTGCGCTCATGGCAGTTGACCGACGCGGGGCATCCGACGACGACATTGCGCGTCTGATCACCTCTGGGCTGCACGGTACGTCTGTTCTCGCGCGCGCGTCTGAGGAATTTTTTCGGATTGGTCGCACGCACGTTGACGGCGCGCTTGGCCTCGAACAGGGATTCGCAGTGCTCATAGTGATCGACGGAGATCTCACACTGATCGCGGAAGATTTCGGCCCCATGCACATTGTTCGCGGGAGCACTGTCCTTATGCCGTTTGCCGCCCAGCGACCACAAGTCGTGGGGCGCGGTGAGTTGATAGAACTTCGCCCGCCCGTCACATCCGGCCACACCGCACGAGTGACGTCGTGATATCGGCCGCAGAATACCTGGCCGATAAACGAGTCTCACGCCTCGACGCCTTGGCCACCGTGCGTGAATATGTCGACTTTGCCGATTCTGGCCGTGGGGCGCGGGTCATCGAGGTTCGCTTGGCGGGAGGTTTGAGTTTTGACGTCTTGCCGGATCGTGGTCTCGATATCGGAGCCGTCTGGCACGAAGGAAACCCGGTCGCTTGGCGGTCTGCGCTGCCGAGCGGCGAGAGTGCGGGGCTCGACCCGACTGATAGCTTTCTTGGGCGGTTCACGGGGGGAATGCTGGTCACCTGCGGGTGGGAAAACATTGGCCCGCCGATCGCCGACCTTCCCATGCACGGCTCGCATCATCGCACTCCCGCTTCAGATGTTCACTGGATGCGCGAGCTCGTTGGCTCCGAGATCGTCGTCACTGTCTCCGGGCTCATCGCGAGCATGCAGTTGTTTGGACGACGGGTGGTCGTGCATCGGAAGATTGTTGCGTGCACTGGATCGGCCCAGCTTGAGGTGATCGACCGGATCCACAACGAGGGACTCGAGGCCTCTCCTATCGCTCTGCTCTATCACGTGAATTTTGGAGCACCCTTCCTCGATGAAGGCACACGTGTAGAAGTCGAGTGCGATTCGATCGTGCCCCGTGAGGACGCGCTCAATCTCGCGCACGCCACTGAATTCCCGGCGCCTTCGTCGACCCTCGCGGAATCGGTGTACGAGTTGGTTCGGCCGCGTGGCCCGCGCGCCCGCGCGACCGTCATCCCCAAGCATGGCGGCACAGCTGTACTCGAGTGGTCGGTAGCCGCGCTACCGCGGCTGTACGAATGGGTGTGGCCGGCCAGTGGCGGGTGGGCGCTAGCCATCGAGCCAGCCAACACTGCCCTGTTCGGCCCGCAGCGCCGACACCCGAACGCCGGTGCACCAATGATCCAACCCGGCGCGACGATAGAGACCGGCTTCACGCTGTCTTTCGCACGCACCACGCATCACAGCGAAAAGAGGCAGACAGCATGAGCCCCACTACGCAGACGATTATCGACGAGGCGCTTGTTCGTCTCGAATCCGCCTCGCTTGTGGTTGAGGGGGGATGGGTCGCCACAGAATGGCTGCAGCGAACCGGCGGCGCAGATCCACACCCGGTGGCGATGAAAATTGAGACGTATCATTTGCGCCAGGTGGGAGTGTTCGAGAAATTCTCGGTTCACGCCGGGGTCGGCGTTGATCTTGAAGTCGATCTGGAACTGCCCGAAACCCTGCATGGTGTTTCTCTCATCGGTGAACCGTTACAACTCACGATCAACTCGCTGCGGCCCATCGATATTCTCGTGGATGGCGCCCGAGTATTCGGTGACTCGTTGCCCGTGGTCGCATCCGGTCCGGCTCTCATCGACGTGGTGCACGAAATTCGCGCAGGGCACAATGGTCGACTTACGCTCCGTGTGCTCCCGACCGCGGTGCCGCTCGATGGCGACTGGGGTCGAACTGGGGTGACGATACAGTTCACGACCCCGTCGCTTCGAGCGCGCTGGCATATTTTGGATCTCGCGCTCGCCAGGCTGGAACTTGCTCGAGAATTCGCCACTACCGATGATCAGGTCGCATCAACAATCATCGCGGCGAACGCCGTTCCCGCTGATTTTGACATTCTCACCACGGCCGAGCTCACCGAGATCTTTGGGGGCTCTACTTCTGCACAGGGACTGGCACATAGTCTGCGCTGGCTCGATGCCGTACTCGTGGGCTACCACATCCACTGCATCGGACACTCACACATTGACCTCGCGTGGCTGTGGACATATGACGACACTCGTGAAGTCATCTTTCGTGACATGCGTAGCGTCGTTGAATTGTTCGACGACTATCCGGAGTTCAGGTTCACTCACTCACAGGCGCGCGGGTACTGCGAGATTGAGGAGTCGCACCCCCAACTCTTCACACGCTTGGTCGACCTGATCGCAGCGGGTCGGCTTGAACCGGCCACGATGCAGTGGGTGGAAGCAGATGTGAACTTGCCGAGCGGCCCCGCACAGGCGCGTCAAATCATCGAGGGGGTCAGGTATTCTCGCGAACGGCTGGGCGTCTCGCCGACCGTATTTCTCGCCCCAGACACATTCGGTCACAGCGGTAATCTGCCGCAACTCGCGAAGCAAGCTGGTGCCGAGGTCTACTACAGCCATCGTGCAAATGCCGGTTTCTCCGAGGTGGGACGGCACTGGCAGTGCTACTGGTGGGAAGGAGATGATGGCTCGAGGCTACTGACGGTAGGCACCCCGATTTACCTCGGCCCGGTGACCGCTTCGCGGCTCGCTCGCGATATCATCGACCTCGGAGTGCGAAACGGAATAACCGAGATTTGCTACTTCTACGGCGTGGGTGACCATGGCGGCGGACCAACTCGCGCTGACCTTGACACGATTCGAGCGCTCAATGCGTCCGCGGTATTTCCCCTCGTTCGATGTTCCACGGTTTCTGAATACGTGCACGCCTTACTCGCAACCAAACCCAATCTTCCTGTGGTTCGCGGCGAATCAGAACACGTTTTCGAAGGCACCTACATCACCCATTCCGATGCAAAACGGATGAATCGCGAGAGCGAAAACGCGCTCGTCGAAGCGGAAACACTTGCGGCAATGGCCGGAATTGATCCGGGTGAACAACTGTCCACTGCTTGGCGCGGCGTTCTGCACCACCAATTCCACGACATACTCGGTGGCTCGGCGGTAGCTGGGGCGTATGCGCACCAATCGGTTGACGCCCAAGAAGCACTGCGGTTTGCGCGCGCGCTCAGTGCGCGCGCGCTTGCCGCCATCGCGTCGCGTGTGACCCCGGGAACACTTGTTGTCACGAATCCGCTCGGCACGCATCGCCACGATGTGGTGACCGTTGCTGCCGAGCTACTCGGCGGACAGAACGGAGTGACTGATCCTGCCGGTTCTGTTATCCCGAGCCAGATATCAGCGAATGGTGACCTCGTGTTCGTTGCCGAACTGGGTGCGTTCGAATCGATCGAGTTGACGGTCGGTAGCGCGTCACAGACAACTGCCGACTTGCTGCGCGTCACGACAGATGTTCGGCCCGGCTTTCTTGAGATTGAATCACAGTTTTTTCGCGCCGAGATTCGCCTCGACTCGGGGATCGTGACCACTCTGGTCGATCAGACGAGTGGCAGAACGCTCGTGGGGCGAACCGGCAATAGTCCGGAAAGTATGCGCCAATTGCGACCGGAGCTCGGCCTGGGCGCTCTCGTGTACACGCACGAGCTGCCGCATCCGATGACGTCGTGGGTAGCAGATGATGTCGACTACGAACGCGTTTTGCTGGGTACAGGATCCACGACGGTGGTCGAACAGGGTCCGGTGCGTGTTGTCCTCGAGACGCGGCACGAATTCCTGCGGTCGAAGGCCACTGTGCGCACCACCTTCTACGCCGCACTGCCATGGATCGACTACGAAATCGAGGTCGACTGGCGCGAAATCGGTAGCTCTCACCGTGGTGTACCCGCACTCGGAGTGTCATTCGGCACTCGACTACCGTCCCCCGATTTGTGGGTCGAGTCACCATTCTCTGCAGTGCGACGCGAGCCAGATGGCTATCTCGGTGCCATGCTGCGCTGGGCAGACTTGGGTTCGAAAACGGCGGGACTCCTGGTGGCAAATGACTCTAAATATGCCGTCGATGCTCTCGGCCCACGGATGCGTATCGCACTCGTCCGCAGCGCATACGACCCCGATCCGGTGAGCGACGCGGGGCGGATCGACATCACCCGCCTACGCGTCTATCCGCACAGCGGCTCCTGGCAAGATGCCGGTGTGCTGGGTATTGCTGCCGGACTTAACCACCCGCTCAAGGTAAATCTGGCCGATGGGACAACTGGCGGCGGCACGCTGTCGATTCTGAAACCACACATTGAGGGAAATAGTTCGGTCGCAATTGCAGCGCTCCGTTACGTCGCGAACGGGGTGATCGCCCAGGTGTACGACGCCTCTGGTCGAGGCGGCCGTGCAACGATCGCCGGACTCGCTGCCGGATGCCGGGTTTCGCGCTGCGATCTGTTAGGCGCGCCGCAGGAGTCGTTTGTCTCAGATTCGAGCGGTCGCATTGAGCTCGACTTCCGACCTTTTGAGTTGAAAACTCTGAGACTCGATCGTGAGTGACCGGCCCACCATGAACGACGTTGCTGCCTACGCGAAAGTCAGCCTTAAAACAGTATCGAGGGTAGCCAACGGAATTTCCTCCGTCGATCCGATGCTCACGGAGCGAGTTCACGCAGCCATGAAGACGCTGGGGTTTCGACGAAACAGTGTCGCCGCGAGCTTAAGAACCGGCGGCAGCACGAAAACCATCGGACTGATTACCGCCGACCTCTCAAACACTTTTTACACGACACTTTCCAGCGCCGTCGTGTCGGTCGCGCGTTCGCACGGGTATCAGGTGATCATGGCGAGTTCCGAAGAGAGCCCTGAGATCGAACGCTCCCTCGCACTTGATCTCTGCCAACGTCGGGTCAGTGGACTCATCGTTGTGCCCACTAACACGGATCACTCCTACCTGAAGCCGGAAGTCGAACTGGGCATCTCAGTCGTCTTCGTCGACCGACCCGGCTACGGTTTAGCTGCCGACGCGATCATTGCCGATAACCGCGGTGGGGCGCGAACCGCGATTGAGCACCTCCTCACCGCTGGCCATCGCCGGATCGCAATACTCATTGACTCGCTCGAGATTTACACGATGCGCGAGCGATTGGCTGGAGCCCAAGAGCAACTCACGAATGCTGGATTCGACCTTGATCCGGCCCTTGTGGCGAACGACGTGCACTCCCCGGATGATGCGATGGTTGCGATGAGTCGGATGCTCGCACTAGTGGATCCGCCCACCGCAGTATTCTGCGGCAACAACCGGGCCACTGTCGGTGCCGTCGAAGAATTGTGGCGACGCAACACGACGATAGACGTCGTTGGTTTCGACGATTTTGAGATGTCGCGGCTGCTTCCGCAACCCGTGACAATTGTGGACTACGACACCGTAGCGCTTGGCCGAAGCGCCGCCGAAAGACTCTTCGCACGAATCAACGGCGACGGTAGCGAGTTCGCCGACACGCTCCTGGCGACCAGACTGATCACGAAGGGACTGCGACCACTGTCTGACCGGCGGGGAATCACTCACTCATAGAAGCGCAAATCGACGCAGTGAATCTAACGAGCAGCGCTGGGCCTAAAAATAGGCAGACACGCGTCATGCTCGAAGCACTCGCCATCGAACTGAAGCAGCTCGTCTTGGGTAACCATGCGCTCGAGCTGCTCCAGATCGATCAGCGGAGGAGCAAGCTCGTCAACGAGCTCATCCAATTCACGATTTAGCGTGTCCATGGTGCCTCCTCCTAGCCGACCTTGTGAAGCCAAACGACCTGCGTGTCGTCGCTCGCGTGACGAAACACCTCGAGCTCATCGTCCCAAGCCTGGCCGAGGGCGAGTCGCAGTTCGCGGTGCAGCTCGAGCGCGTTCGATCCGGCCATTTCCATGGCGTAACGCAAACGGTCTTCGGGAACAACGACATTGCCCACGGTGTCTGTCTGGGCGAAGAAAATACCGAGGTCGGGCGTGTGTAGCCAGCGACCACCATCCGTTCCTAACCCGGCATCCTCGGTCACTTCGTAACGCAGGTGTTCCCACCCACGCAGCGCGGATGCGATTTTAGCCCCGGTGCCTCGCGGGCCCTCCCAGTAGAACTCCGTGCGTTTCGATCCGGCGAGCACCGGCTGGTCTTCCCACGCGAAATTCACGGCGCGTTCGAGCGCCCGGCCGGCCGCCCACTCAATATGTGGGCAGAGCGCACGAGGAGCGGAGTGCACATACAGCACTCCGCGAGCGATTGGTGCAGTCACGATAACTCCATTCGGTTAGGTGCGACTTCCCCATCGACCCGTGAATGGACTACTGAACTGCGACTATGAAATTGGGCGGTAAACCGCTGGGGCCATTATCACCCACAATCACGACGAATCACAAGCATGTGATTCGCAACGCGCGCCTCAGTTCTAGACTCAATGACAGGCACCAGAGCCGGGATATGGGAGAGCGTAGTGCGCATCGCGATCGTGAGTGACTTCTACCTCGACTACATCGGCGGTGCGCAAAGCTCCATCCATGAGCAAGAGACAGCGCTTCGCGAGGCCGGTCATGACGTGTTCCTCATCTCGAGTGTGCGCAAGAAACTCGCCGATGCCGCCGCGAATATCGCCGTGGGCGTGATCCCGGCGTTCACCGTACCCGGCGTCGATCTGCCCATCTCACGCGCGGGCGACGCGCTCGTTGCCCGGTTGTGCAGCTTCCTCTCCACTCACGAGGTAGACGTCGTGCACCTGCAAACCGAATTCGGCCTTGCCCATGCGGCGACGACGGCAGCACGCGAGCTGGGTATCCCGGTTGTGCACACGGTGCACACGTTCTATTGGCAGAGCGCGGGGTGGTGGCAAGCCCTGGTTACCCCGGTCATGCGCGCGGGGCTCGAAATCGCTGCCCGTGTGCGCTTTCCGACGACGAAACACGTGCCACGACCATCCGACAACCTGCTCAAAAATGTGACCGTGGCAATGGCCAACCGCGTGGATGTCGTCATCTCGCCATCCGCGCATCAGGCCGATGACCTACGCGCGGGTGGCGTCACCGTGCCGATCGTGGTCGTGCCGAATCCGATCGCCCGATCGCTGCGGCCAGCCACCGTCCTGACTGCCGAGCAGGTGGCAGTGCCACGCATTCTCTGGGTGGCACGCTGTGAGCCCGAGAAGCGCCCGGTTCCGTTCGCGGAGGCCGTGCTCGACGCTCTTGCCCGCACCGGCAGCGCTTTTGAGGTGGACTTCGTCGGCAACGGTACTCAGCTCCCCTCGCTCGAGAGAATGGTTGCCGGCAATGCGCAGATTCGCGTGCACGGCGCCCTCGACCACGACGCGGTGCTCGAGCTCATTGACAACTCGTCTCTCGTGGCCCTGGTATCGGTTGGCTTCGATAATCAACCGATGACGATCGCCGAGGCCTCGAGCCGATATCGAGGCGTTCTCTACTGCGACCCGAACCTGGAGACCGGTCTTGAGCACGGCGGCTTCCGCACTGCGAGCCCGGATGTCGACGCCATGTCTGCGGCGATCGTCGCCCTCGTCACCGACCCGGCTCGACTCACCGCGTTGTCTCGCGGCGCGGAACAGGATAGCGTCACATTTTCCGCCGCGACGTATGTCGAGCGGGTCGTGGCCGTCTACGCCTCAGTCTGCGGCTGACACCCGCGGCCGGCCTCGCTTGGGAGCCTCGGCGTCGATGGCGAAGGGTACGGCAGTCGCACAAATTGCGTCGCACTGGTCGAGCCACCGCAGCTGCGCTTCGGTGCCGCAAACGAGGGAGGCAAGAACGAGCTGGCGAGTGAGCGAACCGGGTGGCTCCGCTTGGTAGGCGTGAAGTGCTGCTGCAGTTTCACGACGCTGGATCGCAATGAGCGCTGCGGCGTCTGTGCCGGGAAGCGTCGTCGCGAGAGCGATCTTTATCGCGAGCTCATCACGCGCTGCCGTCGGGCGTGCGATCGGTCTCGCGAGCCATTCGCGCACGTCGTCGCGACCGGCCGCGGTGATGCGCCAGTAGACGTGACCACCGGCGTCTGCTTCGCTCTTGGTCGCGAAACCGTCGCGCTCCAGTCGGTCGAGGGTCGAGTAGACCTGCCCAACGTTGACCGGCCAACTGCCGCCAGTGCGCTTCTCGAATTCGAGGCGCAGTTGCAGTCCATAACAGGCACCCTGATCGAGGATGGCGAGGATACTGTGGCGTATTGACATTGTGCATACACGGTATCTGAATTCACCCGACGGCTACTTCGCCTGCCCGTAATTATCGACAATGGCTATCGTGACCGGAAACGTCACCGGCAACGGCCCAAAAAGCAGTCGCCCGGCGTCGACCGCGGCGGCACGAATCTCCCGGGCAACTTCGTCGGCTAATGGCGCGGGGCAGTGCACGACCACCTCGTCGTGCAGGAAGAACACGAGATGCGGCGAATCGCCGAGCGGGGCATTCCCCGACAAAACGGTGAGCCTGCGACGGAGGCTTGCCATCCAACAGAGGGCCCACTCGGCCGCACTCCCCTGCACGATGAAGTTGCGAGTGAAGCGGCCCCACGAGCGGGCTGCACTGCGTGCGCGGCTGGTGGTCGCATCCGTAGCGTTCTCGCCAAACGCATCCGACTGGGCCTCGCGCCACTGCGGCCCCGGCGGCGGCGAACTGCGGCCGAGGGTGGTCGTCACAACCTCGCCGCGCTCGCCCGCTCGTGCTGCCGCTTCGACCATTCCAATGGCTTTCGGGTACTGGCGGGCAAGCTGCGGCATGAGCCGTCCGCTCTCGCCAGTGGTGGCCCCGTACATAGCCCCGAGCATGGCGACCTTGGCCTGATCGCGTGTCTCCACTGCTCCGCTCGACACGATGCCGGCATACAGGTCTCCGGCCCCCGCTTCGGCCATGGCGCGATCGGCAGCCATACCGGCGAGTACGCGCGGCTCGAGTTGGGACGCATCCGCCACAACGAACTTCCAGCCATCGTCGGCAATCACCGCCCCGCGCACCTGCTTCGGCAGTTGCAGGGCTCCCCCGCCGTCTGACGCCCAGCGCCCGGTGACGACTCCACCCGGAACGTAGGTGGGCCGGAATCGGCCGTCGACGACCCAAGTGTCAAGCCACTGCCAGCCGTTGGCCGAGAGTAAGCGGGAGAGCTTCTTGTACTCGAGTAGCGGCGCAATTGACGGATGCGTGAGCTTCCTCAGCTCCCACGAGCGCGTGGACGTCACGATGAGCCCGGCACGCCCCAAGGCTTTCTGCAGTTCGGAGGGCGAATCCGGATTGAGGTCGGGTGCATCGAGCAACTCGCGAACGCGGGCGAGCACGGCGTGCAACTTCACTGGACGTTCGCCCGAACTCGGGCGTGGCCCGAGCAGTTGTTGCAGAATCTCATCATGCTGCTCGGCACGCCACGGCAGTCCTGCGAAGGTCATCTCGGCGGCGATGAGCGCGCCGGCCGACTCCGCGGCGATGAGTCGCCCAATGCGGCCCGGTTGAGCGGATGCGGCAACCGCCACCCTCTGCAGCAGCAACTCGGCAACGGGGTCACTCTCGCCCATCGGCTCAGCGCTGGGCTCACCGTCGAGCACGAACAGCGCACCGTCCGGCTCGCGAAAAACCATGGGACGAAGCGCGGCATCCCACGCTCCCGGCTCGGCCAGCGCCAACTGCGACGTGGCAGTGAGTGTCGAGTTGCGCAGAATCACGTGGCACAGTCGCAGGTCGAAACAACGCTCGACGCGTACACCCGCTGTGAGGAGGTCGGGATACCAGCGGCTCGTGTCGTCCCAGGCCCAGCGCGGTCGCTCCTCTTCGCGGAACTCCACGTATTCGGCGACCTCATCGACCATCTCGGTATCTGACACAGCCCCGTCGTCGTCAATCGTCGTCGCCACGACCCCATCAGCAGTGCGGGCGAGAACGACGATCACGCCTCCAGTCTGCCCGGTGCCACCGATTACACGTGCAGCGGCGACCCATCCGTGGTGAGCGCGTTCTTCTCGCCAGCCTCAATCGCCACGGCGAAGCGGTTCTGTTTGGGCGGTAGTGGACAGTTGAAGTTGTAGCTGAATCCGCACGGCGGCAGCACTGCACGGTTGAAGTCGAGGGTGATCGAGCCGTCCGAGCCCGGAGCAACGAACAGGAAACGGCCCACACTGTAGGTGTCAACCCCGTTCGTGGAGTCGGCGAACACCAACTGCAGCGCGCGGCCCGCCTTGAACGCGGCAAGATTATAGTCGACACCATCTTTCGAAAACGTGATCTCACCAGGTACCGGTAGCTCACGCGACTTGCCATCGTCTTTCAGATGCTCGAATCCGACGGTCGACCCACCCTCGATCTCGGTGAATCGTGCCTCGATGACCCAATCGGGGTTGTACGGGTATGCGTCGATGCCGCCGAAATGCTGAATGGCCTCGGAGTTCGCATCCCACACGCGCAGCGCGTAGGCGCCGCCCTCGCCGGCAATCACAAATCCGGTCACTCCCTCGGCGAACACAATCGCGCTCGGCACCTCAGAGTCTTTACCTCGCACGACCGCGGATCCATCGACACGTGCACCATCCACGACAATATTTGCGGATGCCTCGGCGGTGACTCTCAGGCCAGACTCACCTGCAGCCAGCGGAGCCCACCTTCCCGGCACGCCGTAAATCGTCTGCTCAGAGTCAACCCACTGTGTATTAACGAGCGCGAGGTTGCCCTGTGGTTGCACAACGGCCAACTCTCGGCGCTCGTGATAAATCGCGAGAGCACCTGCCGGGCTCTGCGTGGGGGTCTGGCCGAGATCAGTCATGCTTTCCATCCTTCTCGATGTCGCTGTGATCAACCGGTCGGGACACGGAGATATTTCGCCGCGCGACAGATCGGGTCACGTGGTCCAGGCTGGCGCACTACTACCCCACTCAACCGGTGCCGACCACCAATCGATGGGGCCACCGACGTACCCGGTCGCCGGTCGCGTGAAGGTCAGCCCATCGCGGTCTTCCATGGTGGGCTGCCAGTCGGGATAGCGCGTTTTCACGCCTCGGGGCGCTGCGAGCAGGGCCTGGGCGATGCGCGCCAGTGAGGTCTCCACCAGCGCGCCGCCCGCGTCGTTCCGCAGGGCGGTCACAATACCCGCCGCCATGAGATATCCGGCCGAATGATCGAGCGCCTGGGCCGGGAGCGCTCCTGGCGCAATGCCGTCGGTGCTTTCGGTCATCGAAATACCCGATGCGGCCTGCACGATGCTGTCAAACCCGCGACGGTCGGCAAATGGACCGGTGGTTCCCCAGGCGCTCAGCCGACCCACCACAATGCCGGGCCGGCGCTCGGCGAGGGCCGTCGGTGAGAGCCCGTACTTGTCGAGGGAACCAGCGCGATAGCCGGTGACCACGACATCCGCTGTCTCGAGTAGTTCATCGAAGCTGGCACGATCGGATGCGCTGCCGAGGTCGAGCAGTGTGGATCGCTTACCTGCCCCGGTGTCGAGGTGCTGCCAGGCGATCTCGGGGTTCTGCGGCGAGTCGACGCGCAGCACATCAGCGCCCCAGAGGGCCAGCGTGCGGGTGGCCACGGGGCCGGCAATCACCCGGGTCAGATCAAGCACACGCACGCCCACGAGCGGAGCGTCGAGTTCGGCTGCGGCGCGCCATTCTCGCGGAGCGTCATCGACTCGGGAGATTTCGAGCAGCGGATGCCCGGCGACGGCAACTGCCTGTGGGTGCGCTCGCCACTCCGCCTCGGTGCGCACTCGCGCCAGGACTCCCCCGCGCTCCGCGACCGCATCCTCCAGTTCCTGGGCGCTCCACCCGGCGATTGCTACCCGCACCGCGACGGCATCCGCCTCCCAGCCCAGCCCGAGCGTATCGAGCAGTCGCTCGCGGTGGTGCGAATAGTTGGCGTGGGTGCGCACCCAGCCATCTGCCGCCTGCCAGAAACCCGACAGTTCGGCCCAGGCTGGAGGTTGTACGCCATCGACGCGAAAATGTCGTTCGCTGGTGACCGCCGTGGCGATCCGCACGGCATCGACGACTATCGCGGGCGCCTGAATACCGAGTCGGCTACCGGCGAGGGCTGCGGCCGCAAGCGATGCAAGCGCCACGCAGTCGTGCACGAGCGGCCCCACCGGCAGGGTCGCCACCAGGGGAATCTCCGTCATGCTCACGAGTTCAGGCTACAAGTCGATCTCGCCCCTCAAGCACCACCCGCGGAAAGGAATATCGCAGCAGTCGAACGCTGTTGACCAGACCATGACCGATCTGTATGACATCCCCGTCGAAACCGCCACCGGCGAACAGACCACACTCGCGACCTACCGCGACAAACTTCTGCTCGTCGTCAATGTCGCAAGCAAATGTGGGTTCACGCCCCAGTACGGCGACCTGCAGAAACTGCAGGACGAGTACCGTGACCGCGGACTTGCCATAGTGGGGTTTCCCAGCAATCAGTTCGACGGCCAGGAGCCAGGCACCAATGACGAGATCCAAGAGTTCTGCTCCACGAACTTCGGTGTGGATTTTCCGGTATTCGCCAAAATCGATGTCAACGGTGCTGACCGCCACCCGATCTACTCGTCGTTGACCGAAACGGCCGACCAGACCGGCGCGGCCGGCGACGTGGGCTGGAACTTCGAGAAGTTTCTGGTGGCACCTGGCGGAGACGTCGTAGCACGCATCCGCTCGAAAACGAGCCCTGGCACCCCAGAATTTACTGCCCTCATCGAGGAGAATCTGCCAGCCTGACCCTCGACCGGCTGCGCGCAATGCGTTGCCGCGGCTCTCCCCACGGTGGTCGCATTGTGACGTAGTGCACCATGTCGGCGGGATGCACGTGCGCTCGCGCAACTCCCTTTAGACTGACGCCCATGTCGAAGATCTGGACCGATGAGGCCGCTCGCTACGTTGCCAGCGAGACGGCGTGCCCACGCTGCGATACCCGCCTCGACAGCCCTGGCTGGTGCCAAAATTGCGGTGCAGACCTCGGTGGTGCGGTCGCCACTACGCTGCGAGCGTCGTCGTTGCTGGTGGCCCAATCGCTAACCCAACGTCAGCATCTCATCGACAGCCTGCCCACCGTGACCGCGTCGCACCCAGTAGTTACGGCTGCAGTTGCAACGAGCGCCGTAGTCGCCCCGGCTGTCGTCTCGGCTGTCGCGCCGCTGGTGCCTACGCGGCCGAGCTCGCAGATCAGCGTGCAATCGGTGCTCGCCATTGCGGGTGCCGCCCTATTTGCTGTCGCCGCGTTTGTCTTCACTTTTCTGAACCCCGACCTCACCAATTTCGGCACGCGCACCGTAATCCTCGCCGCGGTCACGCTGCTGTTTCTCGGCGGTGCCTGGCTACTCGCACGCAGGAATGTGCAGTTCTCCTCCGAGGCCATTGGGGCGCTGGGCATGGTATTCCTCGCACTCGACATTTGGTCGCTGTCTACCATCGCTCCACCAGGAGTCAGCGGATGGGTCTTCGCGGCGCTGGGAACGCTCGCGAGCGCGGTCGTGATGAGCGCAGTCGCTGCCGTCGCGCGCATCCGCAGCTGGTTGTGGCTGGCGCTCGTGGGGCTCTCGATCACTCCGGCATTCTTTGGTTACGCTGCCGACAACCATTGGATTACGGCAGTCGGGCACATTGTGGTCGGCTTCGTAGCCCTGGGTAGCCACCAGATCATTCGCAGGCTCGAGTCGCGATTCGGCAATCGGCTACGCGCCGAGCACATGGCCGCATCAGTCATCCAGATAATTGCTCTCGCTGTCGTCGTGGTCCAGCTTTTCACGCTCGATACTCCGGATGTCACGTCGCGCGTTCTTCGAACAACGGCTGTGCTCGCCGCCCTCGCCGTGCTCGCGATTCTCACCCGAACCCATGCACCAGTGCGATTCTGGAGCTTTGTCGCCGGAGCGCTGTTTCTTACCGCGGTAAGCATTCTGCCCTTCGCACTCGACCTCGTCGATGGCACGTGGTACACCGGTCTCGTTCCGCTGGCCGGGGCAATCGCGCTTACCGTGGTGGGCGCCGTGGCCACCGTCACGTGCGTTCGCCCCTCGGCTATGGTCAACGGAGCATGGGCCGCGGCACTCGCAGGTGGTATTCCCACGGCACTACTCGCCGTTGGCCAAATCATCGTTCGCATCGCCGACTCAAGCGCATCCCACGCGAGCGTTCGCCTTTCCTCTGACCTCGGGCTTGCCACAATCGTCGGTCTCGCATCGGTGTCATTGGGCTCGTGGGCGCTGTCGCTCTTCCCAACCGGGCCGCAGTCCGCGCGAATGGCTGTTACCACTCGCTCCGTTTCGTTGTGGGCCTGCTCGCTTGCGCTACTCACTCTCACAAGTTGGAACGTGCTCGCACACTGGGCGCAAGCGGCCACCGGGGTGGTATTGGCGCTGCTCGTGAGCGCCGTTCTGACGAGACTGCCGAGTGCGTCCACCGCTCGACGAGTTCTTCGTATCCCACTCAGCGTAGGTGCTCACGCCCTCCTCCTCCTTGTGGCGATCATCGCCGCACAGGACTCCACGATCACCGTAGTGGCCGGGGTCGGGGTCGTAGTGGGACTTGCCGCGGTCGCTCGCACCGTGTCGGCGAAGGTGCGCCCCGTTCACCTCGGCATCGGCTACGGCTATGCTCTGGCGGTCGTTGCGACCGGACTCGATCTTGCGCACGTTGACAACATCGCGGTGCTGTGCCTGACGACGACGCTCGCATCCATTGTCGCGCTCGGTGCTACGCTCACGCGTTGGCTGAAGGTGAACTCGTGGTACGCCGTGCTCATCGTCACGGTCATTCCATTTGCGATCGGGATCGTGTCGGTGCTGCTCGTGCGCAGCGGATGGACGGCACTCTCGACCGCGGTAGCATTCGCCCTCGCGCTCGCGTTGGTTCTCACCCGCCGCCGCGCACTCCCCCGCCCACTGCGCGCGGGGGCGGCAGCGTTGCTCGTGCCCGCGCTTTCGGTGGTAGTCGTCTGCCTTGGTGCCCAGATTCTCACGGTCAGCGCCTCACCGGTCACGCTGCCGATCATCGCCGTCATTGTGGCCTGTACCCTGCCCACCACGGCGCTCATCGGTTCCGCGCTGGCACGCTACGGGTTGGCGAGTGCCGACGCCAGAGTCGCCCGCGTCTGGATTGAAATTTCGTCACTCGCAACTGCGGCCATCGCCGTGCTCCTCGCACTGGTGCGCACGGCGGCTGGTCTGCCCACGACATTCCTGGTCCTCCTGATCTTCGGGATCGGAGCAGCCGCCACCGCATTCGTTGCTGGTCGCCGTTACGGTTGGTGGGTTGCCGGAGCCAGCTGCACGGGCGCGCTGTGGTGCGTCTGGGCCATGGTCGGCATAGACATCGTTGAGCCGTATCTACTTCCGCCCGCGCTGGGCGCGGCGGTCATCGGCGCGGTGCTCGTGCTCTGCACACGCTCAGGTCGGGCGCTGTACGCGACAGGCCTCGCCTGCGCGGCCATCCCGTCACTCGTGGTGCTGGCCATCTGGGGCAATGGCCACGACGCCCTAGCTCCGTGGCGTACCGTCGGGTTGCTCGCCGGCGCGCTAGTGCTCGTTGCGCTAGGGGGTATGCTCACCGGCACTCCTGCGGCGGCGCGGTCGGGATCGGCACGGTGGGGATCGGCACGGTCGTTGCGCACGCCGACGCTGTTTGTTGGGATGGCAGCGGCGGCATCCGGCGCTATTCAGGCGGTGCGTCTGGGGTGGGGGCTCGATGCTTTCGATGTGGCACCCATCCAACTGGTGATGACGCAGGTGCTCGTCTTAAGCGCGGGCGCTGCGATTCTCGCAGCGGTGGCCGCGCGTTTGCTATTGATTGATTCGCATCCGATGGGTCGCTTCTCACGGTCAAGGTGGCTCTATGCGCCAGCACTCAGCTTCCTTGTGGTGGGGCCCATCGCCGCCACCCGGCCGGGGTGGTTTGCAATTCTCACGCTGTGGGCACTCTCCATCGGGCTGCTCACAGTCATGCTGGTGACCGTGGCTCGCGCGCGCATTCACGCGGTGACATTACCTCCCGTATGGTTCATTTTCGGCCTAGCCTGGTGCACCGCCGTTGCCGGGTGGAGCCAACGTGACCTTCGCGTCGAAGCCTTCTCGTTGCCCCTCGGCCTCACGCTTCTGGCCGCCGGCGTTATTGCGATGCGCCGCAGCATCGCTATCGCCGACGAGCTGCCGCTGCACGGCAGGCTCTCGTCGTGGCCGATCGGATTCAGAGGCTCATGGCATCTGCTCGCGCCGGGAATTCTTGTGACGTTCATTCCTTCCGTGCTGGCGACGGCTACCGACCCACAGACCCTGCGCGCGATCCTGGTCATTGCACTTGCGCTGATTTCGGTGCTGGTCGGGTCGATGCGCCGACTGGGCGCGCCATTCGTCCTCGGCATTGTCGTGCTCCCGATTGAAAACCTGGTCGTGTTCATCGTGCAACTCGGGCAGTCGATCGGCGCCCTCCCGTGGTGGATCACACTCGCCACTGCGGGTGCCGTGCTGCTCGTGATCGCGGTCAGCTACGAGCGCCGCACGACGGGCAATAGGGGTGTCGCCGCGCGGCTACGCGATTTGACGTAGCCAGCTGGGCACCGTCGGCGGGCGCGCATCCGCCTCCACGGC
>JANXVG010000034.1 GCA_025351795.1 Salinibacterium sp. | reverse complement strand
TTCTCTCGGATGCCGCGTCAGGGGCGGCTTGCCCACAATCTGCCCACATCTGATGAGGGGCCGTGTATCGAGTTCGGATCTGTTCTTTCATAGATTACTATGTTTTACTATAGATGTATCTACTTTTTCATAGACGATGGGAGGCGCAGTGGACCTGTCGAATCCGGTGAGCACGATCATCCCCAAGCTCGATGGGAACATCTATCGGGTGCTTGCACGTACGACCACTCCGCTCTCCGGCGCACGAGTAGCGGCGCTCGCGGGCAAGGCCTCCTATCCCGGCATCCTGACCGCGCTCAGTCGCTTGGTTGTCCAGGGAACGGTTCTCGTTGAGCCGGCAGGGCCGTCGTACATGTACCGCGCCAATCGCGACCACATCCTCTGGCCGGCCATCGAGCAGGCGGTTGCTGCGGCCGAATCGGTACTACCCACTTTGAGGTTGCGACTGTCGCGGCTCGTTGACGAGCGCTTAGGAGCGAAGGCATCGAAGGATTCCACGCTGGCGATCTTCGGATCTGTTGCACGCGAGACGAGCACGATAGACAGCGATCTGGACATCGTGGCTGTCTTTCCCGACTACCTTCCAGAGGAGGGCAGCGCGGAGCTTGTCGATGCCCTGAGCGAGAGCACGCGTCGTTGGACCGGAAATGACTGCAACGTTTATGTGGCGACGGCGAGCCGACTCCGCGAGCTCGTCGACGCGAAGGACCCGATCATTGAATCCTGGCGTTCTGATGCCGTGACGTTCCATGGAGTGGACCTCCAGGACCGCCTGACTTCGTAGGCGGTCTGTGCCCCGTGACACCATAGCGGTGTGGCCCCGAAAACTAAGACGACGACGATGACCCGCGAGGACGGTCGTCAACGGGCGGGAACTGCGCGGGAACACCTGCAGGTCGCCGAGGAGCGTTACGAATACGCAAAGGATTCGGCTGCGCCGTCATCCAGTGCTCAAGTGTCTGCGTCCAATTCGATACTCGCGGGCATCGCGGCAGCCGACGCGATCACCGGAGTTGCTCTCGGAGTTCGCGCAAACGATCAAGATTATACGGCGGCGGCAGGGCTCGTCGCAACGGTGCTCCCCGATGGGAAAGCACTAGCGGTGAAACTCAACCGACTACTCCGGGACAAGTCACTCCTGCAGTACGGCAGCTACTGCACGACGTCAAAGGCTCTGGAGATGCTCAAGTTTGCGCGGGCACTAGTCGAATCGATGGATCAGACTCACAAGCTCGGCTAGTGTCGGGCCATCGCCGAAGATAGCCGTGCGGTGTGCAGTGCCTCGGCGACGCCATCCAGGTCGTCGTCGAAGAGATCCGCGTACACGTCGAGGGTCATCGCTGCGGAGGCATGGCCGAGCATCCGTTGCACCGCCTTCACGTTCGCTCCTGCAGATACCGCCAAGCTGGCAGCCGTGTGCCGCAAGTCGTGGCGAGTCAGGCTCGGCGGGAAGTCGGGATCGATCTCGCGCGATGCGGCAATCGCGCGGACCCACCAACCGTTGCGAGGGTCCGGAGGGCGGATGAAGTTGATGCCGTCGCCGAACAGCAGGTCGGTGCGCTTCTTGTCGCGGCTGAGCTCGTCGAGTTCGTCGGCAAGGAAGAGCGGGTAGGGCACGCTTCGCGACTCGTGCGACTTTGGAGTCCCGACCAGAATTGCCCCGCTGACCATCACCGCACTACGCTGCACGTTGATCCGGCGGCGATCGGTATCGAGGTCACCGATTTGCAGCGCCGTGACCTCGCCCCACCGCAGACCGGTGCACGCCAAGAAGTCGACGAGAGTTCCGCGTGGCCCCGAGTGGAGTGCCAGCAGCTGCACTTGTTTGTGCGAGAGGTAGACCCGAGCTTTGCCGACTTTGAGCGGGAGGTTAACGCCGCGGGCCGGATGGGAAAGTATGCGTCGGTCTCGAACCGCGACGTCGAGGATGGAGGCAAGCACGCCGGAGGAGCGCAGCACCGTTGTCGCACCGCCCGTGAGTTCAGTCACCCACGCTTGTACGTCCGTGAACCGAACGTCGGATACCTTGGCGTTCGCCCATCGCGGCGAAACGT
The DNA here is from genome assembly GCA_025351795.1 of Salinibacterium sp. Lineage (GTDB taxonomy): Bacteria > Actinomycetota > Actinomycetes > Actinomycetales > Microbacteriaceae > Rhodoglobus. The sequence goes on along the minus strand of JANXVG010000034.1, from coordinate 4,167 downwards.
GGAGTCGCCAAGCGATCTCGAGCGGTCGCGCCGATGATGGTTTCAGGTGACCATGATGCTTGAGCCACTCGTGCCCGAGTGAGCCGATCGTGGCTCGGCCGGCGATGGAATCGACGTACTCGCCACGTGCCTTCGAGACTTCCATCGAAGCTAGGAATAGCTCGGCTTCCCGCTTGGTGCTGAAGCCGCGCTTGTCCGTCTGCGTGTGGTCTGGCTTGCGATAGCGCACTCGATATCGCTCGCAGACTCGTAAGAGGAGACTGATCCCACAACTGCCCCCAGCCGGGTCGACGTGCAGCGCGAGCTGCGCTTGCCTACGAGACTACGTCGCGCCCCTGACGCATCCGTAGTCTCACCGCGAAGCCCGCGGCGGCCTTGCCCTTCCGACTGATCGGCGACGGCGCGAAGTCTCCCGCGGCAGCGCCAGAGTATTCGTTTACCTATTCACCTAGGGACTGTGCATTAAACGGTGTTGCCGGCCCGACGCGCCGAGCGTGAGCTCGGCGGGAAAGGTGCCGTTATGACTACGACACTGGATGTTGTGAAATCTAAGAAGTTGGAATCCTCTGCGGAGCAAACTGCGGCGAGAGAGCTGGTGCGTTTGGCCAGAGAGCAGGGCTTGTCGCTGACCGGGCCGGATGGACTGCTGAAGCAGTTCACGAAGACCGTGCTGGAAACGGCGTTGAACGAGGAGATGACTGAACACCTCGGACACGAGAAGCATCAAGCCGAACCCGGTCGTTTTGCTTCGAACGTGCGCAACGGGACCCGACCGAAGACGGTTCTCACCGAGGCGACGGGGCAGGTCACAATCGAGGTCCCGAGGGATCGTGACGGGTCATTCGAGCCGGTCATTGTGCAGAAACGCCAGAGGCGCCTGAACGGGGTCGACGAGATCATGCTCTCGCTCTATGCGAACGGGTTGACGACCGGTGAGATCAGTGCCCACTTCGCGCAGATCTATGGCGCATCGGTGTCGAAGGAGACAATCTCGAGGATCACAGACAAGGTCCTTGAGGAAATGCAGTCCTGGCAATCTCGTCCTCTCGATTCCGTGTATGCGGCCGTCGTCATCGACGCAATCGTGGTCAAGATTCGTGATGGCCAAGTCGCCAACCGGCCGGTTTATGCTGCGATCGGCGTGTCCCTGGAGGGCGAGAAGGACATCCTTGGCCTCTGGGTCGGGGCCGGGGGTGAGGGGGCGAAGTTTTGGATGAGTGTTCTTACCGACATCAAGAACCGCAGGTGTCACGGACACGTTCTTCCTCGTCTGCGACGGCCTGAAAGGACTACCCGAGGTGGTGGGGAACGTGTGGCCGCCCACGACGGTGCAGACCTGCATCATTCACCTGATTCGCAACACGTTCTTTCCTCGCCTCGAAGAAAGACTGGGACGCGCTCAAACGAGGTGTGAAGCCGATCTATACCGCCTCAAGCCCGAACGCCGCGAGGGCCGCACTGGATGAGCTGACCGAGAAATGGGGGAAACGGTACGGGGCGATTATCCGGCTCTGGGAGTCCGCGTGGGAGGAGTTCATCCCGTTCTTGGACTACGACCTCGAAATTCGGTCGGTGATCTGCTCCACGAACGCGATCGAGTCCCTCAATGCACGATACCGAAGGGCCGTGCGGGCGCGAGGTCACTTCCCGACCGAGCAGGCCGCACTGAAATGCTTGTATCTTGTCACCAGAAGCCTTGACCCGACTGGCGCGGGACGAGCACGATGGACAATGCGTTGGAAGCCCGCTCTCAACGCATTCGCCATCACCTTCCAAGACCGCTGGCCAGCCGCGGAAACCTACTAAATGAAAACCGCCGAAAACACCGTTAACGAGATAGTCCCGACTGAGGTCAGCTTAGAACGTTGAATAACGGGGGTTCTTCGGGGCTTCCGCCTAGATACCGGCCACGAATTTGGGTTCAAATCCCACCGGTTCCGCCATTAAAATGCTGGTTGCGGGCATGTTTTTATGCTCGTAACCCACTAAAAATCCACAAACCCCCACACAATTCCCTCCGTTCTCGGGCGTGGTGATCGCGACGAGACTCGCAGAATCCGGCTACCTGACCCGTGCCGGGTGACGCTCGGGTCTTCGGGCTATAGCCGCCCCAGCGGTCGCATGTCGGAGCCTTCCGAGCGAGTATGGAACTGGATGCCTCGAGGCGAAAGAACCTGTTCGATAGCAGATACCATTCCGCCGATGAGCCCTGCCTCGTCGCCAAGTTCGGTATGTACGACCGACAGGTTTCGCGTTGCGAGCGGTTGCGCCTGTTGATAGACCACGCTCCGTATCTGGGCGAGCACGTCGTCGGTGCAGAGGGTGACCTCTCCGCCGATGACGATCCGGGCCGGATTGCAGAAGTTGACCAGGTCGGCGATCGCGCTGCCGAGTGTGACGGCGACTTCCCTGACCGTGTTAACTGTTGTCGCGTCGCCCCTTGCGAGCATGTCGATGAGCTCCCGGGGCGTCACTGATCTGCCTAGGGCCTCCCCGAGTCGCGAGGCCATTGCGCCCACAGATGCGACAGCCGACAGACATCCTCTGCTTCCGCAGGCGCAGAGAACATCCGATTCACCGCTGACCCGCATGTGCCCGATGTCGCCGGCGGCACCATCGGCGCCATGCAGAAGCAGTCCGCTCTCACTAACAAAGCCGCCACCGATCCCGGCGTCCACATTGATCATGAGAAGTGGGAGGTTGTCGCCACCGAGTGCTCGCGCCTCGCCGAGCGCCCTGAGGTTGACGTCGTTGTCGACGATCGCGTCACAGTTGAAGCGCTCAGCCATGAACTTGCATGCCTCGAAGCCATCCCAGCCGGGCATGAGCGGCGGCCGAACTACTATGCCTCGGTGCGAATCTACTGGTCCAGGGATTCCTACGGAGATGGCAAGGGCCTGATCGGCAGCAATGTTCAGTTCGATCATGAGTTCGTCGAAGCCACTGGCTACCTTCTCGACGACGACCATTGGGCCGAGGTCGACATTCACATCGAGGGTGCGTTGCCCGAGTACTCGCTTGTCGAGCGAGGTGACGGCGATGCGACAGTGGTCAACCGCTAGGTCGGCTACGAGGATGACCCCACGGTGAGGGCTGATCCGGAACGACTGGGCCGGCCTTCCCCGCTGAATTCCGCTGGCAACGCCCGCGTCTTCGATAAGGCCCGCACGGAGTAGAACCTGTAGGTGTCCGTCGACCGTTGATCGCGCGAGTCCAGTGGCCGCGACGATCTCGCGGCGACTAACTTCACCACCATTCGCGATGATCCGTGCGATCGCGCTGCGCGCCGCATGCACGCTCGGCGCTAGGTGCTGGTCAGGCTCAAGCAGTTGAACTTCGGTCCATAGTGTACCCATTTGCACAATACTAGTGAGCAATCTACTGATATATATGTTTAAAAAAAAATAAATCAGGCATTTTGTATCAGTTTTGAAGCATGTTTATAGTGTTACTCATGAACCAAGGACGATTCGTGTCGCGGGATGGTGCGTATTCCAATGCGGCTCACACGCCAGACACCGCGCGCCTTGAGGTACGAAGCTTGAGTAAGAGCTTTCTCGGTACCAACGCCTTGGATGATGTGAGCTTCAGCATCGAGCCAGGCAGCGTGCTCGCCCTTATCGGAGAAAATGGCGCGGGGAAGTCAACTCTTATTCGAATCCTGTCTGGTGCGCATAAGCCAGACTCCGGCGAGGTGCTTATCAACGGCGCTCGCGTGGATATCACCGGCCCAAAGTCGGCCGAGGATCTGGGCATCGCCACGGTGTATCAGGAACTCAGCCTATTTCCAGATCTTTCGGTCGCTGAGAATCTCGTCTTTGGGGCATATCCGGGGCGCGGTGTCATCAATTGGAAGCAGGCACGGCGCGAGGCGACCGAGTTCCTTCGTGATTTGGACGTACACGTCGATGTCGACCGTCCGGTGCATGACCTGAGCATCGCAGAGAAGCAGATGCTGGAAATTGCCAAGGCCCTCCACCGTCGCGCACAGATAGTGGTTCTGGATGAACCGACCGCTGTCTTGGGTGGGGAAGATGTCGACCACCTGCTCCGACTGGTCCATGGGCTCAAAGAGCGCGGAGTGAGTGTCATCTTTGTCTCACACCGATTGGAAGAGGTCTTCGGCCTGGCCGACAGATACGTCGTGCTCAAGGATGGAAAGCTTGC
>JANXVG010000014.1 GCA_025351795.1 Salinibacterium sp. | reverse complement strand
GCGCCCCTGCCTCCGGAGGGCAAAAACGAGGTGTGCTGGGAGTCGATTTCGGCCCAACTTCGGCCTGTTTGCTGGGTTCTACGCTGACCACGGATGCGCTCGCTGACCCCGTGCGTGCCTCAGTTGTTGCCATTCTGTTGCCACGGCCTACGCGAGCCCTCGTGCTCGGCGATACGGAAGCATAAAGTTGTGCATCCGAGGAGGTCCTTTTGACCCAGCGAGCTATCGATGTTGTCGCGGCATGGCGCGCTCTCGATCCCGTCGAAAAATTGCGGATTCGGCAGTCAGTCGTCGTCGATCGTGTTGTGGCGAGCATGGCTATGGAGGGGGAGCCGGTGTCGCAAGAATGGATCAGCGAGGCGGAGGCGCGGCGAGCTCAAGCCGTAGCTTCGACCCCGCCCGAGGCTCACTAGCTACCCGTTTTTTCCTTTAGTGGTCAGCTGCACCGACATCACAATCGCTGCGAGGTTCCTTCTCGCCTTCGCGCGCTGGGGCTCGCTCAAGTTCAGCCATGCGGGGTGAGCTACTTCACCGAGTTTGGTCGCAATGGTGGTCAGTCGCTTGCGGTCGTTCGCGCTGAGATGCGTTAGATCCAGAGCTCCGACAGACTCAATTGTGGCGAGGAGCACTGCAGCGTCATCGAGGTGGCGTAGGGGATCTCGCGAATCCACGATGCTCGCCGCGCTTTTGCCGATAAGGGCACCGAGCACGTCCGGCGCTCCGAGCGTCACCGTGCGAGTCGCGGATTTCACGACAAACCTGTCGCGTCGCCGCAAAGATTGCTCGTCCGCAGTTACGGCGAATACTGGCCGCATCATGAATCGCGGTTTCAGCTGGGACGGCAAGTGATCGGCGACCATCATGTCGACCTGTTCCCGATCTCGCTGGAAACGGTAGATCGGTTCCTTCCGACTGACAGGAACGACGGGCTCGAATCCGATCTTCGTCAACGCCGAGGCGATGCTCGTCACGCCTGAGTTATTGGCCACGACATCCACGACGAGGTCGACGTCTTTGGTCGCGCGCGGAGGAGGGATGCCGGTCCGTCGCGCATGGAGCTGAACCATGAGCCCGCCGACCAGAACCCAATCATCCGTGTCTGTCGCCTCGATGACGTCGAAGACCGTGCTCCATGGAGGCAGCAGATCGTCGTCGCCGATGTCTATCGCGTGTGTTTCGCCAGCCATCGCTGCCTCATCTCCTCGAGTGCAGCAAGGCCAGCTGAGCGTTCGCGCGTTGATGTGCTTCTCACAAGGTCGGCCGCGATCACGGCATCTGGGGCGTAGCGCCCCTCGAAGTTCAGCGAGTCAAGATGCTCATAGATCGTGACGTCGCCATTGTTGTCGGTCGACAGGAGGTGCCGTCGCGCGAAGGACTCGAGAGTCTCGTCGCGGAGGTATCCCTCGACGATCTGGGTCTGGCTGGTGAGTTTGGTGTCGATCGCGTCTGCAGCGCTCCTACCGGTGAGCACAAGCTCGCTGGCGGTCTTCGTGATTGAGTCCGCGGCGAATCGATGTGCAATTGTCCGGGAGGCAACTCTGCGTGCGATCTCCTCCGCGGAGCTGGTGCGGATACGTCGACGTATTCGCGCCACCGTGCTCTGCGAGAGCCCTGTGGACGATTGGCCAGACAGTTCGCCGAGCAGCGCCCAAGACGACGCGGCTGACCACGTGCGCCCTGCCCCGGCGTTGAGCGATCGGCGCTCGCTGATTGAGCGGGGCGTGACGAGCCAGGTGCCGTCTGAGAGTTGTTCCCCGGCGAGCTTGCCGGCTCGAAGGAGGTCGGTGACTTGGCGTTGAGACACGCCGAGCGCCCTGGCGGCATCCCTCGTCATCAAGCTATTCATGTCATTTCACTTCCGTAGTCGGAGTAATTATGACATATCGGAGATAGCGGCGGGAAGGCGATCCCGGAACTTCCTTTGCCTATTCCAAGGGCTGGAATACCCAAAGGAACAGCTGGCGCTGTGTTTTTGCTGATCAGCCGGCACTTCCGCGCTGCGCGCGCTTCCCAACCTCCCACACCCATCGAAAGCTCTTGGAGTGGGAGGTTGGGAAGTAAAGAGGTGGCGGCAGATCAGCAAAAAGTGGAGTGGGAAGTCGAAACGGACGGGTCCGGTGTCGAGGGTCGCCGGGCGTGACATAGCTGTTTGAGAGGTAGCGTCTGCGCCCCGACGTGCTCTCAGGTCATGGGAAGCATCAACGCGTACCAAACCACGTCAGGCAAGCGCTACCGAGCGACATTCCGAAAGCCCGACCACGCTCCGACCCAGAAGCGCGGATTCACGACCAAGCGCGAGGCCGAACTGTTCCTCGCGAGCGTCGAGATCGACAAGAGCCGCGGTGCCCACATCGACCCATCAAAGTCGCGCGCGCTCGTGGGGGAGTGGCTTCACGCCTGGATGGATGGCCGTGCCGACTGGCGCGCAACATCACGAGAGCGAGCCCGAGGAATAGTCGTACTTCACATCAAGCCGAAGCTCGGCGGGTATCCGCTCGGGCCGTTGACCCATGGCGCGGTGCAGGCCTAGGCAGGTGGTTTCTGAAAGACGCAGTCGCCGTCGAGTGTGCGCAAGATTGTGAACGTACTTTCCGGCAGCCTGCAGATGGCAGTGAAGCACGGACCGCTTCCAGCCAATCCAGCCCATGGGTTGAATCTCCCCAAGATCGGAAAGACTACGAAGCCAGATCGATCCCGGTGCCGGCGTCGATCCTCGCCGACCTGAAATCCCATGTCGAGGGCAAGGAAGGCGGTTCACTGGCTTTCGCGGCAGCCCGCGATGGTTGGCTGCGGCGTCGCGTTTTCCGGCGCGGTTGGCTCGACGACGCCGCGAACATGATCGGCCAGGATGGACTGACTCCTCACGAACTGAGGCACACAGCAGCGAGTCTCGCGATCAGTGCCGGAGCCAGCGTCAAAACCGTGC
>JANXVG010000089.1 GCA_025351795.1 Salinibacterium sp. | reverse complement strand
CAAGCGCGAGAAGGAAATCATCCCGGCCGCGCAGCGCCCGACCCCGTTCGAGTACGAGCTGTACTACAGCGTGTAGCTCGTTCGATACCCACGGCCGCGTCCCCTTGGGGACGCGGCCGTTGTCGTTGCGCGGCATCGTTTCGCTTCCGACGGCTGAATCATGGCGGTGCTGAGTTAGTGCGCGGGCGGTTCGCTCAGGCCAAGCCGCGGATACAGCAGGCTAAACGCGTACTCCAAGCCACCGTTGATCGCACCAATGACGTGCCCGCCGTTCGGAACTTCATAGTAGTTCGCGTCCATACCGGCGCGAAGTGATGCCGCATAGAGCTTCTGCACACCCCGCAGGTAGGAGGCATCGTCGGATCCGACGGTGAAGACGCCCAGCATCTGCGGATAGCTGTGATCGGCGAGAATGTTGACCGGTTTTTCGCGGTCGTATGCAGCCTGATTGCCGCCGAAGACATCCCGCAACGTCTCGGCGGGGTGTTCTGAGCCGGGGAATTCTTCACCAGAGATATCAACCACGTTGCCCCAGATGTCGGGATGGCGTGCCGCGACCGATACCGCACATTCGCCGCCGTTGGAGTAGCCTGCGACCGTCCAGTGCGCGGCATCCTGATCGATATTGAGGTTCTGCCTCGCCCAATTCACCACGTCGCGAACGATGAACTTCGCTACGTTGCCGAACTTGGTCGAATCAATGCACAGCGGGTCAACTGACGGGTCGCCAAGTTGGTCAACGACCAGGACAATAGGGCCAAGCCCATGGTGGGCCGCAGCGAACTTGTTGAGCACGCCGGCAACGAGTTCAGCTGATGGGTCGCCTGGCTGACCCATCATCAGGATCAGAAACGGTAGACGTGGCGGGTGCGCGCCGAGCGCGGCTGGAGGTAGATACAGGCCGGCTGACCGCGAATGGAATCCGGAGATCGGGCTCGGGATAGATTCACTGCCGATGTCGCCCACCGCGGGCATGCCGACAGGAGGCGTCCAGGTTTTCCACAGTGCGACGTCCGTGTCAGCACTCGCGGTGGGCGGCCGGAGCAGCAGATGGTGAGTATTGGGCGCGTGCACAAAGAGACCCACAGTCGGGGTGAGGCCATAACGCGCGTTGATTGCGAGCGTGCCGGTAATTAGGAATACCGGGATCGCAATCAACGCCACAATGCGATTCAGCCCGCCGGTTCCCCACAGGGTGACGATCGCACTACCGCACGCCGCACAGGTGAGCACGAAGAACGCGTTGGCGGTGCGATCGAGCGGAGTGCCGAACGCATTCCACCAGTATTCGACCACGACGATGATAACGACCGCAACGGCCGCACCGCCCGCACCACCGATGACAAGCATGACGACCGATTTCCAGCCGGTACTCCGAACAGCCGCGAGCGCCCGGGCTGTCAGAACGGCCAGCGCAGCGATACTCACCGCGAGGAAGGTGCCAATCAACAGGCGGTTGGTGAGGTCGATCGCCAGCAGAAAGTCGAGCAGGCCCCCGTCATTGAGGCGAATAAGTAGGGCGGGCACGGCCCATGATCGCATATGTCAGAGAACAGTTCCTGTGGAGAAGGGGTCGGCCCACCTCGGCTATCCGGTCGGCACAGGCCCTCGGGTCGTGCCGTAGAACCGCTTCTCGAACACTTGGCGAGCGAGACGCGTGACCCGCAGGTAGTCGTCCTCGAGCAGGCTCGCCGAACCCGGCGGATATTCCATGAGTCGCGCGATCCCCTCAAGCTGAGGACGGTCGACGGGCAACACGTCCGTCGTCTTCGATGTCCACAGGGTGAGGGCCGAACGGGTCCGTGAGGCGAAGATCCACGCGTCGCGCAGTTTCTTCGCATCCACGGCGGGCAGTAACCCGTCTTCGACCGCGACCGCTAAGGCGTCGAGCGTCGAGGTCGTGCGTAGCCCGTGCAGGCGCGCGGCGTGCTGCAGCTGTAGTAGCTGCACGAACCATTCGACATCGCTCAACGATCCGCGTCCGAGCTTGAGATGGCGCGCGGGATCAGCGGCCTGCGGCAGGCGTTCCGCCTCGACACGCGCCTTTATGCGCTTAATTTCGCGCACATCGTGCAGCGCGATCTTCTCCGGATAACGCATCTCATCCGCGAGCGACTCGAACACCGTGAGGAGGGCCTGATCGCCGACAGCCCCACGCGCGCGCAGCAACGCCTGGGCCTCCCAGGTGAGCGACCAGCGCGCATAGTAGGCGCGGTAGGAATCGAGTGAGCGCACGATGGCACCGTTCTTACCCTCTGGTCGTAACCCGTTGTCGAGATCGAGCGGAATGCGCAGGTCGTCGGTCAGCCGATTCAGCGACCGCACGATCTGCTCTGCGCGCTGCTGCGCCTCGTCATCAGATGCCCCCGCAGCCCGATACACGTACATCACGTCTGCATCGGAGCCGAAGCCGAGTTCCGCTCCCCCATAGCGCCCCATTGCGATGATGCCGAATTCGATACCGTCGCCAAACCGGTGCACGAGTTCGAGGGCACCGGTGAGGATCGCGGTCGTGATATCGGCGAGAGCGCGGCCTAGTTGCTCCACCGTGATGACGCCGAGCATCGCTGCCAGAGCGAGACGCAGAATCTCGCGCCGGCGGGCGGTGCGCAAGGCGAGTGCTGCGGCATCCTCGTCGTCGCGGTGCCGCGCAACGGTGGCATGGGTCTCTTCGAGAAGCATGTCGAGCGAGCGCGGGGTGAGCTCCTCTTCGTTCTCGAGCCAGGCCGCGGCTTCCGGAATACGCTCGAACAGGTCGCCGACGAATCTGGAACCGGAGAGCACATGGGTAAGTCGCTGGGCCGCACCACTTGAGTCGCGCAGCATCCGGAGAAACCAGTAGGCCTCACCGAGGTCGTCGCTCAGGCGGCGGAAGGCGAGAAGACCACCATCGGGATCTGCACCTTCCGCAAACCAGCCGAGCATGACCGGTAGGAGGTTGCGTTGGATCGTCGCGCGACGAGATACCCCGCCGGTGAGCGCGGCGATATGGCGGAGCGCACCCTTAGGGTCGCGAAATCCAATCGCCGCCAGTCGAGCGATCGCGTGCTCACTCGACAGTGAGAGCCCATCCTCTGGCAGAGCCGCTACGGCCGACAGCAGCGGCCGGTAGAACAGTCGTTCATGCAGCCGGCGCACTGCCTGCTTGGTACGTTGCCATTGTTCGGTGAGGTCTTCAGCGCTTACAGCGAGTCCGCTCGCACGGGCGAGCACGCGCAGTGCCTCCTGATCGGTGGGCATGAGGTGGGTGCGGCTCAGCTTGGTGAGTTGTAGCCGGTGCTCAAGCAGCCTAAGGAACCGATAGTCACGAGAAAATTCGGTGGCCTCAACGCGGCCGATGTAGCCCTGCTCGGCAAGGGCGATGAGTGCTGGCAGCGTGGCCAGCTGGTGCACCTCAGGATCCGATTGCCCGTGCACGAGTTGCAGCAACTGGATGGTGAACTCGACATCGCGCAGACCCCCTGGGCCGAGTTTCAACTGCACGTCGAGCTCATCGGTGGGGATGTTGTCTGTGACCCGCTCGCGCATCCGCTGCACCGATTCGACAAAATTTTCGCGCGAAGCGCTCGACCATACCTTGGGCGCCACCGCGTCGACGTAACGGGTTCCCAGGTCTAGGTCGCCTGCCAAGGGCCGCGCCTTGAGCAGCGCCTGAAATTCCCAACTCTTGGCCCAGCGGTCGTAATACGCGATATGCGAATCAAGGGTGCGCACGAGCGCGCCGTCTTTGCCTTCGGGTCGCAGGTTGGCATCAACTTCCCACAGTTCGGGCTCTGCCGCTTGCTCATGGATGCCCCGGATTGTGAGCATCGCGAGGCGTGTCGCGATCTCGACGGCCCGGTCGTTCGACACCTCGTCGCTGCCCTCCGCAACAAAAATCACGTCCACATCGCTCACATAGTTGAGCTCACGCGCACCCGCTTTTCCCATGCCGATGATGGCGAGCTTCGTTGCCGCGACCTCGGCTGCAGGAAACTTTACCTCGCGGCGTGCGGCTGCGAGAGCGGCGTCGAGAGCAGCGCCAGCAAGATCGGCGAGGGCGGCAGCAACCCGGTCGACGGCAGCGAGCGGATCGTGCTGAGACAGATCCCACGCCGTCAGTTGTGCCAGATGCCGCCGGTAGCGCACCCGAATGGCGGCCCAGGCGGCCTCCCCCGCCGTTCCCTCGATCGCTGTCATCAGATCCGCGGCATACTCCTCGGCGGCGAGAGGTTTGTCGAGTGCACTTTCAAGAGCTGACAACTGCGCTGGATGCCGTGCGAAGTAGTCGCCGAGGCCGGTTGACGCTCCGAGCAGGCGTATCAGGCGTTCTGCGGAATCTGGTTTCTCCAGAATTGCCGCGGTTTCCCGAGGTGCAGACGTCAGCAACCCGAGAAGCCGCCGCAGCGCTTGATCGGGATTTGCCGCTGCGGCGAACAGCGGTATCAGTGCATCACGCCCGAGAACGGCGAACAGCTCGCTCGCCGACCCCAGTGCGGCGAATCCGAGCCGGGCGAGGTCAGTCAGGGTTGTCTGATCGCGAGCCACGTTATGCACCTACGCGAACATTCACAGAGTCTCGAGGTTGCTCTCCAGCTCGTACGGCGTGACTTGCGCGCGGTACTCTTTCCACTCGCGTCGCTTGTTCAACAGCACGAAGTTGAAGACCTGCTCGCCGAGCGTTTCGGCGACAAGCTCCGACTCTTCCATGAGTGACACGGCGTGGTCGAGGCTCGCCGGTAGCTGGCTATAGCCGAGGGCGCGACGCTCCGTGTCAGAGAGCTCCCACACGTTGTCTTCGGCCTCTGGCGGCAACTCGTAACCCTCTTCGATGCCCTTAAGCCCTGCCGCGAGTAACAGCGAGAATGCCAGATACGGGTTAGCCGCGGAGTCGACCGCACGATACTCGACCCGTGCACTCTGGCCTTTGCCGGGCTTGTACAGCGGTACGCGCACGAGCGCCGACCGGTTGTTGTGGCCCCAGGTGACAAAGCTGGGCGCCTCGTCGCCGCCCCATAGCCGCTTATAAGAGTTGACGAACTGGTTGGTGACCGCGGTGATCTCGGGTGCGTGAGTGAGAAGCCCCGCCACGAACTGGCGGCCGATTTTGGACAGTTGGTATTGTCCGCTGGCATCAAAGAATGCGTTCGAGTCACCCTCGAAGAGTGACATGTGAGTATGCATTCCCGATCCGGGATGCCCCGACAGCGGTTTCGGCATGAACGTGGCGTAGACACCTTGTTCGATCGCCACCTCTTTGATCACGGTGCGGAAGGTCATGATGTTGTCGGCTGTGGTGAGCGCGTCTGCATAGCGCAGGTCTATTTCGTTCTGCCCCGGGCCGGCCTCATGGTGACTGAACTCGACCGAAATGCCGAGGTCTTCGAGCATGCGCACTGAGCGGCGACGGAAGTCGTGAGCGGTGCCGCCCGGCACGTTGTCAAAATAGCCGGCCGAGTCGACGGGCTCGGGACCGCCGTTCTTGTAGGTGCTCGATTTGAGCAGGTAGAACTCGATTTCGGGGTGGGTGTAGAAGGTGAAACCGCGGTCTGCCGCCTTCGCAAGGGTGCGCTTGAGGGCATTGCGCGGGTCAGCAACAGCCGGCTGACCATCTGGCGTTGTGATGTCGCAGAACATGCGAGCTGTCGGGTCAACTTCGCCGCGCCACGGCAGAATCTGAAACGTCGTGGGGTCGGGGTGTGCGAGCATGTCGGCTTCGTAGGCGCGGGTGAATCCTTCGATGGCCGAACCGTCGAATCCGAGGCCTTCAGCAAATGCACCCTCGACCTCTGCTGGTGCGATGGCGACACTCTTCAGAGTGCCGACAACATCGGTAAACCAGAGGCGGATGAACTTGATGCCTCGCTCTTCTATCGTGCGAAGAACGAAGTCGCTCTGCTTGTCCACTGGACTCCTCTTGGCTGGTCGACGGGCACTCTCGCCCCCGGTATCAGGGTATCGGCTCCGCCCGGTGTTCGCAGGCGTATGTGGTCGGCAGCGTCGCGCCGGTCGCTAGAATCAGGGCATGGCAGAGCAGTCGGTCAAACGCGTTCGCACCCGTCATTTTCAGAAAGCGAAAGACGACGGCGTCAAAATCACCGGGCTCACGAGCTACGACCAACTCACTGCAGCCATTTTCGATGCGGCTGGAATCGACTTTCTCCTCGTGGGTGACTCGGCAGGCAACAATGTGTTCGGCTACGACACGACCCTGCCGGTCACGCTCGACGAGCTCATTCCGCTCACCCGGGCGGTTGCTGGTGCTGTGAAGCGCGCACTCGTTGTCGCTGACATGCCTTTCGGATCGTACGAGACCAGCGCTGACGAAGCGCTTCACACGGCATTCCGTTTCATGAAGGAGACCGGCGCCCACGCGGTGAAACTTGAAGGCGGCGTGCGCAGCGCCGAGCAGATTCGGCGGATCGTTTCTGCGGGCATTCCGCTGATGGCGCATATCGGGTTCACCCCGCAGAGCGAGCATGGGCTCGGCGGCCACGTGATTCAGGGGCGCGGCGCGCAACTTACCCAGTTGCTCGCAGATGCGCACGCGGTCGAAGACGCCGGAGCGTTTGCCGTGGTGCTCGAAATGGTTCCGGCCGAGGCGGCCAAACAGGTCACAGCTGCGTTGACGATTCCGACGATCAGTGTGGGTGCAGGCCCACACACCGATGGTCAACTACTGGTCTGGACAGACTGGGCTGGGCTCACCACCGGCCGCATCCCGAAATTCGTGAAGCAGTACGCCGACCTTAAAGGCGTGCTGACGGATGCCGTGACCGCCTTTCGTGCAGACGTCGAATCCGGTGCGTACCCCGGCCCGGAACATTCGTACGCGGATTGACCGGTTCGACGTGTGCCGGTTGCTCGGCTCGGTGGCTAGTCGTCGTGATCCGACCCGCTCGCGGAATCCTCTGCAGCCCAAGCACGCGAGCGCTCAGCGGCGATCTCTGGAGCCCGCTTGGCTTCGGCCTCGGTGGCATACGGGCCATCGCGGTCTGAGCCGAGTGATTGCGGCCCCTCTTCGACCGCGCCGGTCTTGTGGTTGTACCACCACTGCGTCATACGAGCCCCCTCAACGAAAGTAAACTCAAGGCTATGCCTCGGGATGCGAACGGACACCTCGTTGCCGGAAGAATCTCCGCCCCACGATTGGTGCCCGCCTCCATTCCCCGCCCGGAGTATGTCGGCAAGGCCGGCCCGGCGCCGTTCATCGGGTCAGATGTCTACCGCGCTGAGAAGATTGCGCTCATCCGCGAATCTGGCACGATCGCGGCTCGGGCAGTGGATGCTGTCGGCGCCGCCATCCGCCCGGGTGTCACGACCGACGAACTCGACGGTATCGCCCACGACTTCATGGTCGCGAATGGGGCCTATCCATCAACCCTTGGCTACCGCGGTTTTGCCAAGTCGAGCTGCACCTCGCTCAACGAAGTGATCTGCCACGGCATACCGGATGACACGGTACTCATCGATGGTGACATCATCAACATCGACATCACCGCCTTCAAGAACGGCGTACACGGCGACCTCAACGCGACGTTTCTCGTGGGCGAAGTCGCACCCGACGTCGCCGACCTCGTGGAACGCACTCGCGAGTCACTGAACCGCGGCATCACGGCGGTGGCCCCCGGGCGGCAAGTGAATGTGATCGGACGGGCCATCCAATCGTATGCGCAACGCTTCGGCTACGGGGTAGTGCGCGACTTTACCGGTCACGGCGTGGGCGACGCCTTCCACTCCGGACTGATCATTCCGCACTACGATTCGGCTCCCGCATTCTCCGACGTTATGGAACCGGGCATGGTGTTCACGATCGAACCGATGCTCACCCTCGGCGGGTACGAGTGGGAGATGTGGGAAGACGGCTGGACGGTGGTCACTCGCGACCGCAGCATCACCGCCCAATTCGAACACACCCTGGTTGTGACTGAGCGCGGGGCCGACATTCTTACGCTCGCATGAAGGAAGATTGGTCCCATGGCACAGGCGCTCGGAATTGACATCGGCGGAACCGGAATTAAAGGGGCGATCGTCGACACCACGACCGGCGAGTTGCTGAGCGAGCGCCTCAAGCTGCCTACCCCGGATGGCGGCGAGCCAGACGCGATCGTGCAAACCGTCATCGAACTCATCGCGCAACTCGGCGACGGCACGAAGGGCCTTCCGGTCGGGGTGACCTTCCCGGCGATCGTCAAAAACGGGCGCACCATGTCTGCCGCGAACGTGTCATCGAAGTGGATCGGGCTCGAGGCCGAAAAACTTTTCGAGAACGCCCTTGGCCGCGAGATCCACTTCATCAACGATGCGGATGCCGCAGGAATCGCTGAGGCGCGCTACGGCGCGGCGAAGGGTGTGGCCGGCCTCGTACTGCTCACAACACTCGGTACGGGAATCGGCAGTGCGCTGATCTACAACGGTGTACTTATTCCGAACGCAGAACTCGGTCACATCCAAATCGGCGGCAAGGACGCCGAGAAGCGGGCATCATACGCCGCCAAAGAGCGCGAACACCTGAGTTGGAAGTCGTGGGCAGACCGACTGCAGAAGTACTACACCCACCTTGAGTTTCTGTTCTCGCCCGACCTGTTCATCGTCGGTGGTGGCGTCTCGAAGAGCTATCAGGAGTTTCTCCCGCTACTGAAACTCAACACTCCCATTGTGCCGGCGACCCTGCGCAACAACGCGGGAATTCTGGGCGCGGCCGAACTGGCCGTAAGCAAATAGCTACCGTGCGGCCACACCCGACCGACGACCGTAAGGGTCTGCCCAAAATACGTTAGGAAAACGTAGGTACAGTCGACGTCGCTGGCGGTGCGGAGTTGACTGTCTTTAGTGACCCCGGTCACGTCTGTGCGCGACAGCACGCAGACATCATCTCGAATGGAGATCCTGTGCTCGACGTCGTGTTCATCACCGGCATCCTCGCTCTCGTAGCGCTGGTGGCCCTGGTCGCGAAGGGGGTCGAGAAGCTGTGATCGTATTCACCGTCATCGCCGCCGTTCTCGCCCTCGCCGCGATCGGCTACCTTGTGTTCGCCCTCGTGAAGCCGGAGCGCTTCTAATGAGCGCGACACTCTGGCTGTTCATCGCCCAGATCGCCACGCTCGTCGTCGTGCTCGTGGTGATCCATCGCCCACTGGGCGACTACATGGCGGCGGTCTACACATCGCCCAAAGACCTGAAAATTGAGCGTGGCTTCTACCGACTCATCGGGGTCAAGGCAGGATCCGAGCAGAGCTGGCCCGCCTACCTACGGTCGGTACTCGCGTTCTCGGCGGTGGGCATCCTGCTGGTCTACGCCCTTCAGCGCGTGCAGCAGGTGCTGCCGTACGCGCTCGGGCTTCCCCCCACCAGCGAGCACCTCGCCTTCAACACCGCCATCTCGTTCGTGACTAACACGAACTGGCAGTCGTACTCCCCCGAAGTGACCCTCGGCTATGCGGTTCAGGTTGCCGGGCTCACCGTGCAAAACTTTCTCTCGGCCGCCGTCGGAATCGCCGTGGCAGTCGCGCTCATGCGCGGCTTCGCCTATCGGTCGTCTGGCACAATCGGAAACTTCTGGGTCGATCTCACCCGCGGAACACTGCGCATTCTGCTGCCACTCTCGGCGGTCGTCGCAATCGTACTGATCACTGGCGGAGTAATTCAGAACATCAACGGATTTCAGGATGTTACAACCCTCGCGGGACAAACCCAGAGCATGCCGGGCGGCCCGGTTGCATCGCAGGAGGCGATCAAGCTACTCGGGACGAACGGCGGCGGATTCTTCAATGCGAACTCAGCGCATCCGTTTGAGAACCCGACGCCGTGGACCAACATGCTCGAAGTGCTGCTTATGCTTGCTATTCCATTCTCCCTGCCGCGCACGTTCGGTCGCATTGTCGGCGATACCCGCCAGGGCAACGCTATTGCGGCGACGATGGCAACCCTATTTTTGGTCTCTGGGTCGCTCATGACGTGGGCTGAACTCACCGGTGCTGGCACAGCCACCCGACTGGCCGGCGCAGCGATGGAAGGGAAGGAAGATCGGTTCGGCATCATCGGGTCGACCATTTTTGCGACCACGAGCACCGCCACGTCCACGGGTGCAGTGAACTCGATGCACGACAGCTTCACGAGCCTCGGCGGGGGGATGGCGATGGTCAACATGATGCTCGGCGAGGTTGCTCCCGGTGGGGTGGGATCTGGCATTTACGGCATCCTCGTCGTGGCGATCATCGCGGTGTTCCTTGCCGGCCTGATGGTGGGTCGCACGCCGGAGTACCTCGGAAAAAAGCTCGGTGCACGCGAGATCAAACTCGCGAGTCTGTACATCCTCGCGACGCCCACGATTGTTTTGGTGGGCACGGCGCTGAGCTTCGCAATCGCACCGGTGCGAGCGGATGTCACGACCACGTCGATCTTCAACCCCGGCGTGCACGGCTTCAGTGAGGTGCTCTATGCATTCACGTCGGCCGCCAACAACAACGGGTCCGCATTTGCTGGACTCACCGCGAACACCCCCTGGTTTGACACCGCGCTCGGTGTCGCCATGATGCTTGGACGTTTTCTGCCGATCGTGTTCGTGCTCGCACTCGCCGGTTCGCTCGCCGCTCAGGACAAAATTCCGGTCACCGCCGGAACCCTGCCCACCCATCGCCCACAATTCGTCGGACTCCTGATAGGAACCGTCGTTATCGTGTCGGCACTCACGTATTTCCCCGTACTCGCGCTGGGTCCCCTGGCGGAAGGGCTGCAGTAACCATGTCAATCAGTCAGACAGAAGCTCCGCAACTGATCGAGTCTCACGCCCCAGACCCGAGCAAACCTGAGTCCACCGGATTCTCGATCGGCCAGCTGGTCACCGCGGTTCCCGGCGCCTTCCGCAAGCTCGATCCGCGCCTGATGTGGCGCAACCCGGTGATGTTCGTGGTCGAGGTGGGCGCGGTGCTCACCACCGCAATAGCCGTCGCACTACCGCTTCTCGGTGAGAAAGACATTGCACCGACCTTCACCGCCGCGATCGCGATCTGGCTATGGATCACCGTCGTCTTCGCGAACCTTGCGGAGTCGGTGGCGGAGGGCCGCGGAAAGGCCCAAGCCGCGAGCCTGCGCCAGACTCGCACGTCGACAATCGCGCACCGCGTTCTCGATTATGACGACGCGAAAGACTCTGGTGCCGAACGTTCCACTACCGCCGATGTGTCATCGGCTGACCTCGTTCTTGGCGACCATGTAGTGGTCATAGCCGGCGAGGTGGTTCCTGGCGACGGTGACATCGTGTGGGGAATTGCCTCCGTCGACGAGTCGGCGATCACGGGCGAGTCAGCCCCGGTCATCCGCGAGCACGGTGGCGACCGCAGCGCGGTCACTGGTGGCACCCGGGTCTTGAGCGACCGGATCGTGGTGAAAATCACCTCCAAGCCGGGCGAAACCTTCGTCGACCGCATGATCCGCCTCGTGGAGGGAGCATCACGCCAGAAGACACCCAACGAGATCGCCCTCAACATTCTGTTAGCAAGCCTCTCGATCGTCTTTCTGGTGGTCGTGCTCACCCTCAACCCGGCCGCGAGCTTTGCCGGAGGTGCCGTGAGCATCAGCGTGCTGGTGGCTCTGCTGGTCTGCCTGATCCCAACAACCATCGGTGCGCTCCTCAGCGCGATCGGTATCGCCGGCATGGATCGCCTCGTGCAACGTAACGTTCTGGCCATGTCTGGCCGCGCGGTTGAGGCCGCGGGAGATGTGACGACACTGCTGCTCGACAAGACCGGAACCATCACCTACGGAAACCGTCGCGCGACCGAGTTTCTGCCGGTCGCGGGGGTCACCCTCGACGAGCTCATCGACGCAGCGCGACTCGCCTCACTGAGCGACCCGACCCCGGAGGGAACCTCGGTGGTCACGCTCGCGAACGAGCTCGGTCACGACGGTGCACCCATCGCCGATGCGGTGATCGTGCCATTCACCGCCCAGACCCGCATGAGCGGCCTCGATCTGCCCGATGGCAGTCAGGTAAGAAAGGGCGCGGGCTCCATGGTCGCGAACTGGGTCGACAGCGTGCCGGCCGATCTGGACGCGATCATCACAACAGTGTCGCAATCCGGCGGCACACCGCTCGTGGTGGCCACGCGCGACATGACGGGTGCTGCGCGCGTGCTCGGCGTCATCCACCTCAAGGATGTCGTGAAAGGCGGCCTGCGCGAAAGGTTCGCCGAGCTCCGCGCGATGGGCATCCGCACGGTAATGATCACCGGAGACAACCCGCTGACCGCGAAGGCAATCGCCGCAGAAGCCGGAGTCGACGACTTTCTCGCCGAGGCCACACCCGAAGACAAAATGGACCTCATCAGGAAAGAGCAGGCCGGCGGTAACCTCGTCGCGATGACCGGCGACGGAACGAACGACGCCCCGGCCCTCGCCCAGGCGGATGTCGGCGTCGCGATGAACACGGGAACCTCGGCCGCAAAAGAGGCCGGCAACATGGTCGACCTCGATTCAGACCCGACCAAGCTCATCGACATCGTGCGGATCGGAAAGCAGCTACTCATCACGCGCGGCTCGCTGACCACCTTCTCGATTGCCAATGATGTGGCAAAGTACTTCGCGATCATCCCGGCTATGTTCGCCGGGGCCTTCCCCGGACTCGCGGTGCTCAACGTGATGGGGCTGCACTCGTCGGCCTCCGCGATCCTCAGCGCAATCGTCTTCAACGCGCTCGTCATCGTGGCGCTCATTCCGCTCGCCCTGCGCGGAGTGAAGTACCGTCCGGTCTCGGCAAGCCAACTGCTGAACCGCAATCTACTGATCTACGGACTCGGCGGCCTCATCGCGCCGTTCATCGGCATCAAGCTCATCGACCTCGTCGTGACGCTCCTTCCCGGTTTCTAGACGTACACAGACTAAGGACACTGACATGAAATTTCGTCAAACCTGGACCGCGATTCGCGCGCTCCTGATTCTCACGGTCGTGTTGGGTATCGGTTACCCACTCGTGATCACCGCAGTCGGGCAGCTCGCCCTTCCCGCCCAAGCCAACGGTTCGCTCGTGAAGGTCGGCGGCACGGTCGTCGGCTCAACGCTCATCGGCCAGTCTTTCGCTGACAAAGACGGAAACGCGCTGCCCCAGTGGTTCCAGTCCCGCCCATCCGCAGCCGGTAAGGGCTACGACGCGGGGGCATCCAGCGGCTCGAACCTTGGCCCGGAGAATAAGGATCTCAGCGCTGCCATCGCTAGCCGGCAAGCCGCAATTGCCGCGCTCGAGGGCGTCGCCGTCGACCGGATTCCCGCGGATGCTGTAACGGCATCCGCATCAGGGCTCGATCCGCAGATCAGCCCCGCGTATGCGCTTCTGCAAGTGAACCGAGTCGCAACCGCCCGCCACCTAGAGGCGCCCACTGTGAAGAAACTGGTGGAGTCTATGATTCAGGGACGCGACCTCGGCTACCTCGGTGAGCCGACGGTCAATGTTCTGCAGCTCAACATCGCGCTCACCCGATTGGACAAGTAAAACATGACCAAGGGCCGGCTCCGGGTAATGCTCGGTGCTGCCCCTGGCGTGGGCAAAACCTTCGCGATGCTCGAAGAGGGTCGCCGCCTGCGTGACGCTGGCAAGGACGTCATCGTCGCCGTTGTGGAAGCTCACGGTCGCGCTGCCACGTCTGCACTCGTCGAGGGACTGATCGTTCTGCCTCGCAAGAATGTCGACCATCGCGGGGTCTCCCTCGACGAGATGGATCTCGACGCGATCCTCGCCCGCAGCCCCGACATTGCGCTCGTCGACGAGCTCGCCCACACCAATGCGCCGGGCTCGCTGCACGATAAGCGCTGGCAGGATGTCGACGCGATTCTCAACGCTGGCATCGACGTGATCTCTACTGTCAACATCCAGCACATCGAATCGCTCAACGATGTCGTGCGTCAGATCACCGGCGTGCAGCAACGCGAGACCATCCCGGATGCTGTGCTGCGGTCGGCAGACGAGGTCGAACTCGTGGACCTTGCCCCCCAAGCTCTGCGTGACAGGCTGTCAGGAGGGCTCGTCTACCCGGCGGCGCGCGTCGACGCGGCACTCTCCAACTACTTCCGCCTCGGTAACCTGACGGCCCTCCGCGAGCTCGCACTCCTCTGGCTCGCTGACGAGGTCGATAGCGCGCTTCAGCGCTACCGCGCGGAGCAGGGAATCGACAGTAAATGGAACGCGCGCGAACGTGTCGTCGTCGCCCTCACCGGCGGTCGCGAAGGAGAGACGCTGCTGCGGCGCGGTGCACGCATCTCGTCACGATCGAGTGGTGGCGAACTGTTTGCGGTGCACGTGACCACCTCGGACGGCCTCACCGAGTCGAATTCGGCGATCCTCGACACCCAGCGCGCCCTCGTTGAGACTCTGGGCGGCACCTACCACCAGGTGGTCGGCGAGCACATCGCGAAGTCCCTCGTGGATTTTGCGCGCGGTGTCAACGCGAGCCAACTGGTGATCGGAGTGAGTCGTCGCAGCCGGTTGTCGACCCTATTGACCGGGGCAGGAACGTCTGCCACCGTGATCCGGGAAGCTGGTGACATCGACGTGCACATCGTGTCGCACTCCGAAGCCGGCTCGAGAAGGCTGCCAACGTTGGGCGGCGCGCTCTCGGTCAAACGACGCATCATCGGCTTCGCGCTTGCCGTATTTGGGTTGCCGTTACTCACCTGGCCGTTGTCGCTCTCGCGCACCGACAATTCGATCACGAGCGATGTGCTCGCGTTTCAACTGTTTGTGGTGATTGTCGCGCTCGTTGGCGGAATTTGGCCGGCCCTCCTCACTGCGGTGGGCGCTGGCCTATTGCTTGACTTCTTCTTCGTCGCTCCGCTCTACACGATCACGATCGCCGAGCCCCTGCACTTGCTCGCTCTCATTATCTTCGTGATCGTGGCCGTGCTGGTGAGCATCGTCGTGGACCAGGCCGCTCGTCGATCCCGGTCGGCGTCCCGGTCGGCAGCTGAATCGGAAACACTCGCCAACATCGCGAGCAGCGTGTTCAGCGGAGCCGACGCACTCGATGCGCTCGTGTCGCGCTTGCGCGAATCATTCGACCTGGCCAGTGTCGTGCTCACCTCGGGCGATACCACGATCTACTCCGCGATGGATGACGCCGTCGTCACCCCGGCCGACGTGCAGACCACCTTCCCGATCGGCGATCACGCCAGCCTGCGGGTGAGCGGCCACGAGTTGCCGGCCTCCGACCGCCGTATCCTTGGCGCGTTCCTGTCGCAGATCGGGTCGGCGCTGCAGCAGCGTGAGCTCGCGACGGAAGCCGAAAACATGCGCCCTGTGGCCGAAGCCGATCGACTGCGCACCGCCCTGCTCGCTGCAGTCGGCCACGACCTGCGTCGACCGTTGGCCGCGGCAATCGCAGCTGTGACATCGCTGCGGTCCGCTGAAGTCACGCTGAGCGCCGCAGACCGAGCAGAGCTGCTTGAAGCCGCCGAGGTGAGCCTCGACTCGCTCGCCGACCTCGTGACGAAGTTGTTGGACGCAAGCCGATTACAGGCGGGGGTGCTGGGCGTTTCCATCGCGCCGGTTGCCTTGGACGACATCGTAACGGGGGTGCTCGATGAACTGGGGCTGGCCCCTGGCGATATTCAATTGGAGCTCGCGCGCGGCATCCGCCCGGTGCGTGCCGATGCGGTTCTGCTGCAGCGAGCGCTCGTCAACCTGCTGGCCAATGCGCTGAGGTTCTCGCCAGCCGGCTCGCCGCCGGTGATTGCAACGAGCGAATTTGGGGATCGGGTACAGCTCCGGGTCATCGATGCGGGGCCCGGAATTGCGGCTGAGCGACGCGAAGACGTATTCGTGGCCTTCCAGCGACTTGGCGACACCGACAACACAACGGGTGTCGGTTTGGGGCTTGCACTATCGAAGGGGTTTGTGGAGGCCATGGCTGGCACCCTTGAGGCGGAGGACACGCCCGGCGGCGGCGTGACCATGGTGGTAGAACTCGCGGCCGTGCCGAGCCTGTTGGCCACAACTCGTCCGATTTCGATCATCGGCAGTTCTCCGTCAATAGCCGGAGGGTCCACCTCGTGAAGATCCTGATTGCCGACGACGATCCGCAAATGTTGCGCGCGCTGCGTATCACCCTCACCGCGCATGGCTATGAGGTGGTTACGGCATCCGATGGCAAAGCCGCTCTCGACGCGGCGATCACGACACACCCCGACATCGTGGTGATTGACCTCGGGATGCCGGGACTCACCGGCATTGAAGTGATCGAGGCTTTGCGTGGCTGGACGCAGATTCCGGTGCTCGTGGTTTCTGGCCGTAGCGAGTCGTGGGACAAAGTGGAGGCGCTCGACGTGGGTGCCGACGACTATGTCACGAAGCCGTTCTCGGCCGACGAACTGTTGGCCCGCATCCGAGCACTCTCTCGTCGCACACCGGGCGTGACCGATCACCCCGTAGTGACGTTCGGCGAGGTGACCGTCGATCTCTCGGCACGCGTGGTGACCCGCTCTGGGGCAGCGGTGCGGCTGACGCCAACCGAGTGGCGCCTGCTCGAGGTGCTGCTGCGCAATCACGACAAGCTCGTGACGCGCGAGATGCTGCTCACCGAGGTCTGGGGACCGCAATACACCACTGACACCGGGTACCTGCGTCTGTACTTTTCGCAATTGCGTAAGAAGCTCGAGCCCGAGCCATCCAAACCGCGGTATCTGCTCACCGAGGCCGGAATGGGCTACCGGTTCAGCTCGCGCTGACCGCGCTTCGCGTGAGGGTATTCCCCACTTCTTGTAGATTGAAGAATTCAATTCTCGATGGAAAAGGTCATCATGGTGGCGCGTAGAGCAGTCTTCACTGCACTCCTCGGTGGGTACGAGCAACTCAATGAGCAACACGTAGCGAGCGAATCATCGGTCGACTTCTTCTGCTTTACCGACGACCATTCGCTCGTGAGCCACACCTGGAAAATCGTGCCGGTGTCTCCAGTCTTTCCGCTTGATCTTCCCCGTAGCCAACGGTTCGTGAAACTTCTGGGACACGAGCTTCTCGATGACTACGACGAGTTGCTGTACATCGATAACTCGGTAACGTTGCGCGTAGACCCGGCTGGCATCCTCGATGACTGGCTCTCGGGTAACGATCTTGCCATGGTAAACCACAGCTTTCGTGACCGTGTGATCGATGAATTCGACGCCGTGGATGACTCTGGTTTCGATGACCCAGCCCGGGTATCCGAGCAGGCCCAACATTACACACTGCTCTACCCCCAGGTGCTGAATGAGAAGCCAACGTGGAACGGCATGTTCGCGCGCCGCCAGACTGCTCTGGTGCACCAGACGATGACGCTCTGGTTCCACCACGTTCTGCGCTATTCGCGACGCGATCAGCTTTCGTCCAATGTCGCTTGCTCAATCACGGAAATTCAGGTTCGTCGGGTCATGATTGACAACCTCGACTCACCGCTTCATCAGTGGCCTACCGAACTTGGCCGTAAGAGAGATCTCAATCGGATCGGGCCGGGCGTCATTGGCGAACTTCGCGACGAGATCGAGCTCGTTCGCAACGATCTCGAGCTGGCCGTCGGCGAGTTGGATGCCACCCGCCTCGAACTCACCCAGACCCTCTCGACGATTTCGTGGCGTGTCACCACGCCGCTTCGCGAACTGCGACGTTTGCACTTCATGCGTCATCGGAAAAAGAGAAGATCGTGAGGGCACTCGTCACCGGGTGCGCCGGTTTCATCGGCAGCCGATTGTGCGCACGGTTACTCACAGACGGGTGGACGGTACTTGGCATCGATTCATTCGATGACAACTGCGACCGTAGTATGACCGCCGGCAACCTGCTCTCATTGCGCAGCGATCGATTCGCGTTCATTCGGGATGATCTCAACCACGCGGACCTCGGCAGAGTTCTGGTCGACCGACCAGATGTCATATTCCACCTCGCAGCCATCCCGGGAGTGCGCACCTCGTGGGGGTCGACATTCCCCGACTATGTGACATCGAATGTGCTCGCTACGCAGCGACTCCTCCATGCCATGACGTCGATCGCTGATCCACCGCGACTCGTAAACGCATCCTCATCGTCGGTATATGGACTCGCCACCTCGTACCCGACTTTCGAATCGATGCTCCCCCAACCGCACAGCCCATATGGCGTCACCAAGCTGGCGGCTGAACATCTCGTCAGCGCCTACGCCTCGAACTACGATTTCAACGCGGTATCCCTGAGATTCTTTACCGTCTACGGACCGCGGCAGCGCCCAGACATGGCCGTCGCACGTTTTTTGAGCGCAGCTCGTGACGACCGCGCACTGGTGGTCTATGGAACGGGTGAGCAGTTACGCGACTTCACGTTCGTCGACGACGTCGTCGAATCCCTTCTGCTGGCGGGGTGCGCTACTGCACCTGTTCCACCCGTGATGAACATTTCCGGCCGCACGAACATCTCGGTGAACGACGTGATTGAGATCATCCGAGTGACTACTCAAAAAGACGTGCTCGTACACTTCGTGGACGCGGTCGTTGGCGACGTCCCGCGCACGGGCGGTGACAGTTCGCTCGCCTCTGAATTTCTCGGGTGGCACCCTTCTGTGGACATTGCCGAGGGAATCGCTCGCCAGTGGCGGGCGATGGAGCGCCGATAACGGTGCGCGGGTGTTAGGTGAGCGGCCCTGCCTGCGTGCCGGCGTGGCACGTCGGATTCGATTTGCCACCGTCTGGCAGTTGGGTACACACGATGGTGAGGCGGAACGGGATATTTCCGCTGCGCGGCACTCCAGTCCGCAAGATTCGCGCACGCCGTCACCGTGGTCGCGAACGGCACTGTTTTCGACTGGTTAACCGGCATATTAGCTGTCGCCGCCATAGCGGCCTCACATGCCACGGTGACAGCAACCGCTGCGGTCGGCGGTGAACTGGGAGTCGGTCGCTATTACGATCTGACCAGATGGGCGGTCGGCTGTTTCTCAGCCGTGAAATCGGAATTCCTCAAATACGCGACCCGGCTGGTTGATCAGATGTGGATGCTGTCCTCGCATCATGACGACAGCCAGGCACCCTCATGGGACCGGAACGGCCTACCGCTGTCCCGAGAGGCCAACGCTCAGCGGTGCGGCGTCGTTAGGGGATGTCTGTCAGTGTCTTCTCGACGGTCGCTAGGCGCTGGTCGAGTGCGTCGAGCTTCGCCAGGACGGCCCGGCTCGCCTCGGTGTTCGCGTCCAGTGTT
The DNA here is from genome assembly GCA_025351795.1 of Salinibacterium sp. GTDB lineage: Bacteria > Actinomycetota > Actinomycetes > Actinomycetales > Microbacteriaceae > Rhodoglobus. The sequence goes on along the minus strand of JANXVG010000089.1, from coordinate 182 downwards.
TTGCGCAACTCCGGACTGGCAACTTCAGATGTGCGCTGCCGGTACTTCCAATAGGTGGCCAGGGTCAAAAAGGTCGCCCCGCCGATGATCGCAACGACAGGAATGATCCAGCCGGCCGCGCCCACGTTTGACGAATTCGCTGACGCCGTCAATCGAGACGACGACGCACGTCGCGCGCATCA
>JANXVG010000087.1 GCA_025351795.1 Salinibacterium sp. | reverse complement strand
CCCGTTGCAAGACAGGTCTCGCTCTCCATTTGCAGAACACTTGCTTGGAGAATTTCAACACCCGGCAGGTCACCGCGACCGGAATCCGATCAGCAGCCAACTCACGGACCAGCGGGAGCATCATTTTGGGAGCGACGCCTGCGACAGATACGCGGCCGCCCGACGCAAGATCACGTTCTCCTGCTCCAGCAGTCGGATTCGTTTCCTCGCCTCACGCAACTCGACCGTCTCAGCCTGCGTCGTCCCCGGTCTCACACCGTCTTAGATATCGGCAAGTTTCAACCACCGTTGCAGGCAGAACTCCGAGATTCCAAAGTCCTTCGCGATCCGACTGATCGGAGCGTTGCCCCGCCTGGCTACCGCAACAACATCGCGACGGAACTCTTTCGGAAATGCTTTAGGCACCTTGACCATCCTTCCGTGAGAACCGAAATCCTCACAGATCAGAAGTCAACCAAATCGACAGCAGACCCGTACGTCCTAGTAGGCACTAATCAGCCGAAATCCCTGTAAATGACTGGCTTCCGGTTGTCTTCTAGGCCATCGCTGGGGTCGTATTCGAGTTCGAATCCCTCACTTACCACAACAAATGGCCCCGTAAATTCAGTGTTTACGGGGCTGCTGGCTTGTTCTGAGCACTCCGCCCCGCGAACACCCCTCAATTGGGTCTGCTCGCAGAGCAACCAGACCCACGGCTACCTGGTGGAGTCGGTTCGGGTAGACGGCACGCCGCCGATCGTGTCGCAGCGGTACGTGGCCAGCGCGGTCGAGGCGGTGGCGACGTTCACTGGCTCCACGTTGGGGGACTGGGTGCGCACGGAGTTAGACGTCGAGAACCAGGAGGCTGCCGCGCGCGCGCGACACACATGGATACATGATGCCAAGTCGGTCTTTCTCGGCATCATCGATCACCGAGTCAAGATGTTCGGGCGAGCCTTCGGTGACGCGCACCTCGCACGTGCCACATACTCCTTTGCGGCAGGAACCCATGATGGGAACGCCATTGAGCTCGAGCGCCTCGAGGATGCTCTGGTCTGCTGCCACGCTGATCTCCTTTCGGCTCTTGCGGCAGGTTATGTGCAGCGGTTCAGCCGCGCTGATCCCCAAGCGCACGATGGGCTCGAACCGTTCGAAGTGGAACCTGCTCGGCGGAGTGACTTCGGCAACCGTGGCCATAAGACCTTCGGGGCCACAGCAGTAGACCTCGCCCGAGGTCATGTCGATGAGCGCACCCAGGTCGAGCTTCCCGTCGTTTTCGTCGGAGGCTTGGATCCAGACCCGATCGCCGTACCGGGACAGCAGTTCGGCGCAGAATGCCATGGCGTCACGACTTCGTCCGATGTAGACGAGGCGCCATTCCCGTCGTTCCGGGAGCGATTCGATCATCGCCTTGATCGGTGTGATGCCGATACCCCCGGCGATGAAGAGGTAGGAGAATGCCGGTTCGAGTTCGAAGTGATTGAGCGGCCCCGAAACCTCGATGGTCATTCCGGGTCGGAGGTTGTCGTGAATCCACCAACTCCCGCCCGTCGATTCCACGGTGCGTAAGACCGCGATGTCGAAGTGGAGCCGATCTGCCGGGTCACCGCACAGCGAATACTGGCGCTGAAGGCCTATCGGAAGGGTGAGGGTAATGTGCGCTCCTGGATGCCACGACGGAAGTGTTCCGCCCCCGAGCGCAACGAGACGAATACCGAGTACCTCGTCAGAGACCCAGTGCGTCGACGCGACGACCATGGTGCGTGGGGTCATGCCAAGTGAAAGGGTGCCAAGCCCAGGGACTACCTCCGCCGGCTCCCCGTAAGAAGCAGGCGCCGCGCTCGCCACTACGACTTCCGCGCGGGGGGTACCAGCGACCCGGGTTCCCCAAATCACCCGGAGCATCACCGCGATGGCTGAGGTTCCGATTAGCGTGAATGCGACAGCCCGGTACCAGAGCGCGCCGACATCCGTTCCCGCAAAGCCGGCGTGAAACGAGACGAGGATGACGACCAGATAGCTCGAATAGTGCACCGCTTTCCAGAATCTACGCGGCAGCCACCTCATGAGCAGTGACGACCCTTGCACGGCTATCAGGAGATAGAACGCCACGATTCCGAGCGCCACCGGAAGGGCCCGATAATCGGTGGCGAATGGCACGAGCACGGCGCGCAGCGACATGTGCAAAAATCCGTCGAGCATGAGCGAGACCATGTGTGCAAGCAGCATAATGATCGACATTCCGCCGAGGTAGCGGTGCAGGTCCTGCAGCCACGAAGGGTTGTCGAATTTGCGCAGCACTCGCGTCGAGAGCAGTGTGCCCCAGAGCACCGAAACGGTCATCAACGCCCACGCGATAATGCCGCTCGCGCGCGCGATGTACCACCAGATGTGCGGGGAGATCATGAATAGTCCTGCCAGTTTTCGGATTCGTGCGCAGTGCCAGCTCCGTCGATTACGAGGCCAGCGGCGTTGACGGTGGGTAGCCAGCCCAAATAGCTGTCGATATCCCTGAGGAAGCCTGGCTTGGTGAGGACTTCGGCACTCCGGCCGTCGCCGGCGATGACGGATACAGTCTGCACGTCGGTCACCGCGCTTGAGTCTGAGCGGGGGTCGATCAGGTGGTGCGATGTGCGCCCGTGCGAGTGCCACCGTCGTTTTCGTTGACTCGAGGTGGCAATCGATCCAGAGCCGAGTCGAACGAAGATACTCGTCGTCTCGCCCAAGAACGGGTCTTCGACGGCGACGCGCCAGCCGGATTGTTCTGGAGCGTCACCCGCCACGACCACGTCGCCACCGAACTCGGCGATCACTCCCCAGGCGCCTTCGGCCATCGCAAACTCACAGACGAGGTCAGCTGCGAGCCCTTTGCCGATACCGCCTGGGTCGAGCGTCGTTCCGACCGGAAGCATGACGAGATCCCCGGCAATTGTGATGCCGACAAGGTCGCCGGGGGCCCGCGCAGAATCGGGCAGGGTGGTCACCTTTGTCGAGTCGACCACTGAAGTGGAGTATCCGGCGGCTAAGAGGGAGGGAAGCAGGGTCGGATCGAAGTCGCCGTTGGTGAGGGCGAATCCATGGCGCATCGACTCGATCAGGCGCACGGTGAGCGGATTGACTTTGATCGGGATGCCTTCCGCCCAGTTGAGTCGGCTGATCTCGCTCGACGGGAGAAAACGACTCCACAAGGCTTCGCACCGGTGAGCGAGTGCGAAAGCGGCGTCGAGGAGACTCGCTGAGCCACCCACGAGCGTGATCGTGCTGTGTCCGCCCATGTGTGCGTCGCGCCGCGATCGAACCGCCGGCCGGGAGCCGGTCAGATCGAAAGCGGCACGAACCGCCGCGCCGGAGATGGAACCTACTCCGGCCATCGACATCGAACTCTCTTTCCAACTTTCTGACGAACCCACGGGGAGACTCGAGCGCATTGGCACTCGACTACCCTCCCGAACCGCCCGTTGTGGCATGCACGGGGGCCGGGGCCGGTGCCGGTGCCGGTGCCGGAGCGGGTGCGGCTGGTGCCGCGGCTGGTGCCGCGGGTGCTGGTGCTGCGGGCGCAGCTGGTGCGGGCGCAGCTTGTGGTGCTGTCGCTGCTGCCGGTGCCGGCACGGCACTCGGCTGTGTAGCGGCCGCGGGCGAAACTGGCTGCCCTGATGGCGTCGCAGCCGGGGCGGGAGCCGCACCCGACTGCAGCGGCGGCTGGGCGTTGGCGGCGATTTGCAATCCCGCGACGATGCCGACCACCGCGAGCACCGAAGCGGCGCCCGTTATTCGACGGGCGCCGCTTGCCGGGTGATTCGGCTTAGTCATCGTTTCCAGAAACGGAGTCGCTCGTGTGCGAGTCGTCGCTGGTTGAGTGGTCGTCGGATGGTTCTGGCGAATGGGTTGGAGCGAGGCTCGAACTGTGGTCGTCATTCTCCCGTGGGGAGAACGAGGGCACAGCGGATGGTGACACGACACGGGACGTGTCATCGGTACCCTTGGCCTCGTTCTCGCCGACGCTCGGCGATGGCGTGACGGCCGACGTGGGAAGAGGCGAAGGTGTTGAGGTTGGTACGAGAACGCTTGATGCCGCTCCCGAAGTATCGGACGAAACGAGGCTAAGCGCACCGGAGTTAACTGCCATTGCGGCACCGGCACTACCGAGTACCGCTACTGCGGTGAGAATGATGATCGCGGGTGATTTCATGTTTCAACACTAGAAACCCTTCTCTTCAGAGCCGGCCGACGGTTATCCAAGAGTTGTCAAAGATTGTGGCCTAGGGTCCAACGTCCCAATGATTGACGACGAAGAGCCCCACAATTGGCAAATGCGCGTGCTGGTAGTCGAAGACGATGCGGCCGTGGCTGCTGGAATCATCGATGGGCTCTCGCACGCAGCATTCGAGACGCTCCTCGTCGCCACGGGCGCGGCCTGCCTTGCGTCGCTCGGTGAATTCACCCCCGACCTCGTACTACTCGATCTCGGGCTTCCCGACATGGATGGAACTGACGTCTGCAAGGCCATCAGAAGCGAAACCCAGACGCCCATCATCGTGGTGAGCGCGCGAGGTGACGAGATCGACCGGGTGCTGGCCCTCGAAATGGGAGCAGACGACTTCGTGGTTAAACCGTTCGGTATGCGCGAACTCATTGCCCGCATCCGCGCCGTCTCCCGCCGAACGAGAGCCCCGGATCCGGCCGCGACGGAGACTCTCGCGAGTGCGACGGCTACCGACCACGGCCAGAGCCACGAGCCGATGGTGGTGCGACGGTTCGGCCCGCTGGTCGTCGATGCTCGTGCCCAACGAGTGATGGTGGACGATGTCGAGGTGTACCTCACGCCCAAAGAGTTCGACCTTTTGTTATACCTCTCAGAGGATCCAGGCGCGGTGTTCCGGCGCTCTGAGATTTTGCACGATGTGTGGGACACCAATTGGTACGGAACGACCAAGACACTGGACACCCATATCGCGACCATCCGTAAAAAGCTAGGCAATCCGGCTTGGATCGAGTCGGTGCGCGGTGTTGGCTTCCGGTTCGGCCGACCGCTGTGAAGTGGCGTTTGATGGCGGCGTTGATTACCGTCACGCTGTTGGTGCTTCTCGTGCAAGACATCCCCCTCAGTGTGCAACTGCATCAGGTCGAACGCGACAGGATCATTTCGTCGCTCGAGCAGGATGCTTTTGTGCTGGCGGGGCGAAGCGAGGAGTCGCTCGAAGCGAATACGACCACCAACCACACCCTCGTGACGGAACTCGCTCGGCGCTATCGGGCCGCTGGCGGCGCACGCGTCGTCGTTACCGACGCGCAGGGAATCGCTCTCGTGACGAGCGACGACGACAAATCGGCGGTCGGCAGCTCGTACCTCTCGCGCCCGGAAATCGCTCGGGCGCTAGACGGCCAGATCGCGACCGGTGAGCGCTTTTCTGACACCCTTAACGAACAATTGCTCTACGTGGCCGTCCCCGTCCTCAGCGGTTCACGCATCTTCGGCGCCGTGCGGCTCACCTATCCATCGCAGGTCGTGACAGACGCCGTGAACGCGAGAGTCCGCCTGCTGTGGCTGGTTGCGCTGACGACGGTGTTGCTCGCCGGAATCGTTGGCTGGATCTTCTCGAGCACCATCACTCGAACCCTGAAAAAACTCAGGGACACCACCGAACATCTCGCTGAGGGCAGGCTCCATATTCGAGCGGATGAGACATCAGGGGCTCCCGAACTTCGGTCGCTCTCGCGCTCGTTCAACATCATGGCGTCCCGGCTGGAAGCCCTGATCGAACAGCAGCGAACCTTTTCTGCCGATGCGTCTCACCAGCTGCGAACGCCGCTGACGGCCCTGCGGTTGCGGCTCGAGCGATCCCGCGAGCTCGTGCTCACCGATCCCCCCGGTGCGCGTGAACGACTCGTGGCGGCCGAGGCCGAGGCCGACCGGCTCAGCGACTTGATCGAGGGGTTACTCATGCTCAGCCGCTCGGAGGCCAGCGAGGCGGCTCTTCGAACAGTGGATGTCGCGGCGGTCGCACGCGAACGGGTTGAGCAGTGGCATTCCCTCGGCCTCGAGTCTCGCGTGTCGATCCGCTACGAAGGACCGGCTACCGCACTCGCACTTGCTATGCCGACGGCCGCCGAACAGATCATCGACAACTTCATCGATAACGCTCTCGCAGTCAGTCCCGCAGACAGCCACATCGTGGTACGGGTCGTGCGGTCGGGTGGCGCGATCGTCATCCATGTGGTCGACCAAGGGCCCGGTCTCTCGCCACAAGACGCAGAGCGCGCCTTTGACCGTTTTTGGCGTGGAAGTTCGGAGGGCTCGGGAAGCGGTCTCGGATTGGCAATCGTCGCACAACTCGCTCGATCGAGCGGAGCGACGGCGACCCTCACGCCGGGCAGTGACGGCGGCCTCGACGCAACCGTGCGATTCGTGGAATCGCACGGGAAGCTGACCCCGCACCCAGCCCCGCTCGCCTGACCTGATGCCCGCGACAGGATCGCTGGTTTGTGAGTGTCGTGCTGAGGTGCACCATCACGCGCTCGAATCCCTCGCGTGCCCCAGACAATAAGCTCGACGTCGTGCCCCACAACGAGCTACTCTCCATCGCCACGTCCATCGCAACCGCGGCCGGGGCTCTCGCGAAGCTCCGGCGCTCCGAGGGGGTCGAGGTCGCCGACCGCAAGTCGTCATCGGTAGACATCGTGACGCACGCCGACCGCGAGACGGAGGCGCTCATCCGTTCGATGCTCGCGGATGCCCGACCGAACGACGGCTTCTTTGGCGAAGAGAGCGGCGCCGAGACAGGCTCGAGCGGACTCACCTGGATTGTCGACCCCATCGATGGCACGGTGAACTTTCTCTACGGCATTCCGCACTATGGCGTGAGTATCGCCGTTGTCGAGGGCGAGCCCGACCCACTGACCTGGTCGGCACTCGCCGGGGTCGTGGTGAACCCGGCGATCGGCGAGACGTTCACGGCGGCCGCTGGCGGAGGTGCCCTTCTGAACGGGCTACCGATTGCGATCGCCGAGCCGGTCGATCTGTCGCACGCGCTCGTGGGCACTGGCTTTGCCTACGACGCCGCGATGCGCGGAAAACAGGGCGCGATCGTTGCCGGCCTTCTGCCGCAGGTGCGAGACATTCGTCGCGCGGGTACGGCGTCGCTCGACTTGTGCTTCGTGGCATGCGGTCGGCTAAATGCCTACTTTGAGCGAACCCTCAGCCCCTGGGATCACGCAGCAGGAGCCCTGATCGCTCGGGAGGCGGGCGCGGTCGTGACGGGCCTTCGTGACGCGGCCCCCAGTAGCGACTTCATCATTGCGGCCGAGCCCGAGCTCGCCGCTCGTCTCGAACTCGCCCTCGTCGCCCTCAATGCCTCAGCCTGACACGCTGGCCAATACCGTCAGGAACGGGTAAAGTTTATGAATCCGTTACTTCTCGCGTAATCATGCGTGACGTGACAACCCGAAGAAACAGGATCTGCACCGCAGAGTGTTCGATCACTTCTCAGAGGAGTTCTGCCATGACGCGTGTTTTCCACGCCGAGGCGACCCTCGTCCCCCGGTCCCCCGGTCATCGTGGTGATGGCAATTTTGTCGTGTACGGCAGTCGAGCGAACTAGTGGCCGATGTCGAAACAGGTGATGCAGGGCAGGCCGAGGCCCGCGTTCCGCTGACTCGCCGCGAAACGCGCGAGCGTGAGGCCGCGGAATTGTTGGCGCAAGGCACGCCACCCGTGCCACCGGTCGCCAGGATCAGCGCTCCTGAGCCGATCGAGAACGAATCGCAGCCGCCGGTTGTTGCACCCGTGAGCTATCCATTGCGCGCGCAGATCGCGGCGAATCGCACCCCGTCGAAGGCGGCCAGACCGCTGGGCACTTCTGGCGGGTTTGCCCCGGTCGCCAAGCGCGGTCCCAGACGGTTTCGCGAGCGCGCCGCAGGCAAGTTATTGTCGGCGGCGGCCATGCTATTTGCCGGTGTACTCATAATTGGCATGTCGGTTCCCGCTAACGCATTCATGACGAGCACGACCTCGGCTGGCACCGCCGTTGTGCAGAAGCTGCCGACGCAGTCCGTCGCGGTGGCAGCGACTGCAGCGGAGCTGACGCCGACGCGCGACACCTTCAACGTGACGTCGTATGCAGAGCAATTGAAGCTCAAGTACGGCAACCGGAGCTACTCGTTTGCGGCCACAACCGGGGCCGTGCGCTGGCCATTTCCGTACGCAGTGACGATCACCGATGGTTGGGGTGCGCGAGTCTCGCCGTGTCTCGGTTGCTCCACGTTCCACAAAGGCGTCGACTTCACGCCGGGTGCGGGCGCTCCGATCTACGCGATAGCGGATGGCGTCGTCAGCTACACACAGGTCTCAGACAGCGGCCTCGGAAACAACGTCGTCATCGACCACCTGATCAACGGCCAAAGGGTGCAGAGTGTCTATGCGCATATGCAGATGAACTCGAGCCCGCTGAAGACTGGCACCCCGATCAAGGTTGGTGACTTCGTGGGTCTCGTCGGACAGACCGGTTCCGCTACCGGCCCCCACCTGCACTTCGAGATTCATCTTGACGGCGTCGCCGTTGACCCGTTTGCATGGCTGACGGCGAACGCGGTCAACTGACCCTCAGATCGTGCCGGTCAGCTCCGCAGCCAGACCGTAGTATCCGCGGGCAACGCACCACCGGTGATTTCTTCGCTCGCGAGCAGGATGTCGCCCACCGGCAGTTCGACAGCGACGGTTCCGGTGTTGGCGATCACGGTCACGGCACCGTTCGTAAAGGCAACCACCGCATCGCCGAAACCGCTCAACCACGAGGCCGCGCCCGCGCCGAGCTCGTGCGCTCGCCTCAGCGCGAGCGCCGCGGTGTATAACTCGAGGGTGCTGCCGGGCAGCCCAACCTGTGCGTCACGGGCGAGCGCGCCCCAATCCGCGGGCTGCGGTAGCCAGCTTTCACCCGACGAGCTAAAGCCGTATGCGGGCTTGTCGGATTCCCATGGGATCGGCACGCGGCATCCGTCTCGCCCGTATTTTTTGCCGTGGCTGCGAAACCAGGTCGGATCCTGACGAGCCGCATCGGGCAGATCGATCACTTCGGGCAGACCGAGTTCTTCGCCCTGGTAGATGTACGCGCTGCCCGGCAGCGCGAGCATGAGCGCCGTGGCAGCGCGCGCCCGGCGCAGCCCGAGAACGGGGTCTGGCTGCCCCGGCGATCTCGGCCCAATACCGGCACCCTGCGGATTCTCGCCGGTGAGGGCAAGGCGGCTGGCGTGGCGCACCACATCGTGGTTGGAGAGCACCCAGGTGCTCGGGGCACCGACACCCTCGAACGCGTCGATCGATGCGTCAATGACGCGCCGCATCGCTGGGCCGGTCCAGGGAGTCTCAAGATAGGAGAAGTTGAACGCCTGCTGCATCTCGTCTGGGCGCACCCAATTGGCCAGCGTGGCGAGCGGCTCAACCCAGGCCTCTGCACACAGAACGCGGTCGCCCGCGTACTCGCCGAGTAGGCGACGCCACTGGCGGTAAATCTCGTGCACTCCTGGCTGCGCCCAGTATGGCGGGGTCGGCTCTTCGGCACTGATTGCCGGCTCAAGCACGGTGTCGTTGAAGTGGCCACCACCCATGCTGCCGCCGTCGGTTGCAGGCGTGTAGTCGGGAAGCCCGTCGGCCTTGATGAGGCCGTGGGCGACATCTACCCGGAAGCCGTCAACACCGCGGTCGAGCCAGAAACGCAGGATGTCTACAAACTGTTCGCGCACCCACGAATTTTGCCAGTTGAGGTCGGGCTGCGAGGCGTCGAAGAGATGCAGATACCACTGCCCGGGAGTGCCGTCCGGGTGTGCCACGCGCGTCCACGCTGGCCCGCCGAACACCGAATCCCAGTTATTAGGCGCTTCGCTGCCGTCGGGTCCCTTGCCATCGCGAAACATGTAGCGGTCGCGCTCGGGTGACCCCTCGGGGGCAGCAAGCGCCGCTTGAAACCAGGCGTGCTGGTCGGAGGAGTGATTGGGAACGAGATCGATGATCACCCGCAGGCCGAGTTCGTGGGCGCGCGTCTGCATCCGCGTGAAGTCGTCTAGCGTGCCAAAAAGCGGGTCGACGTCGCAATAGTCGGCGACGTCGTAGCCCGCGTCTTTTTGGGGAGATGCGTAGAACGGCGACAGCCAGATGGCGTCGACACCGAGGTCGACGAGAGCCTCGAGTCGAGAGGTGATTCCGCCGAGGTCGCCGATACCGTCACCGGTCGAATCCGCGAATGAACGCGGGTAAATCTGGTAGATGACGGCGGTTCGCCACCACTCGGTGCCTCTCCCGGTGGCTGTCCCGGCCGACGTGAGCGCGATCGAAGGTGACGTGGTGTGTGTAGCCATGAGAAAACCCTATTGCACCTACTGCAAGCGATTGCATTCGCGCCTAGCGTGCCCGAAACATGGGTCGGATATTATTCCATCGTGACCACGCTTCTGCCGCACCACGACGGTTCGCCGCTCTATGTGTCTAACCCGGAGCCCGTTCTCGGCGATCTCGTGCGCGTGCGCGTGCGCATTCCGGAACAGTACGGCCAGGTGATCGATGTGCACGCGCGATCTAACCCCGACCACGAGCCCCGTTTCGCCGTTGGCTCCTTCGTTGAGTCCGTCGACGGCTGGGCCTGGTGGGAGGCCGAGATTCAGGTCGAGAACCCGGTGCACGCATACCGCTTCCTGATCTCCATGGCCAATCATTCAACGGTGTGGCTCAACACCACCGGCGTGCACGCAACCGAAACGCTCGACTCAGAAGACTTCCGGTTGACCTCGTACCCGGCACCTCCGGCGTGGGGCAGATCGACCGTCATGTACCAGATCTTTCCCGATCGGTTCGCGCGATCGACGGCAGCGGATTCCCGGCCCCTGCCCGACTGGGCTGAGCCCGCGGTGTGGACAGACGAGGTCACGCACGTCGGCCCAGACACTCCCAGGCAGTTTTTCGGCGGTGACCTGGCGGGCATCCAAGATCATCTGGATCACCTCGAGCGGCTCGGTGTGACCATGATCTACCTCACGCCGATTTTTCCGGCACGCTCCAACCACCGCTACGACGCACTCTCGTTTGACGAGGTAGACCCGATGCTCGGCGGCAACGAGGCACTCGTGGCGCTCGTGCAGGCCGCACACGGGCGAGGGTTGCGCGTGATTGGGGATCTCACGTCGAACCACTCGGGCGATGCGCACGAATGGTTTCGGGCATCCCACCTCAACCCGGCTGCACCAGAGAGCGCCTTCTACTACTGGCTGGACCCGGAGAACATCGACTACGTGTCGTGGCTCGGGGTGCCGTCGCTTCCGAAGTTCAACTGGAACTCGACCGAGCTACGCACGCGCTTCATCGACGGCGAGGGTTCGGTGGTTGCGAAGTGGCTCGACGAGCCGTACAGCCTCGACGGGTGGCGCGTCGACGTGGCCAACATGACCGGCCGGTACCTGGCCGAAGACCACAACGAGTCTGTCAGGCGCACGATTCGCCATACGATGGTCGAGATCAACCGAGACACGATCCTGTTCGGCGAGTCGACCAACGACACGACAGGCGATTTTAGCGGGGATGCCTGGCACGGAGCCATGACGTACGCCAACTTCACTCGACCGGTGTGGGGCTGGCTGCGCGAACCGTACAGCCCAGCGCCCGGCGGCATCGGAATGACGCTCGGCCGCACCGCACCGTTAACCGGGCAACAGTTCGCCGAGACGCACACCCGCTTCGTGGCTGGCATTCCGTGGCGTGTGCGGCTACACACCATGAATGCGCTCGACACCCATGACACTCCCCGTTTTCTCACCCACGCGCGACCCGGCACGGTGCCCGTGGCGTGGGGGCTGTCGGTGACGTTGCCCGGCATTCCCGTGGTTTTCGCGGGCGACGAGTTCGCGCTGGTCGGTGACGATGGTGAACACTCGCGCACGCCGATCCCGTGGGACGCCATAGACGACGCACGCCCGACCATCGAGCTGTACTCGCAACTGATCCGCCTGCGTACTGGCCACGTCGCGCTGAGTGAGGGGGGCATCCGCTGGCTGCATGTAGGCGACGACGTGCTGGTATTCGTGCGTGAGCATGCGGCCGAGTCGGTGCTGATTGTTGCCGCCCGCGCCGACTTCGATCTGACCCTGCCAGTCGACGCTTTCGCCGGCATGCCGCAGTCACTGTTCGGCGAGGCGATGGCCGACGGCATGCGGCTCGCCGGGGGCGGACCGTCGTTCACGGCGTGGCTACTGCCGGGCGTTGAGCTTGTGCCATTCTCGCCGCCCGGCACGATTCTCGAGCTCGACTAGCGGCACTGTTGTCGCTGGTCGCGCCGATTCGCATCGGTCACAGTAGCAGCACGCGCGGATGCTAGTCTCGTACGGTGCCAAACGCCGGATTACGGCGAATGTGCGCCCCCTTAGCTCATTGGTAGAGCACTTCCTTGGTAAGGAAGAGGTAGTGGGTCCGATTCCCACAGGGGGCTCGGTCATCCCCTTTTTTCGAGGCGGATGCCGCGCGGCGGGGTAGCTCAGGTGGTTAGAGCACACGGCTCATAATCGTGTTGTCGCGGGTTCGAGTCCCGCCCCCGCTACAAAAGTTCTGGTCAAAAGCATATTAACGAATCGTATTTTCAGGATTCCAGCGTAAACCCCGCACATTGAATGTGCGTCAAGCGACGGCGGACTCGCCGGAGGGTGGCGTGACCATTAGAACAACGTCGTCGTCATCCTGGCCGCGATAGAGCGGCACAGAACCGGAATGCGGCTTGCGACACTGACGCAACTGGGTTGGCCAATTCAATCGGAGACGTCAGCGAAAACTACATCTAGCCTGGGCGGCTGGTGTGTCCGAGGGAACTTCTGAAGAGCCTGTCGAGGGTCGATTGGTATAACTCGAATCCACTGCACTCGACCATCGGAAACGTGCCACCCGAAGAGCTCGACGCCAGCGACTACGCAGACCTCAACAGGTCATCCCAACCAGAGATGGCACCCGCACAGGAGCGGCAAAGAACCGGGGACGGTTCAGTCCGAGAAAATTGTCGAAGGCTTGGGATGCGAATTCTTTGACTTACGTCAGTGGGAAAGTGCCTTGGCGCGGACGAAGCCTCTCGAAGAGAGCCTCATCCGCACACCATTCCGCGTAACGAAACCATGGGGCATGTCAAGGAGTAGCCAAAACAGACAGCAGTCGCACGTGCCGGCGTTTGTACTGATTTCGAGGCTCTAAGGATGCTTCAAATCCCCCCGGGACGTGACCGAACGATGAAGACCGCAGATGACCCGGTGGTACCCAACTCCGCGCCCTTCGTGGTGGCTGAGTCCCTCGACGACCTGCGCGGTCCCTCTGCCGATGAGGTCTTACTCTCGAACTGGCTGCTCTGGAACCCGTCGAGACCATTCGACCTGTCCGACGAGAAGTGCCTACGGTCGATGATGCGCATCGTCCTGCGCGAAGCGCGGACCCAGGACGATCTGTCGCGATACCTGAGCCGCGAGAAGGTGATCCGCCACTGGGGTTCCTTCGGGCTGCCGTCATACATCCAGAGAGCGTGGGAAGCAAGATTCCCCGAGCTATACACCGAAGGCTAAATAATGACAGCTAAACTATCCACTAACTAATATAGTGGGTATTCTGATCGTCAATAAATCCGAAGGTGTCCTGTGGTGACAGAACTGCCTAGCGCCATCATCAGGGCTGCGCGCGAGATCGGCCTGGATTTCGCTGGCTGGCGGAAGGTCCTCGGGCTCACCGCCGCCCAGGTCGCAGACCGCGCCGACATCACGCGGGACACGCTCCGCAAGCTCGAGCACGGCGATCCGACCGTGAGCTTCCACGTCGTGCTGCGCGTAGCCCGCGCCCTCGGCATCCTCGAGACGATCACCAAAGCGCTGGACCCGCTCGACACCGATCTCGGCCGAGCCCGCGCTGGCCAGCTCGAGCGGAAGCGCATCCGATGACCCTCTACGACTTACTCGAGGTGCACGTCGAACTCGCCGGAAAAACGGTGCTTGCTGGCCGCGCGCAGTTCCACCGCAGCCGCGGTAACCTCACCTCGACGACTTTTCAGCACGACCCGGCGTATCTCGCTCACACCTCGGCGTACCAGCTCGACCCGGCGCTACAGCTGGTCTCCGGCACCCAGCAAACACAGGGCCTGCCCGGAGCGTTCTCGGACTCAGCCCCGGACCGCTGGGGACGCAACCTCATCAAGAAGCAAGAGCGAGGCCTCGCGCGCCTGGAGTCTCGCCGGCCACGCGATTTCGACGACGCGGACTTCCTGGCCGGGGTCAGCGACGTCACCCGCCAGGGTGCGCTCCGGTACCGTGTTGAGTCGGGTTCGGCGTTCCTCGATCCCGACCACGAAGTGCCGCGGATACTCAGCCTTCCTGAACTTCTTCACGCCGCTGACACCGCCTCAAGGGACACAGGCGACGACGGCTACGAGGCTTTGAAGCTGCTCCTGGCAGCGGGAACGGGCTCCCTCGGCGGTACTCGGCCGAAAGCAGCTGTGCTCGACGACGACGGCCGCCAGCTCATCGCGAAGTTCCCGCACCACGAAGACGGCTGGGATGTCATGGCTTGGGAGGCGACGGCGCTGGACCTCGCAGCTGCGGCCGGAGTGCCCGTGCCGCCCCGAAGGCTCGTACGTGTCGACGGGTGGCACGTTCTCCTGCTCAACCGGTTCGACCGAACTGAGAACGGCAACCGCATCGGCTACACGAGCGTGATGACCATGCTCGGACACCATGACGGAGATCACGCCGACTACGTCGACATCGCCGACATCCTCGACGAGGTCAGTGCCCAAGCAAAGCAGGACTCGCGCCAGCTATTCCGTCGCGTTGCCGTCAGCGTCGGGTTGAACAACACCGACGACCATCTTCGCAACCACGGGTTCCTCCACGGCCGCGGAGGATGGACGCTCAGCCCGGCGTTCGACGTGAACCCGAACCCGAATCCGGAGCTGCGGCAGACCACGATCGCTGGTGCTGACTCACCCGCTGACGAAGCCGAGGGACTCATGGAGCTCGCCCGATCCTGTCGGCTCTCCGCAGCCGAAGCACGGGCAGTACTCGCTGACGTCGCCGACGGGATCAGCCGGTGGCGAGAAGTCGCCATAGGCAACGGCGTGCCGCAGTCGCAGATCGCCAGGTTCGAGACGTCATTCGCGGCTGGTCTCAGCACGCTGCGCGCGGCGTAACTGGTCCGGCCGATGTCCTCGCCTGCAGTCAATCGCTCAGCTGAAGGCATAGTCAGCACCAACCAAAACGACATCCTGCGCGTGCTCGCGGGCGAGGCCGACTACGACGACCTCGCTGGGCGCGACCAAACAGTCGTACGGGCGAGCTCGGAAGAGACGATGGCCGAGCGCCTGGCGCACCTAGGGCGTGTCTGACAAATAGGCGCTCCAGGTGATGCTGGCGTGGAGGAGGGCGGCGGCGCGGTAGGTGATGGCGAGTTTGTTGTAGCGGGTGGCAAGTCCTCGCCATTGTTTGAGTGAGCAGCAGCTTCGCTCAATGACGTTGCGGCTGCGGTAGTCATCGGAGTCGAAGCCGGGTGGTCTGCCTCCTCAGGATCCGCGGCGTGTGCGTGCCTTTTCTGGGCGCCCGCTGGGTGAACGCACCCGCAGTTGGGCCATCAGCGGCAGGAACATCGGGGAGTCACCCGCTTGGCCGAGTATGAGCAGCACCATCAAAGGCCGGCCTGCACCGTCAATAAGCTGATGAATTGTGGTGCTCAACCCGCCGCGGGAGCGGCCAATGGCATGACTAGGCGGCTCGACGCGCAGATTCGTGTAATTCGACCCAGCCCCCTGTGAGTCGGGTGGCATTGGTCGCATGCTGGTGCGCGCGAGCGATCGTTGAGTCCACCGATACCGACCAGTCGATCAGTGGCAATGGAATTCGCGGAGATGTCAACGTCGGACAGCGTCCGACACCAATCAACAACGGTCCCGCACTAATCGTGGTGCCGCGGGTTCGAGTCCCGCCCCACTACACCTTGTTCGTTACCCATGTACTGGTCAGCGAAAGAGCTGCTGTCACGCTGAGTTGCTGTCACGCGGGGCGCGGTCTGCGTGGTGCAGAACTGTGCGGTGTGAAGCTGCGGCCCGTCACTGACGTTGGAGTGATCCGCACGTAATTCCACTTGGCAGAAGGCGTGAGGGTCTGCACATCGAGCACGCCGGATTCCTCGATCTCAGCATCGATAGACATGCGCTCCGCTCGCCCCTTCACAACAACGCTCCAGTGGCTGCGGCGGTGGAGTCCGTCGGTCTCGAACGCGACGAGCGGGTGGCTGGTGACATCTTTCAGTTTTGACCCGGGAGCACTGCGAAGAAAGATCGTGTGGTCTTTGATCGTGAAGTTGACCGGAAAAATGTCGGCGCCGGAATCGGTCACGACCGCAAGACGACCAATGGATTGGGTAGCCAGATACAGCCAGCAGGTGTCGCTATTGAGTTCGTCGGCTTGCGAATCGGCGATCACGTCCATGGAGCTCCCTCCGAATCGATCTCGGTCAGATTGCGTTCGACGAGCCATTGCCAACCGGTCACTTCTGGGCTGTCGATTCCGTACTCGTAAGCGTACGTGCGCATTCGCGATCTCTCATCGCCGAGAAACTCAACGAGGCTCGCGTATCGCGTCTCGAGTCCTGGAACGTGACGAACGACATCCATCGCGATGCGATACCGATCGAGATCATTGAGCATGAGCATGTCAAACGGCGTGGTGGTTGTACCCTTCTCGCGAAATCCAAGAACGTGGAAGTTGGCGTGGTTGGTGTGCCGGTATGCGAGCTGGTGGATGAGGGCCGGATACCCGTGGAAGGCAAAGATTACCGGCCTATCTTTAGTGAAGATCGCGTCGAAGTCTGCGCTCGACAGGCCGTGCGGGTGCTGCTCACTCGACTGCAGTCGCATCAGGTCCACGACGTTGACGAAGCGGATCCGAAGCTCCGGGATATGACATCGAAGTAACTCTATGGCGGCGATAGCCTCGAGGGTGGGAACGTCGCCAGCCGAAGCGATTACAACGTCTGCCGGCTCGCCGTCGCGTTCGGTTCCCGCCCACGACCAGATTCCGGCACCGCGCGCCCCGTGAGTGCGTGCCTCAGCGATAGAGAGGAAGGTTGGCCCCGGCTGCTTCCCGGCGACGATCACGTTGATGTAGTTGCGGCTGGCCAGGCAATGCTCGGCGGTGACCAGTAGCGAGTTTGCATCCGGCGGAAGATATACCCGAACGACCTCGGCGCTCTTGTAGACGACGTGACTGAGAAACCCTGGATCCTGGTGGGAGAAACCGTTGTGGTCCTGTCGCCAGACGTGCGAACTGAGTAAATAGGTGAGGGATGCTATCGGCCGACGCCACGGGATCGCCCCGGCCGCTTCGAGCCACTTCGCGTGCTGGTTGAACATCGAGTCGACGACGTGAATGAAGGCCTCGTACGAGTTCATGAGCCCGTGACGACCGGTGAGGAGATAACCTTCAAGAAGACCCTGCA
>JANXVG010000083.1 GCA_025351795.1 Salinibacterium sp. | reverse complement strand
CCAGCAGCCGAGCCTGTGAACCTGAAAAGGGAACGACGCGAACCGGGATCCGGCCCGCTGTTGTGCCGGTGGCTGCGGCGCTCCCAGCGGGATGATCACCGACTCTACTCAGCAGGCCCCACCGAGGCGATGCTCGTGAGCGGCAGCGTGCGCTCGATATCTGCTCGCCGATCGCGTGCGCGCAGGCGCCCGCCAGCGACACTCGTCGGCTCAAGCTGGTAATCGACTGTCGAGCCGTTAGGCATAGTGACCGTCACCGTGAGCGCGAGCTTGTTGCGGATGGCCAGGTCAAGTTGCCGAGACAGCCACGCTTCGTCATTGGACTGGTCATTACTCGACGCGCCCAACCGAAGCCTCTCAATAAGTAGACGAGCCGGATTTGTTGCCGTTGTTGCCATCGTCTTCGCGGCATTGCGACGGTGAAGCACGACCACCTTTCCTGCCGCATTCTCTGCGGCGGCCGGGTAGCGGGCATCCGTAAGCGACCAGAACACGAGGTCACGATCAAAGCGACTGATGACCCGGGTGGGGCCGGTTCGGGTGAGTCCGAGTGGCGCGAGTGCGTGGTCGACGACGAGGGTACCGAGCAGTGCGCCATCCTCCGAGCGGATGTAGCTGCGCGACCCGTGCTCGCGGCTGCCAGACTGGGCGGCGTTGCCATCGAGCGCCCCAACGCGCAGCAGCCCAAAGCGCGCGGCCGTCTCCGCGATCAGGTAGTCGAGAGGCTGGGGGATGCCCGTGAGGGAGATTCCCGTGAGGAAGGCACGCACGGTGGCAGCAGTCTCGCCCGAGGCGAGCGCCCGATTGAGGCTCGCCCCCGAAACTCGGTAGCTGGATGCGAGCGCCCTGCCCTCGGCCTCCGCCATCGTGCGCAGCCGCACGTCGAGTGCCGTCGCGAGCGGACCGGGGGAGACGATCGAGAGGTCGTGCTGCAGATACACCTTGTCGACCTCGGTGGGGAAGAGCGCGGTCATCGCTACCGCGGCGATGGTCTGTCCATCGGCGAGCAATCGGGCGCCGGGGGTGCTCGGCGTGTGGTTGGCAGTGATGCCGAGGAGGCCGGCGTCGCGCGTGTACACGCGCATCCGGTCAGACATCCACTCGCCACCAGCGGGGAACAACCAGCCGACGTACTCTTCAAGGCGCTCCCCCCACACGGCGTGCGCGCGGTCGGCGAGCAACTGGCGGATGTCGGTCGGAAGTCGGTCAAGCCAGGCGCCGGCGAGCCCCGCCCAGCGCTGCCCCCACGACCCAGCGGTCCAGCCTGCCGAGTCGCTCGTCACCATCCACTGCCCGGAGTCGAGTGCGAGGAGCCCTGCCCGCGCGGCAATCGAGTGCAGCGCGGGAACCTCATCGAGGTCGACATTCATCGCGGCCGCGAGTCGCTTTGAGTCGGGCAATGCGATGCCGCCTTTGGCGAGCTCGCGTGCTGGTTCTCGGGTGATCTCTGCGACCAGCTCCGCCACACACGACGTCGTGGTGAACGCGCGCTCGGCGGCCACGTGATCAGTGAATCTCATGTCGACGGCGCTTACCGGTTCGAGAGTGGCGGGTGCCGGGGTGGACACGAGTGTGTCGTAGTCGGGTAATCCGATCGTGGGCCATGCCCGCAATTGCAGCGTGACAGCGTCGTAGGGAGCGACGAGACCGGCGTCCTCGCTGAGCAACGCCAGCCGCAGACCGACCGCGACGTGATCGGCGATGCGGTCGGTTGGGGCCGCACGTGCAGTGAGAGCGGCTGCGGCATCCGCTATCGTCGATGGCCCGCGCTCACCAAACACCGAGATGGTGATGAGGGTAGCGCGGTCGACTCGTCCGAGTGCTTTCTGCACGGCGGCCGGGTCGAGCAGCGCTTCGGCGAGGTCAAAGAAGTCACGGATACCCGTCTCGCGAATTTCACGTGCGGCAAGAAGCATCGCGAGTTGGTCGTCGCTCGCGTGCCTCAGCGTGCCCGCGAGAGCGAGCGCGGAACTGCTGCTATTTGCCTGCATCCTTCGCTTCTCGCCCGCGACGCACGAAGGTCATCACCAGTAGTACGACGATGAGGATGAAGCCGATCGGCAGGCCGATCAGCGGCAGCATGAATACCGCTGGCCAGACACCTTCGTCGGCGCTTTTCAGGCCAGCTGCTCTCGCGATGATAATTGCAAGGAAGGCGAGGATGGAGAGCCCGATCGCGGACGCAACCATGTAGGCAAGGATGCGTTCGACGCGATTGGGGGTCATCGTAGATTCATTTGCCACATTCACAAGGATAGGGGTTGCGTGCACTCCATTAGGCTTGATGCACTAGCTATAAGGAGTGCCCACGATGCCCACCGGCAAGGTTAAGTTTTACGACGACGAGAAAGGCTTCGGCTTCATCAGTGCTGATGACGGCCAGGAAGTCTTCCTTCACGCGTCTGCGCTGCCCGCAGGCACCACGGGAGTGAAGGCGGGTACAAAGCTCGAATTCGGTATTGCCGATGGCAAGAAGGGCGCTCAGGCGCTGTCCGTTCGCGTTCTTGAGTCGCCGCCGTCGCTCGCGAAACTCAATCGCAAGCCTGCGGACGACATGGCGATCATTATCGAAGACCTCGTGAAGCTCATGGATGGCATTGGTACCAATCTGAAGCGCGGCCACTACCCCGACAAGGCACACAGCACAAAGATCGCTGCAATGCTGCGTAAGGTCGCGGACGAGTTGGATGCTTGAGTCGGTGGCATCGTCACGCTATGAGCAACTCGCCAGGGCAGCACTGCTAGAAATCACGTCTGCTGAGGCGATCGGTTCGTTCTTCGACGAGAGGGACGAGGGCGACAGCGTGGTTTCTCTTCTGTTCACGTTTGCCCAGCCCGGTTACCCTGGCTGGAAGTGGACGGTCAGCATCGGTCATGTTGACGGTCTCGACCCCACCGTGCTCGAGGTTGAACTTATGCCGGGCGACGGTTCGCTGCTCGCGCCAGACTGGGTTCCCTGGTCTGATCGTTTGGCCGACTACAAGGCCGCACAAGAAGCCCTCGGACTCGAAGTGGATGCTGCTGCCCTCGCTGCTGGCGGCTCCTCCGGCGGCGATTCGGACGATGACGATGACGATGACGATGATGACGATGACGATGACGATGCAGACGTTGATGATGACGACGATTTCGGCAGGGATGTGCTGCACGGCGGTGACGTTGACGGGGTAGATATTGACGACATCGACTCATCGGATGACGACTTTTACGACGACGCAGACGACGATTCAGACGACTCCGGCGATACCGACGAGCGGGAAAAGTCGTACTAGCCAGCTCGCTCTCGAGCTACTTCAGCGCGCGGTGGGTGTAGATCAGGCCGAGCAGCCCAAGGGCGAGGCCCGCGGCGCAGGTCCACAGCCACCAGCTGTTGCCGCTGGTCACAAGTGGCGTGAGAAACGTGAGTAGCACGGCCAGAGCCACGAGCCACAATGCGATGCCCACAAGCATGGCTTTGCGGTCATCCGTCGTCACGGGAGCCGGGTCAGGCTTCCGCTCAGAGTCTTTGAGCCATAGTCGCATGGTTACAGGTTAGCGTTCCGGTGTTGCGGCTGCACGACGGACGGTCAGCGCCAAGTCGGTAACTCCGACCGTAGTCTCACCATCGCCACCGCCGGCCGCGCGGGCGCCGGCCGCCCACGTTTCGCGGCACGGCTGGGCATGATCGAGCGCTCTGCAGGCTGCCGCTTGTTTCCAGGCCTCCTCGATGGATACCGCCAGACGATCACCGGTGGGGTCTGCCCGGCTCCAGTGCAGCACGACCGTCTCGCGACCGGGTCTGAGTCGCGATGAGCGCGCTGGCACTGCGATGTGCAAGGCGTGGTCGGTCTGGCTCAGAACACCATGGTGGTCGAGCGCACTGACGCACGCGAGTTGGCCGCCGACCCGACGGGCAGCTATTGCTCGTTCGGGTACATCTACGTTTGCAACCCACCCGCGGCGAATGCGCACCACCGTGCCGTAGTCAACCGCCATGCGGATGAGGTCCGGCGTGATCCCCCTGCCAAGAAGCTCCGCGGTGGTGGCGATGCCGCCAAGACGGCGAACAGTGACGTCGACAAGAGGCATGCTTCGATGCTGCCCGACTGCGGCACGGTGTGGGGCTGCGACGTGTTAACAGTTTCCGGACCACACCCGCACCGCTTTGTGGAGGAGTTGTCATCGCGATTGAGTTCCGCGCGCGCTCGTGCACGCGCGCACTCGTTCACGCGCGCGCGCTCGTTCAGTGCTCGCTGAGTCGCTCGTGGCCTCAGCGAGCGATCGTGCAACTCCACGTGGGGCGCTCCTCTGCAGACTCCCACTTGTCAGGACGCGTCCTGACAAGTGGGAGTCTGCAGAGTGGTCACCCGTTCGGCGGGCGAGTGGTTCGGCCGGGTGGGGCAGCTGGGCGGAGTGGTCACCCGTTCGGCCGGGTGGGGCAGCGGGCGGCGATGCTGGGTGGCGCGGCCGGGTGGGGAGTGGGCCGGGCGCCGCGCGCAGGACCCGGCAGAGGCGGAGGGTTAGAGCGCCCCGACTACGTACTCGATGGACGCGATCAACTGGCGCACGTCATCCGGATCGATGGCGGTGAAGGTCGCGACGCGCAACTGGTTGCGGCCGAGCTTGCGGTACGGGTCGGTGTCGACGATCCCATTCGCCCGCAGAGTGGATGCCACGGCAGCAGCGTCGACGGCCGCATCGAAGTCGATCGTCACCACGACCTGAGAACGGTGGTCGGGATTGCTCACGAACGGTGTGGCGTAGGCCGAGGCATCCGCCCACTCGTACAGCGCCGTCGATGACTCGAGGGTGCGAGCGTGGGCCCAGGCGAGGCCACCGTTGCCGTTGATCCAGTCGATCTGGTTCTCGAGCAGTAACAGGGTCGAGATCGCGGGTGTGTTGAGCGTCTGCTGGAGGCGTGAGTTGTCGATCGCGTTCTTGATCGAGAGAAATTCAGGAATGTAGCGACCGGAGGCGGCAATTGACATGACGCGCTCGATGGCTGCGGGTGAGAATAGCGCGAGCCACAGGCCGCCATCCGATGCGAAGTTCTTCTGGGGAGCGAAGTAGTAGACATCCGCCTGCGAGGCATCGAAGTGGATGCCACCCGCCGCGCTCGTCGCGTCGACCACCGTGAGCGCTGTGGGCGCGGCCGCGCGCGCAACCGGTGCCATCACGCCGGTGGATGTCTCATTCTGCGGGTAGGCGTACAGGTCGATTCCGTCGACGATCTCCAGCTCGGACCTGCTGCCAGCGGGTGCGCCGATCACGAGCGGTGCTTCGAGGAACGGGGCGGCTGCCGCCTGAGCGAACTTCGCACCGAACTCGCCGAAAGTCAGGTTCTCGCTGCGTTTCTCGATGAGCGAAAAAGCGGCTGCATCCCAAAATGCCGTTGACCCGCCGTTGCCGAGCACGACCTCGTATCCGTCGGGGATCGAGAACAGTTCGCCCAGACCGCTGCGCACGCGACCCACGAGATTCTTCACGGGAGCCTGCCGATGCGAGGTGCCGATGAGTGCGGCACCGGCTGAGTGCAGGTAGTCCAACTGTTCCTGTCGAACCTTGGAGGGTCCGCACCCGAAACGTCCGTCGGCGGGCAGCAGGGTAGGAGGAATTGTCACGGCAGGCATACGTTCAATTCTATTGTCACTGCCCGATTAGGCTTGCGCTATGACGGATCTCGTTGACACCACCGAGATGTACTTGCGAACCATCCTTGATCTCGAGGAAGAACACATCGTTCCGTTGCGCGCGCGCATCTCTGAACGGCTGGGACACTCCGGCCCCACCGTCTCGCAAACCATCGCTCGCATGGAGCGCGATGGGCTCGTCGTGGTCGAGGGCGATCGCCATCTGGCACTCACTCATGACGGCCGAACTAAGGCGATCCACGTCATGCGCAAGCACCGACTGGCCGAGCGACTGCTCGCCGACGTGATTGGGCTCGACTGGGCGTACGTGCACGATGAGGCCTGCCGCTGGGAACACGTGATGAGTGAGCAGGTGGAGCGTCGGCTGCTCGAAATGCTCGACCACCCCACGGAGTCGCCATACGGTAACCCGATTCCCGGCCTCGAAGAACTCGGCGATCGAGCGGCCCCCGCCTTCATGGACGGCGTAATCAACCTCGTGGAGCTGATCGGGCACAGAACAGACACGGTGAGCGGCGTTATCCGTCGCCTCGGTGAGCCCGTTCAGTTTGAGCCTGAGCTCTTGCAACAACTGCAGGCCGCCGGCGTGTTACCGGGGGCGACCGCGTCGATTTCTGCCGCGGGTTCGTACGTTTTCGTGCAGGTCGACGGCCACGGTGACGGGCTGGAGCTTCCCAACGAAGTAGCCGTGCACATCTTCGTTGGCCTCTGATCTATCCCCACTGTTTTTGTGCACAGACCGGCTTCGTGAACGCGGTTGAGGTGACAAACCAAAAGTCGTCACGTAGGGTGGCTTAGTCCGCACGACCAGAAATGCCGGTCACGGACCCTGCGAAGAGCGTCTCGTTTTCCCGTCTCTGGCGCAGGTACGTTCATACATATACGAAACGGATGGGGCGACGACCTAGAGTCGCCGAGGCGCAGGAGGTTAAATCTCTTGACTGAAGTAGGACCACAAAAAACCACTGAACTACAGAACACCGCTCCACAGAACACGGCTCCACAGAACGGGTTGGAGATTCCCGCAGCTTTTCGCAAGCCGGTCTCCCCCTCGAAGCGATCGAACTCTCCGCGAAGATCGAGCATCCTCGGCCTCGCCGTTGTTGCCGTCGTTGTTCCGGGGCTCTTCGCCACCGTTGCGCTGCCGGCGTACGCGTACAGCCCGCCGCAGTCGACGGCCGCGGGCGAAGCCACGGCCAGCCTCACCCACCTCACGCAGATCAACGCACAGTCGGTTATCGTCGCAGCGGATGCCACGGTCGCCAGTGCAGCGCGCGACGCCTTCTCGGCAACCTCTGAGGCCGAGTTGCTGCGTGCACAACTCGCGGCGTCGTATTCGGCATACTCGGGTCCCTCGGTGCGGGACTACCTCGCCAACCCGCCGTACCCGACCTTCAGCCTGGCGCAGGTGGCCGCCGTCGCACTGCAGTATCAGGGTGTTCCCTACGTATATGGGGGAGCGACCCCGGCGGGCTTCGACTGCTCCGGCTTCGTCATGTTTGTCTATGCGCAATTCGGCATCGGTCTTCCACACTCGGCGGCAGCCCAGGGCAGCATCGGAACCAGAATCGATCCGGCTGCGGCGCTTCCCGGCGACGTCGTCGTGATGGATGGCGGCAGCCATGATGGCATCTACCTTGGTGGCGGAACATTTATTGACGCCCCATACGCAGGAAAGACCATTCAGGTGCGCCCGATCTACGACAACAACTACTACATCGTGCGTTTCGGTATTTGAGGTGCGGTGTGCACCGCGGCGTGCGCTCGCATTGTAAGTGAACACGAAGTTACTCGGCGTGCCACGGATTAGTGGGGTGCTGAAACTGGGTTACCCTGTAGCTCTTGGAGTTCTACGAGAGATCCGGGAGAGCCTCGTGTTGAGAATACGTACCGTCCAAACCACGGACGCGCGCGCCTTCTTCGACATACGGCACAGCAGTCAAGAGTGCGTGTTCACTCGCGCTCACGATAACCAGGCACCGTCTTTGTGACGGTGCCTTTTTGTTTGCCTGCCTACTTCCGCTCATAAGTTCTCCAGGGATGCGTCACAGCATCGAACGCCTGCAAGCCGTGCAGGCTCTTTCGAGAGGACCCCAATGCGCACCTTGGTATTGAATGCGGGCTACGAGCCGCTCGCCGTCGTGTCGTTCAAGCGGGCACTCGTGCTCGTGATGAATCAGAAGGCGACGATCATCGCAGCGGATGCCGAGCATCCAGTCTGGGCATCGACCGGCGCGTGGGAACGCCCGAGCGTCATCATCCTGCGTCGGTATGTGCGCATCCCCAGCGGACGCCATGTTCCAGTTTCGCGACGCGGTGTTTTGCGGCGGGACGATCACCGGTGCGGATATTGCGGGGCATCCGCCAGCACGATCGATCACGTCATGCCCCGTTCGCGCGGCGGCAAAGACTCCTGGGAGAATCTGGTTGCGTGCTGCCTGAAGTGCAACAACCTGAAGGGCGACCGCACGCCAGCCGAGATGAACTGGATGCTGAAACTCAACCCTCGCGCACCGCACGGTATGACTTGGCTCGTGCGCGGCGTCGAGCGGTCTGAGCCCGACTGGGAAGAATATTTGGCGCCTGCAGCCTGATGTTGCCCGTTACCATATTGTGAGAATTCGACTTTGGGCGGCATGTCGCGTAACGTCGTACGAGTCCCAACGCCCGGAGGGAATTTTCTAGTGGCCGAAATTCAGGATCCCGAAGCATGGGACCCCTTCGGTTTCGGTGTGCCCAATTCCCAGCCTGATGCGCCAGTGCAGCAGTTTTCGTCACGGAGGGCGGCGCGCGACGCGTTGTCTCGCGGCGGTGCAGTTGCGGTGCGAGCGGATGCGGCCAGCGCTCTAGTCGCGCCTCGTGAGCCCGAGATCGAGGCATCGTGGTCATTCGCAGACATTATTGCCGAGGTCGTTGCGCCGCAGGCTATTCCGGGTGACGTGCGCAGCGATCCGGTGTCGCGTCGTTCAGCTGCTTCGGCAGCGCCAACCCAGAGCACGGGTTTTCCCACCCGTCGAGCGAACACGACCAAGGGCCGCGCGAAGAAACGGTTTGCGAAGGCGTCTCGTGCTGCGATCGGTACGCCACCGCCGATCGCTCGTGCTCCGCGCAGCGTCGTTGTGTCGCTCAAGGCGTTCGGGCCCACCACCAAGAAGACCCATAAGAACCCGATCAGCGTGGTGACCACGATGGTAGCTGTCGCGGGAATGTTCGCTGTCGCAGGCCTCCCCGCATACGCGACCACGCTCGACCAGCACGCGAAGGTTGCCGCTACGGCCGCCGCCACTATCAACGCGCAGTCAGTCATCGTTGACGCGAGGGTAGCTCCGCTCGCGGCGCTGCGGGACGGCTACGTTGCGACGTCACCCGAGCAGCTCGCGCAAATGTCGCGCGATGCGGCCCGCGCCGCCCTCAATCAGGCCTACAACGCGTCCGGTGCCCGGGCCCTCGGTGATGACTACCCGTGGCCGTATGAGCTCGCGGATATTCAGGGTGGCGGTCTTTCGCCCCTTAACTATTTCTACCGCGAGTGTGTCGACTTCGTTGCGTGGCGCCTCAACCGCGATGCCGGGTCGTTTCAGGCCCCCTTCAAGTGGGTCTGGTCGAACCTCACCCCCAGCGGTGGCAACGCCTCGCAGTGGTTGTATGCATGGCAAAATCACGGATGGCAGACCAGCAACACCCCGATCGTCGGTTCTGTCGCGTGGTTCAACGGCAATCACGTCGCATACGTCACCCGCGTGAATGCCGACGGAACCATCTTTATCGAGGAATACAACCACGGCGGAACACACGTCTACGGACAACGAACCATTCCGGCCACGCAGGTCGCGATGTTCCTCTACCCACCGCCCAGATAGCAGCAGCCGGGTCGCGGCGCGACTGGCCGGCTTCGTCGCATCACCCCCTCGTCGCCGCGTTCGTTCCTCACGCCGCACGCTAAACTCGCCTAACCAGCCTCTGTAGCTCAATGGAAGAGCAGTTCCGTCCTAAGGAAACGGTTGGGGGTTCGAGTCCCTCCAGGGGCACTTTAGAATCCAGATAATCCCATACAAATAAAGGGATCCCTGACCGAAGTGCCGTCAAGCGGTGTCGCTAGATGTCACAGGAATGTGTGTACCTATGTGTGCACTTGCTGTAAAATGACGGTATGCCGAAGAAGCGCTCGCCCGGTGATGGCGGTCTTTTCTATATTCCCTCTCGCGATCTGTGGCGGGGAGTCATTGACGCAGGCTTCAGCCCGGATGGCAAACGCAGACAAGTCTCGGTGACATCCCGCACCCAGCGAGGAGCTCGGGACAAGCTCAACCGGCTCAAGAAAGAGGTCGAGGAGTTCGGCTCGCCGTTGGATCGTCATCGCCTGGTGGAGCAATGGGCTGCGCATTG
>JANXVG010000081.1 GCA_025351795.1 Salinibacterium sp. | reverse complement strand
CCGTTGCAGTGGTGTCGCAGGTGGGCCCGGTCAGCCGCGAGTTCGTCGAGCCCTATCCGACCGGACATGTGCCGAGTTACGTCCTCTCCAAGATCGCTGACGGCCTTCGCCTGGTCTTGGGCATTTGAGGGGCACAGCATGCGCGTCGGCCCGCAGGCGGACCCCGTATGGGGAACGTCATATGGCACACGATCGCGTTGCTCGCTAGCGACATCGCACGCGGTACGTCGAGCCGTGCTGCTGATGCGTTTAGAGCTTGTTGTAGACCTCGCGACGGTGTGCGACCTCGACGATGAGGATGAGGATGTGGTCGTCGTCAATATTTGTGAGGATTCGGTAATCGCCGACCCGGTAACGCCAGAATTCTTCGTTGACGAGCTTTTTACCGAGCTGGCGCGGATTATCCAGCGGGGAGAGCTTCTGCTCAAGAAAATCACGGATCCGTGTCGCGGCGGCCGAGTCGAGTTTCCCGACCTGTTTCGCTGCCTTCGGGGTGAATCTGATCGTATAGCTCACGCAGGCCAGACCACAGCGGCGAGGTCAATTGCGTCGTCGTTGGACTGGGTGAACTCCTCGAGCGCATCCTTGGCTAGGAGATAGTCTTCGTTCTCGTCAAGATACTGGATCAATGCTTCGGTCGCATAGAACGTTTTCGACCGACCAGTGCGCTCCGACAGGTATTGCAGGCGATGTTCTGTTTCATCGTCAACGCGGAGATTGATTTGTGGCATATCGAATCCTCCTCAGGATGCTATACAAATATAGCATCGGATGGGCCACCGAGACGGGCCAGCGCTCAAGGCATTTCCCGGCAACGTGCTCGTGTCGGTCGATGCGTCTGGGCTTGGGCATCTGAGGGGCACAGCATGCGCGTCGGCCCGCAAGCGGATCCCGCATGGGGAACGCTGCAGCGGGCGCACAAAATGGTGGAGCCGTCGGCGCCCGAAGGCTCTGCAGCGCAGCAAGATCAGGCCATAGAGAATGGGTCCACGAGCACGGCGACCATTCCCGAAGCATCGTCGGTGCACTAAATATCGAATCACTCACAAACGGCGTTGGTCGCCGTAGCGCTCGGCCACCTTCTCGGCGAGCAGCTGCGCCGCTTCCGCGGCGGTGAGTGCCAGGCTCTCGCTTTCGTCAACGCCGAGTTCACCGAGCGCCCGAACGAGATACAGCGGCAATGGCTCCTTCTGGGTCACAGTTTCGGGCGCCCCGCGGTCCGGCAACTTCTTGTCACGAACACATGCCCAGAACGCCCCAGCGTCAATGGTGAGCTGGGTTCGCAGAATGTGGGTCCACATGCCGACTGAGTAGGTCGACCTGTCGACGGGCCTGGAGATTCGAGTTCGGAGGATTTGCCCGTCCCAGAGCGCCAACTCATAGGTGCGGTGATGCCGGACAGGTTGTCCTGATGCGCCGCGTACGAGCTGCCACTTCTCCGCCATGCAGAAATCGTCGTGGTCCTCGCGGGTCGCGGCCGGGTACCTACTCACCGCCGCGCTCAAGCCATTCGAGGAGCTGCTCGTCGGTTGAAAGTTTGACGAGCTGCACAAGTGCCCAGTTGCCGGCGTGATTCGGAGCATGTTCCAGCCGGTCGTCCCAGTCTTCGGCGTACTCACGAAGCGAAAGGGCCAGGTCAGCGAGCGCGCCGTCAACATCCGAACCCTCAGAAACGAAGGGATGACCATCCATCAACGCAATAGTGCGGTCATCTTCCCGAGTGACGCGAACACGCGGCGACACAGTTCGAGAGAAGTATGTACGGAGCCGATCCACCGGCATTACCGCAGAGAGCTGACCATCGCGCTGCACGGTGACGGTTCGTCCGCGCGCGGTCGCATCGAACACTTCCTTGAGATGTGAGCGCGCGTCTGTAAAGCTCCTGTAATCGGCGACGAGTGGCATTGCAACCTTCCTGCGCAGGCGAACCCGCACATGGGAACGTACGTTGAGTACGTCATGTACACGTTATCGCGGTGTCACCTCCTATGGCTATCTCGGCCAAGAACTCACCGCAACTGCACATCCGTCCACATTGACCCACTGGCTGCGTAGGTGCCCGTAAGCCGGACCTTGGGCGCAGCAAGTCGTGGCCGACGCGCCTGTTACTGCCGACGCTCGATGGCGACGTTCTATTGTTGCTAGGGCGCCAGGGAAACAATCGATCAGACGGCTAGGTCCAGCCACGCGACGATGGCGGCGCGCGCTGCTGCGGGTTGTTCGTGGAACAGGAAGTGCCCGGCGTTTTCAATAACCGTGTAGGTGGCCGTGGGCAGTGCTGCCGCTGATTCTTCGGCGGCAGCAATCGGAATAAGACGATCGCCAGCGCCGTGGATGATGGCGGTCGGGCAGGTAATCGCGGGCAGCATGTAACGCAGGTCAGCTCGGTTCATAACAGCCTGCTGTTGCCGGAGGAACGCGTCGGCGCCGACCGGGGTCGTCATCTGCCGCCAGATGGCGAGAAGTGTTTCGTCGGATTCGTTCTCTGCCGCGACCACGCCAGGGAAGGCGACATCGATCAGAGTCGTGAATTGTCCTGCTTCAACGAGGGCCGATTGTCGAGCGCGGGCTGCTTTCTGCTCGTCAGTGTCGGCCCGAGCGGATGTGCTCACGAGCGCGAGTGCGGTGACGCGCTCGGGTGCCTGCCGCATCACCTC
>JANXVG010000004.1 GCA_025351795.1 Salinibacterium sp. | reverse complement strand
GCTTTTGACGCTTACGCCTTGTCGGCCATCGCCCGGACGGGCTTCGTCCGGGGGCGGCCTTTGCCTCGGCGCGGCACCCTCAAACTCCCCATCACTTCGGGAAACATCGGCGAGTCGCCGGCTTGACCGGTGCCAAGAAGTACGACCAGTGGCCGCATTCTCGCGTCGCACAGCGCGTGGATCTTCGTCGTCAAACCGCCACGGGACCGGCCAATTGCATGATCAGGAGGCTCGACCAGAAGATTCGTGTCATTCGAAAGTTCCCCCTGCGGCGCGGCCGAGGTTCGTTCCGTGCTGATGCGCACGATTCACAGTCGAGTCCACGGACACTTCCCACTGGATCAGCCCAGCCTCATCAGCTTGGGACAGCAGCTCGGTGAGAATGTTGTTCCAGGTGCCGTCGCCACTGAACCGGCGGTGCCGTTTCCAGACGGTCTGCCAGGGACCGAAGCTCTCCGGCAGATCCCGCCACGGAATCCCCGCCCGGTAACGGTAGATGATCCCCTCAACAACGCGGCGGTGATCCTGAAAAGGACGCCCACCCTTCGCCGTCGCACGGGGCATCATCGGCGCAATCAACGCCCACTGCGAATCCGCTAAATACTCAGTAGGAGACAACTAGAAATCACCCCACCCCCAACCCAAAACAGTTGAGAGACACGCCCTAGCCCCGTCACCGTGACGAGTCGGCGCGCCGCCTGCTCGTGGACCGCTGGCGCGAATCCGGGAGCGGCGAACGACGGCGACAGAATAGCGACCCGATCACCGGGTACGAGCTTCGGAGCCGAAGACAGCACGTGATCTTCAGACATGGCCCCATTCAACCAGAAGCGGTCACCCGCCTATTGTGTGCATTGGCCGAACCCGCTCCGAACTGAGACTTGCCTGAGGTGCTCGGGATCAGTCGCCATCGAAGTCAATATCGGCTCCACATAAGGCGGCGACCGCTTGGACGGCTAGCCGGACCCCGGCGTAGCCGATCACGGCGGCGAGGATGAGCGCGACGACGGAATCGAGCCAGTAGAGCCCACCGCTGATCCAGATCACGACGCCGGCCACGAGTACTCCGGCCGCTGCGGCGGCGTCTGCAAGGGTGTCGAGGAGCACTGATTTCATGTGGATGTCTTCGCGATGTGCGGACCGGCCGAGCACGAGCGCGCCTGCGATCATCACGGCGAGGGTGATCAGGCTGACCACGGCCATCGGGAGTCCGAGCACTGCGGGGGAAGATTCGCCCAATCGTGCGATCGCTTCGACGGTGACGCCGACGGTGACGGCAAGAAGGATCGCGGCGTTGATGAGAGCGACGATGGCGATCGGCCGGTTGGCGCGCGGGTGACCCGGGTCGCGGTCGCGCAAGGCCACCGCGATCAGCCCGAAGGCGAGCGCGACCGAGTCGGCCAGGGTGTCTCCTGCCGCCGCGAGCACGCTCACCGAGTGGGCTGTGCTGCCGACGGTGACGAGTCCGCCGATCAGGGTGAGGTTAAGGGCCAGGACGATGGCAAGCCTGCGGCTCTGGCTGAACCTGGCCGGGCTGGGATTCGAGGTCATGCGTGTGTGTTGGGTTTGACGATTTCCACGGACTCGCGGACAGCGTAGACGGTGACGAGCCCCGCCAGTGCGGTCGACGATGCCGATATCGCGAGAACCGCCAGAACGATCACGCCGACCACATTCCAGAACAACGTGACCCGCTCCAACCCCAACCCGCGCCCCCGCAGGCGGCTTACGCGATCGAACGAAATGGAAGCACCCACCCGATCATTGTTCCAGACGAGGGCGAGCCAGATCAGACTGGGTGCGCCTGACCTTGTTGTTTCTCCGCCGCGAACGGGGATCGAAACAGGCACGGCA
Organism: Salinibacterium sp.; assembly: GCA_025351795.1. Taxonomy (GTDB): domain Bacteria; phylum Actinomycetota; class Actinomycetes; order Actinomycetales; family Microbacteriaceae; genus Rhodoglobus. The sequence goes on along the minus strand of JANXVG010000004.1, from coordinate 25,386 downwards.
GCGGCTCGGAGAACAGCCGGTCAGCGTCGTCGTAGCGGACGCGAACCATCCGACGCTGAAGGTCGATGCCTTGAGCTCATGAGGTCGCTGCGAGGATCGTCGAACGGTGTGGTGGCCCAAGCCCCAGATTGGCCCGCTGAGGGATCGGAGCAGATGCACACACCCTACGTGCTGATGCCGAGCGCTCTCGCGGTGGATGAGAGCGTCTCCGCGGCGAGCGCAGGGTTATCAGAGAGCGAAACACCGAAGGTCGGAACCATCGTCACGAGGGCAGGTTTCCACGCCTCGAACCGATCGGGGAAGCACCTCTCGATCAGCCCGAGCATGATCGGAACGGCGGTCGACGCACCGGGGGATGCGCCCAAGAGCCCAGCAATCGAGCCATCGGATGCCGCCACGACCTCGGTGCCGAACTGCAACACTCCGCCCTTCTTCGCATCCCTCTTGATGACCTGTACGCGCTGGCCCGCAGTGATGCGATACCAGTCGGAGGGATCACCACGGGGAAAGAATTGCTGTAACTCCGCGAACTTGGTGCTCTTGTCGGCCACCAACTGGCCCACAAGATACTTCACCAGACCGAGATTGCCGACGCCTGCCGCGATCATCGGGATGAGGTTGTGGAATCGAATAGACCCGAACAGGTCGAACCACGATCCGGTCTTCAAAAATTTGGGACTGAAGCCAGCGTACGGACCAAACATGAGGCTACCGATGCCGTCGACGACCCGCAGGTCGAGGTGCGGCACCGACATCGGTGGCGAACCCACTGCCGCCTTGCCGTAGACTTTCGCGGCGTGTTTCGCAACGAGCTCTGGATTGTCGGTGCGCAGAAACTCACCGCTTACCGGAAAGCCACCAAACCCACGAATCTCTCTAATTCGTGACCGCTGTAAGAGATTGAGCGCGTGACCCCCGGCGCCGACGAAGACGAACCGCGCCTCGACTATCACGGGCGTGAGGCCAATGTCACGGCGCATGCTGATGCGCCAATTTCCATTGCGCAGGCGCTTGAGCCCGTTTACCCGGTGCTCGAGATTGAGACCGGCACCGTTTTCCACCAGATAGCCGGTGAGATGGTGAGTCAAAGATCCGAAGTCGATGTCGGTGCCGGCAACGACTCGCGTCGCGGCAATCGGCTCCGACTTTTTACGGCCAGGGATCAGCAGCGGCGCCCATTGGCGGATGACGTGCGCATCATCCGAATATTCAATTCCCGCAAATAACGGGTGGTCTTTCATGGCCTCATACCGCTTACGCAGGTACTCGACGTTTTCTGCACCCCACACGAAACTCATGTGCGGCGTCGAGTTAATGAAGGCCTTGGGTGCAGGTAAAGCCCCGATGTCGATGAGGTGCGCCCAAAATTGACGAGACACCTGGAACTGCTCGTTAACTGTCACGGCACTCGAAATGTCGATCGATCCGTCTGCCCGTTGCGGCGTGTAGTTGAGCTCGCACAGGGCGGAGTGGCCAGTGCCCGCGTTGTTCCAGGGGTTGGAGCTCTCGAGTGCGATCTCGCCCAGACGCTCGTAGATCTGGATGTCCCAATCGGGCTGCACTTGCTTGAGCAGAGCACCGAGGGTGGCGCTCATAATTCCGCCGCCGATGAGCGCGACGTCGACGGGTTTATTCACGGCACCAGTTTACTGTGCGAGCCGAGCGCGAGCTTCATGAGCGCATCGTCCCCGAGCTTCGCGATCTCCACATACCCAGGATGGTCGAACTGAAGCCCTTCGCTCGCCATCCACCCGCGGTGATGTTCGATGCAGAGGCCGAGTCGTCGTTGGCTCAGCAGTGCAGCCAATGGGTGGCGGAGCCGGGGCCAGTGGTGCTCTATGGTCAGGCGCGCACCAGATCTGCCGCAACGAGTTCCGCAATCTGCACGGCGTTGAGGGCCGCACCCTTGCGCAAATTGTCGCTGCTAATGAAGAGGGCGAGGCCGCGTCCGTCGGGCACACCCTCATCTTGTCTAATGCGGCCGACGAAACTTGGGTCTTTGCCTGCCGCTTCGAGCGGGGTCGGCACGTCTGTTAGCACGACACCCGGGGCATCTGCGAGCAGTTCCCTCGCCCGGGCAACGCTCAAAGAATCCCGGAACTCCGCGTTGATCGACAGCGAGTGTCCAGTGAAGACCGGCACACGCACGCACGTGCCGCTCACCAGCAAATCAGGTAGCTCGAGAATCTTGCGGCTCTCGTTGCGCAGCTTCTTCTCTTCATCAGTCTCAAACAGGCCGTCATCGACGAAGTTGCCGGCCTGTGGGATCACATCGAACGCGATCGTTTTAGGGAACGTCTTGGCGGCGGGGAAATCGACCGACGAGCCGTCGTGCACGAGTTCGAGGGCATGCTGCGCGACGGCAGCGCGTGCCTGCTCGAGGAGCTCTTCACCACCGGCGAGCCCCGCGCCCGAAACGGCTTGATAGGTGGAGACGATGAGGCGCTCAAGGCCGGCCTCCGCGTGAAGCACCTTGAGCACGGGCATCGCTGCCATGGTGGTGCAGTTCGGGTTGGCAATGATCCCTTTGCGGGCATCGCGAATCGCGTGCGGGTTGACCTCGCTCACGACGAGTGGAACGTCTGGGTCCATGCGCCACCCAGAAGAATTATCGATCACGAGCACACCGGCCGCCACGAATCGCGGTGCTTGCTCTTTCGCGGTACTCGCACCGGCCGAGAAGATAGCGATGTCGAGACCGGTCGGGTCTGCGTTAGCGGCGTCTTCCACAACGACGACCGTATCCTTCCATGGCAGAGTCGTGCCTGCGCTGCGGGCACTAGCGAAGTACCGGATCTCTTCGACGGGAAAGTCACGCTCCTCGAGCAACTGGCGCACGACCGCACCGACCTGACCCGTCGCCCCGACGATCCCGATACGCACTCCGCTCATCGACCAGTCCCTCCGTAGACCACTGCAACTTCTTCGCTATCGAGGCCGAACGCCGTGTGCACGACGCGCACCGCGTTGTTAATGGTGTCTGCGCGGGTAACCACCGAAATGCGGATCTCGCTTGTCGAGATCATTTCGATATTAATCCCCGCCTCGAAGAGCGCGGTAAAAAGCTTCGCAGACACTCCTGCGTTGGTGCGCATACCTGCGCCAACGACGGCAAGCTTTCCAATCTGATCATCGTGCTGGAGCGAAACGAAACCTACATCGTCTTTGGCCGCATTGAGCGCCGTCATAACCACTTGGGCATCCGATTTGGGGAGCGTGAACGAGATGTCGGTGAGACCAGTGCTCGCCGCTGAGACGTTTTGCACGATCATGTCGATATTGGCGTTGGTCGTCGCAACGATGGTAAAAATCTGCGCAGCCTTGCCTGGAATGTCTGGCACACCGACGACCGTGATCTTGGCTTCGCTCAAATCGGCAGCGACACCGGTGATGATGGGCTCTTCCACAGTTTCTCCGTCCTTGGGGTTCACGACCAGCGTGCCCTGGTTGTTGTTAAACGACGAGCGCACATGAAGTACCACCCCATGCCGGCGCGCGTATTCCACTGCCCGGATGTACAGCACCTTCGCACCTGCCGCCGCGAGTTCAAGCATTTCTTCGCTCGTAATCCGCTCGATCTTGTGGGCAGCGGCAACCAGGCGCGGGTCTGCCGTGAACACGCCGTCGACGTCTGTGTAGATCTCACACACGTCAGCCCCAAGAGCGGCAGCAAGGGCGACCGCGGTGGTGTCTGATCCGCCGCGGCCGAGCGTGGTGATATCCCCCGTTCCCCGGTTGAAGCCTTGGAAGCCCGCGACGATGGCGATTGCCCCCTCGTCGAGCGCCTCGCGCACCCGACCCGGAGTCACCTCGGTGATGCGCGCTGACCCGTGCTGTGGGTCGGTGATGATGCCGGCCTGGCTGCCGGTGTAGCTGCGCGCATCCACTCCGAGGCTCTTAATGGCCATCGCGAGGAGCGCCATCGAGATACGTTCGCCAGCGGTCAACAGCATGTCGAGTTCGCGTCCCGACGGAACCGGAACGACCTGCTCGGCGAGGTCGACAAGCTCGTCGGTGGTGTCACCCATCGCGGAAACAACCACGACGACCTCATTGCCAGCCTTGCGAGTCTCGACGATACGCTTGGCGACGCGTTTGATGCTTTCGGCATCCGCGACGGAGGATCCACCGTACTTTTGTACGATCAGGCTCACTCGGTACTCCTGCTGCGTTTGTCGGACGATGTAAGGGCGTGCTGGCCCAACACACAATTCTACAGTTTGGTCGCACACATTACGGCACGCCCACCTGTGCCGCAGCCCAACGGCAAGGCGGCTAGTTCTGCACCACGCGGCGGCCTTCGAAAGCGCGGCCGAGAGTCACTTCATCGGCGTATTCGAGGTCGCCGCCAACCGGAAGCCCGGATGCGAGGCGCGTCACCCTCAGGGTCGGCTGCACGAGCAGGCGCGTGAGATAGGTGGCCGTCGCTTCGCCCTCAAGGTTCGGGTCGGTGGCGATGATGACCTCGGTGACCGATCCATCGGCTAACCGGGTGAGTAGCTGGCGAATCCGCAGATCATCTGGCCCAATTCCATCGATGGGGCTGATCGCGCCGCCGAGCACGTGGTACAGCCCCTTGAACTCACGCGTGCGCTCGATTGCGACGACATCTTTGGCTTCTTCAACGACGCAGATCGTTGCTGCGGAACGGCGCGGGTCACGACAAATCGTGCAGGTGGGTTGTTCGGTGACGTTGCCACAAATGTCGCAGAACCGTACTTTTTCTCGCACAGTGCTGAGCACTTCTGCCAAGTGCGAGACGTCGAAGCTCTCGGTCTGCAGAATGTGGAACGCGATGCGCTGGGCAGACTTCGGTCCGATGCCGGGGAGCCTGCCGAGTTCATCGATGAGCTCTTGCACAATACCTTCGTACACGGCCTAGTCGTCTTTCCGAACGGGCGTGACACGGGGTGCGACCGCCTGCTCTTCAACGAAACTCGCGCCGAGCAGTTCGCGCACAACAGACTCTCCATACCGAGCTTTGTCGGCGGCTGCGGCAGCGGCGGCTTTCTCGGCGACGGGTGCAGCGGCTTTCGTGGCCGGTTCTGCCCGGGAAGCCTTGGCCGCTGGTGCGGCCTTCGATGGTGGAGCCGCCGGTTGCGATCCGGGAATAGCGGCAACCGCCCAACCTGTTGCATCGACGGCCGGTGCCTTGGGGGACGTGTCGGCTACGGCCGCGGGGGCGACAGGGAGCGGCGCAGGCGGGAGGGCGACAAGGGGCGATACGGGGGTTACGGCAGCGGTGGCATCGGACCCCGCAGCATGCGGTTCGGGGGTATGCGGTTCGGGGTCGTCGGGCTGGTCAGCGACGACGTCGGCGGTTTCGCGGGCTGCCGGCGCAGGGCTAGCGAGCGAGGTATCCACTCTCGCCAGAAATGTGGGCGTGAAACCGAGAACGCCCACAACCGCCTTCTTGAGGAGGTCACCCACACCCTCACCGGGCGCAGACGTATTTCTCAGCGCATCAACATCGTTCTGGCTCGGGAACGAGAGCACGAGCACGTTGCCGTCGCGCAACTCGAGGGGCTTAGCCGTGTAGACAACCATCCAGGCGTTCAGTTTGGAGTTCTTAACAAGATCGAGAATCTCTGGCCAGGCATCTTTCACCTGCTGCAGGGTGACGACCGTCGTAAGAACAACGACCGCCGCAGGAACAACGGCGATCACGGTGCTCGCTGGTGCCGCCACGGGTGGCACCGCCATAGCGGGCGGTTGGATCACAGCGCCTTCTACCCCGAGTCTGCGCTCGAGCCGTTCCACCCGAGCGAGCGCTCCGCGCTCCGAATCGTCACTCGCCGGAACGAGCACGCGCGCGACCATGAGTTCGAGGTGCAGACGTGGGCTCGTGGCGCCGGTCATCTCCGTGAGCGCTGCGTTGACGACATCCGCTGCCCGCGACAGCTCAGCCGGGCCGAATGCCGCGGCCTGCACGGTCATGCGCTCAAGTTCATCTTGCGGGATGCCGCGCAGCACCGCCGCGGCATTACCCGAGGTCGCCGCCACGATGATGAGGTCACGCAACCGCTCAAGCAGGTCATCGACGAAACGGCGCGGATCTTGGCCGGTCTGGATCACCCGGTCAACGGCGGAGAAGACTGCTGCGGCATCCCGAGCCCCCATTGCGTCCACGACCTCGTCGAGTAGTGCACCGTGCGTGTAGCCAAGGAGTGCGACAGCTCGCTCGTATTCGACCGTATTGCCCTCCGAGCCCGCGATGAGCTGATCAAGCAAGGACAGGGTGTCGCGCACCGATCCTCCACCAGCGCGCACGACGAGTGACAGCACTCCGGGCGCGACCTCGACCTTCTCGCTCTCGCACAGGCCCTGCACATATTCGAGCATCTGCGCCGGCGGAACCAGCCGGAACGGATAGTGATGCGTGCGTGAACGGATCGTTCCAATGACCTTCTCTGGCTCCGTCGTCGCGAAAATAAACTTGACATGCTCCGGCGGTTCTTCGACGATCTTGAGGAGCGCGTTGAAGCCTTGCGGCGTCACCATGTGCGCCTCGTCGAGGATGAAAATCTTGTAACGGTCGCGAGCGGGGGCGAAAATCGCCCGCTCGCGAAGGTCCCGAGCGTCGTCGACACCGTTATGACTGGCCGCATCTATCTCGACCACATCGAGAGAACCTCCCCCGTCGCGCGACAACTCGACGCATGAATCGCACTTTCCGCACGGCGTATCCGTCGGCCCTTCCGCGCAGTTTAAGCAGCGGGCCAGAATACGAGCGGATGTCGTCTTACCGCAGCCGCGCGGACCGCTGAACAGGTAGGCGTGATTGACGCGATCGGTACGCAGCGCCGTGCGCAGCGGATCGGTCACTTGGGACTGGCCGATGAGTTCGGCGAACGTCTCTGGCCGATAACGGCGGTACAGGGCGGCGACCACGCGTCTAGCGTACCTTCGACCACTGGTGCTCGCTCGACGGTGTGACGGCACTGGGCGATCTCGCCCCCCGCACAACATTCACACGCAGGCGAGCGACTGGCGAGCGATCTCAAGCTCTTCGTTGGTTGGCACGACGAGCACGGTGACGGATGACGCATCGGTCGAAATCACACGCACCCCACGCTCGGGCGCCTCGTTCCGCGCCCGATCAATCTCGATACCGAGCCACTCGAAACCGCGGATTGTCTCCTCCCGCGTCTCGGGGCTGTTCTCCCCAACTCCCGCCGTGAACACGATGGCGTGAGCGCCCCCAAGGTGAGCAAGGTAGGCGCCCAGGTAGTGGCGCAAGCGGTGCACGTAGACGTTCAAGCCCGCGCGTGCGGCTTCATCTCCGGCAGCCGCAGCTGTGCGCGCATCGCGCATATCACCCGTGCCGGTCATCCCCAGCAGCCCGCTGCGGCGATTGAGAAGGTCGTCGAGCGCCGCGCTGTCCATGCCCGCCACGCGCGCGAGGTGAAAAAGCACCGCCGGGTCGATATCTCCAGACCGCGTGCCCATCACGAGTCCCTCGAGCGGCGTAAGCCCCATCGAAATCTCGACAGACCTGCCGCCATCCACCGCGCACACCGACGCTCCATTGCCCAGGTGGAATATGACGAGCTTGAGGTCGGAGAGCGGGCGAGAAAGCTGTGCCGCTGTACGGTCAGACACGAACTTGTGCGAGGTCCCGTGGAATCCGTAGCGCCGGATGCCGTGGGCTTTCGCGACATCCGCCTCGATCGCGTAGGTGTACGCCTCGGCGGAGAGCGTCTGATGGAACGCCGTATCGAACACGGCCACCTGGGGTACACCGGGGAAGGCGGCACTGGCAGCGCGGATGCCGGCCAGGTTCGCAGGGTTGTGCAGTGGAGCGAGAGCAGACAACCGGTCGATCACCTTCTCTACCTCGGGCGTCACGACAGTCGCTCGCGTGAAGCGGCTGCCGCCGTGCACCACACGATGGCCTACGACAGTGATCTCGCGAGTATCGCCGAGCGCCGCGAGCACGATGCGCATAGCGTCGTCGTGATCGGCGGCGTGACCCGGCTCACCAATCCGGTCGATGATTCCGGAGAGGAGCACATTTTCGGTTCTGGAGTCGATGAGTTGGTACTTGATCGACGATGAGCCGGAGTTGACGACGAAGACCTGAGTCACTTCGTGCCTACCACCACGGCCTGCGCCTGGATGGCCGTGATCGCGATCGTGTTGACGATATCGCGCACAAGCGCACCGCGTGAAAGATCATTCACCGGCTTTTTGAGACCCTGCAAAATGGGGCCAATCGCGACCGCGCCCGAACTGCGCTGCACCGCCTTGTAGGTGTTATTGCCCGTATTGAGGTCGGGGAAGATGAAGACCGTTGCATGGCCCGCGACAACGGACTCCGGCATCTTGGCCCGCGCGACAGCGGCATCGGCGGCTGCGTCGTATTGGAGCGGTCCGTCGACGGCGAGTTGCGGCATCCGCTGCCGAACGATTTCCGTTGCGGTGCGCACCTTCTCGACGCCGGCACCGGTGCCGGACGCTCCGGTCGAATAGGAGAGCATTGCCACGCGCGGCTCAATACCGAACTGTCGCGCAGTTTCTGCCGAAGAGATCGCGATATCGGCGAGTTGGTCGGCGGTGGGATCCGGCACGACGGCGCAATCACCGTACACGAGAACGCGGTCGGCGAGTGCCATGAAGAACACGCTCGACACGACAGACACCCCCGGCTTCGTCTTGATGAACTGCAGCGCCGGCGTGATCGTGTGGGCTGTGGTGTGCGCCGCGCCAGACACCATGCCGTCGGCGAGGCCGAGGTGCACCATCATGGTGCCGAAATAGGACACGTCGGTGACGATGTTCGTTGCCGCCTCGACTGTCATGCCCCGATGTGCTCGCAGTCTCGCGTACTCCTCGGCGAATCGCGCACGGAGCTGCGGGTCAAACGGACTCACGACACTCGCGGCCGCGATGTCTACTCCGAGCCCGGCCGCGCGCGCGCGCACGTCTGCCTCATCGCCGAGGATCGTCACGTTGGCGATGCCGCGACTGAGTACGGTGCCGGCCGCCTGCAGGATGCGATCGTCAGTACCCTCAGGCAGCACGATGTGCTTCCTGACAGATCGCGCTCGCTCGATGAGCCCGTACTCAAACATGAGCGGGGTGACGGCAGTCGGTCTGCCGACGCTCAGCGAGTTGAGCAACACCGACTCGTCGACGTGCTTCTCGAAGAGTGCGAGCGCGGTATCGACCTTGCGCTGCGAAGTGGTGCTGAGTTGCCCACGAGTCTGCGCGATGCGCTGGGCCGTTGCGTATGTGCCCAGTCCTGTCGTGATTATCGGCAACGACGCGTCGAGTCCGTCAATGAGTCGCTTCATCGTAGGCGAGAGTTCGAACCCACCGTTCAGTACGACGCCGGCGAGGGACGGGAAGGTGTCTGAGGCGTGCGCGGTAAGCGCTGCGAGAAGCATCTCGGTGCGGTCGCCCGGAATCACTACGACGCTACCCTCGATCAGTCGCGGCAGCACATTTTCCATCGACATCGCCGCGATAACCACGCCGAGCGCCTCGCGTACGAGGAGTGCCGGGTCGCCGGTGTAGAAGCTGCCACCGAGGGCAGCCATGATCGCCTCTACGGTCGGAGCGACCAGGAATGGATCCTCCGGGATCGCCCATGCGGGGACTCCAGCCACATCGGCAATCGCTTTCGCGATCGTAGCGAGTGAATCGGCGTCTGCACGGTTGGCGATCACGGCGAGGAGGCTCGCGTGCGCCGCCGTCAACTCCGGGATGCTCAACTCGGCTATCTGTCGCATCTCGTCTGCGGTGCGCGCACGGGACTCATCCACGCTGCGTCCGGTCAGCACCAGCAACACCGGTGCTCCCAGGTTGGCCGCGACGCGCGCGTTGTAGCCGAGCTCGGTCGGGGACCCGACATCCGTATAGTCAGAGCCGACGATCACGACCACGTCGCACTTGTGCTCGACTGCCTTGAACCGCTCAACGATGCGAGAGAGTGCGGCATCCGGATCGGCGTGCACCTCTTCGTAGCTCACTCCGACGCACTCGTCGTAGTTGAGGTTCACACTGTCGTGCGCGAGCAGCAGGTCGAGCACATAGTCGCGCTCGACGGTGGATCGCGCTACCGGGCGAAACACTCCGATACGCGGTAGTTCGTGGCTGAGAGTGTCGAGCACCCCGAGGGCGATCGACGATTTGCCTGAGTGGCCCTCGGCCGAAGTAATGTAAACGCTGCTCGCCACGAGGTTAACCCTAGGTGCGCCGCGAGAGCGACGGGTGCTCGTGTCGCCTATTTAGCTTCTTGTTGCGTGTGATTTTGCCGATGGGGAGTTCCGCGGTCAACGAAACACGACACTAGTTGGGCGAGCCCGAGTGCAGTGCCGCTCGGAAGTGGCCGCCATGGGCGGCGAGCAATTCTCGGGCACCGGCGGGGTCGAGGCCGCAGCGCAACAGCAGCGCGGCCTCCTTGACCGAATATCCAGTCTGCTCGAGCGCGTTCTTCGCGACGTTCTCACCGACACCCGCTATGCGCACGACCGTGCGCTCGGCCCGTGCTCGGAGCGTGTGGTTGGCGATAGCGCGGTGTCTGCCGTCGAGTCGCTGCCTGTCGGGCACAGCGAGGCGTGTACCAGAAAAATAAAACCCCTCGCGCACCCGCCAGAGCCCGGTTACCCTTGCTGCGTTTCCGCCCTAGGGGAATTGGCCTGGATGACGCCGCGCGAGGAGCCGAGTCCACTTTACCGTTATGATCGTGAGGTCGTTGCCGATCTGTGAAGCGCGATGGCCAGGAGAATTCGCCTAGTGGCCTATGGCGCACGCTTGGAAAGCGTGTTGGGTGTAAGCCCTCGGGGGTTCGAATCCCCCATTCTCCGCGCAGTTGCCCCACCAGAAACCCGTGGCCCGAACCTATGGGGATGAAATGGATTCCAGAAAACTCCGTCCGTACGACTACTTGCTGCGGCGAGGAGCTACTGCATGCATTGCCTTCATGACCCCGGTGTTCGTGGTGTCGTACTTCCTCGCCATCCCCGCCGGTGACTGGTTGGCCGTGGTAATCGCTCAAGCAATCATGACCCTCGCAATCTCACTCGCTGTTGTCGGCTACTTCCGTGTCGCGATCTGGGTCAGCCCGTCGTCGATTACGGAGCGGGGGTTCTTTGGAAAGCTCATCGTCGTCAATCGCGATGTGATCAGTTTCATTGTGCTCGCTGACGCATTCGAGCGATCAAGTGGCGAGACCCGCCCGCAGTTGTTCGTGTGCGACTCGAACGAGAAACAACTGTTGCGGATGCGCGGCCAGTTTTGGTCGCGCAAGAACATGGACTACGTCATCGCGACACTCGACGTGCCGGTGCACCGACTCGACGACGGCATTTCCACAAGCGATATCCGGGCCGAGAACCCAGGACTGCTCTACTGGTTCGAGCAGCATCCAGTGCGATTCATCGGAATATTTACTCTCGCGACCGCGATCGTCAGCATGGTGATCTTCGCCATCACTGAGACCGTGGTGCTAGGGCTCTAGCGGCGCGGCAGCCTGACCACCACAGCGACCAATCCGGGAGCGCAGCGGCCGACAGAAGCAGCGTCACGTCGTGCCGTCATGACCTCTGTCCAACGAGTCGCGAAATCAGCGCGGCGGCCTCGACTGGCGCCTCAAGCACAACGAGATGGGCGGAGTCGGCGATGTCGTCGTGCGTTGACCCGGGAATCCTTAGCGCGAGCAGTGCCAAACTCGCTGCGCTGGTAGTCGCATCCAGACCGCCGCTCATGATCGCCGTTGGTGTCGCTATCAATGGCGCATCCGCCGTTCGATCGAACGACCCGAGCGCGATGTTGGCGAGCGCGTACGACTCATCGTCCACGTCGCTCAGTGTGTCGAGAGTACGCGAGACCGTCGCGGGCTCCCGATCGAGAAACCCCGGCGAGAACCAGCGGCGAGAACTCGCCCCCACAAGTGCCCCGGTGCCGTGGTCGCGCACCAATTCAGCGCGCTCCGCCCAACTCTCGGCGGTTCCGATTTTCGCTCCGGTCGCGAACAGCCCGAGGCTCAACAAGCGCTCGCGGTACCGCACCGCGAGTTCAATGCCAATCGCCCCGCCGAGCGAAATACCGGCATAGTGAAACCGCCCGCCGCCCCTCTCATCGACGAGTCGCACGACGGCGTCTGCCAGGTCGGACATTGTGAACGGCTCCGTGGTAGCCGGGCTGGTTCCGTGGCCCGGCAGATCAAACCGCAGGATACGCGCGTCAAGCCCACTCGCTGTGAGTGCGTCTACCGTCGGCTGCCACACCGCCGTCGTCGTGCCGAGTGACGGACCGAGCACGAGCAGCGGTGTCGTAACGCCGAGCGGGACAGCGGGTTCGAGCACACAGCGCAGTACTGGCAGGGGCACGCGGTAATCCTCTCAATTGCGGCGACGATGATCTTGTCAGAGAGCACGAGCATCCAGTTGTCGAACGGTTTACCTGAGTCACCGGCCATCAGGCGAGACGATCTTGCAGCCCCCAAGCCTGGCCGTAACCACCGTCGGCGACACTCAGGGCCATGAGATCCAGGAACGGCTTCGCATCGAAGGCCTCAGGGCCGAGCACACCCGATCCCGTCCACGTTCCTGCCGCAAGCAGCTCAAGCGCGATGACCGGGTTGAGCGCGGTTTGCCAGACTACGCACTGGCTCTCATACTCCGCCATCGTCCACTCATTGTCGCTCACGTGGTAGAGGTAGACCTCGCGTGGACTTCCATCCGTACCGATCCCGGTGACCCAGACACCCGCACACGTCTTACCGGTCATTCGCGGCCCGAGCGTTGCGGGGTCGGGTAACCCGGCGGCAACGACGTCGCGCGGCGCGACCATTACGGGGCCTTCGGCCGAGCGCACCCGTAGCGGCTCCGTTTTGTCGAGACCCAGTTGATGAAGCGTCTTGAGAATGCCGATGAACTCGTTGCCGAGCCCGTACTTGAAGGTGACGCGCTTGGCCGCCACCCAGCGCGGCATGAGCAACACTTCCTCGTGCTCAACATTGACGCATTCGACGGGGCCGATCCCGTCAGGAAAATCGAAGACTTCCGGCTCGCTGAATGGCTCGGTCGTGTACCAACCGCGGTCCTGCTCCCAAATCACCGGCGGGTTGAGACATTCCTCGATCGTCGTCCAGATACTGAATGACGGGGCAAAAATTTCGGCGCCAGCGTCATCACGCACGACGAGGTTCGCGCCGTCGCGCGTACCGAGTTCGTCGATCTCGACGAACAAATGGTCCGCGGCGTATCGCGCGAACACGTCACTCAGTCCGGGCTCCACTCCCATGCCCACAAGGGCGAGCCGACCCGCGGTCTCCCAATCGGGTGCCTGCGCAAATTGGTCGTCACCGAGCTTCACGCCGGTCTCGGTATGTGGGTCGGTCGGATGCGGTTCAGACAAGCTCATCGCCATGTCTAGATAGTCGGCACCGGCCGCCAACGCCCCGGCGAAAATGGTCGGGACGAACTTGGGCTCCACCGCATTCATCACATGGGTCGCGCCGTGCTGTCTCGCGACTGCCGCAACGTTGTCTGGGTCAGAGGCATCGATCTGTGCCGCGATGAACCGGCCACCCTGCGGCCCGTGCTTCGCCTCGATCCACGCAACCGTGGCTTCGGCTCGTGCGAGGTCGTAGTCGCTCACGACCATCAGTTCGAAGAAACTGCGACGGGCGGCAATCTTAGCGATCGCGTTGCCGACGCCACCGGCGCCGACGAGGAGGATTCTCATAGTGTGACGCTATCTCCCCCGGGGGTCATCCGCCACACTATGGTCGTCGGCCGCGGCGTGGGTAGCCGTTGCGGTCCGATACCGCACGGATCTCAGACCAGCCTGAACTTAGCGCCCCAGCGCAGGCACCGACCACGGTCGAACGACACTCCAGACCACAACGATCGAGACGAGTGCGGTTGAGGCCATGATCACACCCATGGGAATGGCGTTCGAGATGCCGAACATTCCGACGATCGGTGAGATGAGTCCGGCAAGCCCAAAGTTGAGAGCGCCCAACAGTGACGCGGCGGTGCCGGCTTCGCTTCCGTGGTTGGCGATCGCGAGTACCTGTGTCATGGGGAACGAAAACCCGCACGCGGCGATGAAGAACCACAGGGGAATAAGAATTCCGAACAATCCAACGTGAAGCGAATCGAGCAGCACGATCACGAGCGCTGACACGAGGAGCACAATCGTGAGACCGGCGATGATCCATTGCGGGCCAACGTACCGCGCAAGCCGCGAGCTCAGCTGCACTCCCACGACCACGCCCACGGAGTTGACCGCGAACAACAGCCCGAACTGCTGCGCGTTGAGACCGTAGACCTGTTGGAAGAGGAACGATGACGACGACAAGTACGCGAATAATCCCGAGAATGTCATTCCGGCAATGACCGCTACCCCCACGAATACGCGGTCGTGAAACAAAACGCCATACCGTTGCCGCGTCGTGCTGTGCCCAAGATCACCGCGACGAGCTTTCGGAAGTGTCTCGACGATGAAGAAATACGCACACATCAGAATCACGAGACCATACGCCGCGAGCGCCCAGAAGATTCCGCGCCACTCGACGATTCGAAGAAGTTGTGAGCCGATCACGGGTGCCAGGATCGGCGCAAGCCCGTTGACGAGCGAAAGCCTCGACATCATCCGCACAAGCGGGAGGCCGCCGAACAGGTCACGAACTGTCGCCACCGCGACGACACCACCCGCAGCAGCGCCCACGCCCTGCAACACTCGAAAAATCATCAAAACAGTTATGTCGGGAGCAACAGCAACGCCGATGCTCGCGAATACATGCACCGATGTCGCAATGATCAGTGGTAGCCGCCGCCCCACCTTGTCGCTCCACGGCCCCACGATCAGTTGCCCCAGCGCGAAACCGATAGTCGTTGCCGTCAGGGTGAGTTGAATAAGCGCGGGTGTCACCGCGAGGTCATGCTCGACAACAGGAAAGGCGGGCAGATACAGATCGATTGTGAACGGTCCGAGAGCCGTGAGAGCGCCCAGCACAACAATGTAGACGAGACGTTGCCGGGGCGACAGCGAGTCACCTGGATGTACGACGGTAGTCACTGCTCTGTTCCTTGAACTGGAAGGCTGCGATGGACTCCACGCGAGCGCAGTCGTCTCCGCGAAAAACGAATCGATTCGAGTACAAGCCTAGCGGCGGATGTACGGCGTCAGGTTCCACCCGGCCGGATCGTTCAGCAGAGTGCCGAATGAGAGTTCGGCAGCGCCGAGCATCAGGATGTCCGGGCCGAGTTCCGATCGAGTGATCACGAGCGATTCGGTGGTCGCCGCGAGCCCGGGTACGGCGACGCACCGCTCGAGATACTCGGGGTCGATGGCGTAGATCGCGCCGAGGAACCCGCCGAGCACGATCCGCTGCGGGTTCAGTATGTTAGCGATGTTGCGCAGCGCGATCCCCAGGTAGCCGAGCTGCCGGTGCACTTCGGCGCCGACGGCATCAGACGTCGAAGCCGCGAGCGTCGCCTCGAGGTCATCGCTCGAGGCATCCGAGAGTCCGACCAGACGAAGGAGCGGCCCTCGCGTGACTTCGGTTTCGAGGCATCCGATAGCCCCGCAGTGGCACAGCACTCCGGCGCTATTGACGAGGGTGTGCCCAAGCTCGCCGGCATACCCAGCGGCACCACCGAGTGGTGAACCCCGCGTGACTATTCCACCCCCGATGCCGCTCGCTCCGCCGTTAAAGTACACAAGCTCTGCCGCGCCCCGGCCTGCGCCGAACGTGCGCTCGGCGAGCGCACCCAGGCTCGCGTCGTTTGCCGCATCGACTCGAAGACGAAGCGCGTCGGAGAGCATCGCGCTGAACGGCGCTTCCGACCACTCGAGGTGCGGCGCGAGTCGTACCACTCCATCCGCCGTTCTCACCAGGCCGGGCACTGCGACGCCCACTCCCACGGCGATGTGGTCAGCGGCGAAGTCCGCCCACACCTCGGCGACGAGCTCTGTCGTCAATTCGACCGCTCGGCGAGCGGAACATCCGTTCGGCGTTTGCCTCCTCGCAGAAGCGATCACCCGCCCGCCGAGCGACACTACCCCGACCCGGATCACGTCGATTTCCGGGTTGACCGCGATTGCGAGCATGCGTGCGCTCGTGCGCACGACGGGGCTCGGACGCCCTACCCCGGTCGTGGTCTCGGGGTCAGATTCAATCACGAGTTCGAGGCTGCTGAGTTCAGCCACGAGTGCGGCGATGGTCGACCGGTTGAGACCAGTAACAACAGTGAGCTCGGAACGCGAGAGGCCGGATGCCCCACTCTGGTGCACGAGCCCGAGAATGGTAGAGAGATTCTGGCGGCGAACCCGGTCGTGCGTATGACCGCGCTCTGCTGGCTCGGTCGCGATCACATCGAAACCCTACCGTTGTGGCGCACCACTGACGCGAGAGTCGCGAGTCGCAGATCACCGCGCGTTCGTCGTGCGGGAGCTGGATTGCGCCCGCCGTTGCGTGTGGTCGTTGCACCAAACACGGTGGTCGGCTGAGCAACGATCGGTTGGCGCGCCCAACCCAGGCACCTGTGTTGTAATATGTTTGTACCGCCAACAAATCACCGACGACGCTGAGAGACACAGGCCCATGACTGCCCCACCCACCCGCGCCGACAAGTTCTCATTTGGTTTGTGGACGATCGGCTACACCGGCGCCGATCCTTTTGGTGGCCCAACTCGCGCCCCCCTCGACGTCGTGCACGGCGTCGAAAAGTTGTCTGAACTCGGCGCGTATGGCCTCACCTTCCACGATGACGATCTCTTTGCCTTCGGGTCGACGAATGCCGAGCGCGACAAGCAGATCGGGCGCCTGAAGCAGGTACTTGCCGACACCGGCGTCGTCGTGCCGATGATCACCACCAACTTGTTTAGCGACCCGGTTTTCAAAGACGGTGGCTTTACGTCAAACGACCGCGCGGTGCGCCGGTTTGCACTCCGTAAGGTGATTCGCAACATCGACCTTGCGGCTGAGCTCGGCGCGAAAACGTTCGTGATGTGGGGAGGACGCGAGGGTGCTGAGTACGACGCGGCCAAAGACATCCGCGCTGCACTCGAGCGCTACCGTGAGGCCGTCAACCTGCTGGGTGACTATGTCATCGACATGGGGTACGACATCCGTTTCGCGATCGAGCCGAAGCCGAACGAGCCGCGCGGCGATATTCTGCTACCCACCGTCGGCCATGCGCTTGCGTTCATCACGACACTCGAGCGCCCCGAACTAGTCGGCGTGAACCCTGAGGTAGGTCATGAGCAGATGGCCGGACTCAACTTTGCGGCGGGCATCGCGCAGGCGCTCTATCAGGGTAAGTTGTTCCACATTGACCTCAACGGCCAGCGGGGAATCAAGTACGACCAGGACCTCGTGTTCGGTCACGGTGACCTGCACAACGCATTCGCCCTGGTTGATCTGCTGGAGAATGGCGGACCTTCCGGCGGGCCCACCTACACCGGGCCGCGTCACTTTGACTACAAGCCCTCGCGCACAGAAGACGAGTCGGGCGTCTGGGACTCGGCCGCCGCGAACATGCGCACCTATCTCATCCTCAAGGAACGCGCTGCCCACTTCCGGGCAGACCCGGACGTTCAAGAAGCACTCGTGGCTTCCCGCGTGGCCGAACTCTCAACGCCCACGCTCGCTGACGGCGAAAGCTACGCAGACTTACTTGCCGACCGCGCCTCGTACGAGGACTTCGATGCGGCCCCATACTTCAACGGCAGGGGATTCGGCTTCGTGCGCCTGCAGCAGCTCGCTACCGAGCACCTGCTTGGAGCCCGTGGCTAGCGCGGTTCTCCGGAGGTTGTGAGTGACACGCCGGCGGAATCGGCTACCAGAGTGATTGCAGACCGATTTCTCCTGAGAACCGAAGGAAAGGGCTGAGGATGACCCTCGTCGCCGGCGTCGATTCATCGACCCAGAGCTGCAAGGTCGTCATTCGCGACCTCGACACCGGAATGGTCGTGCGGTCGGGGCGCGCACCACATCCCGCCGGCACCGAACTTAACCCAGAGATCTGGTGGGTCGCGCTCGAACACGCTCTGGTAGACGCGGGCGGGCTCGATGATGTCGCGGCGATCGCCATCGGCGGACAGCAACACGGCATGGTCGTGCTCGATGCTGGCGGCAACGTAGTGCGCCCTGCCCTGTTGTGGAATGACACCCGCTCAGCGGGCGCTGCCGCCGACCTCGTGAGGGAGGTCGGCGCAGCGGCATTCGCCGAGCGCACTGGCTCGGTTCCTGTCGCGTCGTTCACGATCACAAAAGTGCGCTGGATAGCGGATGCTGAGCCCGACAACGCGCTCTGCATCGCGGCAATCGCACTCCCGCACGATTGGCTCACGTGGCGGTTGCGTGGGTTCGGACCGGGTGATCCGGTGCTCACCCAGCTCACGACGGATCGCTCGGACGCGAGCGGCACCGGTTACTTCGACCCGACGACGGGTCACTACGACCGGCAGCTACTCTCGCTCGCGCTGCGTGCCGACTCCACGGCCATCGTGCTTCCGCGCATCCTTGGTGTGCACGAATCACCAGGCACGCTCGCCGACGGCACGGTTGTCGCGCCGGGCGCGGGCGACAACGCGAGTGCCGCGCTCGGGTTGGGCGCCGTGGCTGGCGACGTTGTCGTATCGATCGGCACGAGTGGCACCGTGTTTGCGGTCACCGACCTACCCAGTCGAGATGCACGCGGAGTGGTCGCCGGATTCGCGGATGCTAGCGGGCGGTTTTTGCCGCTCGTCGCGACGCTCAACGCCGCACGTATTCTGGACGCGATAACCGGCCTTCTCGGCGTTGACCATACCGAGCTCGGTCGGCTCGCACTCGAAGCGCCCGTCGGTTCGGCGGGTGCAGTACTCCAGCCGTACTTCGACGGCGAACGTACGCCCAATCTGCCGGATGCCACCGCCACACTCTTTGGCCTCACCCTCGAATCGACAACCCGCCCCGCTCTGGCCAGAGCCGCGATCGAGGGAATGCTGTGCGGCCTGGCCGACGGACTCGACGCGGTGCGTGCGCAGGGCGTCGAGGCAAGGCGCATCCTGCTGATCGGAGGTGCCGCTCAGAACGCGGCGGTCGCGACGATCGCCGGTCAGGTCTTCGATATGCCGGTGGAGGTTCCCTCGCCTGCTGAGTATGTGGCGCTCGGCGCAGCGGTGCAGGCTGCGTGGACCCTCACCGGCGAGCGGCCCGCGTGGCCCGTTGAACTGTCAGCGCGACCGGAATTCGACCCCCGGCCCATCATTCGCGCACAGTACAGGGCGCGCGCGGCCCGCTAAGCCCGGCAGCAGCCGGAATCGCCCGCTCGCGACTCCGACCAGCGGCGCTCCCCTGCCGCCAGCGCGACGCTTGTTGTACACGTCGAAGGCGACCGCGAAAAGTAACACGAGACCCTTCACGGCTTGCTGCCGCTCAATTCCGAGACCGAGAATCGACATCCCGTTATTCAGGACCGATGGTGCGCGACTGGCTGGTGACGAGCGCTCGAGCGGCTTGGTTGGGCCGATCGCCTCGAGCACGCATGAGACGGTCGGTACGAAACCCCGGCTAGTCGCGCGACGCCCCGAATGTTGGGGGCACGAACCTTTGCTGGACCATAGGCCTTCCGTACCGGCTGCTCCGACGATGTGTACGTTCAGATCATGAACCTCTGCCCCATTGCCCACCGCCCAAGACAAGGCGCGAACGCAACCAGTGCGAGATGCCTCGAAGACCCAATCCGAGCGCCCGCGAGCGCATGAAAGGACCGGCTGGGCACGAGGCCCAACCGGTCCTGTCGTTCAGGTGTTACGAGTTACTTGGTGAGTGCGAGCAAAGCGGGGTTGTTGGCGTATGACTGAGCCGCGTTCGCCTTCGTGACGAGCACCGGCGGCAGCAGGTACGTGTCAACGATCTTGCTTCCGTTGTTGTATGACTTGGTGTCGTTGATCTCGGGCTTCTTGCCCTTCTGCAGATCCTGAACCATAACGATCGCCTGCGCGACGAGCGCGCGGGTATCTTTGTAGATGGTTGAGTACTGCTCACCAGCCATGATCGACTTGACCGACTCAACTTCTGAGTCTTGGCCAGTAACGATCGGCAACGGCTTGCCAGCGGCCTTCACCGAGGTGATGATTGCGCGCCCGAGGGTGTCGTTCGGAGAGAGAACGCCATTGAGGTCAGCACTTGCGTAGTTGCCGGCGAGCAGCGTGTCCATGCGGCTCTGCGCGTTTTGCGCAAGCCAGCCCTGGGTGGCCGTCTGGGCTACCGCGGTCTGACCGGAGACAACCTTGAGGGTTCCGTCATCGATCTTCGGCTGCAGAACGCTCATTGCACCGTTGAAGAAGACGCCAGCGTTGTTGTCATCAGGTGAACCCGAGAACAGCTCGATGTTGTACGTCTTGTTGGTCGGGTACTTGGCCTTCATGCCGTCGAGGAGAGCCTGACCCTGCAACACGCCAACCTTGAAGTTGTCGAATGCGAGGTAGTAGTCCAGGTTCGCGGTGTTCAAAATGAGGCGATCGTACGCGATGACGACTGCGCCTGCATCATGTGCAGCCTTGACCTGTGCGGAAAGCTGGCCACCATCCTGGGCACCGATGATGATGACCTTGGCGCCGTTGGTGACCATTGAGGTGATCTGGTTCTGCTGGTCGGCAACCGTGCCGGTCGCAGCCGCGTACTGCACGTTAGCCTTGAAACCGGCTTTTGCGAGGCCGTCGCTGAAGAGGCCACCCGCGAGAACCCAGTTTTCACTGGTCTTGGCAGGAAGTGCCACGCCGACCGTTGCGTCGGCTGCGAAGCCGGCTGCGCCGCTTGATGCGCCGGTTGAATCAGTGCGGCTGGAACAGCCAGACAGAGCCAGCGCCGCAGAAGCAGCAATTGCCACTCCCACGATGATGAGTTTCTTCATTGATATTCTCTTTCTTGGTGCATCTGAATGATGGATACCGCTGTATCAATCACCTTCGGGAGTGAGGTCCTTGGGGCGAACGGTATCCTGGGCCCCACCCGTGGGAGTGGGAGTCTGTGTGCCCTGCGGGGTCGCAGGAATCGGCGTTTCGTCGAGGTAAGACTTGCGGCCCCGCGTCAAGAGGCCGATGATCGACGGCTTGCCCTGTCGCTTGCTGTAGACATCGACTCCTACCGCAACCAGAAGCACGAGGCCCTTGATCATTTGCACGCGGTCTGAGCCAACACCGAGCAGTTGCAAGCCATTGTTGAGAACGGCGATTACCAAGCCGCCGATGATGGAGCCGGTAATGGTTCCGATTCCGCCCGAGACCGCGGCGCCGCCGATGAACACGGCAGCAATCGCGTCGAGTTCCCACCCGACGCCGTCACCGGGCCCAGACGCTACCGAACGGGCGATCCAGAGCATTCCGGCGACCGATGCAATGACCGACATGTTGGCGATCACGAAGAAGTTCACCCGGCGGATGTTGACGCCCGAAAGTTCAGCAGCCCGCCAGTTGCCGCCAACCGCGTAGATGTGCCTGCCGATGATGGTGTTCTGGGTGAGAAATGAGTAACCGAGCACCAACACAGCGAGCACGATGCCGGATACCGGATAACTCGTTCCGACGCGGCCGCTCGCAAATAGGTACGTGGCAAATGCGACAACCCCGAGGAGCACGACGAGTTTGACCACACTCACCCAGAGCGGGGCTTTGTCTGCGCCCATCAGCTCTTGGGCACGGCGCAGGCGACGTTCCTGCCACACGATGGCGATAGCGACAAGCAGACCGAGGATGAGCGTGGGGTTACTGAAGCCGAAGTCCGGACCAAAGTCGGGAAGGAATCCGCCTCCGATGAAGGTAAAGGCGTCTGGCACCGGAACCGTTGTTGAATTACCGATGAATTGGTTGGCACCACGGAAGAGCAGCATGCCGGCCAGAGTCACGATGAAGGCGGGCACGCCCACGTAAGCGACCCACCAGCCCTGCCAGGCGCCCACGAGTGCGCCGAGGATGAGGCCAACGAGCATCGCCGCCGGCCACGGGAAGTGCCCGACGAACATCGACTTAGCGACGACGATGCCGACGAAAGCGGCGACCGATCCCACCGAAAGGTCGATGTGCCCAGCAATGATGACCATAACCATGCCGACAGCCAAGATGAGCACGTATGCGTTGCCGTTGACCAGATTGATGAGGTTGACCGGGTCAAGCGTCTTGCCTTTGGTGAGAATCTCGAAGAGAACGATGATCACGATAAGCGCGCCAAGAATCCCGAACTGCCGCCCGGTGGACTGGCTGCCGCCGAACATCTTCGTCAGATCGCGGATGCCGCCTGACTTCTTCGGCACTACTGTCGTCTGCTGGCTCATCGCACGGTGGCTTTCTTGTCGGAGGAAGTCATGCTTCTCATGAGGTTTTCTGGCGTTGCTTGCTCGACTAGCAGGTCATTGGTGATCCTGCCTTCGAAGATGGTGAGTATTCGATCGGATACACCAAGGAGTTCGGGGAGCTCCGACGAGATCATGATGATTCCCATACCCTGCGCGGCGAGGTCCCGGATAATTCCGTAGATCTCGGTCTTCGCGCCGACGTCGATTCCGCGGGTCGGTTCATCCAGGATCAGCAGGTCAGGATCCGTGAACATCCACTTGGCGAGGACGACCTTCTGTTGGTTGCCACCAGAGAGCTTGTTGACTCCTTCATCGACGCTCGGGGTCTTGATCCGCAAGCTTTTGCGGTATGCCTCAGCGAGCTGATACTCCTCGACGTCGTCAACCACGTCGACCGAGGAGATCTTGGAGAGCTTCGCCGAAACGATCGAGCGCTTAATGTCGTCAAGAAGATTAAGCCCGAGCGCCTTGCGGTCCTCACTCACGTAAGCGAGTCCTGCTTCGATGGCCTCGTGCACGTTGTGGAGTTTGATCTCCTTGCCGTCTTTGAACAATTGGCCGGACAAGTAGTTACCGTAGGCGCGACCGAAGATACTCATCGCGAGTTCGGTGCGACCGGCACCCATGAGTCCGGCGAAACCGACGACCTCGCCGCGCCGTACCGAGAAGCTCGAGTTCTTCACGACCATTCGCTCGGAAACCTGCGGGTGCTGCACGTTCCAGTTCTTCACCTCGAAGAACACGTCTCCGATCTTGCTGTTGCGCTCGGGAAACCGATGCTCAAGGACGCGACCGACCATTCCACGGATGATGCGATCTTCGTCGACTCCGTCTGCATCCACATCGAGGGTCTCGATTGTCCTGCCGTCACGCAGAATCGTGATCGAGTCGGCGATCGCCTCAATCTCGTTGAGCTTGTGGGAGATCATGATCGACGTGATGCCCTTGCCTTGAAGGCCGCGAAGCAGGTCGAGCAGATGCTGTGAGTCTGACTCATTGAGCGCTGCTGTCGGCTCATCGAGGATGAGGAGCTTCACCGACTTGTTGAGCGCCTTGGCGATTTCGACGAGCTGCTGCTTGCCCACGCCAATATTCTTCACGAGCGTGTCCGGGTCGTCTTGGAGGCCCACCCGCGCAAGCAGTTCGATCGCGCGCTTCTTCGCCTGGATCCAGTCGATTACCCCGAACCGGGTGGGTTCATTGCCGAGAAAAATGTTCTCGGTGATAGAGAGCAGCGGGATGAGCGCGAGTTCCTGATGGATGATCGCGATGCCAACCGCTTCACTCGAGCGGATGTTGCTGAACCGAACTTCTTTGCCCTGATAGATGATTTCACCCGAGTACGAGCCGTGCGGATACACACCGGAGAGCACTTTCATCAGTGTGGACTTGCCGGCACCGTTCTCACCGCAGACCGCGTGAATTTCACCGGCGCGCACCGTCAAGGTGACATCCTCCAGGGCTTTTACACCAGGAAACTCCTTGGTGATGTCCCGCATCTCGAGGATGGTTGGGCCCGTGTGCACCGCCGACTCCACTTGCAATGACCTCCGCGTCACGAACCGGAAACGTCTCTGAAATCGACGTCCGTACCGAAACTAATCCCCGAGCGCCTTGGCGTCAAATAGTAAACACAAGAAACAGTCAATCGTGAGGGTCTGAGCCGCCGATATCGCCGATATCGGCACCGCTCGTCTTACCGAGAACTGCCCTTGTTAACCTGCTTTTGCGGGCGAAATGGCCCGAGTGACCCCGGTTCTATCACGATCCGATAACAAGGCTATGGCGGCGGTCGCGGTGCCTGAGTGTATCGTGTGCTTGTGACGAGCCGAAACCCAACGCCGGGTTCGCAGACTTCATTACGCGAAGCCAATCGAGCGCGAATCGTGGATTCCCTGAAGCACCATGGGCATCTCACGCAAGTGGAGCTTGCCGGGTCGACCGGGCTCTCTCCAGCGACCGTGTCGAACATCGTCAAAGAGCTCTCAGCATCTGGCGTGCTCAATACGTCCATCACCTCCCGCAGTGGAAGGCGCGCGATCGAGGTCACTCTCGCCCGCAAGCTCGGCCTGGTCGCAGGCTTCCACTTCTCGAGCCGGCACCTGCGCGTCGCGATCTCGGATGTCGGCAGAACCGTAGTCGCCGAGAATCACGTTCCTCTTGCTTTGGAGCACCGTCACGATCGGGAGCTCGACCGCGCTACCCTCCTGCTCAGCGACATGCTCGAGTCGCTTAATGCCTCATTCTCCGATGTGCTTGCCGTCGGCGTCGGACTACCAGCGCCGGTCGATGCCCGCACGGGCATGATCTCAACTCCCGGCCTGCTGCGAGGGTGGGAGGGCATCCCCGTGGCAGATGTGCTGTCCAATCGCATCGAGCGTCCCGTATTCGTCGACAACGAGGCAAACCTCGGGGGACTTGCCGAAGCGCGCTCGGGGGCGGCACGCGGCACGCGCGGGGCTGCATACATCCGCGTCGGGCATACCATCAGCGCCGGACTCATCATCAACGGCTCCGTCTTCCACGGCGTCACCGGTAAGGCGGGCCAAATCGGTCACGTCACGATTGACGAGAACGGGCCTATCTGCAAGTGTGGCAGTCGCGGCTGTCTTGACACGCTCGCCGGCGGGCCAGCTCTCCTCGAATTATTCAGGGATGACCCGGGTATGCAGCGCGTCCGTGACCTGCTCCTGCGAGCAGAAGCGGGCGAAGCGAGCGCCCGACGCGTCATCGCGGATGCCGGCCGCCACATCGGCATCGCCGCTGCGAGCCTGTGCAACCTCTTCGACCCCGAGCGCCTGGTGATTGGCGGCGAGCTCGCTCAGGCCGGCGAGACACTGCTCGCCCCACTGCGCCACGCGCTCGAGCGATCTGCCCTAGCCGGTGGTGAAGGCGTACCAGAGGTCGTCCAGGGCGAGCTCGGCGATCGAGCGGAGTTGCTTGGCTGCCTCGCGCTCGCCATCGAGAGTGTGGGGCTGGACGCCGAAGTCCGTGCACTCACCGCTGTGGGCTCACAGCACGCCTGAATCACCACCACAGCGATATCCCGAGAGGCACTCCAATGAAGAAGCGCATCACCACCCTGTCT
>JANXVG010000072.1 GCA_025351795.1 Salinibacterium sp. | reverse complement strand
GACCCGCCGCATCCGCCTCGCTGACCTTGTCGATCGTGTGAAGGCCAACGGCAAGAACAGACCGTATGACTGCATCGTGGGAGTCAGCGGGGGTGTCGACAGCTCATGGGCCCTCGTGCAAGCTGTGCAACTGGGGCTGCGCCCACTCGCCGTACACATGGACAACGGTTGGGATACCGAGCTCGCCGCAAACAACATCTCTGAGCTGATCGATCGGCTCGGGGTCGATCTCTACACCTACGTCATCGACTGGGCCGAGTATCGGGCGCTCATGCAAGCTTTCTTCGATGCAGACGTGATCGACATTGAACTGCTCTACGACAATGCGATGCTCGCCGTCTGCTACCAGCAGGCCGATAAATACCGGCTCACGTACATTCTCTCTGGCTACAACCTCAGCACCGAGGGCCTCAGGATGCCACTGCAGTGGTCGTGGCGCGACAAGCTCGACGCCACCAACATTCGCGCAATCGCGAAAGACGCCGGCGTTCGAATCACGTCGTTCCCGCTGTTCTCGAACCTCCGGTTTCTGCGTCACCGACACATCACCGGCACCCGATGGGTGCCATTCCTCGACTACCTGGACTTCAAAAAAGATGTCGCGCTCGCCGAACTCGTGAAGATGTACGGCTACAAGCCGTACCCCTACAAGCACTACGAGAGCGTATTCACGCGGTTCTACCAGGGCTCTATTCTGCCGACAAAGTTCGGCGTCGATAAGCGCCGTGCACACTTGTCATCGCTTATCGTGACAGGGCAGCTATCGCGTGCGCACGCGCTCGAGGCGGTGTCGCAGATTGCGTACCCGAGCGTCGAAGACCTGGCCAAAGACACCGCCTTCGTCATCAAGAAGATGAACTGGGCTCCAGGCGAACTCGAAACCTACCTTGCGCGGCCGGAACGCGCCCACGATGAGTGGCGCACCGATCCGGTCAAGAAATGGGTGTGGCCGGCGCTGACAAGACTGGGAGTGATTCGCGACTCGGTTCGACGTCCGCGCGCTTCCCACTGAGATGCCGGGCCAGAATCGCTAGGAGTCCTGCATATGCGACCGAACCGATAATCATGACTGCCATCGGCGAAATCGCGATATTCCACCACCACTCTGCGTTGGTATTGAGATTGAAACCCTGCTGGTCGAGCCCCGTGACATAGCGACGCATGTTGGTGTGCAGAGCAATAGCCTGCACCACCGACAGGGTTGCCACCACAAGAATCAACTGTCCTCGTGTGAACCTGAACGGTCGTGCGCCGCCCTGCATCACCAACAGTCCGGCGAACAGCACGATCAGTGGCAAAAGGTAGCGCGGCTGCACTTGGTTGCCGACAGCATCTCCGCTCTTGGTGAGCACATATACCGGAATCACCCAGAGCAGAAGCACAACGACGGCCAGCGCAATCGCCTTGCGACGCCCCAGACTGCGGAACCCGACGACGCCAACCGCAACGAAGCAGGCCAATGACCCGAAGGCCACGATGGCAGGCATGGCGGTGTCTAACCAGCCAAGTTCCCATGACCCGAATACACCAGCCCAGAGTGACGGAACGTTGAGGATGTTATCGATGAGCAAGCCGGACGTGCCGGTCGGTACGCCGCCAGTAGCTGCTTCATGGCCGAATCCGTTGACAGCGCTCAACGACTGCCCCGCCGTGACAAAGAACGCCAGACACACGACTGCGAGCACCGCGGGCAGGATAGCGTCGAGGAAGAATTTGCGCGCCGGCTGGAACGTAAGACCAAGAACGACGGCAATACCCAGCCCCGCGTAGATGGCTCCGTCGCTGCGCGAACCAGCGGCCATCAGAACGGCGATGGCGAATATCGCCCCAAGCGCAATCTTTCGACGCCCGGAACTCTCGAACCACGCCAGAAGGGCGATCCACGACGTTCCCACACCCGTAACGGCCCACGAGCTGGGATTATTGGAGGCGATGATGAACAGACCCAGGGGCACGGTTGAGGCGAGCCAGCCCCACACGAGCACGGGCCGACGCCGCCGAGGCATGAAGACGAAAAGGGCGGTGGTGAGGCCCACGAACAGCAGCACGTTCACGACGCGCATCACGACGACACTTGTCGCAATATCGGGGCCGACAAACACGCTCATCGTCGCGTAATATAACGGTGGGTATCCGCCAACAAAGTTGCCGCGATCGGTCTGCGCCACCACGCTCGAGTTGGCGGCAACAACGGTCGCTTCGCATTGCGCACTCGTCTCCGGTTGCCGAACAAAACACGGATTGCCCACGAATGCTTTCGGCACCACCCGGGATCCCGCCGTATTCCCCGGTTGGCAGGTTGCGGCGCCGATGACGTTGGCACACCAGATGCTCGTGAGGTGGAAATCATCGTCTGGGCTCGCCCCGACAGGGGAGGCCAGCGACCACGCCGTGAGCGCGATCACAGCCAGAACGGGAGCGAGAAGCAGCACAGACAGCCGGGGCCTGCGACGGGTCGATTGACGGATGGACGCCGAATCCGGTGCAGTCGTCGAGATCGAACCCACGCAAATTTCCTTTCGTGCGGTGCGGTGCGGTGATGCACACAGAATTCTAGCCGGGCTAACGTGGCGGTGATCTCACAGCGACGCGAACGGCCCGACCGCGGCTGCAGCACGAGCAGGATACGGCCTCCCGGCAACTCTGGGGACGGCGTGAACGGGCTTGATACGAATTTTGTTCTCTATTCCGCTGCGTGTCTGAGGTGGTGGTGTGCGGGATGGCGATACGGAAGGTTGCGCGTGCAACTCTGGACGAGAGCGCAGAAACGCACAGCTTGGCCGCGTCGCACTATGCGTTTCTGCACTCTCGCGGGCGGTGGGGGCGGTGCGAGCCGGTGACGGGGCGGTGCGAGCCCGCAGCGCCTCACGCGCTACCTCACCCCACGTTCTCGGGAGAGCTGTGCCTAGCCCGCGACCGGAGCGCGAAGTAGTTCAAGGTCGGCAAGCACCATGATGCGCACGAGCTCCGTGAATCCGACCTGCGGCTGCCAGCCGATTGATCGGAGCAGAGCAGGGTCACCCACGAGCTGCAACGGATCGACCGGGCGATACAACCCCGGATCGATGATGACCCGGCTGTGCCAATCCGTGACACCGGCACACTCGAACGCCTCAGCGAGAAACTCGCGTACCGAGTGCGACTCCCCGGTTGCAACAATGAAGTCTCCCGGTTCCTCGCGCGAAATGATCAGCATCATGGCCTGCACGTAGTCCGGTGCATACCCCCAGTCGCGGAAAGCATCGATGTTGCCCAGAGTGATGGTCTCTTGCATACCGAGTGCGATTCGAGCGACCGCCATCGTGATCTTGCGCGCGACGAACGTCTCTGGCCGCCTCGGTGACTCGTGGTTGTAGAGGATTGCGGTGCTGACGTGCATGCCGCGAGCTCGGTAGACCCCGGCCATATCGTGAGCGAATCCCTTTGCCGCGCCATACGGCGTGACCGGGCGACGCGGCGTGCTCTCGGTCTGCGGAACCTGAGCGGCATTGCCAAAAATTTCGGCGCTCGACGCCTGGAGCATGCGTGGCTTGATGCCCGTTCTCTGCGACAGCTTCCACAATGCGTCATATATTCGGATCGGGCCGACCCCGAGCACATCGGCGGTCGCAGCGGGGTACTCCCATGAGCGGGCTACCGACGTGTTTCCCGCAAGGTTGAAGACGCGCGTGGGCTGCGTGCTATCAATGAGCGCGTGGATGGCCCCCTCGTCAGCGAGGTCGCCAACCGTAGCGGTGACGGTGGGATGCAGTGACCGCAGGCGCTCAGCGCCGTCGGCCGAGTGGCACATGGCGTACACGTCGTCCCCCGTCGCGAGCAATGCTTCCACGAGATAGGTACCGTCTTGACCGTTGGCTCCGGTAACAAGCGACCGTTCGCGCGACACGGGCATCATGCGACATCCTGATAGGCGGTGACGTGAACGTCACGGCAGCGCTCCCACGTGAAGAGGCGCGCCTGCAAGAGGCCCGCGCGACCGAGCTCGCTGCCGCGATCGAGCGCCGTGAGGATACCGTTCGCAATTGCGTCGACGCTCGTCGGGTCGAACAGGACAGCAGCATCGCCGCACACCTCAGGAACCGACCCGGAATTGCACGCGGCAACCGGGCACCCAGACGCCATCGCTTCGAGTGGCGGCAACCCGAACCCCTCATAGAGACTCGGAAACGCCAGCACCGCTGCCGTGCGGTAGAGGTCGGCGAGCTCATCGTTACTGACAAGACCGCGCCGATCTACCCAGTCGGGCAGTTCGCCGAGAGCGTCTAACCCACCCCCGGTGAGCACGAGGCGGAATCCCGGCCGCTCGGCACGCACAATCTCCATGGCCTCAATCAACCGGGCATGATTCTTGTGCTTCCAGCCCCGAGCCGGGTAGAGGGCGAAGCCGTCCCTCTCGCCAAGATTGGGCACGAACCGGTCTGCGTCGACACCGAGGTGAGCCACCCGAATGCGATCGGGCGCGATCCCGAGAAGTGAGACCATGCGGTCGCGAGCAAACTCACTAATCGTGATCACCAGGTCAGCTTTTTTAGCCGCACCTTCGTAATAGCGGCTGCGAAAGGCAAGTTCGGCGCGCCCAAATAACTGAGGGAGGTCCAGATGCTGAACATCGAGCAGGGTTTGCACGAAGGCTTTGCCGCTCGCCGGTGCAGGAACGGGTACCGTGAACGGATAGTGAATGACATCGGCGTCGGCCATCCGGCCTCGGATAGACGCACCGAGCAGGGTCGCGGTTGCCACCGAGGCGATCCGCTGAAAAGTGGATGCTCCCCCGCGAACCTGGCTGACGACCTGCTCAGGAATGCCCTGACTGAAACCCGCAGCTGCTGCAGGAACCCAGGCGACCGCGTTGACCGCGGTAGTCGTCGCCAACTGGCGAGTGAGCTCGCGTGCGTACGTCTCGCTGCCCCCCATGCCGCCGGGCACGAGGGTGAGCATCGACACGGCTACTTTCGGCACACGCGGCATGCTCTACGCCGTCTGGACGGTGTCTACGTAGTAGCTTCCGCTGAGTTCGAGTGCCTTAATGTCTGCGTCTACCATTATCTGCGCAAGCCGCGGAGTGAGAATGGTCGGAGTCCATCCGAGAAGATCCCGTGCTTTCCCGGCGTCGCCGATGAGGGCGTCTACCTCGGTGGGTCGCAGATAGCGCTCATCGAATCGCACATACTTCTCCCAGTCGAGCCCAGCGTGGCCGAACGAGATCTCGAGGAAATCCTTCACCGTATATGCGGTGTTGGTGGCGACGACAAAGTCGGTCGGCTCATCATGCTGAAGCATGCGCCACATGGCTTCGACGTACTCGGGCGCATAGCCCCAGTCGCGCACGGAGTCGAGGTTTCCCATGAAGAGTTCTGACTGTTCGCCGGCCGCAATGCGAGCGACGGCGCGCGTGATCTTACGCGTGACGAAGGTGTCGCCACGTCGCGGCGATTCATGGTTGAACAGAATCCCGTTCGAGGCGAAAATGCCGTAGGCCTCGCGATAGTTGCGCGTGATCCAGTACGAATACACCTTTGCGACTCCGTACGGGGAGCGCGGGTAAAAGGGAGTGTCCTCGTTCTGGGGAGGAGGGGTGGCACCGAACATCTCGGAACTTGAAGCCTGGTAGAACTTGGTATTCAACCCGAGAGCCCTGATCGCTTCGAGCAGGCGAATGGTGCCAAGACCAGTGACGTCTCCGGTGTACTCGGGTTCGTCGAAGCTCACTCGAACGTGCGACTGCGCAGCGAGGTTGTAGACCTCATCCGGCTGGATCTGACCGAGTAGGGTCACGAGCCGGGAGCCGTCGGTAAGGTCGGAGTAGTGCAAGAACAGGTTAGGGCTTTGCTCGTGCGGGTCTTGGTAGATGTGGTCAATGCGATCGGTATTGAAGGTAGACGATCGCCGGATGAGTCCGTGTACCTCGTAGCCCTTTGACAAGAGGAGTTCGGCCAGATAACTGCCGTCCTGTCCAGTGATCCCGGTGACGATGGCGCGTTTCGCCCTAGTTTCACTCATGCAGTTTGCTCCGATGTGTACGTGGAAAACACGAAGCACAAGGCAACGTGCGGGGCTCTGAAAGACCTAAATAGACTAGCGCAGACTGTCTTGCGATCCTTGTTCCATAGCGCGAGCTCGCGCATTCACTCTGCTCGCCGCAAATGTTGAAGCCCACCGCACCGGGCGGTGCCAGAGTCCGCTGACCGCTCGAAGCCCACGAGGAAGGTAGCGGCGTTTGACCAATTCCGCCTCGCGACTAGAGTCGAGCCGGTTAGCCACGGTGAGTGAATCCGGATGCCAGCGAAAGGCCGAGACGGACTTCCGGGTCCAGGCAAACGTGCCGTAGCTACGCAACTTGAGGAACGCGTCCAGATCCATAGCGAACGTAAGCCCGGCGTCGAATCCGCCGATCGCCTCGAGCGCGTCAAGCCTCACCATCGTTCCGGGGTGGGGAATGAGATCGGGCCCCCATGACAGGAGGAAGTTAGCAAGACCACCTGCGCGGCTCGAGGCAATCGTGCGGCCCCGAGCATCTATGTAGTCACAGCCACCGAATGCAAGCACGGCCGTCGGCTGCGACTCGAGAATTGTGCGAAGCGTTGCCAGCCCGTGCGGCCGAAATTTGTCGTCGTCGCCCACCCAGGCGTAATACGTCTCGTTCGTGCGAGCCGCGAGACCGCAGTTGATTGCAGCGGAGATGCCTTTCTTTGGATCATCCACCACCACGGCACCGAGAGATCGAGCGAGCGCCCTGGCTCGCACGGCGGCCGGCGGGGCAACAACGACGAGGGTCACCCCCACATCAACGCGCTGCTCGTTCACCGATATCAGGGTCTCTTCGAGCGTTTCCAGCCGATCGCCGAGTGTGGGCAGCACGACCAGCACGTCAGGGTGACCCATGTAGATTGCCTTCTGGATTGCTACCATTCGAACGAACGAATGAGTGATTGCACAGGAATTTGGGCGGCCTGTTCGACGTTGTCGATGGCAGAGCACGCTTGAGTGAGTATAACGAGAATGCAAATCGGAGAACCGTTGGACAAGAATTCCCGCATCTACGTCGCTGGCCATCGCGGACTGGCTGGCTCGGCGATATGGCGGCACCTTGAGGCGGAAGGCTTCGAGGATCTTGTCGGCGCTACTTCCACCCAACTCGATCTGCGTAACCGCAATGCCGTTTTCGATTTCATGCGGGAAACGCGACCGGATATCGTGATCGACGCCGCAGCGCGGGTCGGCGGAATTCACGCGAACGATACATTCTCGGCCGAATTTCTCAGCGATAACCTGCAGATCCAGGTGAACGTGATGGATGCCGCCAACGATATCGATGTCGACCGCCTGCTATTCCTCGGGTCGTCGTGTATCTACCCAAAATTTGCGGAGCAGCCGATCAAGGAATCGTCCCTGATGACCGGAATTCTCGAACCCACCAATGACGCGTACGCCATCGCGAAGATCGCCGGCATCATGCAGGTGCAAGCATCGCGTAAGCAGTACGGCCGGCACTGGATCTCGGCAATGCCCACCAACCTGTATGGTCCAGGCGATAACTTTCACCCCGACAACTCGCACGTGCTGCCAGCGCTCATGCGTCGCATTCACGCTGCACACGAAGAGCAGGATCCTCAGGTGGATATCTGGGGTTCCGGTACCCCGCGTCGGGAGTTCTTGTTCGTGGACGATCTGGCGGAGGCCGCTGTCTTCTTGCTGGAGAACTACGACGACCCGCACACCATCAATGTCGGTGTCGGCAAAGATTTGCGCATCCACGAACTCGCGCAACTCGTTGCCGATGTTGTCGGCTATCAGGGTGATTTGGTGCAAGACGCGTCCAAACCGGATGGTACCCCTCAGAAGCTCCTCGATGTTTCGCAGCTCACGGCCCTGGGCTGGACCGCGTCGACCGGCTTACGAGAAGGAATTACCCGCACGTACAACTGGTATCTGGAGCATCTCGGCCGAGTTCGCGTGAAATAGCCCTGCGACCGATTGCTACTATCTGACTATGCCGCCCGCCCTGGACAAGACACTGATTGTCATGCCAGCGTTCAACGAGGAAGAATCGGTCAGGCAGGTCGTGCTGGAAGTGTTCGCCAAGCTACCTGGTGTTGCGGTTCTGGTTGTCGACGATGGCTCCACAGATAACACGTCGAGCGAAGCACTCGCGGCGGGTGCGCTCGTCGCCCACCTGCCGGTTAACCTCGGCGTGGGTGGCGCGATGCGTCTCGGTTTCCGATATGCACTCAAAAACGGGTTCGACAACGTTGTTCAGGTCGATTCGGATGGGCAGCATGACCCGGCCAATGTTGTGGCGCTCGTCGAACAGTTGGACACAGCGGATCTCGTTCTCGGAGCTCGTTTTGCGGGTGAAGGCAATTACGACGCGCGTGGGCCTCGACGTTGGGCGATGATCGCATTGTCCGCTTTTCTCAGCCACACCGCCCACACGCGCCTGACCGACACGACCTCGGGCTTTCGAGCGAGTGGTCCGCGAGCCGTGCGCCTGTTCGCCGAGCACTACCCGGCGGAATACCTCGGCGACACGATCGAGTCGTTGGTAATCGCGGCGCGATCCGGATGCGTAATCACGCAGATCCCGGTTGCCATGCGACCACGGGCCGGTGGCCGCCCTTCACAAAATCCGCTCAAGTCCGCGGCGTACCTCGGCAGAGCTGCGCTCGCGCTTCTCTTCGCGCTGGCGCGACCGCCCGTTCCGCTGCATCGGGGTGCAACGGTCGCATGACGCTCGCTACCTACATTTTCGGCGTCGCATCCGCCGTACTCAGCCTCGCCGTAGTGATTGAAATGCTGCGAAGGCGGCGGCTGCGCGAACGCCACGCGGTGTGGTGGCTGGTCGCGGGAACACTCGCGCTCGTGATCGGAGTGTTCCCGGCATCGCTCACCTGGGCGGCCGGGCTGATTGGCATTGCAGTCCCGCTCAATTTGGTCTTCTTTGTCAGCGTGGCCGTGTTGTTCCTCGTCTGCATCCAGCACAGCGCAGAGCTCACACTTCTCGAAGCCAAGACCCGAACTCTCGCCGAAACGACGGCGCTGCAGGAGATGCGAATCGATGCACTGGAGAAACTACTGACAGCCGCGACTAACCAGCATCGCGAGTCGAACTAGCCCGCGAGCAGGCTCCGCAGATACAGGCCGTACCCGCTCTTGGCCAGCGGCGTAGCCAGCAGCGAGAGCTGGGCGTCATCGATCCAGCCCGCGCGCCACGAGATCTCTTCGATACAACCGATCTTGAAGCCCTGACGATCTTCGATCACGCGAACGTATTCAGAGGCCTGCATCATCGACTCGAACGTGCCGGTGTCGAGCCACGCGGTACCGCGATCGAGTACCTTCACCTGCAGTTTGCCGGCGTCGAGGTAGCGCTCGTTGACGGTCGAGATCTCGAGTTCACCGCGCTCACTCGGCTCGATGGTTTTCGCGATCGCGACGACGCTGTTGTCGTAGAAGTACAGCCCGGGTACGGCATAGTTGCTCTTCGGGCGGGCCGGTTTCTCTTCGATCGAGACCGCTTTCATGTCGTCGTCGAACTCGACGACTCCATACGAAGCCGGGTTCGACACGTGGTAGGCGAAGATCAGCCCGCCATCGATCTCGTCATTCGACCGTAGTGCTGACCCGAGGCCAGCACCATGAAAAATGTTGTCACCGAGCACCAGGGCGACGCTCTCATCACCGATAAATTGCTCACCAATGATGAAGGCTTGGGCGAGGCCGTCTGGGTGGGGCTGCACCGCGTACTCAAGGCGGATACCGAGCTCGGAGCCGTCACCGAGCAGCGCCTTGAATTGCTCATTGTATTCGGGCGTCGTAATGATCAGGATCTCCTTGATCCCGGCCATCATGAGCGTCGACAGCGGGTAGTAGATCATGGGCTTGTCGTAGATCGGCATGAGCTGTTTCGAGATGCCGCGCGTAATCGGCCACAGGCGCGACCCCGAACCGCCAGCCAGAATGATTCCCCGCATGACTAGGCTTTCGCATCCAGCGAAGCGTAGAAGCTGTGCGCGTCGGCAAACGTGGGCAGCAGGCCGCTCGCGAGCGCCTCGGCGAGCGTCGGGGCATCGGTATCTTTCGACGACAGCAAAAGCTCGCCAGCCTCATCAGGAAAAACGAGCGCGATGTCTGGGTCGAGCGGATCGATAGCATGCTCACGCGAGGCGTTGTAGCTGTCTGTAACGAGGTAGCTCACCGTGGCGTTGTCGCTGAGCGAAACAAACGCATGACCGAGCCCCTCAGCGAGATAGATGGCCCGTCGGTCTACATCGTCGAGTCGCACAGAATCCCACTGCCCAAAAGTCGGCGACCCGACGCGAACGTCGACCACGTAGTCAATTACCGCGCCATAGGTGACGGTGACAAACTTCGCCTGGCCCGGCGGAATGTCTGCAAAATGGATGCCGCGCACCACGCCGCGCTTCGACACCGAGGTGTTCGCCTGCTTGAGGTCGAGGGAGTGCCCCACCGCCTCCTCGAGCACGTCGAAGCGATACCACTCCAGGAAGACTCCACGGTCATCCGCACGCTGGATCGGCGTAATCTCGAACGAGTCACGGATCGAAAGCTCACGGATTTGCACGTGGTAGATACTACCCGGCGGTATCACTGGCGCGTTCCGGAACTCATGGCATGCTTGAGTCGAATCAGTTCGTTGAATCGAGGAGCACCAGTGACAGCGTCGGCAGGAGTGGGTGCAGACGCCATCCCGTTCTCGCGGCCCTTCCGCGCGAAGAATGATCTGCGCAACCTCGAGCGCGTGCTCGAGTCGGATCATGCCCACGGCGACGGTGCCTTCACGCGGTCAGCAACCGGGCGTCTGCTCACGATCACCGATGCACGCAACGCGCTGCTCACCACCTCGTGCACGCACGCCCTCGAGATGTCGACACGACTGCTCGGAATTGGCCCAGGCGACGAGGTAATCCTGCCCACTTTCACCTTCCCGTCTGCTGCGAACGCCATCGCCCTCACCGGCGCACGGTGCGTCTTCGTTGACATCGACCCGGCCAGCGGAAATATCGACCCCGAGCAGGTGGATGAAGCGGTCGGTGCGCACACCAAGGCGGTCATCGTCATGCACTACGGGGGTATGCCGGTTGACCTCGACGCGATGACCGATATTTCGACGCGCCATGGCATCCCGATCATTGAAGATAACGCGCACGGCCTCGGCGTCAGCACTGCAGCTGGCGTGCTCGGCACGATCGGCGTGCTGGCCACGCAGAGCTTTCACGACACCAAAAACGTGCACTGCGGTGAGGGCGGCGCGTTGATCATCAATGACGCATCGCTCGTCGAGCGCGCTGAGATTATGCGGGAAAAGGGCACAAACCGCTCACAATTTCTGCGCGGTCAGGTAGACAAATACAGCTGGGTCGATCTCGGCTCGAGCTACCTGATGAGCGAGTTCAACGCCGCGGTCCTCGATGCCCAGTTGGAAGATTTCGTCGAGATTCAGGCCAGCCGGTTTGCTATCTGGGATCGCTACGCAACCGAGCTCGCCGAATGGGCTGCCGAGCGCGGCATCGCCCCGATGAACCCAGCGGGTGGCGTGCACGCTGCACACGTGTTTTTCCTACTGATGCCAGACTGGGCCGCTCAAGAAGCGTTCATCGGCCATCTGCGGCACGTCGGCGTCACTGCGACTTTTCACTACGTGCCTCTCGACACCAGCCCCGCTGGGCGCGAATTCGGCCGCACCCTGCGCCAACTCGACCGCGCGGAAGACTTCTCCCGGCGCCTGGTGCGACTCCCCCTGTGGGCCGGCATGACCGAGTCTCAGGTAGGCCGGGTCATCGCCGCTGCGCTGAGCTACACCGAATAACGAACGGGCGACGCCAATGAGCCAAAAAAACAGCACGGTCGGCGCCGCGGTGCACGCCATACGCAGCGAAGGAATTCGATCGGCAGCCTGGCGCTCCGCCAAGTGGGTGGTGACGCGATTCAATCCGTTCCGCACGACTCCGCTGTCGACCGTTTACGCCGACGATGTGATAGCCGTCGACTGGTCAAAGCCGCACAACTTCAACGGCGGAATCATCGAGCCGATTGACGGTAAGTACCGCGTCGCCTGGATCATCACACCCCCCGGACGCACGAGCGGCGGGCACCAGAACGCATTTCGTTTCATGAGTTTTCTTGAGCAGGCTGGCTACGAGCTGACGGTGTATCTATATTCGCCCGCCAAATATCCGCGTCTGAACATGGCAGACGTGCGAAAACTGCTGCAGGAGTCGACGGCCTACCCCGACCTGAAAGCCGAGTTGCGCAGGTATTCGCCCACGACGGGAGTCGACGGCGAGTACGACGCGATCTTCGCCTCAGACTGGGAGGCCGCATACGCTGCGTACCGCTACGAAGGCCCGGCGAAACGCTTCTACTTCACGCAAGACTTCGAACCCGCGTTCTTCGCCGCGGGAAGCGACTACGTACTGGCCGAAAACTCCTATCGGCTCGGGTTCCACGGTATTTCGGCCGGACGCTGGCTCGCCAAAAAGCTCACGGCCGACTACGGGATG
This sequence comes from Salinibacterium sp., assembly GCA_025351795.1. Classification (GTDB taxonomy): domain Bacteria; phylum Actinomycetota; class Actinomycetes; order Actinomycetales; family Microbacteriaceae; genus Rhodoglobus. The sequence continues at coordinate 108,332 of JANXVG010000072.1, read as the reverse complement.
TCTGGCGACTACTACGACTACGCGGTCGATCGTGAGCGCTATAGCCTCGAGAACACCGAGCCCCGCACCGAGATTCTGTTCTACGCCCGCCCACCCACCCCGCGCCGTGCGACGGAGTTCGGTCTGCTCGCCCTGCAGGAGTTCCACCGTCTGCGGCCCGACATCACCATCAACATGGTCGGCTGGGACATGTCTACCTACAACGTGCCCTTCCCCTATGTCAACAACTCAGCGCTCGACATTTCGCAACTCAACGCGATCTACAACCGCTGCGCCGCTGGCCTCATCCTCTCGCTCACGAACATGTCGCTGCTGCCCATGGAGGTCATGGCGAGCGGCGTCGTACCCGTCGTCAATGACGCGGAGAACACCCATGGTTTCTTCGACAGCCCGCACATCGAATATGTGCCGACATCGCCGCGAGCGATCGCGGAACGTCTCGTGCACGTGATTGAGCGGGCGGATGCCGTCGAGCACGCGAAGATCATCGCACGATCGGTCGCAGACACCGATTGGAAAGACCCTGGCGCCGTGTTCATCGCCGCCTTCGATGCGGCAATGCGCACGTCGCTCCAGCCCGCGCGTCTCACCTCGCTTGCGTCACCCTAGGCTTTCGGTATGAACCAGAGTCGCGCAGCGGCCGAACTCGCCGCGACGACGCGTGACGTGACAGTCATAGTTCCGACTTTCAACGGGGAGACCTACCTCGCCGAAGTGCTCGACCGGGTAGCCGACCAAGACTTTGACGGTACCGTGGAAATTCTCGTGATCGACTCCGGGTCGACGGATGCGACGCTCACAATCGTGCACGCCAGACCCGGTGTACAACTGCACGAGATCGCTAACTCCGAATTCGGACACGGAAAAACGCGCAATCTCGGCGCGCGGCTCGCACGCGGCAGAATAGTCGCGTTCCTCACGCAAGACGCGATCCCCGCTCATGCACGCTGGCTCACCGAACTCACCGGCCCGCTCGACCCGGAAGGCCTCGACGCGGTGGCTGTGCTCGGTAAGCAAGTGCCGCGGCCGGGCTGCTTCCCGATGATGAAGTACGACATCCGCGGCGTGTTTGCGCACCTGGGCCCTGACGGGGGCGTCACCGTGGTGGCTAAGGGCGCAACCGAACCGACCGACGAACAGCTTGACGGGCTTGCCTTCTACTCCGACGTCAACTCGGCTACTCGGCGCGATTTCCTGCTTAACGTCATTCCCTACCGCGATCTGCCGTACTCCGAAGACTTCGCGTTCGCACGCGACCTGATTACCGCGGGCTACCGCAAGGCGTACGCTCCAGAGGCCGCTGTCATCCACTCCAACGACCTCACTCTGCGTGAGTTTGGCAAGCGCATTTTCGACGAGACGATCGCGCGCCGACGGGTGGGCGAGAACGTGCCACCGCTTCGCAGGGGCACGCAACTGGCGCGAACCGGGTACGGAATTTTGCGTGACGGCGTGCGGATCCTCGCAGACGCCGACTACCGACCGGCGACGAAACTCCGCTGGCTCGTGCTTAATCCGCTGTATCAGATCGTGCACTGGCAGGGCTACTACCGCGGGTCTCGAATGCCCCTCGACGATCACCGGTCGATAGCGCGCCTGTCGCTAGAGAGCGAGCGCACGCGTGCCACCGGAACCCCCTGACCGAGCAGACCCGATGAACGGAACCATGAGCACAGCTACGCGAGCGATCAGCCGCATTCCCGGAGTCGCAACAATGCTGCTCGCCCTCGCTGCCGCTGCTGTGCTGCTTGCCGGTGGACCGACCGTCTTCGTCTGGGCGGTCGCCCTTCTCGCTGGATACATCACGCTCGCGCGGCGGTATGAGCGCAGCATGTCTCTCGCATACGCGGTCATCGCATTCTTTGTCGCTGAACTCGCGCTCCTGCTGGTCGTGCCGGTGACCGGGATCAGTCTGGCGTACAGCGAGACAATCGCGTGGACGGTTGTTTCACTAGGCGCCGGAGGGTATGCGGCCATGAAGCCGTCTGCACGCCCGAGCCCACAGCGGGGCGATTGGTGGCTCGGCGTCGCGGCGAGCACGGGTGCCGTGCTCGTGATCGCGACAACGGCGCTGGCACAGGTCATACCCGGGGCGCTCAGGCTGGCGTGGGCCATGAACGCGGATGCGATCAACGTCATGGGTTTTGCCCGCCGTATGCTCGCCGATCACGGTATTTCTCAAGTGTCGACTCCGCAGCCCACGCCCCTGCCATTTGCAATGGTCGCCTCCAACCTGGCGGGCGGTCGTGCCTGGCTGGCTCAGTCCGCGGTGCTCGAGCACGATGTCGCTCGACTCGCTCAGGTCTGGGTGTTCGTGATCGCGATCGCATGCCTGCTGGCCGGAGCAATCGTCGCTCGGCTGGCAGTCGGCATCCGCCGAAGGTTGGCCGTTCCGATTGTGGCGCTTGTCTCGTGCGCGGGGCTTACGTGGTACATCGTCGGTGTGCAGTTTCAGTTCGGTTTTGTGAACTCGGCGTTCGCTATCGCGCTTCTTCTTGCGGCATGGCTCGCGTATCTGGCCGGGGAGGCACGACCGCTTTCATCGCTTGCCGCTCTCTTCCTTGCGGCGACGGCCATCCTGGCCGTGTGGAGTCCGCTCGTCGTGGTTGTGGCAGCTCTTGGTGCCACCGTCCTGTTCTCGAAACTCGCGCACCTTCGCCGGTACTCTCTGCGCTTGTGGCTTGTCGCTGCACTGGCAGCGCTGGTGTTCTTGGCCTACCTAGCACTCGTGACCGTACCTCAGGCACTCGCCGAGTCGGTGTACCTCTCGGCTGACGGCGGTTTCCCGCCGATCGGTCCGGCATCCATCGTCGTGATTGTGTCGGTGACAGCAGTTCTTGCCTGCGTGGTCGGGCGGTTCACTTCGCTGGCGCACGAGGCCATCGGCTCACTGACAATGATGGCATCGTTCGGCATAGGGCTCGGCTACCTACTGTTGCAGCGCACGAATGCGTCTAACCCGTGGGGTTACTACCCGGCTAAGTTCGCGTGGACGGTATCCATCCTGCTGTTGGTCATCGCCATGGGTTTCGCAGTCTCACTGCTTGCCGCACACCCGCCGCGCTCTCGGTGGGATGGGGGAATCGTGGTGCTCGCCGCGTGTTTATTCGTGAGCATGTTGTGGTCTCCCGGGGGGGCGCAGCGCCCACTCGCTCAATTGCCGCTCCTCGGCATTGTGCAAGGCAATGCATTCGGCCTCTCCAACACTCTCGCCGATACGGTGTTTGCGCTGTCCGGGAACGGAAAGAGTGTTGTCTGGCGCACGGTGCAGGGCGATTTCTGGCCGAACTACTGGCTGCTGCAAATCGATATCGCACACCCTGCCACGAACCCGGTGGGCCCATACGCTCAGCATGTCGGGGTTTTCAGTGTGAAGGAAATGTGCGCGGTGGTCACCCTGTTCGGTAATGGCGCTGTCGTGTACACGTCAGATCCTGCAGCGGAAGCCGAACTTGCCGCGACCTGCTCTGGCACTGAATATCGAGTCGAACGTGGATCGTGGTAGCCCCACGTCGTGCTGTGACACCACGACGGCGCTGATCCGCCTACTGAATCGCGGAGCGTGTGGTGGCACGAATCAGATACGTTCCGTGCACGATGAGGCCAGCAACCGGCCCGATGACGAGTGCCAGCACGGTGCGCAGGCCGAAATCAAGTGGCAAGGCGACAACAGCGATCGTCACGACCGCGCTCGCAACCCACCCTGCGCTGTACACGAAATGTTGTGATCGGGCGAGAACCGCGGGCGCGCTGATCGCGAGCGCACCGACGAGAGCGGATGACAGCACGAGCACGGCGATGAACCAACCCTCTGGGCGCAACTGCCCCGGAAAAAGGAAGCCGAAAACGAACGGCCCCAGCAGCCAACCGACCCCGGCAAGCACGATTCCGCTGGCGATGACGAGCGCCTCAATGGCCAGGAAACGCTTCCAGAATCCGTGGAGCTCGTCGCGAAAAGTCACCACAAAGTAGCTCTGCAACGACATCGAGATAATGATCAGCGGCGCTCGTACCAGAGTAATAGTCAGAATGTAGAGCCCAACTACGGCCTTCGGCGCACCACGCGATAGAAGCCCCAGCAGCAAAGGAAAACCGCTCACCATGATGCCGGCTGAGGCTGCCGCAACGATGGTGCGAGCAACATTCCAGGTGAGCGCACGATAGCCCACATCGAGCTGCGACCGGCCCACGATTGACCGGCGAATGAGGGGCCACAATACCGCCAGCGCGACCGGAAATGGAGCGACAGCGGCCCAGGCCAAGGCCACCACGTTGGAGGTGAAAGCAAGTGTGGCAGCGATCGCGGCGAGCCTCAACCCTGCGTCGGTGGTCATCATCAGGGCCAACGGTTTCCACGCTGCCACGCCGTACAGCGAGCCAGCCAACACCGCGACAAGAACATATGAGGCCGTGCCTACTGCGAGCGGCCAGACGAGGTTCCAGCCCTCGACCGGGAACACGGCGTGCACCCAAAGTTCGGCCGTGGCGACGATGCTCGCAAACACGATGAGGGCGGCCACAGCGCCAAAATTGCGAGCGCGACTGATCTGGCGCGGTGCGCCCGTCTCGAGCAGAGTGGTTCCCCGCGTTACTTCCTGTTGCACACCAAACAGCGCACCGACCACGAGATAGAGCGACGCCCAGAACACCGCGAAGATCGTGTAGTCGGCGAAACCGATGTGGCGGGGCACCAGCCAGGTGACCACGTACGAGACGACGCCGGAAACGATAGTCGCGGTGAGAATGATGGTGAGCCCGGAAAGGAGAGCCCGTCGCCCGGCGGGCATTACCTCAGTCACAAGCTTCATTCTATCGACGAGCCCAACCCCGGTGAGGCTGTAGCAGATCACGCAGGATGTCGCGGCGCCCCTGGCTCGCGAAGTCCGCATACCACCCGCGGCGGTCAGCTACGAGAACGGAACGGATGCGCCGAAACCTCGAGGCAGGAAGGGCCGCTCTGAACTCCTCGACGGTCGCCTTCGTTCGCGCGAGGTCGCGCGAACGCTCGGTCACACCGGGAAGCGCGTCGAGGCGCCCAGCCAGTAGCCGCGAACGCACCGCGAGCAACGCATTGCGCTCGTCGCGCGGTTCAAGAACCTTACGAATCTTTCGCAGTACCCCGGGATACTGCACGCCAATCTCGTTCGCACCGTGCTGGCGGTAGTCGATGAGAATGGCCTCAACGGCGTCCACACCCGTGGTAGCCGCCGCGATGATGGCCAGCCACTCATCGTGTACCCACTCTGACGGGAAGGGGAGCGCGGCATCCAGCAGTGATCGGCGAAAGGCGACGGTCGCACCGGTGACCAGGTTACGTTTCAGGAGAACTGCAAACGCGTCGCCGCGGTGGATGGCGTCGAGCTCGATCTGGCCGATCTCCAGCACGTCAAACAGGTCATGGCCGAGAGACACGCCGTCGGCGTCCACGAGACGCGCGTCACCGAAGATCAGCGCGAGTGAGGGTCGGGCGCCAAATTCGCTCAGCGCGCGTTCCAGCCGGTCTGAGTGCCACAGGTCGTCTTGGTCGCTCAGCGCGATGATCGTTCCGGTGGCTGCACTCACAGCGCGTTCGAAGTTCTTGGTGACACCGAGCGGCACAGCGTTGTCGAGCACCACGAGAGCGATGTCTGGCCGTTCGAGCATCACCGAGCGGATGACGGCGAGTGTGTCATCCGACGACGCGTCGTCAGAGACCACGATTTCGACCGGCTGCACGGACTGGACCAAAATGCTGCGCAGTTGTGCTTCGACGAACCGCGCGCCGTTGCGCGTACACATTGCGACCGAAATCGACGTGACCACGTCAGCGCTGTTTTCGACGGAGGCTCATGACTATCAGGATATCGGCGAGCGGCCACCCGGTAGGATTCCCCCATGCGCCCGAGCCCGAAGCCTGCCCCCTGGCGCCGGTGGCTGAGTCCGTTGGTGGCCGTGCCGATTCTCGCTATGCTCACTCTCGGCGCCTGGGCACTCTCTTCCCCGGTGGGCTCCAGCCCCGACGAAGACTTCCACCTCGCGAGCATTTGGTGTGGGGCCGGCGCCAAGCAAGGCGCCTGCGCGACCACCGATAACCCCGCCACCGGGGTCGTCCCGCGGGACCTCATGGTCAACGCCGTCTGTTACGCGTTCGATCCCACAAAGAGCGCGGCGTGCCAGCTCCCAGGATTCGGAACAACCCCGTCCGACACGGTGGTCACCGGCAGAGGCAACTTCACCGGCCTCTACCCGGCGGTGTATTACGCGGTGGCGAGCGTGTTCGTCGGCCCGAACGTGGACATGTCAGTTCTCGCCATCCGATTCGCAAATGCCCTGATCTTCGTGGGGTCGGCAACCGCGCTGTTCTTTCTCCTCCCGCGCGCCCGACGCGCGACTCTGGTGGGAGGGTTGGTGATCACGGCGGTGCCGCTCGGCATGTTTCTCGTGCCATCAGTCAACCCCAGCAGCTGGGCCATCACCTCCGCCGGAATTCTATGGATGGCACTGCTCGGCTATTTCGAGACCACCGGTTGGCGGCGCATTGGGCTGGGGGCACTCGCGCTGCTGTCGACCCTCATCGGTGCCGGCGCGCGCGCTGACGCGGCAGTCTATGCGGTGGTGGCCATCGTTGTCGTGCTTATTCTCACGGTGAGGCGCGATCGCAACTGGCTGCTGCAGGCCATTCTGCCGCTGGTACTGATCATCATTGCTGTGGTGTTCTGGTGCACCTCCGGGCAGATGAATGCGGCGTCAGCAGGTCTAGTGCCGCACGCGAACGACCCGGTTGATGTACAAGGCCTGATACTCACTAACCTCGTGAACATGCCCGATCTCTGGGTTGGAGCGTTCGGGCGCTGGGGGCTCGGGTGGCTTGACACCACGATGCCCGCGGTGGTGTGGTTTGCCTCGTTTGGCATCTTCGCCGCCGCAATCACTATCGGGCTGGGTGCCCGCTACCGCCGCAAGCCGCTTGCGGCCGCGTTCGTGCTCGTAACCCTTGTCGTTATTCCGCTTATTTTGCTCGTGCAGACTCGTGTTTTGGTGGGGTCGTACGTGCAGCCAAGATATCTCCTGCCGCTGATCGTCGTGCTCGCCGGCATCCTGCTGCTGCAGCCAATCATTGGTCAGTTGCGCGTGTCGCGCTCGCAGTCGGTCGTCGCGGTCGTGGCTCTCGCGCTTGCGAACTCGGTCGCGCTTCACACCAATATCCGACGATACGTTACCGGCATCGACGTCGGCGGAGTGAACCTCGATGCTCGTGTGGAATGGTGGTGGAACATGCCGCTCTCCCCGATGGCGGTCTGGGTCGGCGGCTCCGTCAGCTTCGCGGCGATGCTCGTGATCATCAGCTCACAATTCTGGCGGCGTCGAGCAGCACTGCTCGCGCTTGCCCCCGTTCCGATCGGACTCCCGTGATTGCCACCACGATTACCACACTGGCTCCCACACGCTGGCGAGTGTTGGGGATCGCTTTCGGACTCTTGCTGGCACCGATGCTGCTGTGGGCCCTCGCGTCGCCGCTGGGGTCGGTGCCAGACGAACCCTCCCACGCGATCAGGGCGGCGGCAGTCGTACGCGGCCAGGTGTCAACCGGTGCCTGGGCAGAAAATCACTCGTTGGCACAAGCGGATGTCCCCGCCTACGTCGCGCACATGCACGAGCGCACCTGCTTCGCCTTCAATCCCCAGATCACCGCGGCGTGTGTCGCCCCAGTGCCCGGCGACCCGAACGCGATTGTCACGACCGGCACGTCGGCCGGAATCAACAGCCCGCTGTACTACGCGATCGTCGGCCTGCCGACACTGTTTCTCGATGGCGACACCGCTCTCTACGGAATGCGCGTCGTGAATGCTTTGCTCTGCGCAGCCGCTCTCGCGGTAATGTTCATGCAACTCACCATGCTCTCGCGGTCACGCTGGGCAGTGACAGCCGCCGCGGTAGCTCTCACCCCGATGGTGTTCTTCCTTGCCGGATCAATCAATCCGAATGCGCTCGAGATGGCGACTGCCGGAGCGCTGTTTGCAACTCTCGTGGGGGCTTTCAGAGCCGTCAGCAGTAATCGCGTGCTCTGGGAGCGCGCTGTGCTCGCCGGCTTCGCCGTGATTTTACTGTCCAACACTCGAAGTATCGCGCTGCTCTGGGTGGTGATTGTGCTCGGTGCCGCGCTTGCCCTCGGCCGCGTCGACGTGCTGCGCAGTCTCATCCGTAAGCCAGCCGCGTGGGTTCTGATGGCAATCGCCGGCGGCGCGGGACTCGCCGCCGTCAATTGGTACACGCATCCACCCACAACGGGAGACGGCACAATCGTCGGTGCTGGAACCAGCGCCGGGTCAGCATTTGTAACGATGCTCGCGCGCACCTTCGACTTCGCCGAAGGCTATATAGGAATATTCGGCTGGGTAGATACCCCGTCGCCGGCCTTCAGTGTCATGGTTTGGAGCTCCGTTCTGGTCGGCCTCATCGTGGCGGCACTCGCCTGGGGCTCTGGCCGGTCTCGGTGGGTGGCTGGGGGCTTGGGCATCGGCATGGTGCTCATCCCTGCGGTGACACAGGCCATTCTCGTGACGTCTGTGGGCTTTATCTGGCAGGGGCGCTACATGCTCGCCATACTGTTGTGCTTCCTGGTTGCCTGCGGCATCGCCGTCGATGACGCAACCGATCGGCCGATCGTCGGGCGTGCCAGAACGGTCGTCGTGATCGCACTCGCCCTCGTTGCTCTGGGACAGGCGGCAAGCTTCGTATGGACTCTGCGCCGCTATGTGGTCGGCTCGAAAGGCACACTCGCCCAGATGTTCGCAAGCCCATCCTGGCAGCCGCCGCTCGGGTGGCTGCCCCTCACGCTACTGCTGCTCATCGTCACTGCTGGTGCTGCGTTCGTCGTCTATCGGTACGTGATTGGCCGAACCGACAGGTCGGTCGAACGTGCCGATCCGCCGAACAGCAGCACCGGCGTGCACTGATTCCAGCGCACCTATTTGCCCGCGCGGGGAACTCGATGTGATCGCTGTTTGCGGGAGTGCTCGAGGGATCCGGCGCGAAACGCTGCTTCGTCGTTCACATCGGTCATCGTCGATCGGCGATACATCCGCCACTTCTGGATTTGAAAAGCCGGATCGACGAAAAACCATTTGATTTTCTGCCCCGCACTGTACTCCTTGTCGCGAAACAGGTGAAACGTGTCGGCGAGAATGCCCCTGAACACGAGAGTGAGCGTTGTTCCGAGGCTTACCGGCGGGATCTCAAACCCGATGCGACGCAACCCGACCGTCTCGTCGAACATGCGTTTACCGTATTCGTGCAGGGTGAGATCGTTCGAGTGCTCGACTGCGGCGCGCGGCGCGTATGCCTTGATGTAACCGGCCTCGATGACGTCTCTACCGAAGAGTTGGTCTTCGGCGTATGCGACGTCACGGTAGGGGATCGTGTCGACCAAGAAGTCGCGATTAGCCATCGAGTTCACGTCGGAGTAGTAGGTGAGAATGTCCTTATCGCGCTGACGGATGATCGACGCGTCCTGAAAGTACAGACTCGTAGCACCGGGGTTACCGAGCCCGCCGAACATGCTTGAGATTTCGTACTTTTGAGTCGGAAACGCGTTCGCACGCGGGATCTGCCGCCCGACGACCGCTACCACCCGCTCGTTGAGCGTGAAGGGATGCAACAACTGGTCAAGCCAGAACTCGTCGACCGGCACTGCATCGTGGGTGAGAAAAGCAATGTACTTACCGGCCGCAAGTCTCGCCGCAAAGTTGCGGGTCTTGCCGTGACCGAATTCGAAGTTTGGAATCTGGTACAGGCGCACTTCGGGAAATCGGGAGATGATCTCGAGCGTCGAGTCCATCGATCCCGAGTCAATGATGAGTACTTCGAATTCGCCATCGATCTTCTGCGCAAACACCTGGGTCAGGATGCGTTCGAGATAGTCCTCGCCGTTGTGGGTAAGGATCGCGACGGTCGCGACCAGTGATTTAGCCATCGATATTTTCCCTAATCTCTTCCCAAGTCAGCCGAATGCCTTCATCGAGACTGGTGAGCGCGGGCAGACCGAACTCTTGTGCAAACCTGGTCGCATCGAGCACGACTCGATCGACAAACGTCGGCGGCACCGCACGCTCGTCAATCGCAAACCGCACTCCCGTGATTCTCGCGAGGGAATCAAGTACCTCCGTGATCGAGTGCCCGCGACCGCTGCCGAGGTTGTAGACGTCCGAAGCAGCATCCCGACCGACGACGGAACAAATCATTCGCGCGACATCCTCGACGTAGATGTAGTCGCGCACCATCGATCCGTCGCCAAATCGAACCACGTGTTCGCCGAGGGCGATCTGGCGAAGAACGATGGGAATGAGGCCCTGCTTGTGGTTGGGACGCTGCCGAGGGCCGTAAGGATTGGAAATGCGAAAAGCGGTCGAGGCGAGTCCGTGGGTGGCACGAAAGTAGCGCAGGTAGTTCTCGATCGTGAGCTTTCCGATGCCATAGGGGGAAATCGGCTGTGTGCGGTCGGCTTCCGAATACTCCAGCTTGCCCTGTGAGCCGTAAATGGCTCCGCCCGTCGAGGCGAAGTAGAAGTGTTTTACTCTCGCATCAACGCAGGCTTCGAGTAGCTCAACGGTCTGAGCCACGTTGGTGCGAACGTCGAGAGAAGGATCACTCTCGGCCGTCGCTGGGCTGGTGGTCGAGAGAAAGTGCATCACGAAGTCCTGGCCGGCCACCGCTGTTTCGATGTCGCCGCGGCTGAGAAAATCTCCCGTGATTTTGCGCACTCCGGTCGCGATGTATGCGGTGTTCTGAGCGCTAAACCGATCGAACGCCGTGACCTGATGGCCTGTGGCCGAGAGATCATCGACGAGATGGGAGCCAATGAAACCGTTCGCTCCGATGACGAGAATCTTAGCCACGCAGTGCTCTCGCGAGCGCCTGGTTGAACTGCACTCCGGAGTCTGACCAGTTCACATCGGCAACTGATGCCGACATCGCAACCGATCGTTCGACGGCATCCGGCCGGTCCAGCACTTCGACGATCTTGCGCGCGAACGCACTCGGAGATGCTGGCACGTATTCGATGAACGGATTGTCAGACACCATGCGATTGTTGGGGCCATCGTTGACCACCGGCGTTACACCAGCAGACATGAGTTCGAGGGGAAGGAGCGACATGTTCGAGAGCGACATCACGACGCCAGCAGCACAGCGGTTGTAGACATCGTTGAGCTTCGAGATGTCCATGGCTGCGAGATTGTTATATGCAAACGGCACATCCCAGTCAGAGACATCCCAGCCGGCGAGATTGATCACGATGTCTGGGCGGCTCGCGGCGAAGTCGGTGAGCGCAAGAATGCCGAACTCGAACGCGCGGCGCGGCGTGACCGGGCGTGCGTAGAAGAATACTTCATTTCGACGTTCGAGGTTCGTGACACTGTAATGCACTTTATCGACCGCAAAATCAAAGTGATCGGCCTTCATGCCGAACTCGGTACTGACTTTGTGCGAGAGCCAGCCGCCCGCCGTGATCGCGTGAAAGCCGAAGCGGTAGGTGTTCTCGGCGAGCAGTGACTCGGTTCCGAGCGCGTAGAAGCCGGGTTCGTAGTCTTGCACGAAGTAAAAACGACGCGCGAGCGACGAGTCGCGAAACGACGGATATGCCGTTTCCCAGCCGGTCGCGATGATGGCTTGGGTGTCGGCCGAGACGCCGATAGCCGCGTCGTAGGTCACGATATCGGCGACGACCGGCGCGTATGCCTCGGCTCCGGCGATCATCGCCTTGATCTCGCGGATGCTGGCAGCAGCACCCTGATTGTCGTAGAGGTAGATCGTGCAGATGTGGCCGGCCTGCTCCGCGAATCGGATGAACCTAAAGAGGTTGTGGTGCCCGCCACTCGTCTCACCGGGGGGAGACATTATCCATGCGATGTGGGCGGGACCACCACTGACAATCATCGGCGAGCGGGACCACTCGGGGGCAACCGTCCAATCAACAGCAGCCGCGTCTTCCGCGGCTACCAACATGCGCGGCTTCGTTGCGACCGACAAACGGGTGCTCAGCCGCCCGAACAAGCGTGAACCGAATTCGCGCGGCCCTTCCTCTCGAAGAATCCGGGTTGCCCTCGTCACCTTCTGCAGAAACCCTGACCGCACTATTCGCGTCCTTTCGTTTGACCTACGAGCCAATACTCGTCGTCTTCAGGATCGGGAGGCCCATTGTCGTCAAGCGTGATCAGCGGATTAGTTTACCCCGGCCGAACCGGGCAACCGCTCGCATTGCCGGCACTAACCCTCCGTGTCGCCCGAAGTCGCTGGGTCACCTGAACCAGTTGAAAACGAATCGGTGTACGCCTTGATCGTCGAATCTGCCGGGCCGGCGACGACGAGCTGCCCGTTACGCAACCATGCGGCCTGATCGCACATCGTGCTGATCGACCCCATGTCGTGACTCACAAGAATCACTGTTTTCCCCGCTGTGCGAAAATCCCGAAACTTCTGCAGGCACTTCTCCTGAAACTCGGCGTCTCCCACGGCGAGCACCTCGTCGACGACAAGGATGTCTGGGTCGACGTTGATCGCGATAGCGAAACCCAGTCGCACGTACATTCCCGATGAATAATTCTTGACCGGTTGGTCGATGAACTGCTCGACGCCGGAGAATTCGACGATTTCGTCGAACTTGGAAGTGACTTCCTTCTTCGTCATGCCGAGGATCGAGCCGTTGAGGAAGATGTTCTCTCGGCCAGACAACTCGGTATGGAAGCCGGAGCCGACCTCGAGCATCGCGGCAATGCGACCAAAGGGGGTGATCTCCCCCTTGTTAGGGAAGTAGATCTTGGCGAGGCATTTGAGGAGGGTCGACTTGCCGGAACCGTTGCTGCCGATGAGGCCGAAGGTCGAACCCGTCGGCACATCGAATGTGACGTCGTCCAGCGCCCAGAAGTCTTCGTGCACAGACGTGCGCCCACGCATGATCGCCGACTTCAGAGATTGATTGCGCTCGTGATAGAGCCGAAAGCTCTTGCTCACGTGGTCGACTTGAACGGCGATCTCGGTCACAGCGTCTCCGCCAGATTTCTCTCGTTGCGTCGGAACACGATCGTTCCAATGACAATCGACCCGACAGCCCAGCCGGTGCAGACGAGCCACTCACCGAGGTCAGGAAAACGGTTGTCGTACAGCAGGTTGCGGAACACCTCGACGAAGTGCTGCATGGGGTTGAGGTGATAGATGTCTGAAACCGTAATCGACGTACCAAACAGCCCTCCCACCCTCGCGGACTGAGCGACGACGAGCGACGACGGGTAGATGATCGGCGTGAGGTACATCCACAGCTGCAGGATAATGGTCAGAAAATACTGAGTGTCGCGAAAATACACGTTCGCAATAGACAACATGAGAGCGACGCCTGCTGCGAATATCGCGAGCAGAAGCATGATCAGAATTACCAGCGGAATCCACGGAAGTACCCAGGCACCGACAATGATGAGCGCAATAATAAGCACGCCCATCTCAAATATCCAGTTGTATGCCGCAGACGCCACCATCGACAGCGGAAGCACGATGCGGGTGAAATACACCTTTTGGATGAGCCCAGAGTTGGTCACGAGCGACGCGAGGCCCATATTCACGACGTTCGCGAAGAATGTCCACGGCAGCAGGCCGCAGAGCAGCCAGAGCGCGAAAACGTCGAGCCCGCTCGGGTCACCTTTATCTGGTCGCACCCGGAAAATGAACGCAAATACGAACGTATAGATGAGCATGAGAGCGAGCGGATTAGCAAGCGACCAGAGCTGGCCAAAGATCGTGCGCTTGTACTTGCCGCGAATTTCTCGCAGGGTGAGGTTAGCAAGGAGTTCTCGAGCAGAGAACACTTCCTTCAGATACCGCATTCACCCTCACGCCGGGAAACGTATGTAGACCGTTGATGAATCTACCCTAGAACTATGATTGGGCTGGTTATGGCCTCCTCTCCTGCGCGTGCACTCGACCCCCGAGTGGCCGTCGTGACGGTGAGCTACGGCTCGGGCGCGGTTCTCGAAGGTTTTCTGCACTCCGTATCTGCGGCAAGTACCGTGGCACCAATCGTCATCGTTGCCGACAACAAACCACACGACGGCGCAGGCGTCGCCGCGCTCGCCGCTCGCTACCAAGCCAGCTATCTTCCGCTCGATACCAACCTCGGGTACGGCGGCGCGATCAACGCAGCTGCCGCAACGCTCCCGGCATCTGTGGAGTGGATCCTCGTGAGCAACCCAGACGTATGCCTTATGCCCGGCGCGCTCGACGGGCTCCTGGCGACGGGCAACAGCGACGTGCGCATCGGCTCGGTGGGTCCTGCGATCACAACATCCGACGGCGCGGTGTACCCGTCGGCGCGCGTGGTGCCATCTCTTCGCACCGGCATCGGCCACGCCCTCTTCGCCAATATCTGGATCGGCAACCCGTGGACGCGCGCGTACCGCAACGACGCCGTGCCATCCGAGAAGAGTCGTGACGCGGGATGGCTCTCTGGCGCGTGCGTTCTGGTACGCAGGTCGGCTTTCGCCGCGCTCGGCGGCTTTGACGAAGGCTTCTTCATGTACTTCGAGGATGTCGACCTGGGTTACCGACTCGGCAAACTCGGGTACCGCAACGTATACGACCCGGCGGCGACTGTCATCCACTCGGGAGCGCATTCCACCACCGGCGACTCGGATCGCATGATCGAGGTGCACCATCACAGCGCACGGCGGTTTCTCTCCAAGAAATACTCGGGCTGGTGGTTGTGGCCCGTGCGGGCGATCCTCAACGTTGGGTTGAACGTGCGCTCAGCCGTGGTGCGCCGTAGACACGACCACTGATTAGACTCGTGGCGGCATTGTCCACCGCCAGCAGGAAGCCAGTTCATGAGAATTCTCGTCACCGGCGGCGCCGGGTTCATCGGCTCGAACTTCGTGCGACGCACGCTCGACGATGCATACCCCGGGCTTACGGGCGCCCACGTCGTAGTACTCGACGCCCTCACCTACTCGGGCAACCTTGAGAATCTCGCCGCGGTTGCCGACTCTGACCGCTACAGCTTTGTGCACGGCGACATTCGAGATTCCGAGCTGCTCGACAGACTGTTTCCGGATGTCGACGCAGTCGTCCACTTCGCTGCCGAATCGCACGTTGACCGCTCCGTGCGTGACGCGTCGATCTTCGTTGAGACGAACGTTCTTGGCACCCAGAAGCTGCTCGATGCCGCCCTTCGCAACGGGGTCAAGCGATTCGTACACGTCTCCACTGACGAGGTATACGGCTCGATCGCCGAGGGCTCATGGGACGAACAGCGACCGCTCGAACCCAATTCGCCATACTCAGCGTCGAAGGCTGGTAGTGATCTACTCGCCAGGAGTTACTTCCGCACCCACGGCCTCAATGTCTCGATTACCCGCTGCTCGAACAACTACGGGCCGTACCATTTCCCCGAAAAAGTGATCCCCCTGTTCGTCACAAATCTGATCGACGGTCTACACGTGCCGTTGTACGGCGATGGCAACAACATCCGTGACTGGCTGCACGTCGATGACCACACGCGCGGTATCGCCATGGTGCTCGTGGGCGGCCGCGCCGGCGACATCTACAACATCGGTGGCGGCACCGAGTTGAGCAACAAAGAGCTCACGCAACTGCTCCTGGATGCCACCGGAACCGACTGGTCGTACGTCGACCGAGTCGCCGACCGTCTCGGCCACGACCTGCGCTACAGCGTCGACATCTCCAAGATCCGCGCCGAACTCGGCTACGAACCCCTCGTGCCATTCGCGACGGGGCTCGCGGAGGTCGTGCAGTGGTATCGCGACAACCGGGCGTGGTGGCAACCGCTCAAAGATCGGGCAGCACTGTGACCGAGAAGGCGTCGACCAGATATTTGGTAACCGGGGCGGGTGGCATGCTCGGCATCGACATTGCGGCGGCTCTCGCCGGTCGTGCCGTGACAGCGCTCACCCGCGCCGAGCTCGACGTGAGCGATCTGGCGGCCGTGCGTTCGGCGGTCTCTGGGCATGACGTGGTGATCAACGCCGCGGCCTACACGAAGGTCGACGACGCAGAAACACACGAAGCCGACGCATACGCGGTGAATGCGCTGGGTGCGCAGAACCTGGCGATCGCTGCGGCTGAGAACGATGCGCGACTCGTACAGGTGTCCACCGACTACGTGTTCAACGGCACGGCAAACACTCCGTATGCCGAAGACACGGCTCTCGATCCCATTTCCGTCTACGGACGTACCAAGGCCAACGGCGAGCGACTCGCCGTTGCCGCGCACCCCGATGGCACGTATATCGTGCGCACGGCCTGGACGTACGGTGCTAACGGTCCGAACTTCGCTGCGACAATGCTGCGGCTCGCCGGTGTCAACGAGACCGTGCAGGTCGTCAATGACCAGCTCGGACAACCAACCTGGACAGCCGACCTGGGCCGCCAGATCGTCGCACTGCTCGATGCTCGCGGTGCCGCGGGTATTTACCACGCGACGAATTCTGGAGTGACAAGCTGGTTCGAGTTCGCGCGCGAGATTTTTCGTCAGGGCGGTCTCGATCCAGAGCGTGTACTGGCCACCACGAGCGACGAGTTTCTTCGGCCCGCGCCTCGCCCCGGGTATTCGGTGCTCGGTCACCGAGCATGGTCGACCGTGGGGGTAGCACCCATGCGCGATTGGCGCGATGCGCTGACGGCCGCTTTCGCTGCCGGCGCTTTCTCGGGTGACCCGGCGTGGTCACGACGGGCTCGGCTGCCGCACATCGACCGCTGACCACCGCTAAGACGCGATCTACCGCGCGCCGAAATACCGTTGCTCTACAATCATGTATCCGTCATCAGCGAGAAACTGGAGCCATCTGTGGTGAACCCCTCCCCTCGCAATGGCGTTCCATTCGCTGATCTCTCGCGCTCGCTTGCACGGGATCGTCATGAGCTTCTTCGCGCGACCGAAGCCGTACTGGACTCCGGCTGGGTCGTTCACGGGCGCCAGCACCAGCTGTTTGAATCCGAACTTGCACACTACGTCGGCGTCTCATCGGCAATCGGAGTCGCGTCGGGTACCGACGCACTCGAACTATCGATGCGGGCTGCCATGCCCAAGGGCAAAAATACGGTATTGACCGCGGCAAACGCCGGTGGATACTCCTCTGTGGCAGCACGGCGCGCAGGGTTTCGAGTTCGTTACGCCGATGTCGAGGCGTCGTCACTCTGTGTGGATGAGAGCACCATCATGCATGCCGTTGACGGCTCAACAGGAATTGTCGTCGTCAGTCACCTGTACGGAAGATTCACCGACATTCGGGCCGTAGTGACTGTGTGCCATGAGCGCGGCATAGTCGTCATTGAAGACTGCGCCCAGGCGATGGGTGCCCGCATCGAGGGCTCACATTGCGGTTCGGTTGCAGACATCGGCACTTTCAGTTTCTACCCGACCAAGAATTTGGGAGCGGTCGGCGACGGAGGGGCGGTGGTGACCGACAGCCCAGACCTGGCAGCCGCCGTCGTGCGTCTGCGCCAATACGGCTGGAACGAAAAGTATGAAATTGCGGTGGACGGCGGCCGGAATTCGCGACTGGACGAATTGCAGGCTGCCTTTCTTCGCACCCGGATGCCGCACCTCGAATTGCGCAACGCTCGTCGCCGCGAGATCGTGACGCGCTATGCGCGCGCGGCGAACGACAACACAATGATCACGGTGCTGGACGCGCCCGAGGAGTCACATGCAGCACATCTTGCGGTCGCGCTTGCACCGCGTGGGCTGCGTGAATCTGTGCGGGAGAAGTTGTCTCGCGCTGGCATCCAAACCGAGGTTCACTATCCCATCCCCGACCACCGGCAAGTGGGCTTTTCCGTCGATTCCCCACCGTCACTGCCAATCACGGAAGATGCCTGCGCGCGCGTGTTGTCACTGCCGTGCTTTCCCGAAATGACCGACGACGAGATCGATCAGGTTTGTTGCACGCTAGAACACCTGTCGTGATGACCGACGTTCGTGTGCACGCCAGCGGAATATGTGAATCGGTGAATGTCGGAGCCGGAACGGATGTGCGCGCGTTTGCACACGTCCTCGCCGGCGCGGTAATTGGCCGCGACTGCAATATCTGTGACCATGTTTTCATCGAAAACGATGTCGTGCTCGGTGACCGGGTTACCGTCAAATCCGGGGTGCAACTCTGGGACGGTGTCGAACTCGGTGATGACGTGTTTATCGGCCCAAATGTCACGTTTACCAACGATCGATTTCCTCGAAGCAAACAATACCTCGCCGAATATCCTCGAACGATCGTCGAGGCGGGTGCCTCGATCGGCGGGAACGCAACCATACTGCCCGGTGTTCGAATCTCAACGAGAGCGATGATCGGAGCCGGAGCCGTTGTGACCAATGACGTACCAGCGTATGCAATTGTGACCGGCAACCCAGCCCGAATCGCAGGGTACGTCGATGACACCGATCGGCGAATTCCGAATGTTCGGCTGGAACGAGGGAGTATCGAGATGCCGAACGGCGACCGATCTGCACGCCTTATTGAGCTCCCCAGAAGGGATGACCCCCGCGGCAGTCTCGTTGCCGTCGAGCTCGACCGAGATCTGCCGTTCGTGCCGCGACGATTCTTTGTCGTCTTCGACGTCCCGACGCCAGACATCAGGGGAGAACACGCGCACCGGCAATGCGAGCAAGTTCTCGTATGCCTGCGCGGTTCCGTTACGGCAACGATCGACGACGGAACCAATCGGGCCCGATTTCTTCTCGACTCACCAGAAATCGGTCTCTTCGTGCCCGCGATGAGCTGGGGAGAGCAATACGACTACTCGCCCGACGCCGTGCTCGGTGTTTTCGCATCGCTGGCGTACGACGCCGACGACTACATCCGTTCGTATCAACAATTTCGAGAGGTGCTGGAAACTCTCGATTCGTAGAGTGCCCCCGCATGCGCAGCACTAGCGCGACAACGCCCTCCTGAACGCGCGAAGCGGGCGAGTCAGCATCCACGAGCGTGAAGACTCGATGGCGTTCAGTGCGTCGCGCAGTTCGTCGACGTGTGCGAGCAGGCGAGTTACGTCGTCGTGCAAGGTAACAATTAGGCGACTATCCCGCTCCATTCGCGGCGGCATCGCGGCATCGACCAGTGCGTTGATGACGGCCTGACCCTCGTCGGATTCAGCCACGCCAGCCCATCGTCGAAGCTCCTCGACGCGTCGCTCATCGCTCCAGTACGCACGCCCGTCTTCGGCGGTCGGAAACTGAAGAGCGGTCATTCGCGAAGATGTCGCTCCCGCGAACTGCGGATGCCGAAAAAACTTTCGAGCTTGGTAGTGATCCGGCCAAAAGTCGTCTGGGGTCGTCGTCCACGGGTCATCCAGTTGCAGATAGAAGCTCCGGGAGTGGGCCGTTCCGGTGATGCTGACACCGTTGTAGTGAAGATCATCGCGGAGATGCCACGCAATTGTCTCCGGGCTTGCGAGGTCGGCGGGATAGAACTCGACACCGCCAGAAGCAGTTATCCAGCCGTTCAGACTTTGCACAAAGTTGTGGGATTCAAGAAGCGCTAGGAGGTCAGCCACGTGGCTACGCATGAGCAAGTCGTCGTCGCACAGATAGAAGATTGCGTCGCTGCCAGACTCGAGAATTGCGTCATGACGGTAGAGCTCGCCATGACGCGGGCCCTTGTCATGATCGAAGAACCGCACCCGAGGGTCCGCCGACGTCAGTGCCAACGCTTGTTCCCGCACGCTCCGGCTCACACCATCGCCAATGATGATCACCTCAAGATCACTCACCGACTGTCGCAGTGCACTCGCCACGGCAAACCGAAGCGTATCCGCGCGGTCGTGCGTCGGGATGAGGATCGACGCTCGGGGATTCACGATCGACCCAGCGCAGGCCTGTAAGAATCCACTGGTGTCATCACACCCCCGAGGGCGAGGCAGAGCTGTGCTCGCAGTGAGGGCAGTTATCCGCGGCCTCTGCTGGCTCGATGGTTCGAACGACCCGCGCAGGACTGCCGACAACGACCTCGAAATCGCTGACATCGTGAGTGACGACGGCTCCGGCGCCCACGATCGCGCGGCGGCCAATGGTTATGCCAGGAAGAATGATCGCCCCTGCGCCGAGGGTCGCGACAGGGCGAACGGTGACCCCTCCGGCCAAAACTGCGCCGGGACCGACCGAGGAGGCAAATCCAATCACGTTGTCGTGGCCAATGGATGCAGAACGATTGATGTTTGCGTGGCATCCCACCGTCGCATTGGAGGCGACAACGACACCAGCGTTGAGGTAAGCCCCATGGCGAACCTCACTCGTCGAAGCGACGGTGCTTGTCGGGTCGATAAGGGCCACCGGGTGAAGAAATCCCGCGCTGAAGCAGGCGACCGCTGCTGCTGCACGGTGCTCAGCCGACGAGAGACCGAGTGCAAATCGCTCATGACGAAGGGTCACGTCATGCAACCGGATTAGCCCAGGCAGCCGCGAATCCGCCGTGCCGAAATTGTCGATGCACCGCACATCGTATGCGAGTCGACGAGTCGTCTCAACGACGTCCCACGCATACGGGGACGCGACTGCAATGAGCGAGATATGAGACGACACCATGAACCTCTTACCTCGGTGTGCGGGGGTTTTCCCACCATACTGTGAGCGCAGCCATGCTAGCGCTACCACTGGTTTTGCCCCAAAAACAACGCAGCCTCGGGGACCTCACACCCGCAGCGATCGAAGGCACGGGTCTCGATCCTGATAGGGTCGAGCCGATCGAAAGTTTGCAGTTGGTTCGACCGGCGTCAGGTGCGAGTAATTCGTTCTCGGGCATGACGCTCGCGGCACACCCGGGCTCCTGACGATGCGCCCATGGACGAATGCCCTGCGACGAGCATTCACGACGGGAGCACGAGAAGCCGAATGACGACGCTGCGCGTAATCATCGACGAGATGCTCGCCCCGCACCCGACCGGTATCGCCCGGTACTCAGAAGAACTCACTCGCGAACTCATTCGGTCGGCTCCGCGCGGTTGCTTCGTGGAAGGTATTGTCTCGGCATCGACCGAGGCCGAGTACGCGTCGGTGAGCGATCGTCTCCCCGGCCTGGCCGCACTTCACAAGAGCTCGCTTGCACGTCGCGAGATGTCTGCAGCATGGCAACACGGGTTCACCAAGCTTCCGGGGAGTGGGATGGTGCACGCCCCGAGCCTCCTCGCCCCCCTCGGGCGCCACGATCGCCTGAACAACGGCGACCAGATCGCGGTGACCATTCACAATGCCCTGCCCTGGACGTTTCCGGGTTCGCTCAGCCCCCGCTCGTTGTCCTGGCACAAGGCAATGACGAAACGCGCCCAGAAGTACGCTGACGCGGTCGTGGTTCCGACCCACTCGGTCGCCGACCAGCTCACTGACCTCGTCGACTTTGGCGACCGCATCCGCGTGATCGGTGGGGCGGCGAGCCCCAAGATCACACTGCCCATCGACGCCATAGAACGCGCGACACGTTTGGGTCTGCCGCCGCGGTACCTGCTCGCGTTTGGCGGTCTCGAGCCGCACCGTGCAATTGAGCAGCTAATTCGCGCGCTCGCTCTCGACGAAGCCCCCGAGCTGCCCTTGCTCGTCATCGGCGCAGGAAGCGCAGAAGCACTCGCTGCGGTCGTTGAGGCGGCGCAGCTGCCCGCCGAGCGAGTACGGTCGCTCGGCTACCTTGCAGATGCCGACCTTGCCGTTGCCCTCGAGCGCGCGGCATTGCTCGTGGTGCCGAGCCTCGATGAGGGATTTGGGTTGCCACTCGTTGAGGCTTTCCAATTCGGCACGCCCGTGGTGCACTCAGATGCCCCTGCTCTCCTCGAGGTTGCAGCAGATTCGGGGATCGTCGTCGAAAGGGATGACCTCGAGAGCTATCCGTTGCGACTCGCTCAGGCGATCTCCTCGGTGATCACCGACCCCGCGCTCACGGAGCGCCTTCGCTATTCCGGACTCGATCGCTCACACGCCTTCAGCTGGCGCGGCTCGGCCGAGAAGGTCTGGCAACTTCACGCCGACCTGTAGCCGGCGCGCTGGTTACGGCGCAGGACTCGGCGTGGAGATTGCCAGCGCCTTACCGACGAGTTGATGGATGTCATCGAAGCTCGGATTGACCACGTCGACGAGCGGAGGCACGAGCTCTAGTTGCGAGACCGGCTGGGCACGTGTCTTGGTCGCGAGTTCAACGAAATAGCCGAGCATGCCCTGCGGAATATCGGTCTTCACCACCTGGGAACCGGCTTGTGCCACGGCCTGAAACTTGGTCAGCACGTTCGCAGGGTCGAACTGCTGCACGATCGCCTGCTGCACCTGGCGTTGGCGCGCCATGCGATCGTAATCGCTCGAGCCGTGACGAACTCGTGCGTACCACAAGGCGGTGAATCCATTCATATGCTGCACACCCGGCTCGATCCAGTCGGTGACGTTAATCGGCTGGCCAGCTGCGGTGAGGTCACCGTTGAGCGGGAGCCGTTCCGTTGACTCAATCGTGACGCCACCGAGAGCGTCGACGAGGTCACTGAAGCCCTGCATGTCGATGAGCACGTAATACTGCAGCGTGATGCCGAGCACGCCCTGGACGGCATCTCGCGTCGCTTCTATGCCGGGCTGACTGGCGTGTTTCACGGCGTTCGGGTACAGCTCTGGCGAATTCAGTTGCACCTCGGTGTAAATCGAGTTGAGCAGGCAGACATCCACGTTGCAGCCGTGTGCGCCGTATCCGTTGGGGTAGAGGGTCGCCATTGGTGACCCGACCAGAAAGGGCGCGTTCTCAAGATTTCGCGGTACACCGATGATGGTCGCCTTGCCAGTATTGGCTTCGATGCTCACCACCGAAATACTGTCTGGGCGTAGTCCATCACGATCGGGGCCGGCATCCCCACCGAGCAGAAGAATGTTGTAACGCCCGTTCAC
Organism: Salinibacterium sp.; assembly: GCA_025351795.1. GTDB lineage: Bacteria > Actinomycetota > Actinomycetes > Actinomycetales > Microbacteriaceae > Rhodoglobus. Next base: position 85,450 of record JANXVG010000072.1, on the reverse strand, counting down.
GGGCGGTGTGAGGTCTCCGCCGGCAAATACCGTACCGAGGGTCGATCGGGTGATCCCTGCCGCGTATGCACCCCACGCGGCCCCACCGGCACCGATCACGAGCACGATCACCGTGAGCCCAACGATGAGCGGCCGTGCACCCGGCGCGGTCTTCACGAGGCGCACAAGGCGCAGTGTATCGACGGTTAAAATTATCCACAGGGCCGCGTAGAACGCCAGGCCAGCTTGCAGAGCCCACAGGCTGATCGGATGGGTGACGAGGGAGATGAGCGTTGCACGCGACAGAAAGTAGACGACTACGGCGATGGCGATGATCGCCCACAGGATGAAGGTGGCCCCGGCACCGAACCGGCCTAGTCGTCTATTGCCGGCCAGAATCTGCGCCGACCCGGGAATGAGAATGTTTACCCCGACCAGCCACCAGGCGCGTTTAGTCATGGTCGCCGATGACGAGGTGTCCGGAAACCGAACGGGAGTCTGAGTGCTCACAGGGTCGCTTTGAGCGCCGCACTCTTCTCGGCGACGATGCTCTGGAGGTGTGCGGCGAAGGCCTCAAGTTTCGCGGTCAGCACCGCATCCCCCGATGCCAGAATGCGCACCGCGAGAATACCGGCGTTGCGCGCGCCACCAATCGACACGGTCGCGACCGGGATGCCCGCTGGCATTTGAACGATAGACAGCAGTGAATCGAGCCCGTCGAGCGTGGCCAGGGGCACGGGAACTCCGATCACCGGCAGGGTCGTCACCGCGGCGAGCATGCCTGGCAGGTGTGCCGCGCCGCCCGCACCCGCAATGATCACCCGGATGCCACGGCCGGCCGCCTCGCGACCGAACGCGATCATGCGATCGGGTGTGCGATGCGCTGAGACGACCTCGACCTCATGTGCGATGCCGAATTCGGTGAGCGCCGTCGCGGCATCGACCATGACGGTCCAGTCAGAGTCTGAACCCATGACGACGGCTACGCGAGGTTCTGGCACGCCACCATGCTAGGTGTCATTTCTCAAAGAATGCCGCTGCGGCACGCGCCCGAAAGACCACATCATCGAGCTCGTCACCGATCGCCGTAACGTGCCCCACCTTGCGACCGGGGCGAGATTGCTTACCGTAGCTGTGAAACTTGGCGGTCGGTTGGTCGGCGAGGGCGGCCGAATACCGGTCTGGCATCGACCCAGAGGCGGGGCCGCCGAGCACATTTACCATGACGCTCCACTCGGCGAGCGTGCTCGTCGCACCGAGTGGCAGATCCAGCACGGCACGCAGGTGCTGCTCAAACTGACTCGTTGTTGCGCCGTCGATCGACCAGTGCCCGGTGTTGTGCGGCCGCATCGCAAGCTCGTTGACGAGTAATCGCTCGTCGGTTGTCTCGAACAACTCAACGGCCAACACGCCCGTTACATCGAGGCGTTCGGCGATCGCGATCGCAATTTTCGCGGCGACGGACGCCACCCGCCCACGTGAATGTGGCGCAGGTGCAATGACTTCTGCGCACACGCCGCCGCGCTGCACGGTCTCAACCACCGGCCACACCTCAACCTGACCGCTGGGACGACGCGCAATCACCTGCGCAAGCTCGCGGCGAAACTCAACGAGCTCCTCGGCGAGAAGCGTTCCTCCGGCGGCGAACCAGTCGTCGACCTGGTCTGCGGCATCCACCATGCGCACCCCCTTACCGTCATATCCGCCGCGCGGCGTCTTGACCACGGCACGACCACCGTGGGCGTCGAGGAATGACACGAGATCGGTGGCATCCGACAGCTCCGCCCAGTCGGGAACCGGCAACCCCAGTTCGGTGAGACGGGCACGCATGAGGAGCTTGTCTTGCGCGAAGAGAAGAGCATCTGGCGTGGGGTGTACGCGCACGCCAGCCGCCACGAGTTCGCGCAGAACCGGTTGGGGCACATGCTCGTGATCGAAGGTGATGACATCGACGTCTTTCGCGAATCGCAGTACTTCTGCGCTGTTGTGATAGTCACCCACCTGGGTGACGGCGACCGTGGCCGATTCGCCCTCGCCCTCCGCAAAAATACGGATCTCAACGCCCAAGGCAAGGGCTGGCGGAATCATCATGCGGGCGAGCTGGCCGCCACCGATCACGCCGACGATCGGGGACATTCCACCTCCTGCACGATTGGCGCTCGGCTGACGATCAGGATTGATGACCGTCGAGCGGTTAGACTCACTATTTTGACTATTACATTCTCGCTTATTGACGGGGGAATTATGCGCGCCCTGCTCGGACAGCTCGCCCGCTTCGGGGTCGTGGGTCTGATCGGACTCGTTGTCGACATCGGTGTGTTCAACCTGTTGCGTGCGACGATCCTCGCTCCGGAGAACGTTCACGAGGGCCCGGTTATTGCGAAAATTATCTCCACGTCGCTCGCGATCCTGGCCAACTGGCTCGGTAACCGGCACTGGACGTTCCGTGCTGAACGGCGATCGCAAGTGATGCGTGAAGCCGTCGAGTTCATTCTGGTGAGTGTGGGCGGAATGGCCATCGCGCTCGGCTGCCTCTGGGTTTCGCACTACCTGCTTGGCTACACGTCATTGCTCGCAGACAACATCTCGAGCAATGGAGTCGGGCTCGTGCTTGGCACCGCCTTCCGGTTCGCGTTCTACCGTCAGTGGGTATTCCACCCGCGCAGAAACGGCGTCGAACTACGGCCGGCCGAGAGCTCGGTAAGTCCAGCCAGCGCTGCGCCACTGCGCAGGGTCCAGGCAGTTACGACCGTCGAGGATCGTCCGCTCGGCCACCAATAACCCAAACGCTTCTGGGTCGAGCGCTCGAAACTGTGCCCATTCGGTGAGAACAAGCACAGCGCCTGCCCCGTTCGCGGCTTCCTCCGCAGTTGCGACATAGTCAAGTTGTGGGCGAATGCGCCTCGACGTCTCGATCGCCTCTGGATCGGTAGCCACGACATTCGCGCCCAGTTCTGCCAGTCGCGCTGCGACATCCAGGGCTGGCGAGTCGCGCACATCGTCTGAGTCCGGCTTGAAAGCCAGACCGAGCACGGCGATGCGCTTACCGCGCACGTCTCCGTTGCAGACTTCGAGCGTGAGGTCGACCATGCGTTCACGGCGTCGCTGGTTGATCGCGTCCACCTCCACCAAAAAGTTCAGCGCGTCTCCTGCCCCCAACTCCTCCGCGCGCGCCATGAACGCACGGATGTCTTTCGGTAGGCACCCGCCCCCGAATCCCAGGCCGGCGTTGAGAAACCGGCGACCGATGCGGGTGTCATAGCCAATGGCGTCCGCGAGCTGCGTGACATCTGCGCCGGTCACTTCTGCGACCTCCGCCATGGCGTTGATGAAGGAAATCTTGGTCGCCAAAAACGCGTTGGCAGCGACCTTCACGAGTTCGGCTGTGGCGAAGTCGGTGACCACTTTCGGGGTGCCAGCGGCGAGCGCCGCTGCGTAGACCTCATCGAGCAGGGCGACGGATGCTGCATCCCCCGTCTCGACGCCATAGACCAGCCGGTCAGGCGACACGGTGTCTTTCACGGCGAATCCCTCACGCAAGAACTCGGGGTTCCAGGCCAAGCGCGCCCCCGTCGCTGCGATGGAGACGGCGAGCCGCGTGGCGGTGCCCACCGGCACCGTGGACTTGCCGACCACGAGGTCGCCCGGGGCGAGGTGCGGTAGCAGAGCGGCGACCGCCGCGTCTACGTAGGTTAGGTCGGCGGCGTTGCTGCCACGCTGCTGGGGCGTGCCGACTGCGAGAAAGTGCACTCGCGATCCGCTCACCGCTGCGATGTCTGAACTGAACGCTAAACGGCCAGTGCTCATGGCCGACGTCAGCAACTCCGGGAGGCCGGGCTCGAAAAACGGCGGGTTGCCGGCCGCGAGCCGGGCGATCTTCTCGGCATCGATATCCACTCCGACAACGTTGTGACCGAGTTCGGCCATGCATGCGGCATGGACGGCTCCGAGATACCCACACCCGATGACAGAGATCTTCACGAGGGCACCCTAGCCGATGAACGTAACGCGCTAGCGTGTGCCCCAGGCCGTGGTCTCATCTGATGCGAGAGACTGCTCCCGCTGGCGGCGCGCTGCGACCGCGTTGGTACTCGACTCCATGAGCTCGTGGAGGGCGCCCTGCACGAGGTCGGCGCTCGGCACGTCGCGCAACACCACCGGTTTATCAAGACCGGTGTTGATCGAGACATCCCCACTGCCGAGGACCGCCTGTATCGCGTGCTGGCGCACGGTGATGTCATAACCCCGCGAATGCAGGAGCTCCTGCCGCACGCGCACGAGCAGTCCGCTGCGCAGGATGATGCGTCTGGTCGTGACCGTATAGTTGCGGCCGAGCCACGACAAGAGTGGCAACAGCCAGAGAAGCAACCCCAGAATCGCCCCGGTTGCGAGCACCGCTGCGTTCTCCCACGCCAGAGTGAACCTGCCGTATAGATAACCGACGCCGAGAGCCACGGCAATCAACACGAGACTCGGCAGGAACAACGCTCGCGCGTGCGAGCGAAACCGCGCGACCACAACCTCGTGCGCCTGCTGCTGGGTCGACATGGTTCATTCATACCTCAGGTGCGTCACGTCTCCCGCCGCGACAGCCTGCCGCGCGCGATCCGAGACCACGAGCAATCGGCCGGTGGCGTCTATGCCGTCCGCTGTGCCGTAGAGATCAGCTGCCCCAGACAGTTCCACGCGAACCTCCTGACCGATCGTGCTGCAGCGCTCAGACACCGCAACGCGCAGGCCGCTGGCCGTGGCATCCGCACCGCTCGACAGAAACGCGTCGTACAACTCGCGCAGCGCGCCCAGGTAGCCGGCAAGCGCCGCGTCGAATAGAGCCGCGCCGCGCAGCGTCGCCCCCGCGAGCACGAGCGAGGTGGCCTGAGGGGTGGGAAGTTCGTCGGCCGTCAGCTCGAGATTGAGCCCAGCGCCCACCACGACACTCGCCGGCGGAACGAACTCGGTAAGGATGCCCGACACTTTGAGCCCGTCGATGTGCACGTCGTTCGGCCATTTCAGCGACACATCGTGGCCGGTCACGAGTGAATCGACCGCGCGCGTCATTGCGAGGCCGGCCAGCAATGGCAGCCAGCCGAAGCTATCGACCGGCATGGCCGCCCCCACGATCACTGGCTTGAGAAGCACGGATGCCGCGAGCGTTCGCCCGGCAGGTGCAACCCACACCCGCCCAAGCCGCCCGCGCCCGGCTGTCTGGCTCGCCGTTACGACCACCGAGAACTCCGGATCGTGCTGTGCCCTGGCCCGCAGAACGTCGTTGGTCGACCCGACCTCATCGAGATACTCGAGCCGGGACGCGATCGCTGAACTGGCCGCAAGCTGCATCCTCACAGGGTAGCCCGGCGAATCTGTAGACAATGGCAACAGAAAGCGGTGTCGACTGGTGGGTAAGGTGACAAGGTGACCACAGACAATGCCACGCCCGACATGTACACCACAGCCGGCCGAATCGCCGATCTCAAGATCAGGTATCACGAGGCGGTGACCGCGAGCGGCGAGGCCGCCATCGAGAAGCAACATTCCAAGGGTAAGAAGACCGCGCGCGAGCGCATCGATCAGTTGCTCGACCACGGGTCGTTCGTCGAGCTCGATGAGTTCGTACGCCACCGCACGCACGCCTTCGGCATGGAGAAGAAGCGGCCGTACGGCGACGCGGTGGTCACCGGGCTCGGCACCATCCATGGCCGTCAGGTTGCTGTCTACAGCCAGGACTTCACGATCTTCGGCGGCTCGCTCGGCGAGGTGGCCGGCGAAAAGATCATCAAGGTCATGGACCACGCGCTCAAGACCGGAGTGCCGATCATCGGTATCCTCGACTCGGGCGGCGCGCGCATCCAGGAAGGGGTCGTCGCGCTCGGCAAATATGGCGAGATCTTCCGCAGGAATACTCAGGCGTCCGGGGTCATTCCGCAGATCTCCATCATCATGGGTCCGGCCGCGGGCGGTGCCGTCTACTCGCCCGCCCTCACCGACTTCGTGATCATGGTCGACAAGACTAGTCAAATGTTCGTCACGGGCCCCGACGTAATCAAGACTGTCACGGGCGAAGACGTCGGCATGGAAGAACTCGGCGGCGCACTCACCCATAACAAGATCTCCGGTGTCTCGCACTACCTCGCGAGCGATGAGGATGACGCCCTCGACTACGCACGCACCCTCCTGGGATTCTTCCCGGATAACAACCTCGCAGACCCGCCGGTCTTCGCGAGCGAAGTCGAACTAGAGATCACCGACGAGGACCGCAAACTCAATACCCTTATTCCCGACAGCCCCAACCAGCCGTACGACGTGAAGATCATCATCGAGCACATCGTGGACAACGGCGACTTTCTTGAGACCCAGCCGCTCTTCGCGCCCAACATCGTCGTGGGCTTCGGTCGAGTCGAGGGACGATCCGTTGGCGTAATCGCGAACCAACCGTCGGCCATGGCGGGCACGCTCAATATTGAGGCGGGCGAGAAGGCTGCGCGGTTCCTGCGGTTTTGCGACGCGTTCAGCATCCCGATCCTCACGCTCGTGGATGTGCCCGGCTATCTTCCGGGCACCGATCAGGAATGGACCGGAGTGATTCGCCGCGGCGCGAAGCTGCTGTACGCCTACGCCGAGGCAACGGTTCCGCTCGTCACGGTGATCACTCGCAAGGCCTACGGGGGTGCATACATCGTCATGGGATCCAAACAGATGGGTGCAGACCTCAACTACGCTTGGCCGACCGCCGAAATCGCCGTCATGGGCGGACAGGGCGCCGTCAACATCCTCTACCGCGGCGAGATCAAGGCCGCGGAAGACGCCGGCGAGGACGTCGTTGCGGTACGCACGAAGCTCGCCAATGAGTACACCTACAACGTGGCATCCCCGTTCCTCGCGGCCGAACGCGGCGAGCTCGATGGTGTGATCGAGCCGGCCGCGACCCGAGTTGCGGTGATCAAGGCGCTCCGCGCGCTCAAGACGAAGCGCGCGACTCTTCCACCCAAGAAGCACGGGAACATTCCGTTGTGACCGACCACGTCAATAGTCCCCCGCTCGACCTGCGTGTGCTCTCGGGCAATCCAGCACCCGAAGAGCTCGCGGCGGTCATGGCCGTGGTCACACACGCGCTCGAAGAACTTGCCGACGACGATGCGCTCCGGGAATCCCGTGCGGTTTCGGCGTGGGACCGTCGCAAGCGGCCCATCCGGCAGCCACTGTACCCGCAGGCGGGTGCGTGGCGCGGATTCTCGGGTTAAGCGCCTGAATTACGACGCGACGTCGGAATCTTGGGGTTCATCCTTGCAATTCAATTGATTCCACAGGAGATCGTGCGGAATCAGACCCTTTCTCCGGTGGCGGCGGAGCATATGGTCTGTCAGGTGCGGAATGTACCCCGATATGGGCATTCGCACAGTGAATGATCTCAGCATTTAGGGGGTCTTTTACCCGAACTTTTGCGCGTTGCCACAGAATTGTCCCCCGATTGTCCCCCAAAGTGACGACTTTGCGCTAGCGTCATTGCACTGCACAATTAATGGTGCTAGGTGTATCTCTTTGAGTTACACCACCATTAGCTGGCCGACTAGGGTAAGCGGGTCAGTGATGTGGGGGCGGGTCAGGGCGATATTCGGGTTGTCGCCCTGACCCGGGTTTTGCGAAGGGTCGGAGTCGTGCTGGTAAGCACCTCCGGCCCTTTCGCTGTGAACGGATGATGCGCCCACGTGCCCGACTCCCCCTCATCTCGCTGCTCGGTATCTTGCACGCTTTTCCGGAGCTATGACTCACACAGTGGCCGACGTGGGTAACCACTGTTACCGAGCGGCGGTTCCTCCGGAAAAGCGCTCGCAAAGTGGGCGCAACCACCCGTGAGCCGCACGCTCATCCACGCGGATGACGGGCTCGCGAACCTGAATGACGACTTATGCCATTCGCGGGATCTCGAGCCACAGGTCGACTTCGTCGTCTTCCGAGGGGTCGCGCCCCAGGGCGCTCGCACTACCGTCGTCGATGCTCCGCAGGCCGACGACGGTAACCGCGACATCCGAGCCCTCAGGAACCGTGCGGGCGATTACCTTGTCGGCGTTAGTGCTGCGGATGGCCAGAGCCAGTCGGTCGAGCACGCGCTCGAGATCCTCGTCAGAGAGATCGTCGATTCCACCCTCGTCCAGCAGCGTCACAGTCGCACCGCGCCGACGCGCCACCATCACTTCGTCGCGCACCGCATCGTTCAGCAGTTTGCGTCCGCGTATCTCGTCCCGAATTGCACCCTCGAGATGCAAGCATTCCTGACGCTGCTCGTCAGTGAGGTCACCGCCGCTGTCCCTGATCTCGCGCAACATCGCGAGGGCCATGGCGCTGGTCTGTTCAAGACGGAATTGCCGCTCAAAGACGTGCGCCTCCTGTGCCGCCTGCCAGTCTGTTGCCTCTCGTTCGGCGATGGCAAACCGCTGGGCGTCTTTCGTGGCTTTAGCGATTGCCGAGCTCAGGATGTGCGAAACGGCTACCCACGACGCGCTGCCAACGATTCCCAGACTCACCAACCCGCCTGGGCCTACCGGCCCCACGATGATGATCGTGTGTACAACCAAAAACGCCACGCCCAGCCACGCGAACGTATTCCTTCGTCGCGTTGAGGTGATCGTCAGGAGCGTTCCGCTCGCGGCGACGTACCAGCTCGCGTATCCCGTCCCCCCTTCGCGTTGGAAATCGAGCTCGCTCGACACCAACAGCGTGATAGCGATCACGATCGCGAAATTGAATGCGGCCATCCAGATAGGCATGCGCGTCGGACCCCACGGAACTAGACTCACCGCCGTCGCCATCACATACAAGCCCATGGCGACGAAAATCGGTTCCTTGTGGTACGGAATGTCAATCGTATACGTGGCGAGGATCAGGTGGTATGCCGAGAACAGCGCAGCCATACCGACGATGAGATACCGCGGAACGCCAATATTGATCATCGCGGGGGCTCCAAGGTCAAAAACTCAGACGTTGGCGTCGCGAGGGTCTTCGGGGCGTGTGGCCAGCGAATCGTGATCGTCGTGCCGTGCCCTGGGGCTGAATCGATACCGGCGATTCCGCCCGCGTTAGCGAGACGTTCAATAATCGATACACGAACACCGAGGCGCTCACTCGGCACTGACGCCGGATCGAAGCCCACCCCCGTGTCGCCCACCACGATCTCGATGCCGGCCGGACGGATGCCGCGGATCTCGACCCAGCGCGTGGCCCCGTCGCCCCCGTGCTGGATGCTGTTTATCATGGCCTGCACCGCCGCCGAATTAATCGCCTCGGCGGCCTGCACGGCAATGGACCGCGTTCCGACACCGGATATCCGCATGTCGAATGACGAGTTCATCTGCGCGCACGCGTCCTGGATGCGCTGGGAGAGCGAACTCAATCGCACGATCGTTCCATCATCGGGCGATACCCGCGCTGCGGCCTCAAGATGGCCGATCGCGTTGCCCGCCATGGTCGCAGACAGTGCCTCGGTCTGCGGGGTGAACGCGCGCGCTGCCGAAAGCAAGGTCGTAAGCACACTGTCGTGCACAATCGAGTCGACCTGCACTCGTTCGACCTCAGTAGCGTGTTGGCGCACCGCGTGACTGTAGCGGTCGAGAGCTGCCGCCTGGGCGCTGTCAACGTTCGCTGCCGCCTGCCGGAGCATTGTGACAATCATCACGACAGCTGCGCCCAAAATTATCGAGTACACGGTCTCGAGGGTCGCAAGCTGTAACGCTGCCGCACCACCGTATGGGGTGATCCGGATGATGCCGTAGATCATCGGGGCCGCGAACAGGTACACCGTGGCGACGATGGTGCTGAATGCGATGGCCGCCGTCGCGGTCGCCACCGTCAGCAGGTAGTACAGCCAGTAGATGCCCGGAAAAACATTGCTCGTCGTGATGATTGCGAACGGCCACGTCACGAGCCCCACCATGAAGAAGATCGAGACCATGCCGTGGGCCACCCGAACCCATTTATTGATGATAGATGCCACCAGCGCGACGATGAGGCTCCCAAAAATCGCGGGCACCATGACCCAGAGGTACAGCGGCTGAGCTTCATTGAGCTGGCCGAGGAGCCACGGAACCGTTTGCGCACCGAACACAATCCCGAACACGGCAACCGAGCGCGAGATCACCCGCTCGACTTGCTTGCGGCTGATCGGGTTTCTGGATTGCTTGGCCTGGGGAACTCGCCTGACGTCGGTCGCGCTAGCGGCCATCTCCGCCATCCGGATCGAGGCCTGGAAGAATGCCGTCTTCAACCGCGCGGCGCAAGAGGTCGACCTTGGTCGGCGCTGGGCGCCCGACCTCGATGTACTTCACGCGGATGCGGTCCAGGTATTCGCGCGCCGTCGAATACCCGATACCCAGTTGCTGCGCTGCGAGCTTGAGAGGGAGCCCAGACGCATACAGGTGCAGGATCTCGCGCTCGCGGCGGCCAAGCTGGGCCTTCGCGAAGTCACGATCAGCATCAATTGCGGTAGCCCATTCGAGGTTATTGAGTACCTCACCGCGGGCGACCGTCGCCGCCGCAGCAATAACGGTTCTGGTGGCCGACGATTTGGGGATCACACCGGCGGCACCTGCCGCGAGTGCTTCGCGCACGCTCGCCACGCGATCTGCAATGCTGTGAACCAGCACGGCGGAGCCGGTGGCTTGCACACGCTTGACGTTCTCGGTGACACTCGATCCATCGCCGAGCGACAAGTCGAGCACGACAACGTCAACCTCGCGGCCGTTGAGTCCGTCGACAAATTCTTGCACGGTCGCTGCAGCAAGCACGAACTGGTAGCCCTCATCGAGGAAGGCCGCTTTCAGACCGAGCCGAACCGACTCGTGATCATCGACCACGGCTACGCGCACAGCAGACGCACCCTGAGCACCGGTGTCCGGGATGGCCGTTGCCTGGGTCATGTCATTCCTGTCTCCCCAAGGTGCCGCGCAGTGCTGACCTGCACACCTACCCTAATGGACCACGTGCACGATCGCGTCGGCAACATCCCAGTGATTATTCGCGCGTGAGCGTGCCCACTGCCTCGACGTGGTGGGTGTTCGGAAACAAATCGAAGGCCCGAAGCGCAGTGAGCTGGTAGCCGCGGTCTGCAAACAGGGCAACGTCGCGGGCGAACGCGACGGGATCGCACGCCACGTAGACGAGTTGGGCCGGCGCCAGTGCGGCGAGCGCGCTCACAACCTGTTTACCTGCTCCAGCGCGCGGAGGATCCAGCACGACCGTTGCCGCGCGATACCGCGCCTTGTCGGTGACGCTCGACGCAGCGGCGGCCTGCTGGATCCAGCGGTCTACTCGACCCGTTACAGCGGATGCACCGAGCCAGTCCTTGAGGTTCACGCTGGCGAACTCGGTGGCGGCCTCATCGCTCTCGACACTGGTGATGCGCACCGTACTCCCGAACCGGTCACCAATCGCCGCGGCAAGCAGCCCCACACCGCCGTACAAGTCGAGGTTGGCAGCACGCGGATCGAATAATGCGTCGTCGATCGCGCCCTGCACCGCGGCCGTCAGGGTCTGTGCGGCCTCGCGATGCACTTGCCAGAAGCCGCCATCTGCGAGCCGAAACTCGCGGTCGCCCACAATCTCAGTGATTGTCGATGGCTTCTGCTTGCCGACGATCAGGCGGGCTCCACCCACGGTGGGCGCAAGAACATCGAGATGCTCCTCGCCGGGGAATAGCTCGGCGAGGGGGGCGGCATCCTGCAGTGCGTCCGTCGCCAGGGGTAGATCGTGCACGGGGATCACGCGGTGCGAACGCGCCGCGAACGGGCCCGGCCGCCCACCCTCGTCGACGTGCAGACGTACTCGGGTACGCCATCCGGTGCCCGATGTTGCCTCGTCTCCCGGTAGGGCTTCGACCTCGACAGCCAGCGCTACCCTCGCCATGCGCTGCAGAGACTCGGCGAGCACCTGCCGCTTGAGTTCGCGCTGGTGGGCCAGGGTAATGTGCCCGAACTCGGCTCCGCCCGCACGATCTGCGGGGTCACGGTCGATCGACGCGGCCGACCATACGTGCGGCTGCCTATGCTCGCTCGGCTCGATCACGCTGACCGTCTCCGCGCGCCAGAACGACGTCTTCGAGTCCTCGGAAACGCGAGCCATGACGCGTTCCCCCGGAATCGCGTCGCTGACGAAGACAACGCGCCCATCGTGACGCGCCACAGCGATGCCACCGTGGGCGATGTTGGTAACGTCGAGTTCGATCGTCTTGCCAGCCCATTCGCCCATCCCTCGAGCATAGGAGGCGCCGTGCGCCTGTACCTCGCATCCACCTCGCCAGCGCGACTCAGTACCTTGCGCGCTGCGGGCATTGAACCCGTTTTGCTGTCTTCCGGGGTTGATGAGGATGCCGTGGCAACAGCCGCGGGGCCCCTCGACGGCCCGCAGCTCGTTCAGCTCCTCGCTCGGGTGAAGGCAGAAGCAGTCGTCGGTCGTACCGTGGACACCGTCCCCATCGACGGTTTCATCCTCGGTGGCGACTCAGCATTTGAGCTCGACGGGGCGATCTACGGAAAGCCGCACCTGCCATCCGTCGCGCGCGAACGTTGGTTTGCCCAGCGCGGGCGCACCGGTCACCTGCACTCTGGGCATTGGCTCATCGACCACCGCGGTGGCGTGGTCGGCGGTGCGCACGGTGGGGTGTCCACCACCGCCGTCACGTTTGCGACCGACATCACCGACGCCGAGATCGATGCCTACATCGCTACGGGCGAGCCGCTAGAGGTCGCCGGCGCATTCACCATCGACAGCCTCGGCGGGCCATTCATCTCACGTATCGAAGGCGACCCGCACGCCGTGGTCGGCCTGTCCCTCGCCCTCGTGCGTGAGCTGCTCGTGCGATTCGACGTGCCATGGCCCTCACTATGGAATCGCCGTTTGTAGGCGTTCGTAGTGGTTGGCCCATTGTTTTTGTCGTGATCCGCTAAAGCAGCACGCACCCGCCCGAATAGGCTGGGGAACTATGGCTCGAATCACCAAGGTCCTCATTGCCAATCGCGGGGAGATCGCCGTGCGCGTCATCCGCGCCGCCAAGGATGCCGGGATCGTCTCGGTCGCCGTCTACGCTGACCAGGATCGCGACGCGCGGCACGTCAAGCTCGCCGACGAGGCCTACGCACTGGGCGGCTCGACGAGTGCAGAAACATACCTCGTCATCGACAAACTTCTCTCGGTCGCGAAACGCTCTGGTGCGGATGCCGTGCACCCTGGCTACGGATTCCTGGCTGAGAACGCAGACTTCGCGCGCGCCGTGATCGACGCGGGCCTCACCTGGATCGGCCCGTCCCCCGACGCGATCGAAAAGCTTGGAGACAAGGTGTCTGCGCGGCATATTGCCGAGAAAGTGGGGGCGCCGCTTGCACCCGGCACTCTCGACCCGGTGACCGGGGCATCCGAGGTTCTCGACTTCGTTGACCTGCACGGGCTCCCTGTCGCCATCAAAGCCGCATTCGGTGGAGGCGGTCGTGGCTTGAAGGTCGCCCGCACACGCGAAGAGATTCCCGAACTTTTCGAGTCGGCGACGCGCGAGGCCGTCGCCGCCTTCGGCCGAGGCGAGTGCTTCGTCGAGAAGTACTTGGACCAGCCACGCCACGTTGAAACCCAGTGTCTGGCAGATTCCCACGGCAACGTCGTCGTGATCTCGACACGCGACTGCTCGCTACAGCGCCGACACCAAAAACTCGTCGAGGAAGCTCCAGCACCGTTCCTCACGGACGCACAGAATCTCGCGCTGTACACCTCATCGAAAGCCATCCTGCGCGAAGTCGGCTACGTTGGCGCTGGCACCTGCGAGTTTCTGGTTGCCAAAGACGGCACGATCTCGTTCCTTGAGGTCAACACGCGCCTCCAGGTTGAGCACCCGGTCTCGGAGGAGGTCACGGGAATTGACCTCGTGCGCGAACAGTTCCGCATCGCGGAAGGTGCCGAGATCGGCTACGACGACCCCATTCCGCAAGGGCACTCATTCGAGTTTCGCATCAACGGTGAAGACGCCGGACGCAACTTCCTGCCCTCCCCTGGCCCCGTACACGCGCTGCGGTTTCCGGGTGGCCCCGGCGTGCGCGTCGATAGTGGCGTAACCACCGGCGACGTGATCAGTGGGGCATTCGACTCACTGCTCGCCAAGCTCATCGTCACCGGCTCCAGCCGCAAAGATGCCCTGGAGCGTTCCCGTCGTGCCCTTGATGAGTTCGAAATCACCGGACTGCCAACCGTGCTCCCGTTCCATCGCAAGGTCGTTCGCGACCCGGCGTTCACTTCTACTCCATTCCGGGTCTACACGAGTTGGATCGAGACCGAGTTCGACAACGACATTGAGCCATGGAGCGGATCTCTCCCGGATGCCAGCGAAGCCACCGAACGCCACAATGTGGTTGTCGAAGTGGATGGCAAGCGTGTCGAGGTGTCCCTGCCCGCGCGGCTGCTGCCCGCCCCGACGGGGGGTGGCGTCACGGCTATGCCCCCGAAGCGTCGCGCGAGCAGTTCCGTGAGCGTATCGACGGGCAATTCGGTGAAGGCACCGATGCAGGCGACTATCGTGAAGCTCGCAGTGGCAGACGGTGACAAGGTTGTTGCCGGTGATCTCATCCTCGTGCTTGAGGCAATGAAGATGGAACAACCGATCACCGCCCACAAAGACGGCACGATCGCCGGGATCAACGCGGTTGTCGGCTCGACCGTGGCCTCGGGCCACTTGTTGCTCTCGATCCTCGACTGACCCTGCCTCCCGCTCCCGAGCGCGGGTGAATCTCGTGAGCGCGGGTGAATCCGATCCCGCGCTCGCGAGATCTACCCGCGCTCAGGCGAGGCCAGCTGCCCGCAAGATCGACGTGAGCGCGGCGGGTGACCGTGCAGTAGACCATCCCCACCGAGCGAATCTGTGGCCAAGCGCACGCATTCGGTCTTCACGAATTTTCTCCTGAATGACAATATCGCCCGCATCGCGGCCCCGCGTGAACTCATCTCGAAGGTACTTACCGCGGCCATCGAACTCGCCAATAAGGTGCTGCTCAGGCCAAAAAAAGTCCACAATACCAATGAGCCCGGCGTCGTCGTAAAAGGATTCCTGCAGTCGTGGCGCTGGCAGGCCAGCAACTCGAATGTTCACTCGGCTGAGAGACTCGCCAGCAGAACCTGATTCGCCATCCGCGAACGCAATAACGTCGCGGCACCGCGCCATTCCGCGCCGAGACCGGATGCCGGCCAGCTCCTCGATAAGGTCGGATTTGTCGACGATAATAGTCCCGTCTCGTTCCCGCAGGGCTGCATCGACCATCGGAACCGATACGCGGAGCGGAGCCGAGCGCGCCATGTCTACTGCGGTTCTCGCGAGGGTCGTAGCCAGCAATCCATCGATGAGTTGAGCTCGCGGCTGACCCTCACAATGCCTGACGAGCCCGGGATCTGACCGACCCCCGCTGGCTCGGTTGACCGCAACGTGGACATCCGTTGGCCATGGTCCTACTATCGGCAATCGCCACAGCGCGGCTGCGGAGTGATGAGAGAACACCGGAGCCGTGTGTGATTCCACGGCAAAGGCTGCGCCAAGTGCACGGTAGCGCGCATCCACATCGAGCGCCTGCCAATTGGCGGCGGTCATGTAGACGCCATTTCTCACACGCGTGACTATGCCCGCGCGCACGGCACGGAGCAATCGATCACCCTCGTCAGCAGCTTCCTCGCTCCGCGCCAGGATGAAGGATGCCCTCCATTCTTCCGATTGCACCGTCTGAGCAGCCATACCGAATTGTTTCGCTTCGGCCCGATGGGCGGCTTGCAGCATGGCAAATCTGGGCACATTCGGCCGTCCGAGCTCTGCTGAAGGACGAGCGCAATCCTCGAGCGCGGGTCAATTTCGCGAACGCTGGTCAGTATGCACCCGCGGTCACGGAATTGACCCGCGCTCGAGAGGGGAGGGCGACCTACCCCACGATGTGCATCGCGCGGGCGGCATCCGTGATGCTGCCGGTGAGAGACGGGTAGACCGAGAACGCGCGGGCGAGTTGGTCGACAGTGAGGCTGTGCTCCACGGCGAGTGCCACAGACATGATGAGCTCTGATGCCTTCGGTGCGACGATCACGCCACCAATAACCGTGCCTGACCCGGTGCGCGCGAACAGCTTTACGAAACCGTCTTTGATGCCCATCATCTTCGCGCGCGGGTTGGAGGCGAGCGGCAGCTTATAGATCTCGCCTTGCACAATTCCGTCTTCGATCTGCTTCTGGGTCCAGCCAACCGTCGCGATCTCCGGTTGCGTGAAGATGTTTGAGGTCACGTTGCGCAGTTCGATGGGGGTAACACCGTCACCCATCGCGTGGAAGACAGCGGTGCGTCCCTGCATCGAGGCGACGGATGCCAACGGCATGAAGTCCGAGCAGTCGCCAGCCGCGTAGATCGACGGCATCGACGTACGAGCCACCCGGTTGACGCGAATATGACCGGACTCGGTGAGCTGAACGCCCGCCTCGATAAGACCGATTCCCTCGGTATTAGGGGTCGAGCCAACGGCCATGAGGCAGTGCGAGCCTTCCACCGTACGGCCATCGGACAGGGTGGCGATCACTCCGGTCTTCGTGTGCGTGACCGAGTCGGCACGCGACTTCGACAGCACCTCCATTCCGTTGCGCGTGAACACGTCTTCGATCACGCGGGCGGCATCCGCGTCTTCGCCGGGGAGCACCTGGTCGCGGCTCGAGATGAGCGTCACCTTCGACCCGAGAGCGGTGTATGCCGAGGCGAACTCGGCTCCGGTCACCCCCGAGCCGACCACAATCAGGTGCTCTGGGGTCGCATCCAGTGCGTACAGCTGCGTCCAGGTGAGGATGCGCTTACCGTCGGGCCGCGCGGAGGCGAGGATGCGCGGCGCGGCGCCCACAGACACGATGATCGTGTCGGCATCCACTTCGTCGAAATCGGTACCCGCTGTGCCATGGCCCGTCGAGACGATGAGCCGTTGCGGTCCGTCGAGGCGCCCCTCGCCCTGGATGATCCGCACTCCGGCCTTGATGAGCTGGGACTTCATGTCTTCTGACTGTTGCCGAGCGAGTCGCATGAGCCTGGTGTTGACGGCGGCGAGGTTGACCGTAACGTCTGGGCGCACCGGACGACCGGCATCCCCTCGCGTGAAGAACTGCACACCGAGATCTGCGGCCTCGCCGATGGCGTTGGTTGCCTCGGCGGTGGCGATGAGCGTCTTGGACGGAACGACATCGGTGAGCACGGCCGAGCCGCCGACCCCCGCGCGCTCGACGAGCGTGACGTTCGCGCCGAGTTGAGCCCCTGCGAGGGCGGCCTCGTATCCGCCGGGGCCCCCACCGAGAATGGCAATGCGTTGCGTACGCTCAAATTCATAAGCCATGCGTCAATTGTCCCTTAGCTGTTAACCAGCGGGAAAACCAGCCGATCCTGCGGCCATCGCTCCTCAAGCGTAAACCCGTCGGGCGCGTGACCGAGGCGAAAACTGCTGCGTGATCTCAGCGTGCTCGGCGCAGGCTATTCGCGATCATCATGGCTCAGGTGCGCTCTAGAGTGGGTGCATGTCGACGACGATTCTGCACCCCTTGGATGACCCCACCGCCAATCCGTTCGCCATCGCCCGAGAGGCAGCGGCCCAGATCGCCGAGAAGACCGGCGTCGAACACCACGACATCGCGCTCACCCTCGGCAGCGGATGGGCGAAGGCCGCCGACCTGATTGGCGAAACGACGGCGACGATCCCCGCGACCGAGATCATCGGCTTCAGCAAACCGGTGCTCGAGGGCCACGTGGGCACCCTGCGCTCGCTACTGCTGCCGAATGGCAAACGCGCGCTCGTGATCGGTGCGCGCACCCACTACTACGAGAACCACGGCGTTCGACGAGTCGTGCACTCGGTGCGCACCGCGGCCGCAACTGGCGCCTCGACCATGATTCTCACGAACGGTGCAGGTGGCATCCGCGAATCATGGAAGCCCGGTACGCCAGTGCTGATCAGCGACCACATCAACCTCACGGCGAACTCGCCGCTGGAGGGCGCGACGTTCATTGACCTGACCGACCTGTACAGCACGCGGCTGCGCGACCTGGCTCGCGCGGTTGATCCCAGCCTTGACGAGGGCGTGTACTGCCAGTTTCGCGGCCCGCACTATGAGACCCCGGCCGAAGTGCAGATGGCGAAGGCCATCGGCGGCCACATCGTGGGTATGTCCACTGCTCTTGAGGCAATCGCCGCCCGCGAGGCTGGGATGGAGATCCTCGGGATGTCGCTCATCACCAACCTCGCGGCGGGCATCCAGAAGACGCCGCTTAGCCACACAGAAGTCATTGAGGCGGGACGGAATGCCGAGGCGGTCATCGGCGCACTCCTGGCGAAGATCGTCGAACTCATCTAGTGGGGCACATCGATGACGCACGGGCCTGGGTTGCTCAGGATCCGGATGCCACGACCCGCGCCGAACTGACGTCGCTTCTTGAGGCAACCGAAGCCGGTGTGCCTGGCGCCATGGCCGCGCTCGACGACCGGTTCTCGGCGCGCCTCGAGTTCGGCACCGCGGGTCTGCGCGGCGAACTTGGTGCCGGTCCGCACCGCATGAACCGCGTGCTCGTGGCGCAGGCGGCTGGCGGGTTGGCGGCGTTCCTGCTGGCCCGCGAGCCGCATCCGAGCGTTGTCATCGGCTATGACGCGCGCACAAACTCGCGCGTATTCGCGCACGACACCGCCGAGGTCATGGCGGGCGCGGGTGTGCGCGCCATCCTGCTGCCGCGCGCCTTACCCACCCCGGTGCTGGCCTTCGCCGTACGCCACCTCGCGGCGAGCGCCGGCGTGATGGTGACGGCAAGCCACAATCCGGGAACGGATAACGGCTACAAGGTCTACCTGGGCGGCACAGACCAGGGCTCGCAAATCGTGCCCCCGCTCGACGGACTCATCGCCGCCGAGATCGAGCGGGTGGCGAGCGGTTCGATCGCCGACCTCCCGCGTTCCCTTCACTTCGAAACCGCAGGCGAGTCGGTGCTTGACGAATACGTCACCCGTACCGTAGCCATCGTCAAGCGCCCAACCCGTCGCCCGCTGGTCGTGTACACGCCCATGCATGGCGTCGGTTGGGAGACCGTGCACCGGGTGTTCGAGGCTGCGGGCTTTGGTGCGCCCACCCCCGTGCTGCAGCAGGTTGAGCCGAATGCGAAATTTCCCACTGTGATCTTCCCCAACCCTGAAGAGCCTGGTGCCATGGATCTTGCCTTCGCACTCGCGACCGAGCTCGACGCCGAACTAGTCATCGCCAACGACCCCGATGCCGACCGGCTCGCGATCGGACTACCAACGGCCGCAGGCTGGCGCCGCCTCTCTGGCAACGAGGTGGGCTGGTTGCTGGGCTGGCGCGCCGCCGAACGCCTGGCCGGTACTGGTGCTCGCGTGGCTGCATCGATCGTGAGCTCACCCGCGCTCGGCGCGATTGCGCAGGAGTACGGACTGGAATTCGTAGAAACGCTCACCGGGTTCAAGTGGATCTCGCGCGTTCCTGGGCTCGGCTTCGGCTACGAAGAGGCTCTCGGCTACCTCGTCGACCCCGAGAAGGTACGCGACAAAGACGGCATTTCTGCCGCCCTCGAATTTCTGTCGCTCTTTGCAGGACTCAGCGAGCATGGCGTCACGTTCGCCGACCATGAGCGAGCGTTCGCTGCGAAATTTGGGGCCTTCGCATCGTCGCAAATTTCGCTGCGGGTCGATGACCTTGCCGATATCCCCCGCATCATGGCATGGCTGAGGGCAAACCCGCCCACGGTCGTCGGCTCGCTGTCGGTCGATCGCATCGATGACTTCCTTGACGGCGTGGGCGATTTCCCGCCGAGCGATATCCTGCGCCTCTGGTTCACGTGCGGCGCTCGCGTCATCGTGCGCCCGAGCGGCACCGAACCAAAACTAAAAATCTACATCGACGCATCATCGACGCAGGGCACCCCCGATGAACGGATTGCGGCCGCTCAGGCCGTGGTCGATGAACTCGATAGCGGGATGCGTCAGATCGCCAACTGAACCGGGGGGCGGTCAGCCGCAGCGCTACCCCAGCGCCTTTTCGAGCTTGCGCGTGAGTTCAGCAGTATCGAAGTAGTTGTCGATCACGATCACGTCGGCGAAGGTCTGGCCGATGGCATCCACGAATTCAGCCGACGTGAGGATGACCTGAGCATCGCCCGCGACGGCATGCACCGATGCGATATCGGCGGCAACAACGTCTGCACTAATAGCTAGGCGGGTGAGCACGCGCTCGGTGTTGACCTTGAGAATGCCCGAACTGCCGATTCCGGCCCCACAAATCGTAACGATCTTCACGCCGCCGCCCCCATGATTTTCTGCACTTCGGCGACACTCGTCGCTGCCCGAAGCTCCTCGATCGCACGCGAGTCATTGAACAGGTTGGCGATCGCCGCCACGGTAGCGAGGTGATTCGATGCATCCGCGATAGCCAGGCCGAGCACGACACTCACCGGATCGTTGTGCGGATGCCCAAACGCAACCGGCGTCGCGAGCGTCGCGACAGCGATTCCGTCTGCCAGAACGTCTGGGCCGGGACGAGCGTGTGCGAGAGCCAGCCCCGGAGCGATCACAACGTACGGACCGTGTTCCTCGATCATGCGAATCATCTCGTCTGCATACCCGGGTTTCGCAGCACCAGACGCGACCAAGGCCATTCCGACCAAACGGACGGCAGTACACCAGTCGTGCGCGTGCGCACCGAGAATGATCGCGGTGGCAGGCAGAGGAGGCAGCGGCATCAGGCTTGCTCGAACCCCGCGATGAGCTGCTCGGCGAGATCTTCCCGGTCTTCGAGCGGAAGGAAGGCTGACGCTGCCGCATTGAGTTGGAAAACCTCGAGGTCGGCGACTTCGTAATCGAAGGCGTCTGCCAACAGCGCGAGTTCGCGACTAAGAGTCGTGCGACTCATCAGACGGTTGTCTGTGTTGACGGTCACGTGGAAGCCAAGTTGGTAGAGCAGGTCGAACGGATGGTCAATGAGCTCGTCACCCCACTGAGCGATTGCACCGGTCTGCAGGTTCGAACTCGGCGAAAGCTCAAGAGCGATCTCGCGATCCTTCACCCATTGTGCAACGGGCCCGATCGTCATATAGGTGTTCTCGTCGTCCTCGCGCGCCGTGGAGATGTCTTCGGCGATGCGCACTCCGTGGCCGAGGCGCAGCGCGCGCCCATCGAAGAGCGCGCCGCGGATGCTCTCGAGGCCGTCCGCTTCGCCCGCGTGCACGGTGGCAGGGAAGAAGTTCTGCGCTAGGAAGTCGAAAGCATCGCGCAGTTTACCCGCCGGAAACCCGGCTTCGGCTCCCGCGATGTCAAACCCGACAACGCCGTTGTCGCGATGCCGAACCGCCAGCTCGGCAATCTCGAGTCCGCGGTCGGCGTGGCGCATGGCACTCACCAACTGCCCGACGCGGATGCCAGAACCAGCATCGCGCACATCGTCGATTCCCTGCTCGAGACCTGCCTGCACCGCCTCGACCACTTGGTCGAGCGTGAGCCCACGAGTGAGGTGCTGCTCGGGGGCCCAGCGAATCTCGCCGTAGATCACGCCGTCAGCAGCAAGGTCGAGCACGAATTCGCGAGCTACTCTGGCGAGTCCGGCCTCGGTCTGCATGACGGCGATGGTCACATCGAAAGTTTTGAGATATTCGACGAGAGAGCCGCTGTCTGACTTGTCGGCAAACCAGTCACCGAGAGCAGCGGCATCCGTTGCCGGAATCTGCAGACCGATTTCGTCGGCAAGCTCAATAATCGTCTGGGGGCGCAGGCCACCATCAAGGTGATCGTGCAGCGAAATTTTGGGAAGGGCAGTAATGCTCGCGCCGCCGTCGGGCATGAGGTAGTCGTCCTGGGGGGTATTCATGCGACAAATCTATCGGTCGCTGATGCTCAGGTTCCCTGCAATCGTTCAGAAATCACCTGACCGGTTGCTACTGCCGCCGCAATCACACTATTCAGGTCGACTGCGCTGACGGTCGTGGCAATGTAGGGCACGGTGAGAGCGGCGGCGGTCGTGCCAGCTCGACCCACGATCGGCACGACGACGTCCGTGATGCCGGGCTGCATCGGGTCAGCTCTCGACAGATAGCCAGCAGCGGAGAGCCCCGCGGGCGACGACACGCTGGCCCACTGGCGCACGTCACTCGCCGCACCACTTGCGAGCACCGCGCCGGTCGCTGTCGTCTCGACCGAAAAGGTCGCTCCTACTCGAACCCGATAGCCGAAGTCGGCGGGCGACTCGACCTGCGCGACTACCCGCACCCGGTCAGCATCGAGGACACTCAAATTGCACGATTGCGCGATGATCGCCGATAGATCGCGCATAGGCCCCAAGGCGAGTTGCACGAGCCCACGGAGCGGCGGATGCCGATGCGCGAGGTCGAACATCGCGGTCGACAGCGAGTACAACCCAGACTGCCGATCTCGGTAGAGGTAGCCGCGTCGCTCCAGGGTGGCCAGCACCCGGAAGATTTGGCTCGTACTGCGGCCAACGGCATCAGCGACCTCGAGCTGCGAGAGCCCGCCCGCCTCTGACGCCAGTAGCTCAAGAATATCGAGTGCTTTATCGAGCGCAGGAACCGAGTAGTCAGGGGTTGGTTCAGTCATGCTTAGCGGTGCGCGGCCATCGCGCGCACCATTCGACGCGCGATCTCGCGGTCGATGTCATCCGGGACCGATTGGGCACCGGGCGGCAAACTCGCGAACGAGGTGGCGATGCGTTCGAGCGACAGCGACTGCAGCAGAAACCCCAGGTCCATCGACTCAAGCGAGTTGCCCTTCGGTTCACGCCCGGCGAGGTTCATCATGCGACCCCCGGCGAGGAGGATCAGCTGGCGACCGTCTGCTAGATCGATGCGTTCGATAGCGCTATCAAGCTGAGCCACGCCCGTCGCCGTCGCTTTAAGCGCCGCGACATCGATCTCCCAGGGGAAATGGCCAGCATTCGCGAGAACCGCCCCATTCTGCAACCGGTCGAACACGGTCGAGGTTAGGACGTCAGGCTGTCCCGTCGCCGTGATAAATACCTCGCCCCACTCGGCGAGGTTGCCGATATCATCGACACGGTATCCGTCCATCGCGGCCTCGAATGCCTTCAGCTCATCGATCTCGGCAACGGCTACTTTGCCGCCGAACGCGCGAAGGTATTGCGCGATCCCGCGGCCGCACCAGCCATACCCGGCAACCACAAAGCGGCGGCCTGGAATCATGAGGTTGGTGATGCGCATGATGCTTTCGACCACCGACTGCCCCACGGCATGACGATTCTCGCCGATCGCCTTGAGCATGCTGTCGTTGATCACGATCACCGGGAACGGAACGCGACCGGCCAGTTCTCCGCGCAAGCGGTTACCGCCCGATGTGGTCTCTTCGGTGCCGCCAATCACGGACGCTCCGCTCGCGATCACGCCCGCGACGAGATCGCCGCCGTTGTCGAGCAGGATGTCGGGGGCGGCCTCGAGCACGCTCGCAACGTTTGCGTAGTGCATGTCGAGCGTGTCATCGCGCGACCCGAACACTGTCATGCCCTGCGATCGCAGGAAGGCAACGATGTCATCCTGCGTGGAGCCATGGTTGCCGGTCGCGACGATTTCGGCACCACCGGCGGCGAGAACCTCAAGGAGCACAGCGGTCTTCGGCTCGATGTGCAGCGACATGCCAATACGCCGACCGACGAATGGCCCACTGACAGCGAATTCGGCGCGCGCAGCTCTCAGGAGAGGCATGCGCGAGCGGATCCATTCGGTACGAGCGGTACCACGCGTGACAAGGTCATCCATCTCCGAAGTATTTCATATGCGAGGGTCACTTTCATATATGATTTTTTTGTGCCCACGAAGATCATCCTCGACTGCGACCCCGGCCATGACGATGCTGTCGCCATGCTGCTGGCATACGGAAGCCCAGCCATCGACCTCGTTGCCGTGACGACCGTGATGGGCAACCAGACAATTGAGAAGGTCACACGCAACGCGCTCGCCGTCGCACGAGTCGCCGGCATCACCGGCGTGCCCTTCGCGAGAGGGGCCCACCGTCCGCTCGTGCGCGAGGTCGAGGTGGCCGCGAGTATCCACGGCGAGAGTGGGCTCGATGGACCGGTTCTACCCGAACCAACAATTGAACTCGACCCGAGGCACGCCGTCGACCTCATCATCGACACGATTATGCAGAACGAACCCGGCACCATCACTCTGGTGCCCACCGGCGCCCTCACGAATATCGCGCTCGCCGTGCGCAAAGAACCGCGTATTGCCGCACGCGTCAAAGAGGTCGTGCTCATGGGTGGAGGCGTTCACGTGGGAAACTGGAGCGCCACCAGTGAGTTCAATATCGTGATCGACCCTGAGTCCGCCCATATCGTATTCAACGAGACGTGGCCGCTCACCATGGTCGGCCTCGACGTGACCCACCAGGCGCTTGCAACTCCGGATGTCGCGGCCGCGATCGCCGCCGTGGGTACTGGTCCAGCACGCTTCGTCGGCGAGTTGCTCGAGTTTTTCGCCCACACCTACAAAGACCAGCAGGGCTTCGATCACCCGCCTGTGCACGACCCGTGCGCCGTCGCCTACGTGATCGACCCGAGCGTGATGAAGGTGGTGAAGGTGCCGCTGGATGTCGAACTCACCGGCACGCTTACCCTCGGTATGACGGTCGCCGACTTTCGCGCACCCGCTCCAGCGCAGTGCACCACACAGGTCGCACTGAACCTCGATCACGAGAAGTTCTGGGCACTCGTGGTAGATGCGCTCGAGAGAATCGGTGACCCGGAGCTCTAGTCGATGCGCCCCGCCACGAGCGGGCCGCCGTCGATAACCGCGTCGCCGTGCGCACCGATTCGATAGGCCCCATCGAGCGCCTCAAGTGCGCGTGCAAAACGCTCGGGCTCATCCGTGTTGAGCGTGAACAGGGGCTGCCCCTTCGTCACGATATCACCGGGCTTGGCATGCAGGTCGATGCCAGCGGCATGAGCGACCGGGTCTTGCTTGCGAGCTCGACCGGCGCCAAGGCGCCACGCCGCAATACCAAACGGCAGTGCACGTTGCTCGACCACTACCCCGTCGCGGTCCGCGGTCACCGTCGAGGTTTCACGCGGGACGGGTAGCGCAGCATCGGGGTCTCCGCCCTGGGCGGCGATCATGCGCCGCCAGGTGTCCATGGCGCGACCATCCTGCAGCGCCGGGGCCACATCGACATCGGTCTGGCCGACGAGCGCCAGCATCTCCCGGGCAAACGTGACCGTAAGCTCAACGACATCGGTGGGACCACCGCCGGCAAGCACCTCCAACGATTCACGAACCTCGTTCGCGTTGCCGATCGCGCGGCCGAGCGGAACATTCATATTGGTGAGGAACGCCGTTGTCGCGACGCCGGCATCGGTGCCGAGCGCCACCATGGTGCTGGCCAATTCGCGGCTGCGCTCAATATCTTGTAGAAACGCTCCAGACCCGAACTTCACGTCGAGCACGAGAGCGGATGTCCCCTCCGCAATCTTCTTGCTCATGATCGAGCTCGCGATGAGCGGTATTGCCTCGACCGTACCCGTTATGTCACGGAGCGCGTAGAGCTTGCCGTCTGCTGGCGCAAGGCCCGAGCCTGCAGCACACACAACGGCGCCGACGTCTGCCAGCTGAGCACGCATCTCGGCTGGGCTGATCGATGCTCGCCACCCCGCAATACTTTCCAACTTATCGAGCGTGCCTCCGGTGTGCCCGAGGCCGCGACCAGACAGCTGCGGCACCGCAACTCCAAACGACGCCACGAGCGGGGTGAGCGGCAGGGTGATCTTGTCGCCGACGCCACCGGTGGAGTGTTTGTCGGTCGTGCGCTTGCCGAGGGTGTCGAAATTCATCGTGTCGCCGCTGGCAATCATCGCCATCGTCAGGTCACGGATCTCACTGCGCGTCATGCCGTTGAGGAAAATGGCCATCGCCATCGCGGCCATCTGTTCCTCGGCCACGTATCCGCGGGTATATGCATCGATAAGCCAGGCGATCTCGGGTGAGTCGAGCGCGCCGCCATCACGCTTGCTACGGATGAGGTCTACGACGTCGAATGGTTCGACGACGCTCATGAGCGGTACTCCTCGAGGGTGCGTGGCCCGAAGGCATTGGGAAGCACTTCGTCGATCGTGCGGATGCCCGAGACGGTATCCAACAACATTCCTTCGGCGGAATGTTCGTAGAGCAACTGGCGACAGCGACCGCACGGCATGAGCGCAGCGCCCTGCCCATCGACGCAACTGAAGGCGACGAGCTTGCCGCCACCCGTCATGTGCAGGCTCGAGACGAGCGCGCACTCGGCGCACAGCGTGAGACCGAATGACGCGTTTTCGACGTTCGCGCCCGAGATCACGCGGCCGTCATCCACGATTGCAGCGGCACCGACCGGAAAATTCGAGTACGGAACATAGGCGTGCCCCATGGCCGCGATCGCCACCGCGCGCAGCTCGTCCCAGTCGGTCGCGGTCATTGACGGCAGGATCGTCATGACTTGATGTACGGCTTGCCGGATGCCGCTGGTGCGCGAACCCGGCCCACGAGCCCGGCGACCGCGAAGATCGTCACGACGTACGGAAGCATCAACATGAACTCGCTCGGCACCGGCGAACCAATGATGCTGAGTGCGTTTTGCAGGTTCGTCGCGAAGCCGAAGAGGAGGCCCGCGAGCGTCGCACGAATCGGGTCCCAGCGCCCGAAGATGACCGCGGCAAGCGCGATGAAGCCTGCTCCGTTCGTCATCTCCTTGTTGAACGACCCGACGACGTCCAGTGTGTAGTACGCGCCGCCGATGCCGGCGATTGCCCCCGCGAGTGAGACCGTCCAGAATCGCGTGCGCTTGACGTTGATACCGACCGTATCGGCAGCCGTCGGATGTTCGCCGACCGCGCGTACCCGTAGCCCCCAGCGCGTCTTGAACAGACCGAACCACACCGCAAAGATCGCGATGTACATGACGTAGACGATGATTGTCTGCCGAAACAGCACGGGCCCGATGAGAGGTATCTGCGAGAGCACCGGAATATCGATTGCAGCAAAGCGCTCCGGCGAATTGAGCGTGGCGGCGTCTACCGTGAGCACCTTCGCGTAGAAGAAACTCGTGAGGCCGGTAACGAGTACGTTCAGTACGACGCCGACAATAACTTGGTCGACGATGTACTTGATGGAGAACGCGGCAAGCACAAACGAGACGAGAACGCCTGCTATCACTGCTGCAATCAGCCCGGCAAATGGCGAGTGCGTTACCGTACCGACGATCGCGGCGGAGAACGCACCGAAGAGCAATTGCCCTTCGATCGCCACGTTAACAACACCCACTCGCTCGGAGATAACGCCACCGAGAGCGCCAAAGATGAGCGGCACGCTCAGCGTCAGGGTACCGATCAGAAGCCCGGGAACCTGGATTGTGTGTCCCGATGCCGCCCAGGTGAGAAAAGCAAACAGGACCAGGATGGCGAATACCGCCGTAAGCCAGAGCGGCGTGCGCCCGACTTTCCCTCGCAGCACGAACCAATGGGACAGCACCGCGAGCACCGTGAGCAGGATCGCCACCACGATCACGGTGCTGGTGGTCGGCATCATAACGGGAGCAAGCTTTAGCACGTCGCTGTCGGTCGAGAGCCGGAAGGCACTTACGCCTGCGCGTGGGATAGCGAACGCAATAATCAGCGCAACCAGCGCAAAAAAATCGAGCGCAACCGGGAACTTCCAATCCCGTACGATCACCTTTTCGTGCACTGGCGACGTTGTGGCTCCCGCAAGAGCAGGGCTCGAGAGTGTGGAGCTCACTTGGTCACCACTTCCGTCAGACGGCCGGGTCGTCGGGCAGCTCGCACCGGCGAGCCCGGAGCTGGAAGTCGAAAAATCGACCGCACGAGCGGCGGGGCCGCAATGAGCAGCACGATCACCGATTGCACGACCAAGATAATTTCGATAGGAACTCCTTGCGACGCCTGCATTGTGTAACCGCCCGCTTTCAACGCCCCGAACAAAATACCGCTGAAGAACACTCCCCATGGCCGCGATCGCCCCAGGAGCGCAACGGTAATCGCGTCAAAGCCGATCCCCCCGTCGATGCCAGCAGTGAACCCCGTCGTATTCGTTCCGAGCACTTGCGAAGCGCCAGCCAGACCGACGAGCCCCCCTGAAATCACCAGAGCCACAATGTACATTCGGTTGACGTCGATGCCCGCCACACGCGCGGCGTTCGGGTTTTGCCCGACGACGCGGAAGCGAAAGCCGAGGCTCGATCGAGTCAGAATGTACCAGACAAGGAACGTTGCCAGAATTACCAAGACGAAACTGAAGTTGAGCCGGAACGTGCCGACCGGGGCGCCCGGGAAGAGCACGCTCAGCAGGTTAGATAGGTTCGGCATGATCGCCGTGTCGAGAGCGGCGGGCGACTTCGGATTGTTCGACCCTGACGCCTGCAGGGCGCCGGGAGTGCGCAGGAGAAATGACACTAGATAGTAGGCGACATAGTTGAGCATGATCGTGACGATCACCTCGTGCGCACCGGTGCGCGCCTTCAACAGACCAACGAGGCCACCCCAAATCGCGCCTCCGACGACGGCCGCGAGCACGCCCACGAGCATGTGCAAGAAGTAAGGCATCGGGAACGACCAGCTCACCCACCCCGCGCACGCCGCGGCAATGATGATCTGGCCACGCCCACCGATGTTGAAGAGCCCTACCCGAAAAGCGAGAGCGACGCCGAGCCCGGCCGCGATCAGCGGAGTAGCGAAGGTAAGCGTCTCGGTGAGGGGCTTAATCCCATTGATGAAGTCGGATCGCTCAAAGTTGTAGACGGACCCCTGGAACAGGGCAGCATACGCGCCGACGATGGCGTTGGCGATCGCAGAAAAGGTATCTCCGGGTCGCGACAAGAAGTACCCGGTGGAAGTCTGCACAGCCGGGTTGGTAAATGCGATCAGCACGCTACCGATCGCGAGGGCGAGCACGATCGCGAGGAACGAGATCATCGCATTACCGCCGAGAATCTCGGTGATAATGCGGTTCGCGGCCGGTGGCGGGGCGGGTTCGGTTGGCGCGGCCACGATCGGATCTACCTGATTCGCGTCTACCCCGTTCGCGTGTGCCCCGCTCGGGCTCTGAACGGGCTCGCCAGCAAAGCCGGACGCGATCTTCGCGCCTGTGACGGGCTTCTGATTGTCGGTCACGCGGCCACTCCTTCTGGAATCTCTCCGGCCATCATGAGGCCAAGCACGTCGCGCGGCGTATTCGCCGGCACGATGCCCACTATTCCGCCGCGGTACATCACCGCAATGCGGTCGGCTAGCGCAACGACCTCATCGAGTTCCGTAGACACGACGACCACGGGGATACCCGAGTCGCGAGCCTGCACGATGCGGGTGTGCACGAATTCGATTGACCCAACGTCAAGTCCGCGAGTCGGTTGGGCGGCCACAAACAGCCGCAGATCGCGACTCAGTTCACGGGCGAGAACGACTTTTTGCTGGTTGCCTCCTGACAACGTGCCGACTCGGGTGGTTATCCCCTGAGCACGGATGTCGAACTCGATCAGCGTCGCCTCAGCGAACTCGTCGAGCGTACCGAGTTGCAGTGTTCCCCACCGAACGAATGGCGCACCCATCGATCGGTCGAGCATCAAATTCTCCGCGATCGTAAACTCGGCGACGAGTCCATCTTCGGTGCGGTCCTCCGGAATGAAACCGACCCCGGCATCGAGCATGCCACCGACTGGTCGGCCGACCAGTTCCTCGCCGTTGAGCGTGATCGACCCTTCGACGCGGCTTTGTAGGCCCAAAATCGCCTCGGTGAGCTCAGTCTGGCCGTTACCCTGAACACCAGCAATCACGAGGATCTCACCTGCTCGTACCTCGAAACTGACGTTCTTCACGACGTACTGGGCGCGGGAGTCGATGACCGAGAGGCTCGTGACGATGAGCGACACGTCACCGGGTAGCTCCGGGCCTTTCGCGATGGTCAGATCGATGGCGCGGCCGACCATCATGGATGCGAGCTCAGTATTGCTCGCGCTCGGGCTCGCCTCGCCCACCACGGCGCCAAGACGGATCACGGTGATTCGATCGGCAACCTCGCGCACCTCGCGCAGTTTATGGGTAATGAACACGATCGACGTGCCATTGGCCTTGAGCTGGCGCATGATGGCCATCAGCTCGTCGGTTTCCTGAGGGGTCAGTACTGCTGTTGGTTCGTCGAAAACGAGAACCTTCGCGTCGCGAGACAAGGCCTTGATGATCTCGACGCGCTGCTGCACTCCCACCGGCAGATCTTCGATGACTGCATCTGGGTCGATCTCGAAGCCGAATCTGGCCGAGATCTCGCGTACTTTAGCGCGCGATGCATCCAGATCGAGACGGCCCCCGAACGTCGTCTGCTCGTGGCCGAGCATGACGTTTTCGGCGACAGTAAACACCGGGATGAGCATGAAGTGCTGATGTACCATGCCGATCCCAGCGTTGATCGCATCGCGCGGGCCGGAGAAGTGCTGAACGACGCCGTCGAGCAGGATTTCACCCTCGTCAGCCTGATAAAGGCCGTAGAGCACATTCATCAGGGTGGACTTGCCCGCGCCATTCTCACCGAGGAGGCAGTGGATTTCTCCACTCTCGACGGTGAGGGTGATGCGGTCATTCGCCACCAGCGAGCCGAACTTTTTTGTCACGCCGCGGAGCTCGAGCTTCATGAGGCCAATCTATTCGTTGTACACGGAACGGGGAGGCCAGCGTTGCTGGCCTCCCCGAGCCTGTAGTGCCGGTCGTGCGTGCTGCTAACTACTTAGGCGTTGCAGGCGACGTCACCTTGAGGTCACCGGAGACGATCTTCGCCTTAATCGCGTCGAGCTCTGCCTGGAGACCGGCGTCTACCTTAGATGCCAGGTCATGGAACGGCGCTATTCCTACTCCACCGTTCGCGAGCGTGCCCACGAATGCGGTGTTGTTGAAGGTGCCGGTGGCTGCGAGGTTTACTACCGTCGACACACCGACGTCGACACCCTTCATAACCGAGGTCAGAAGGAGGTCCTTGACCTTCGGGTCGGTGAGGTAGAGGTCGGCATCCACACCGATGAGCGCGATGTTAGCGCCCTTGTCGCGGATAGCCTGCGCGGCGCTCTGGTAGATCGGTCCACCTACCGGAAGTAGCACATCTGCGCCCTGGTCGAGAAGACCCTGTGCAGCGTTCTTGGCCTCAACGCCGGCCGCGAAGCCGCCCGTGAAGACGCCGGTCTGCGCCTTCTTGTCCCACCCAAGAGCCTTGACATTCTTGCCCTTGACCGTGTTGAAGTACGCGACACCGTCTACGAAGCCGTCCATGAAGATGGTCACCGGCGGAATCTGAATGCCGCCGAACGTGCCAACAACGCCGCTCTTCGAGTAGCTCGCGGCAGCATAGCCAGCAAGGAACGCGGCCTCGGCGGTGTCGAAGAGAATCGGCTTGCCGTTCGCTACCGATGACTTGCCCGAGTTGGTCGGGTCGAGTCCGTCGTCAACAATCGCGAACATCGCGGTCGGATTGGCCTTGGCCGCTGCGATGGTCGCTGACGACAGGTTGAAGCCGACCGAGACGATGAGCTTGCAGTTCTCGGCAAGGAGGCTCTGGATGTTTGGTACGAAGTCGTCCGCGGTTGCGGATGGCACATGCTTCTCCCCGACACCAAGCTTCTTGGCCGAGCTCTGCAGTCCGTTGAGACCCAACTCATTGAACGAGTGGTCAGTGAAACCACCGGTGTCTGAAACCATGCAGGGTAGGAAATTAGGTGCTGTTGTGGGTCCGGCAGTAGATGTCGTGGGTGCTGCTGCGCAACCAGCGAGCACGAGTGCGCTCGATCCGATCAATGCGATACCGCCAAGTACGCGGCCGCGAGAAGTGATTCTCAAGGTGTCCTCCAAGGTGCTGCCCAACGGAAGATGCTGGGACTTATGTTGCTACAGGTTACCGAATGTTACGCATTCTGAGCAGATTAATGTGCTGGCCGACGCCGAAGAGTTACACAGCCGCGATCACGCCGAAATGAAGCGGAAATGTATTACCACGATGAGCAGCGGTATTCACAGCACGTCGTAGCGGCCGGAGAGCTTGAGCGCATCCACGACTGCCTTCACTCGCTGGGCGTTCGCCGTCGTGGTGACCAGAAGCGCATCCGGAGTGTCGACGACGACGATGTCGGTCACGCCAATCAGGGAGATGAGGCGACCACTCTGCGCGATCACGACACCGCTTGACGAGTCAGAGAGCACTCGCGCGTTCTCGCCCAGGATTGCAAGGTCAGATTTGCGCCCGCGTGAATGCAGTTTGCCAATCGACGCGAAGTCACCGACGTCGTCCCAGTCGAAGTCACCAGGGATCACAACGAGTCGCCCGGCAAGTGCCGCTGGCTCCGCAACGGTGTAGTCAATCGCGATCTTGGCGAGCCCCGGCCACACCTTGTCGACGACGGCCCCCCGCTGAGGAGTGTCCCACGCATCGGCCAGCTCCAGAAGACCCGCGAGAAGTGCCGGGTCCGACTCGCCAAGCTGGGCGAGAAGCACATCGGCACGGGCGATAAACATGCCACCGTTCCACAGATAGTCGCCGTCTGCGACATAGTGCTGCGCGGTCTCAAGATCGGGTTTCTCGACGAAAGTCTCCACGAGAACGGCACTCGGCGCCCGCGGAATAGTGATCGGCCCACCGCAGCGAATGTACCCGAAGCCCACAGCCGGTTCGGTGGGCGTGATACCGATCGTCGCGATGTACCCAGCGTCTGCCGCGGCAGCAGCCTCGACCACCGCCGCGCGAAACCGGCGGGTGTCTGTGATGACATGATCGGCCGCGAACGAGCCGATAATGACATCCGGTTCGCGCTTGGCCAGGATCGCCGCGGCAAGACCGATTGCCGCCGAAGAATCCTTCGGCTCGCTCTCGAGCACGACATTGTTATCGGTAAGCTCGGGCAATTGCACCTCAACTGCTGCCCGATGAGCGCGCCCCGTCACTACCATGATGCGCTCAGGGCCCGAGAGCGGCACGAGTCGGTCCCAGGTGTCTTTGAGGAGTGTTTGACCCGACCCGGTGAGGTCATGCAGAAACTTGGGGGCATCCGCCCGCGAGAGCGGCCATAGTCGGGAACCGACACCGCCGGCCGGAATCACGCTGTAGAAGCGATCGATGCTTCGCGAAGGCTGAGACATGCGACCAACCCTAGACTTAATGTGCCATTCACCCTCTCGCCACCCAGGCTGCGTAGCGTCAGCGGCATGCGCGTAACGGTTGTGAGCGAAAGTTTCCTTCCCACTGTCAACGGCGTCACCAATAGCGTATGCAAGGTGCTCGACTACCT
This sequence comes from Salinibacterium sp., assembly GCA_025351795.1. Classification (GTDB taxonomy): domain Bacteria; phylum Actinomycetota; class Actinomycetes; order Actinomycetales; family Microbacteriaceae; genus Rhodoglobus. Next base: position 52,133 of record JANXVG010000072.1, on the reverse strand, counting down.
ACGAGCGAATGGACACGAAGCGATCGTGATCGTTCCGGCCGCCGGGGCACCGCAGCGCTATGCGGGCTTTCCGGTGCACGAGGTTCCGGCGTTCGCCTACCGCCAGTTTCCGGTTGGGCTTCCGAACCCGATGGTGCAAAAACTGATCGCCGACTTCCGCCCTGACGTCATTCACGCCGCTTCGCCGTTCCTGCTCGGAGCGCAGGCGATTGCGGCAGGCGGCCGCCTCGACATCCCGAGCGTCGCAATCTTCCAAACGGATGTCGCTGGCTACGCCCGCAGAAACCATCTCGGTGCCGCAACTCGCTTCGCCTGGCGCATGGTGCGCTGGATTCACGACGGGGCCACCATCACGCTCGCCCCATCGACCTCATCGATGGACGATCTGGTCGGCGCAGGCGTCGAACGACTCGCGCGCTGGGGTCGCGGCGTCGATCTCACCACCTACCACCCCCACAACCGTCGCTCCACCACCGTCAAGCTGCTGCGGCAGCGCATGGCACCGGGCGGGGAAACCATCGTGGGCTACGTCGGGCGGATCGCCCCCGAGAAACAAGTGGAGAGGCTCTCGGTGTTGCGCGGGCTGAGCGGCATTCACCTCGCGATCGTGGGGGAAGGGCCATCGCTCGCCGCGGTCAAACGCGAGCTGCGCGGGATGCCGGTGAGCTACCTCGGCAAACTCACCGGTGCCGAGCTTGCGGCTGCGTACGCGAGCTTCGATCTCTTTGTGCACACCGGCACCGAAGAGACGTTTGGCCAGACCATTCAAGAAGCGCACGCGAGCGGGCTGCCGGTGATCGCGCCGCGGGCGGGCGGACCCATCGACCTCGTCGATTCTGGCGTCAACGGCTTTCTCGTTGATCCAACGGATTCCGCGATGCTGCGAGCACGCGTCGCCCTGCTTTCTCGAGACGGCGAGTTGCGTTCACGCATGGGCGAGGCGGGCAGACGCGCCGTGCTCGGCCGCACCTGGGACGGCGTCTGCGCCGAACTCGTTCGCTACTACGAGCAGGCGATCGCGGCACGGGTGCCCGCGCTCGCGACCAGCTGACCTGCACAATCACAGGTAGTGAGCGCACGTCGCGATTGCCCGCGCTCGTCGCTCGAATGCCCACAACAGCATCCACTGGTAGTCGAATGTTCGCGTGACCAGGTACCTCGCGCCAGTGGTGACCAGGATCATCGTGCGGTTTCAGCGGCACGCGTGCTCACCGAAGAAACCGCCGGCAGACCCCTTTCCGACTGGTTATCAACGGTCGCCTGCTCTTCACCCGGGCTTCGGCCACAAGCTTGGCGCACCCGCCCCACCACGGGAGGTGCGTGCGCGGCGAGCGCGGCGTGATGCTGCACGTTGCCGAGCGGTGGTGCTTGGTCAGAAAAATGACGGCCCAAAGACGCGGATCTTGCTAAAAGTATCTCGAAATCAAGCTATTTCGGTTCGCCGTGGCATCACGCTCGCCGGGTGCGGAATACACTGGAAAGTGTTCGAGTACTGAACGGTCATCGCCGCCACGACGCGGTCCGAATCATCCGCAAGGAGGGTTGCTCTTGCCAGATAAAACGGCGGGTACCCTGGCCACGACCAGTCGGCGTGCGCCTGTCATCAAGCCACCCAAGCGCCTCGTAGGCACGGTCTATCGAGGTCGAGAGGGAATGTGGTCGTGGGTGCTACACCGCATCACGGGTGTAGCGATCTACTTCTTCCTCCTCGTGCACATCCTCGACACGTCTCTCGTTCGGTTAAGCCCCGAGGCCTACAACGCGGTCATCAATACCTACAAGACACCCATCATGGGCTTAGGCGAGACGGCACTTGTCGTGGCCATCGGGTTCCACGCACTGAATGGATTGCGCATCATCCTGATCGACTTCTGGAGCGTGGGAGCCAAGTACCAGCGGCTCATGTTCTGGATCGTGATTGCACTCTGGATCGTGCTGCTTGTTGGCTTCGTACCACGCCAGTTCATGCACATCTTCGGAGCGCACTAATGACGACCATTGAAGCTCCCAGAAGTCCGAAACCGGCCCGTACGCGCCGCCGCGGAATCAATGGGGAAAAGTGGGGGTGGATCTACATGCGGGCCAGCGGGCTCGTGCTCGTCATACTGATATTCGGCCACCTGTTCGTCAACCTCGTCTCTGGCAAGGGTGTCAACGCCATCGACTTTGCGTTTGTTGCCGGCAAGCTCGCCGATCCGTTCTGGGTGGTGTGGGACACACTGCTGTTGTGGCTCGCACTCATCCACGGGTCGAACGGCATCCGTACCCTTATTAACGACTACACCCGCACGCCGCTCACCCGGCGAATTCTGCTCATCGCGGTGGCCACGGCAACCGCTGTCCTCCTCATTTTGGGAACCCTAGTGATCTATACTTTCGACCCATGCCCCGCCGGAGCAGCCGCCAATCTGGTCCCGAGCTTCTGCCAGGGGCGATAGTGGCCGACATTGAAGACGGCGCCGTAATCGACGGCGTTCACTACCACCAGTTCGACATCGTCATTGTCGGTGCTGGCGGTGCCGGGATGCGCGCCGCAATCGAGGCAGGACCGCACGCCAACACCGCGGTCATCTCGAAGCTGTACCCCACGCGCTCCCACACCGGAGCCGCCCAAGGCGGAATGGCAGCAGCCCTTGCCAACGTGGAGGAAGACAACTGGGAGTGGCACACCTACGACACCGTCAAGGGCGGCGATTACCTCGTCGATCAGGATGCGGCAGAGATTCTCGCAAAGGAGGCCATCGACGCGGTTATCGACCTCGAGAACATGGGGCTCCCGTTCAACCGCACTCCAGATGGGCTGATCGATCAGCGCCGTTTCGGCGGTCACACCCGTGAGCACGGCAAGGCCCCGGTGCGCCGCGCGTGCTACGCCGCCGACCGCACCGGCCACATGATCCTGCAGACGCTGTTCCAAAACTGTGTGCGCCTGGGAATCAACTTCTTCAACGAGTACTACGTGCTCGACATGGTCATGACCGAGGTCGATGGCGTTGAGCAGCCGTCCGGAGTCGTCGCCTACGAGCTCGCGACCGGCAACCTGCACGTCTTTCAGGCCAAGGCGATCATCTTCGCGACCGGTGGATTCGGCAAAATCTTCAAGACAACATCAAACGCGCACACCCTCACCGGCGACGGTGTGGGAATCATCTGGCGCACGGGCCTGCCGCTCGAAGACATGGAATTCTTCCAGTTCCACCCGACCGGGTTGGCCGGACTCGGCATCCTGCTCTCCGAAGCCGCACGCGGTGAGGGCGCGATTCTGCGGAACGCGAGCGGCGAGCGCTTCATGGAGCGCTATACCCCGACCCTGAAAGACCTCGCCCCGCGCGACATCGTGTCGAGGTCGATGGCTTTGGAGATTCGCGAAGGCCGCGGCGCTGGCCCCAATAAGGACTATCTCTATCTCGACATCACCCACCTCGAGCCGGCCGTAATCGACGAGAAGCTGCCAGACATCACCGAGTTTGCTCGCACCTACCTCGGCGTTGAACCGTACACGGAGCCGGTGCCGGTGCTGCCGACGGCGCACTATGCGATGGGCGGCATTCCGACCACCAACAACGCCGAGGTGCTGCGCAATAATACCGACATCGTGCCAGGCCTCTTTGCTGCCGGCGAGTGCGCGTGCGTGAGCGTGCACGGTTCCAACCGGCTCGGAACCAACTCGCTGCTCGACATCAACGTGTTCGGTAAGCGCGCGGGCAAGAACGCCGTGATCTACGCTCGTAACGCCGAGTTCGTACCGCTCCCCGATAACCCGGCCAAAGGCATCCGTGACCTGCTGGATGCGGTGCGCTCAGGCAACGGCACCGAGCGGATCGCGGTGATCCGCAAGGAACTGCAGGACTCGATGGACCGCAACGCGCAGATCTTCCGTACCGAGGAGAGCCTCAAAGAGGTTACCGAGCTCATCGCGACACTGCGCGGTCGCTACAAGAACATTCAGATCCAAGACAAGGGCAAACGGTTCAACACCGACCTGCTCGAAGCCGTGGAACTCGGCTTCCTGCTCGACCTCGCCGAGGTGCTCGTCTACTCGGCGCGCAATCGCAAGGAGAGCCGCGGCGGTCACATGCGCGAGGACTACCCGCAGCGCGACGATAAAAATTTCCTCGTGCACACCATGGCCTACCTTGTCGGCGACCCCGAATCCGCCGATGCAGGCGAGCACATCAAGCTCGGCTGGAAGCCCGTCGTGATCACCAACTACCCGCCGATGGAAAGAAAGTACTGATGAAGAGCGCGAACCGATGAGCACAGCAACGCTCGACAGCAAGCCGACTGTTCCCGACGAGATTCCGTCGTTTACGGCAACTATTATCGTTCGCCGCTTCGACCCAGACAAAGATGCCGAGCCGTATTGGCAGGACTTCGATGTGGTCATGTACGGCACCGACCGCGTGCTCGACGCGCTCCACAAGATCAAGTGGGAACAAGACGGGTCACTCTCGTTTCGGCGCAGCTGCGCTCACGGAGTCTGCGGATCAGATGCCATGCGCATCAATGGTCGCAATCGTCTCGCGTGCAAGACCCTACTGAAAGACCTCGACATCTCGAAGCCGATCTACATCGAAGCGATCAAGGGTCTGCCGCTCGAGAAGGACCTCATCGTCGACATGGATCCGTTCTTCGAGTCCTACAAGGCGATCAACCCTTTCCTGATCTCGAACACGCCATCGAAGGATGGCAAGGAGCGCAAACAGAGCCCCGTCGAGCGAGCCCGCTTCGATGACACCACCAAGTGCATCCTGTGCGCGGCGTGCACCTCGAGTTGCCCAGTGTTCTGGACCGACGGCCAGTATTTCGGCCCGGCGGCGATTGTCAACGCCCACCGCTTCATCTTTGACTCGCGTGACGAGGGTGCGCAGGTTCGTCTCGACATCCTCAACGACAAGGAAGGCGTGTGGCGTTGCCGCACGACCTTCAACTGCTCCGAAGCGTGCCCACGCGGCATCCAAGTGACGCAGGCGATCGCGGAAGTAAAACAGGCGGTTATGCGCGGGCGCGCGTAGCTCAACGGTCGGCACGACGCGAGACCACCCCGATCAGTGCTGGCATGTGCTCCGCATGCGCGGTGATCCGGTTTGTCGACGCCGCGAACAGACGGGAAGCTCTCGCCCGGGGTCTACCGAAGCAATGTCGAACATGACTGCCGCGATCTGTTACTCAGCCAGCCGTGCTGGCTACTGTTAACCGGTGACCACACAGTCCCCGCTGACCCGACTGACCGCCCGGGTGATGCGCTGGAAGCCGGTGAGAGTCGTCACCCGGTATGGCACCCTGCGGGGACCGCTCCTCGCGGCCGGTCTCTCGTATCAGGCGATCTTTGCGGTGTTCGCCGCCATCTGGGTTGGTTTCTCGATTGCGGGCTTCGTGGTTCGATCGAGTCCCAGCCTGCGCGACGCACTCTTCCGCCTGTTGTCGATATCGGTGCCAGGGCTGGTCGATACCGGGTCGGGCGGTGCGGTGCGCGCAGACACACTGCTGAATGCCGGCATTCTCGGCTGGACCGGAGCGATCGCGGCCGTCGGACTGATCTTTACCGCGCTCGGCTGGCTCGCATCTGGCCGAGACGCCGTGCGAGCGATGTTTGGGCTGCCCGCATTGCCGACCAACTTCCTTCTGCTGAAATTGCGCGATTGCGGACTGGCTGTCGGCTTCGGGGTGGCCCTCCTGGTCTCTGCCGCGCTGACGGTATTCAGCACCGCGGCATTGGATGCGGTGGTCAACGTCCTCGGCATCGATGTGCAGTCTGTCGCCGCTGCGATCGCCGCACGCTCGGTCGGCCTGCTACTGGGACTGGTGATCGACACCATCGTGCTCGGGCTATTCTTTCGCACGGTGTCGGGGATCCGGGTTCCTTTTCGTCATCTCGCTTCCGGCTCACTTCTCGGCGCGGTGGCCCTCGGTGTGCTGAAAGCGCTCGGCTCCACCCTCCTGAGCGGCGCGACGAAGAATCCACTGCTTGCGTCGTTCGCCGCAATCATCGGCCTGCTGATCTGGTTCAACCTGATCTGCCAGGTGATCGTCATCGCGGCATCCTGGATCTCGGTGAGCGCAACCGACGACGGCATCGACCTCACTGACAAGAAACTGCGGGGGCCGAAACCGGAGGCCCAGGTCGGCGCCGCTCGGTAGAATCGCGGGTATGCCCACTCCGCTCCGCATTGCATCTGTCAACACGAACGGGGTACGCGCAGCGTTCCGCAAAGGAATGGGCGAGTGGCTGGCGGTTCGCGACGTCGACATCCTGGCGTTACAAGAGGTGCGGGCATCCACAGAAGACCTCGAAGGGCTACTCGGGCCGGAGTGGCACATTTTGCACGATGCTGCGACCGCGAAGGGGCGCGCGGGAGTGGCTCTCGCTTCACGTACCGTGCCCGTCATCCACCGGCTGGCCCTCGGTGCGGATGACTTCGACAGTGCCGGGCGGTGGCTCGAGGCCGACTTCGAGGTCGGCGGTACGGTCGTGACCGTCGTCAGCACCTACGTGCACTCCGGCGAGGTCGACACTCCCAAGCAAGTCGAAAAATACAAGTTTCTCGACGCGATGACGGCGCGGTTACCAGAACTCGCAGCCCACAACGACTTGGCTCTCGTTGTGGGCGACCTCAACGTGGGGCACCGTGAGCTAGACATCAAGAACTGGAGAGGCAACCGCAAGAACGCGGGCTTCCTGCCTGTCGAGCGTGCATACTTCGACCGGTTCTTTGGGCCCGCTGGTGAGATAGTCACCGGCGTCGACGAATCGACCGGCCCCGGACTCGGCTGGGTCGATGTGGGCCGCCAGTGGGCAGGCGATGTCGACGGCCCATATACCTGGTGGTCGCAGCGCGGCCAGGCCTTCGACACCAACACCGGATGGCGCATCGACTACCAGATGGCCACTCCAGCCCTCGCGGCGACAGTCACGAACTACACGATCGACCGGGCGGACGCGTGGGACAAGCGATGGTCGGACCACGCCCCTGTCGTTGTCGATTACGCAATCTAAGGACCCTCATGACCACTAAACCGCGCCTCTTCTCGGGAATGCAGCCATCCGCCGACTCGCTGCACATCGGCAACTACATTGGTGCGCTCCTGCAGTGGAAAGAGCTGCAGGCCACCCACGATGCGGTGTTCTGCGTCGTTGACCTGCACGCGATCACTGTTCCGCAAGACCCTGCACTGCTCCGCGCACAAACACGTCGCACAGCCGCACAATACATTGCTGCGGGCATCGACCCATCACAATCGATCCTGTTCGTGCAGTCGCACGTGCCCGCGCACGCGCAACTGGCCTGGGTGCTCAACACGATCACCGGGTTTGGTGAAGCGAGTCGCATGATCCAATTCAAAGACAAGTCGGCGAAGCAGGGTGCAGAGTCGACCTCCGTGGGGCTGTTTGCCTACCCGGTCCTGCAGGCGGCAGACATCCTGCTCTACGACGCAGCGGTCGTGCCCGTGGGTGAAGACCAGCGTCAGCACATCGAACTCACTCGTGACCTCGCCCAGCGATTCAACTCGCGCTTTGGCGATACCTTCGTTGTGCCCGAGGTTCAGATTGTGAAGCAGACCGCGAAGATCTACGACCTGCAGAACCCCGGCTCCAAGATGTCGAAGTCGGGCGAGAGCCCCGCTGGAATCGTCTGGCTGCTCGACGAGCCGACCGTGACGGCCAAGAAGTTCACGTCGGCCGTGACGGATGACGACCGCACGATTCTGTGGGATCCCGCGGCCAAACCGGGTGTCTCCAACCTGCTGTCAATCCTCTCCATCATGTCCGGCGCCACGATCGATTCGCTCGTCGACGACTTTCAGGGCAAGGGCTATGGCGATTTGAAGAAAGATGTCGCCGACTCCGTCGTCTCGGTCTTCGCGCCCATCCGAGCCCGCGTCCTCGAACTGCTGGCAGACCCCGCCGAACTCGACCGCGTGCTCGCGGGCAATGCCGAGCGGGCCAACGCGATCGCCGAGGCGACCCTCGCTAAGGTCTACGACCACATCGGGTTCCTGCCGCGCGCATGATCCCGGTGACGCTGAAGACAGAGCGGCTGGTGCTTGATCTGCCGGTTGCGAGTGACGTCGAGGCGGTCTTCGAGTACTGCCAGGATGCGGAGCTACAGAGGTTCGTGCCCGTCCCTGTGCCATACGAGCTTAAGCACGCCGAAGGCTTTGTGCTCGCTCTCGTGCCCGACTGGTGGGCCAACGACATCGAGTACGTCTGGGCCATCCGACTCGGATTTGGCGAGCCTCTCCTCGGTGTCGTCAGCTGGCAAGTCGCACGCGGATTCATCGGGTACTGGCCAGGTGCACCCCACCGCGACCAAGGGATCATGACCGACGCCGTGTCACGTGTCGTCGACTGGGTCTTGACTGTGGGCGGTGCCCCATCGCTGGAATGGGAGTGCGTGATCGGCAACGACGCATCCGCTCATGTCGCGCGCAAGGCAGGCTTCACCTATACCGGGGTTCGACCGATGGTGAGCGCCGAACGGCACGCAGCGGTGCCGGACGGCTGGCATGCCGTGCTGCTCGCAACCGACAACCGCCACCTCAAGCCGAGCTGGCCGGCCTGACCGGCCTGACCCGGCCTGACCGCCATACTCGTCGATCTTCACCGCCGATCCTCGGGGGTTCGACGTTGCTGGCAGAGCCCGCGCCCACTCGCGATCCTGCACCTACTCGTAGGCGTCTCGGCGCTCGCGGACGGCACAACTCATGCTGTGTGATCGCGAAGACTCGAACTGCTCCGTCAAAGACTGGGGCGCGCTGGAGGCATTCCCAACCAGCATGAGTCACGCACGGCGTAGCGGGACGTCAACCGACGATCGTCGGAAAGCCTCTGGTCGCCGCGAGTAGGTTTACGACGGCTTCGACCACCTCTCGGGTGGTAAACATGGTGCGGTTGTAGGCGGGTCGCAGACTCATATAGCCCTGACGCGCAAGATCGACGTCGCGATCTCGGTCCCGCACGTGCAGTTCCCAGCCATCGTGTGCGAGCCGACTGTCGGCCTCAATGACTAGCCGACTTTCGATCAGGAAGTCGACTCTGCCAACGCCGGCTATGTCGACTTGAACCTCCACCTCAATGCCAACCGCGCGCAGCGCACAGCGCAGTACGCTCTCTTGACCGGCTTCACTCCGACGATCGACTTGATGCCGCAGTTGCTTGAGCCGGCGCGGAACGTGGGCGAAGATCGTGCTCAAATCATCGTCATCGATCTTCCCCAAGAACAGCGCGTTGTCAATCGACGCGATGGCGTGCCACTGATGCTGGCACCACACCGCCTGGATAAGAGCATCGAGAATGCCCACCCGATACTCGTTGCTCTGCGCCGGATCGAGAAGTGGCCGCCAGTGCAGCCGAGCGCCCTCACGATTGTGTTCCGTCAAGGGATGACGGCTCGAGGGACTCCGCGAGCGGGAAGCCTGCCGCCGCATGTGGATGTGCGGGTACCTGTGGTCGAAACCGAAGACTCCGGCATCGCGTAGTGCCGAGATGCAGGCCAGTCGACCACCGACGCGCACCGCCTTGACAATGTGAGGATGAGTAGCAGGAAGCGCATAGTGGTCCCGGCGCACTCGGATCAGCGTGCCTGCGCGTACCGCCGAGGTGAGCCCGGCACCAGTAGCACCGACTGCCATCAACTGGTGCCGCGATGCGATACGCAGTGCCGATTCACCGAAAACGTCGATCCATGTCATTGCTCCACAGTGCTGCTGCCGAGCGACCCACGGCGGTCGCCTGACACATTTGTGCACTACTGCGGCGATGTGCATAACTCATGTGAGATTGGATAGGGCTCGGTCGAGGGGCGCGGAAAGCCGCGGTCGCGCTGCCGTGTCACACCCAGCAGCATGAGTTGCGCAACACGGCGCGGCCGCAACACGGCGCGGCCGCGATGAGTGGGCGCGCGGCAGGATACGAGGGCACCCGAGGAGGGCTACATTCAGGCGTTGCCCTGTTACACAGGAATATCCACGCGAATCCGGTGTTGACTACACTGGTAAAAGAAAGATACGTACGTGCTCCGGGGTCGGTGAAAGTCCGAACCGGCGGTGATAGTCCGCGAGCCTGACGCAAGTTGGGTTGACCTGGTGGAACTCCGGGACCGACGGTAATGAGATCGCAAGATCTCTCAGTCCGGATGGGAGGAAGCACGAGCGTTGCGACCATGTCGTGGCGCTGGTCAATCGACCGTTAACCCGGAGCCCGTCTTCACCACAGACGAAGGCGCACCGGATGACCGCAGCAGAGCACTACGAGCAGGCGATGCGTCGCGCCCTCATGCTCTCGGGGAACGGCCCGACGCTCGGTGTGAATCCCCGGGTCGGGTGTGTGCTTCTCCGGCCGGACGGGCAGGTCGTCGCCGAAGGCTGGCACCGGGGCGCTGGCACCCCCCACGCGGAGGTCGATGCGCTGTCGAAGGTGGACGGTCGCGCCGAGGGTCTCACGGCCGTGGTTACTCTTGAGCCCTGCAACCACACCGGTCGCACTGGCCCGTGCACCGAAGCGCTCATCGAAGCCGGTATCGCGCGGGTCGTCTATGCGGTGTCGGACCCCGGCAAGAGCTCGGGAGGCGGAAGCGAACGGATGCGCGAAGCCGGCATCGACGTCATCGACGGCGTGCTCGCTGCGGAGGTCACCGAGGTCATCCGACCGTGGCTCATCGCCACCTCGCTGCAGAGACCTTTCGTCACCGTGAAATGGGCGTCAAGCCTCGACGGCCGCGCAGCGGCCGCCGACGGCTCAAGTCGGTGGATCACCGGCACGGCATCGCGTCAGCGAGTGCACGAGCAACGTTCCCAGCACGACGCGATCGTGGTCGGAACCGGTACGGTGTTCGCTGACGACCCGTCGCTCACCGCGCGCGGGGACGCCGGCGAGCTGATGGCGTCTCAACCGATTCCCGTGGTGATCGGCGAGCGCCCGATACCCACCAACGCGCAACTGCGCAACCACCCTGCCGGGCTGATCGAGACTCGAAGCCGCAACGTCGCCGCGATCCTCGACGACCTGTTTGGTCGGGGCATCCGGCGAGTGTTCGTCGAGGGCGGGCCGACAATCGCAAGCGAATTTGTGCGGCTGAGATTGGTCGACGAGATCACCGTCTACCTCGGCCCGGTTCTCTTGGGGGGGTCGCGAACTGCTATCGGCGACCTCGGGGTCACCGATATCGCCGGCGGCCACCGTCTCACAATCACCGCGGTTGAGTCGCTCGGCGATGACCTCCTCATCACGGCTCGCCCCACAACGTCGCTCAGCAGGGAGTAGTCATGTTTACCGGAATCATTGAAGAACTGGGCGAAATCACCGCCTGGGAGCGTGCGGGAAACGCTGCTCGCATCACCGTGCTGGCACCGATCGCGGTCTCAGATGCAGTGCACGGAGACTCCATCTCGGTCAGCGGGGTGTGTCTGACCGTCGTCGACCAAGGTCACGACTCGTTCACTGCGGATGTCATGGCCGAGACGATCGCAATGTCGACACTGACTCACGCAGCGGTCGGTCAACGCGTCAACCTCGAGCGCGCCGTACGAGTCGGCAATCGCCTCGGCGGCCACATTGTGCAGGGCCACGTCGACGGCACAAGCACCCTACTCGCGGTAACGCCCGGTAGCGCGTGGCGCGTGCTTCGCCTCAGCCTCGCGCCAGATCTGGCTCCGCTCGTCGCGGGCAAAGGTTCGATCGCCGTAGACGGCGTGTCACTCACGGTGAGTGCGGTCGGCGACGACTGGTTCGAAGTATCGCTGATCCCCGAGACCCTCGAGGTGACCACACTCGGCAGCCTCACGATTGGGGGCGCCGTCAACATCGAGACCGACATTCTGGCGCGGCACGTCGCCCGCTTGGTCGAGGTGGGAACGGTCGGTCTGACCGACGCAGCTGCGTTAAACCACAACAACGGAAGGAGCGGGTCATGAGTCTTGCCGACATCCCCACAGCAATCGAGGCGTTGCGTGCTGGCCGCCCGATTATCGTCGCCGACGACGAAGGACGCGAGAACGAAGGTGACGTGATCATTGCCGCCGAGTTTGCGAGCCAGGAATGGATCGCGTGGATGGTGCGCCACTCATCCGGCTTCATCTGTGCCCCGATGACGAACCAGATCGCAGACGCTCTCGAACTGCCGCCGATGGTGGCCCACAACCAAGACCCGCGCGGCACTGCGTACACGGTGTCAGTCGATGCGGCTGACCGGCTGAGCACTGGCATCAGCGCCTCGGACCGCGCCCACACGCTGCGCGTGCTCGCCAACGCCGAATCGGTGCCATCGAGCCTGCACCGCCCTGGTCACATCCTTCCCCTTCGCGCCGTTGACGGTGGTGTGCGGCAGCGCGACGGACATACCGAGGCAGCGGTGGACCTCATGAAACTGGCCGGCCTGCGCCCGGTCGCGGCGATCTCGGAGATCGTCGCCGACGACGGCGAGATGATGCGCCTGCCTGGCCTCATCGAACTGGGCAAGCGTGAGAATATTGCGGTGATCACGATCGCCAGCCTGATCGACTGGGTGCGCGAGAACCCGTGCGCCACGATCCCCATTGGCGCCGACGCAATCCCGGAAACCTCGCGCGTGACCTTCGAGGTCGAAACGACCGTCCCAACCATCCACGGATCGTTCACGGTGCGCGCCTATCGCGACCGTTCGACCGGCGCCGACCACGTGGCATTAATCGCGCCCCCGAAAGGCGGCGGCCCCGTTCGTGACGGAGCGCTCGTCAGGGTGCACTCGGAATGCCTCACCGGCGAGGCGTTCGGTTTGCTCAAGTGCGAGTGCGGGCCGCAGCTGCAGTCCGCGCTCGACACAATCACGACCGAGGGTGGGGTGGTCATTTATCTTCGCGGTCACGAGGGTCGTGGGATCGGCCTGATCAACAAGCTGCGAGCCTATCGGTTGCAGGAGAGCGGGCTCGACACGCTCGACGCTAACCTCGCCCTTGGACTGCCTGCCGACGCCCGCGACTACGGGCCAGCGACCGCAATCCTCAAAGACCTCGGGCTCTCGACCGTGCGGCTACTGAGCAACAACCCGGAGAAGAGGCGCCAGCTAGAGAATCGTGGCATCGTGGTCGCCGAGCTCGTGCCCCTCGTTGTCGGAGTCGGTTTAGACAATGAGAACTACCTCGACACCAAGCGTGACCGCATGGGTCACTCACTGCCGTCTCGCGAAATACTCGACGAGGCTCTTCTCGCGAGCAGGAAAGGCTTGAACGTATGAGCGGCGCAGGAGCACCCAGGATCAGCCTCGACGGTGCCGGGCTCAAGGTGACGATCGTCGCCGGGCTGTGGAACACGGAGATCGCCGAGGGCCTTCTTGCTGGCGCCCATCGCGCGCTCGCTGCCGCGAAGGCTGAGGTCACCGAGGTGCGCGTACCAGGCAGCTTTGAGCTTCCGGTGGTCAGCAAAGCCGCACTCGACAACGGGGCGGATGCGGTTGTTGCGCTCGGCGTGATCATCCGTGGCGGCACTCCCCACTTCGAATACGTGGCGGATGCCGCGACGAGCGGTCTCACGCAGGTCGCCATCGTCACCGGCAAGCCGGTCGGCTTCGGCGTACTCACTCTCGATCACGAACAGCAGGGACTCGACCGTGCTGGCCTGCCTGGTTCGACCGAAGACAAGGGTGCTGAAGCGGCCGAAGCTGCTGTCGCCACCGCGATCGCGCTGAGGGAAATTCGCCGGTAGGGTTTTTGGTATGGCAACGAACATTGGACGTATCAACCCGGCTCGCATTATTCTGCTGTTCGCGGCCCTGGTCGCCGTGGCTCTCGCGGCGGGGTTCGTCTACAAAGCGTTTCTGCAATAGCCGCCCGATCAGTCGAGGAACAGCGCTTTAAGTCTTGTGGTGGTGAAGATCACCCCGACAATGACCATCACGAGGTAATAGGCGACGTGGCCCAGCATCGCGACGCTCAGGTCGCCGGTCGTGAGCCCGCGCACAAGCTCCACCCCATGCCATAACGGGAGAGCCTGCACCACCCACTGAATCGCGGCCGGATAGACCGTGATCGGGTAGAACGTCGCCGAGAACAGGAACATTGGCAGGAGTACGAAGTTGATCCAGTCCATCTGCTGGAATGTCTTCAGATAGCTCGTGACGGCCATCCCGAGGCTCCCGAACCCGAACGCGATCAGAAGCACGGCGGGCAGGGCAAAAATGGCCGTCCAGGCGAGGTTGAGACCGAGCACCTGCATGACAATCATGAAGCCGATTGCGTACGCGCCGCCGCGCAGCAGGGCAAGGGAAATCTCGCCGAGCGCAACATCGAGCGGCCCGAGCGATGTCGAGAGCATGCCTTGATAGAGCTTCGAATAGTTCATCTTGAAGAAGACGTTCCATGTCGAGTCATAGATAGCGCCGTTCATCGCCGAGACGGCGAGGAGCGCAGGAGCGATGAATGCGGCGTAAGGAACCAACTGCCCGGTGCTGGTGTGCACGGGGCCGACGAGAGCATTTAGCCCGAAACCGAGCGACACCAGATAGAAGATCGGCTCGAAGAACCCGCTCAGCACCACGAGATAGTTGGTGCTTCTCGTCGCAAGGATGCCGCGGCTCACTACCGTGCGCGCGTTGCCGGCATAGAGCGCGCCGAGAAACCACGAGCGAGCGGGAGCCACCCGCTCAGGTTGAGTCGGTGCGATCGTCACTTGTTGAGCCTTCTCACCACGACGCGCTGGGTGAGTTTCCAGCCGACGACGCCGAGCGCAGCGAGGTAGGCGATGTGCGCAGCGGTAAGCCAAGCTGGCTCGGCCAGCCCGTAGCTCGCCACGCGCCCCAACTGGGTGCCGTGCCAGAGCGGAGAGATCCAACCGATCCACTGCAGGTATACGGGCAACTGGGACAACGGGAAGAAAGTTCCGGAGAACAAAAACATTGGCAGGATCCCAAAGCGCTGAATCATTGCCATCTGGCCTTTATCTTCCTGGATCGAGGCGGTGTACGGCATGATGACGAGTCCGACGGCGATACCAGTGAGACTCGCGGTCAGCACCAGCAAGCCACCGACAAGGGAAGGCACTGCGCCGAACGCGAGCATGACCGCGAAGTAGATGATCGTGGTCGGTACCATGCGCACAAGCACCGAGATGATCATGCCGTTTGCGATTTGCTTGCCTGAAATGGGCGCCGCATTCATCGCGTAGAAGATCGGGTTCCACTTGAACCCCATCATCATCGGATACGTGCATTCCTCGGCTGCGACTGTCACGGCAGCCGACGCGATCAGCGCCGGTGCGACAAACGCGAGGTAGCTGACACCCTGCACGCCGCCCGCCCCAACATTGCGGTCCACGAGGCTGGCAAGTCCCACGCCGAGCGCAAAGAGGTACACGACCGGGTTGCCGATACTGGTTGCGATGATCGTCCGCAGGTAGGAACGCATACTGCGGATGCGGTGCTCCGCCACGTACCATGAGCCCCATCGGCGCGGCTTCGCACCAGCACGAATAGCCACCTCGCGTGCAGCCTCGGTTACCGATCGCATACCGCGAGCCTCGTTCACCGTCATTCGATCAGGCTTCGTCCGGTGAGCCTCAGAAAGACATCTTCCAGGCTCGAGCGGCGCACCAGACTGGTGATCGGATCAAGCCCGGCCTCGGTGAGCTTCACGAGTTCGGCCTCGCCGTTCGCGCTGTAGATGAGGATGCGGTCTGGCAGCACCTCGATGCGATCCCCTGCTCCGGCGATCCGCTCGGCGACCACCGCATTACGTTCAGAACCAAACCGCACCTCGAGCACCTCGCGGCTGGAGTGCGTCCTGATGAGTTCAGCGGGGGAACCCTCCGCCATGATGGTGCCCTTGTCGACGACCACGAGCCGATCGCACAGCTGTTCGGCTTCGTCCATGTAGTGGGTAGTGAGAAGGAGAGTCGTGCCCTGCTCCTTCAGCCGAAACAGCCGATCCCACAGAACGTGGCGCGCCTGCGGGTCGAGGCCAGTGGTCGGTTCATCGAGCAGCAAAATCTTCGGGTCGTTGACGAGGGCACGGGCGATCGTGAGCCGGCGCTTCATCCCCCCAGAGAGATCATCGACCTTGGACTTCGCGCGATCAGAGAGCTGCGCGAACTCGAGCAGCTCATCCGCCTTCTTCGATATCTGCCGCAACGGGATGCCGAAATAGCGCCCGTAGACGATCAGGTTGTCTCGCACGCGCAGTTCCTGGTCGAGGTTGTCAGCCTGCGGAACCACACCAAGTTGAGAGCGAATCTCTGGCCCAAAGTGGTTGGGATCGAGGCCGAGCACGGAGAGATCGCCACTCGTGCGCGTAGACACTGCGCCGACCATCCGCATGGTGGTGGACTTGCCAGCGCCATTCGGGCCGAGGAGCCCAAAGGATTCACCCGCTGCAACCTCGAATGAGATACCGTCGACGGCGGCGAATTCTTTGTACTTTTTCGTGAGCGATGTTGCGGTGATGACGGGTGCTGGCACACTACCCACCGTAGCCGAGGAGTCGCACGGTCGCGAGGAGTTACCCCGGTCGGTGTACGCACACCTCCGGCGTTCACGAAAGACTAGGTAATCATGAGCACAACCACGCACACCACTCCGTCCCGCTCTCCCTTCGCCCGCAAGAAAGACGACGGGCCGCGCGCGACGTTCCGCCAGCTGCTGCCGTACCTCACCGAACACAAGAAGATCCTCGGCGTGGTCATCGGGCTAAGCATCCTGAGCGCGGGCGCGTCGCTCGCCCAGCCGCTACTCGTGAGTCAGGTGATCTCGGTCGTGCAGAAGGGTGGCGGCCTTGGCTCGCTCGTCTGGGTGCTCATCGCCCTCGTCGTTTTCTCCGGACTCCTCAGTGGGTTCCAGCACTACCTCCTGCAGCGCACGGGAACCAGCGTTGTGCTATCGGCGCGCCGCCAGCTCGTGCAGCGGATGCTGCGCCTGCCGATCAGCGAGTTCGACACGAGGCGCACCGGCGACCTCGTCTCTCGCGTGGGCTCAGATACGACCCTGCTTTACGCGGTGATCACGCAGGGGCTCGTGGACGCCGTCGGCGGGGCCCTGGTGTTCGTGGGAGCGCTCATCGCAATGCTCATCATTGATCCGGTGCTTCTCGGGTTGACGGTGCTGGTAATCGCCGTGTCGATCGTGGTCGTCGTGTCGCTATCCGGTCGTGTTCGAGTTGCCAGCCGCAAGCAGCAGGAGAAAGTCGGTGACCTGGCCGCCGCCGTCGAGCGAGCGATCGGCGCGGTACGTACGGTGCGAGCATCCAATGCGACCGAGCGAGAGATTGCGGCGATTGAGAAGGATGCCGAGGGCGCATGGCGGATGGGCATCAGCGTCGCGAAGATCTCGTCGCTCGTCGTTCCGATCGCCGGCATCGCGCTTCAAGTCTCGTTTCTGGTTGTGCTCGGCGTGGGTGGGTTTCGAGTGGCGAGCGGGGCGATCACCATTGCGAGCCTCGTTGCGTTCATCCTGTTCCTGTTCATGATGATCATGCCGCTCGGCCAGGCTTTCGGTGCCGTCAACTCGGTGAACCAGGCCCTCGGTGCCCTCGGCCGAATCCAGGAGATCATCGCCCTCCCGATCGAGACACAGGATGACGCGCGCATCGCCCGCGATGCACTCGCGCCTGCCACATCGCTCGACGCAATCACCTTCGAGAATGTGAGCTTCGAGTACCCGCGGGCTGCGGTTGTTGAGCAAGCCGCTGAGCAGGGCGACGAGATTTCCGTTGCCGCACTACCCCAGCCCATCCTCAACGGTGTAACGTTCAGCGCCGAACGCGGCAAGCGAACGGCGCTCGTCGGGCCTTCGGGTGCCGGAAAGAGCACCATCCTCGCCCTCATCGAGCGGTTCTACGACCCAACAGCCGGCGTTGTTCGTCTGGGTGGCGTCGACATCCGCGCACTCGATCGCCAAGGTCTACGCTCACAGATCGGCTACGTGGAGCAGGATGCGCCTGTGCTCGCCGGTACGCTCGCCGACAACCTGCGCCTCGGTGCGCCTGATGCCACCGATCAGGAGTGCATCGATGTGCTGCACGCCGTGAACCTCACTGAGGTGCTCGAGCGCAACGATAAGGGGCTCGCGGCTCCGGTCGGCGAAGACGGCATCATGCTGTCCGGTGGTGAGAGACAGCGCCTCGCGATCGCCCGTACGCTATTGGCCGCTCCCCCGATCCTGCTCCTCGATGAGTCGACGTCGTCGCTGGATGGACTCAATGAACAGTTGCTGCGCGCGGCGATCGATGCGGTCGCCGAAAACCGCACGCTCATCGTGATTGCACATCGGTTGTCGACTGTGGTCGACTCGGATCAGATCGTCGTGCTCGACCACGGGCAGGTGGTGGGGGTCGGTACGCACTCCGAACTCGTGAAGTCAACGCCGCTCTACAAGGACCTCGCGAAGCACCAGTTGCTGGTCTAGTCTGGCGGTCCGGCCGCGCACCCGTCGGAGCGCAGTGGCCGGCGGCTGAGGGGTGGCCCCGTGTCGCGGTGCCGTGACGCTCCCAGCGACTCGCGGCCGACCGCCCGAAATGCAGGAGATGCACCTACTGGCCGGGTAACGGTATCCGGAATCGGGGGGGAGCGGATGCCTCAACTCCTGCATTTCGGACGCCGCGGCGGTACCGAACCCGCCGGCGTTCCGACCGAGGTCGACCGGGCTGTCTACTCCGCGAGCGCGTACATCGCGACGGCGGCGGTCGCCGCAACATTGAGCGAATCGATGCCGTGCGCCATGGGTATCTGCACGACGGTGTCCGCAGCGGAGACCGCCTCGGGTGTAAGCCCATCGCCTTCCGCACCGAGCACGAGCGCAACCCGATCCGGAGCGCTCGCAGCGAACTCCCTCAGCGACACGGCATCCCGGGTGAGCGCGAGAGCCGCAATATGAAAGCCGGATGCCACCAGCAGCTCGCGCGTGGAACCCCAATCCCCCAGTCGGCTCCACGGTACCTGCAGCACTGTGCCCATGCTCACTCGAATCGCGCGGCGGTAGAACGGGTCTGAGCAGCGCGGGGTGACGAGTACGGCATCCGCTCCGATCGCGGCGACGGAGCGAAAAATGGCTCCGACGTTGGTCGGGTCAGCGACATTCTCGAGAATTACCACTCGTCGAGCGGTGGCGAGAAGTGATTGGGGTGACGGAAGTTCCGGGCGGTGCATTGAGGCGATCAACCCGCGGTGAAGCAGGTAGCCGGTGAGTTGTTCGAGCAGCTCAGCCGATCCGCTGAAGATGGGCACGTCGGGACCCACCAGAGCGCGAGCGTCATCGAGCACCCCGCCAAGCGCGAGCACAGATCGCGGGCGGTGCCCGGCTCGTAGCGCGCGCTGCACGACGATCGCCGATTCTGCGATGTACAGGCCATGCTCGGTGCCGCGCGCCTTCTTGAGTGCCACGTCTGTCAGGTGAGCGTAGTCGGTGAGTCGTGGGTCGGCGAGATCAGTGATCTCGATAACAGGCACTATCCGCCTGGACCGGTGTGGTGGCTGCAGGACGACGATGAGTCAGCGCAATTTTCTCGGGCCGGCGGGGTGTACAGGGTGAGAAAGACGGCGATCACGACGACAATGAGCCCGACGGCGAGGCCCACGAACACAAGGAGGACGACGAGCGCTACCGGC
Organism: Salinibacterium sp.; assembly: GCA_025351795.1. GTDB lineage: Bacteria > Actinomycetota > Actinomycetes > Actinomycetales > Microbacteriaceae > Rhodoglobus. The sequence goes on along the minus strand of JANXVG010000072.1, from coordinate 32,569 downwards.
CGATCGATCGCTACCTCGACCTCGGTCGCCTCTGGAAGCTCGCCCGAAAAACTCATCAGGCAAACGGATCCGGAGTGAGTACGTACTTGGTTTCGAGGTATTCATGAATGCCCTCGAGCCCACCCTCGCGACCGATCCCCGATTGCTTCACCCCACCAAATGGGGCAGCGGCATTCGAGACGACTCCGACGTTGAGTCCCATCATTCCGGTCTCGAGACTTTCGATGAGGCGCTGGCCGCGGGCGAGATCCTTGGTGAAGACGTAGCTCACGAGGCCGTACTCGGTGTCGTTGGCTTTTGCTACGGCATCCGCTTCATCAGAGAACGGGATGATCGTCACGACCGGTCCGAAGATCTCCTCGCGCAGGATATCGCTGCCCGCCACCACGCCGGTCAGCACTGTCGGCTCATAGAAGCTGCCCGGCCCCACGACGCGCGCACCGCCCACGACGAGGGTCGCGCCCTTCGCAACCGCGTCCTGTACGAGTTCGTCGGCCTTGTCAACCGCGCCGTCGTTGATCAGCGGGCCGATCGTGACGCCGCTCTCGGTGCCGCGCCCAACGGTGAGCGCGCGAACCCGCTCGGTCACCCGGCGAGCAAACTCATCGGCGACTGACTCGTGCACGATGAACCGGTTGGCCGCGGTGCACGCCTGACCCACGTTGCGAAACTTTGCGATCATCGCGCCTTCGACCGCCCGCTCGAGGTCGGCATCTTCGAAGACCACGAACGGAGCATTGCCACCGAGCTCCATGGAGGTACGTAACACGTTCTCTGCTGCTTGATTGATGAGAGTCTGGCCCACCGAAGTGGAACCGGTAAAGCTCAGCTTGCGCAATCGGCGGTCGGAAATGATCGGGGCAGATACCTCGCGTGACGTCGACGTCGTCAGCACGTTAACCACGCCGCCGGGCAGGCCTGCGTCCTGGAGAAGCTTCGCAAAGTACAGCGTCGTGAGCGGGGTGAGTTCCGCTGGTTTGATGATGGCGGTACAGCCGGCCGCGAGCGCGGGAGCAATCTTGCGCGTCGCCATCGCGAGTGGAAAGTTCCACGGAGTGATCAGGTAACTTGGGCCGACCGGCAGGTGGGTGACGATCATGCGGCCCGTGCCCTCGGGATTCTTGCCATAGCGGCCGGTAATGCGCACGGCCTCTTCGCTGAACCAGCGCAAGAATTCACCACCATAGGCCACTTCGCCGCGCGCCTCAGAGAGAGGCTTGCCCATTTCCATCGTCATGAGCAGGGCGAACTCGTCCGCGCGATCTTGCAGGAGATCGAAGGCGCGTCGAAGGATCTCGCCGCGCACTCGTGGGGCGGTAGCTCCCCACTCGGCCTGATGGTCGGCCGCAGAGTCCATCGCACGTTTCGCATCGTCAACGGAAGCGTCAGCAATGGTCAGGAGCACGGCCCCCGTCGCCGGGTCGTGAACATCGATACTGCGACCGGAGGTGGACGCTACCCACTGCCCGCCGATGAACAGTTGGGTGGGTACCTTCGCGAGCAGTTCTACTTCGGTGGTCACGCTGGCTCCTTTGCTGTGATGAGTTCAATGCCCGCCGCTTGCATCTCGGCGAGCGCCGCAGAACTTGACTCGGGCGCGACGCCCACCACAAGGTCTGTGATGACACGCACGGTGCGCCCAGTCTCTCGTGCATCCATGGCCGAAGCCAACACGCAGTAGTCGGTGGCGATGCCGGCGATGTCGATCTCGGTCACCCCGAGTCGGTCGAGCTCGTCGACGAACGGCGCGTGGTCGTGAGCTTCACCCTCGAAAATCGAGTACGCCGGGCGCCCCTGCCCTTTAAGAACATGAACCTCGATGAGCGATTGGTCGATAGCCGCGTGATACTCAGCACCGACCGTTCCGGCCACGCAGTGTCGCGGCCAGGTAACCACGTAGTCGGGTACGTCGGCAAAGTGACCGCCATTGTCACTATCAGCGTCGTGCCAGTCACGCGATGCGATGACGTGGTCGTAGCGGTCGGGATGGGCCTCAAGGTAGGCCGTGATACTCTCGGCGACAGTCGCACCGCCGTGCACACCGAGAGCCCCATCGGTGAAATCATTTTGCACATCGATGATGAAAAACGCGCGACTCACGACAGCATCCGTTCTAGTTGTTTGACAGGTTGTCGCCGCAGTGGAAGACACCCGTCGTGAGGGTGTCAAGTGCCTGTTTAGCGTTGCTGCTGATTCCGTCGCCGATGGCGTAGAACGCGAATGCGAACTGGTTACCGTCGGCCGCGGTGACAATGCCCGCGAGGGAATACTCGGTGTCGAGCCAGCCAGTCTTTGCGGCCACTTTGCCGCGCGCCACGGCATTATTGCCAGTGAAGCGACTCGAAAGACTACCCGACTGCCCGGCGATCGGAAGCCCCGCGTAAACCACGTTGAGGTCTTTCGCACCGGCGAGAACCTTGAGCATGAGCTGGTCGACGAATGCGGGCGGAACCGCGTTGAGGTCGCTGAGCCCCGAGCCATCGCGGATGACGAGACCACTTGAATCCACATCGAACGCTCGCAGCGCCCCGGGAATCGCCCGCTGAAGCGACGCGGAGCCGCCGTCAAACCCCATGGTTTTCGAGATGACACGGGCAAGCATCTCGGCGAGCACATTGTCACTGGCCTTCAGCATCTGGTCGATCAGGACACTCACCGGCTTCGAGGTCACTTGGCCGAGCACGGCCTTCCCCGCGACAGCCGAGCCCGTACTGAACGACTCCTTACTCAGGCCCATCGCACTCGCGAAGGCCTGACCGGCGACGCCGACCGGATCGTCGAGGCGCCGGCTCACACTGCTACTCGAATCCTCACGGTCACCGTCGACCATAAGCGCGGTCACGGGCGCTTGGTAACCGTCGGCTTGTTCCTTGCGCAGCCAGGATGAATCCCAGTTGTCTGCCGGATCCCACATCGTCGAGTCGAGAATAATCTGTGCAATCGGTACACCAGGGTGCAGGCTTGCATATGCAGTCTTCACTTGCGACGCGAGGTCATGCATGGTGGGCGCACCATCGTAAACGCTGTTTCCGTTCGCGCTCAGCGTCGGATCCCCGCCTCCCACGAGCACGATGGTACCTGGACTCGAGCCGTCAACGACTTTGGTGGTCAGCACACCGTTCGGGCCGAGGATGGTCACAGCCGCTGACGCTGTGAGTACCTTCAGAACGCTGCCCGTGCGTGCGCCGACTGTGCCTGCACGATCGAAGAGCACCTCGCCGGTGCTGGCCTTAACGACTTGGCCGGAGAAGGCCATGAGCAGCGGATCCACAGCGAGAGCAGCGATGGAGCAGGTGCGAAGACGGGATGATGCGGGGAGGGCAGACGGCAACGGGCGGGGGGGCGCTTGCGAGATCGCGGGCATCGGCGACGCGGCGACCGCCCGCGAGGGGCCGCTGGAGATCCCTGCAAATACAGCTCCAGTACCGAGCAACAGAAACGCGACGGCGAGAACCGACCCGAGCCAGGCAGCGGGATGCCGCGAAATGAGGGCTGAGACTCCAGCAGCCGCTTTCGCCTCACCGGTCACCGGGTCGATGGCCGGCGGCACGCGCGAAGCAGACCCTGGTTTCGCCGCGGCCGCGTCGCGCGCTGAGCGCCGGGTCATTGGCTCCGGGGGCGGAGAGTTGGGCGAATCACTCACCCTTCAATGATAGGCGCGGTCACTCCCCCGGGTATTTCACACCAATTTGCGCCCGAATCTCATCGAGGGTCGCCATAATCGCGGCACTCTCGGTGGGCGGAAGCACGTCGCCGCTGATGATGCCAGCCACGACAAGGCGCTCGGCCTCCCACGCCTGAAACTGCATGCCGCGAGTGGTGACCGGCTCGTCAAACCTCTCCAGCACGTCACCCGCGTTGTCGTAGACCGTGAACGGCACGGGCGTGTACCAGACGCTCTCAATATCGATACGTCCCTTCGTGCCGAGGATCGATGCCGTGTTCGGTCCTCGTGCGTCGAGCTGCGTGTACAACACGGCCTGCTGGCCTTCGTTGTAGGAAAAAATTATCGACGTCTGACGATCAACTCCGGTCGCCGTCATCGCGGCCGCCGACTGGATGCGTGCGGGTTTGCCGAAGAGGTCCCAGGCAAACGAGATCGGGTAGATTCCGAGATCGAGGAGCGCGCCGCCGCCGAGCGCGGGATTGTTGATACGGTGCTCACGGTCTTTCGGTAGGTCTTGGGTGTGGTCGGCGATGAGCGCGCGAACCTCGCCAATCGTGCCAGCAGCGATGATCTCGCGAATGCGCACCATGTGGGGCAGCCAGCGCGTCCACATTGCTTCGAGCACCACGAGCTTCTTGTGCGCCGCAAGTGAGACGATCTCCTTGGCTTCCGGCGCATTCAGAGTGAACGGTTTCTCGACGAGCACATGCTTGCCGGCGTTCAACGCTAGTTTCGTGTTCTCCGCATGGAACGGATGCGGCGTCGAAACGTAGATGATGTCGACCTCAGGATCCGCCACCAAATCTTCGTAACTCGCATGAGCGTTTGGGATACCCCACGCCTGGGCAAACGAGTCAGCAGACTCCTTCGTTCTCGACCCAACGGCCGTGATAACGAAACCATCCGCTCGTAAGTCGCTCACGAACATCCCCGCGATGCCACCGGTTCCCAAGATTCCCCAGCGTACCAATTCGGTCATCGTGCCCTCACGTCCCCGGTCACCGCTCTGCGACCATCGAGGCTATGTTAGCCGTTCAGCAACTGACCCATTTGGCCGCGGCGCGAGTGAACGAGTAGGACTCATCCGGCAGACCGCCATGGGTCATCGCGAATGCAATGCACACGCCGCCCACGCCGCTCCCTGGCCGGTAGAGCGACGCGCGGTGCGGTGTCGAGTCCCACCACTTTTGAGCCACGGTCGACCCGCTGTTGCCAGAGCCGCCGGCCAGGTTTCCGTCGCAACCGACACTCGGAACGCCGTCGCTGCGTACCGACCCGATGTGGCCCCAGGCGCTGTTCGGATCGGTGCTTGGGTCTTCAGCCATCCAGAACAGGCGTTGCTCCATGCACGCGTCGTAGATGAAATTCGAGACCGGATCCAAGCAGTTTGCGACGCGGATCGCATTGTACTGTGCACCGAACGATGCGAGATCGTCACTCGTGGTGCCCTGCACGCCCCCGGCGGATACTGTGCTGGGCGCCCCACTCGAATTCGTGGCGATGTTGTTCGGGCACGACTGGCCTGCCGCCTCAAGCGCCGCCTGCCGTTCGCCGGTGCCGGAAGCGGCTCCCGATGCCGATACCGGCGGAAGTGGCTTGGGCACCGGCTTCTGCGCCAGGTGTTCATAATCATGAGTCAACGACGCCGCGGTGATGGTGACGGGGCTGGCCGACACGACGACGCCAGCGGCAACGGGATCAGCGCGAACAGAAATCACCTGAGCGTCGTCTGGCGAGAGCGAGTACGCAGCACTCATGAGACCGGGGCCGCCACCGCCCACAAACGGGAGCACAAAGACGAGCACAGTCGCAACGACCGTCGCCAGAAATGCCAATCGTCGCACAATCCCCACCCCCATGGACTACCGGCACTTCCCCCATGTCGGTGCCGTATTCCCACGATATGCCTGTGCTGATGCCGTAGGCAAGCGCGCGACGGCACAAAGTGGCATCGTCTGCCCTCTCATTGGGGGCATGTCGATGTGCGGATGTCCGCATCATGGGGGACATGATCCGGAGTGAGCCCGTCAGCGGCGACGCACGTTCGGTGCAGCACGAGTTCTGCGCGGTGCGCGACGCGGTCGCGAAGGGGTGTGACGCACCGTCGTCGCTCGTGGTGTCCGCACCCATCGATCGGATACGAACGGGCGCACCCTGGCGCGAACGGGCCAGCCGAGAGCGACCATAACGCCGCGCTGGCCGAGCGGGCCCACTGCAGTGTCCGTGATTTTCGCCGAGACTGTAGAGCCGCCCAAGAGAATCGAACTCTTGACCTTCTCATTACGAGTGAGATGCTCTACCGACTGAGCTAGGGCGGCGGGCCCGGGCTACCCCGAGGCACAGCATGAAAGCATAGCCGAACTTTATGCATCGGCTTTCGTGAACAGCAAACCGAGACACGCGAACGACGATCGCAACCTCTCGGGGAAGTCTGTACCCGCATCGCTATCGCCCCAGGTTGCCCACGCGTGCCGCATGGCAGCGAACGCCACAAAGGTCACGAGCCGCGATTTGCGTGAGAGTTCGACGGGGTTAGCGGCCAAGATCGGGTCGTCGACGGCGAGTCGACGGGTCAGCACGGCATCAAGTTCATCCTCGAACTGGTGCATACTCGCCATCCGCATCGCGAAAAGTTGCGGGTGCTGCTTGAGGATCGCCCGGCGTTGCAGAGAAACTCGGTAGTCCTCTACCGAGTGCTCAGAGGACTCCACGAGAAGTTCGGCTATGCCAGCCAGTAGATCGGCGTCGCGTCCGGCATTAACAAAAACATTGATGGCTTCCTCTCCCGGTAACTCAGGATTGTCCCCAGCGAGGGCCTCCTCTTTGGAGGCGAAATAATTGAAGAAGGTACGCGGTGAGATGTCCGCAACACGACTGATCTCATCGACCGTGACCCGGTCGAGTCCGCGCTCGGTCGCGAGGTTGAGCACTGCTACCTGAATGGCGCGACGGGTGGCCAATCGCTTACGCTCGCGCAGCCCCACGTCCGTGACATCCGTCATGGGTCAATTGTTGCATGTCCTGCAAAATTAATTGGAAGTCGTGAGAGGGCCGCGGTATCGCCCAATCTGTGGGCGCACCATCCACTTGGCCCGGTATCGCTACCGACCCTCGGGAATCGCGAGCTCAGCACTTCGGGTCAGCGACCGGAACTGTGCCCTTGATGAAATAGTTGTCGACCGTGTCGTTCACGCACAAGTTCGACTTGTTGTAGGCAGTGTGACCTTCACCCGCGTAGGTGACGAGGTGCCCATTCTCGAGTTGCTTCGCAAGACTCTGCGCCCACACGTAGGGTGTGGCCGGGTCATTAGTGGTGCCGACAACGAGGATGTCGCTCGAGCCTTTAGCGTGAATCTGCGCGCGCTCCCGGCTGGTCTGGAACGGCCAATGATCGCACTGCGTGTCGCCATAACCCATCTGCGCTCCGAATGTCGGGGCGATCTCTACCAGCTGCGCAGCCTCCGACCGCATCGTCGCAATATCCGCGTTGGAACGGTAGTCAAGACAGTTGATTGAGATGAAGGCCTCGGTCGAGTTGTCTGCGTATGTGCCGCCCGCATTGCGACTGTTGTAGCTGTCTGCGAGCGAGAACGCGACGCTCGCATCGCCTTTCTCCACCGCGGTGAACAACTGCTTGAGATACGGCCAGTTGTCTCTGTTGTATAGGGGAAGAATGATCGCCGTGAACATCGTGCTGCTTCCGAGTTTGCGACCGTCTGTGCCGGCGAGTGGACTCGCATCCAGATTGTTGAGGATCGACCGGATGGTGGCCATCGATGAGTCGACTGTGTCGGTGAACGGGCAATCCTTCGTTCCAATGCAGTCCTTGATGAACGCGCGCATCGCCGATTCGAAGCCCTTGGCTTGCGTTACGTTGACATCGAACAGGCTTGTCGACGGATCCAGCGCACCGTCGAGCACGAGACGACCGGTGTTCTGCGGGTACAGGTCGGCGTAGGTCGCACCCAAAAGTGTTCCATAGGAGTACCCGAGGTAGTTCAGCTTGGCGTCGCCGAGCACGGCGCGGAGCAGATCCATGTCGCGCGCCGCACTATCGGTATCGACGAACTGCAGCAGAGGCCCTGTGAGGTCAAGACAGCGCTGGCCGAACTTCTTCGAAGCATCGGTCAGGGCGCTGATCCAGCCATCTGACCCAACCGCACCGGGCGTCAGGTCGTAGATGAACGAGTCCATCTCCGTAGAATTCGAGTAACACTTCACCGGAGAGGACTTATTGACCCCACGCGGGTCGAAACCGACGATGTCGAAAGCGGCCTGCAGCGTCGCATCCGTTGCATAGTTCAGGCTGTTATAGATGAAGTCATAACCGGAGCCGCCCGGGCCACCGGGGTTGACGAGCAGTGAGCCCAGCCGATTCGAGGAGGTTGCCGGGTGGCGCACGAGCGCAAGATCGATGGATGCGCTCGAGGGGTTCTTCCAGTTCATCGGCGCCTTCGCGGTCGAGCACTGCAACCCGCTGCCACAACTGGACCAGTGCAGAACCTGGGAGTAGAAGGGCTTGAGATCGGCGGCCACGTTCTCATTCGTCGGTGTCGATGTCAGGCTCGTGGTCGCCGGCGAGAACCACGAGACACACCCAGACAGTGGAAGCACGATAACTGTCGCGAGAGCGACAATTGCGGCCATTCGAGTGCGGCGGCTGAGGGTCACTGCTGGTCCTTCCGGATTGCTGTGATGAGCATCGCCTCGAGCGACAGAACCGGAGAGACGTTGCTGTCAATCCGGCGCCGCGCCTGGGCAATCGCATCCATGGTGGCCAAAGTGGAGGCCGCTGTCGCTCGGTCGCGAGCCGCGACGAGCTCTGGAAAAATCCTCGCGTTGATCGGCTCTATCGGCACACCGAGCTGCAGGAGGAGAATATCGCGAAAAAGGGACAGCAGGTCGACCATGATACGGTCGATGCCGTCGCGCAGGCTTCTCGTCGCCCGACGCTTCTGATCTTCTTCCAGGCTCTTGAGCTGCGCGCGAAGTGCCACCGGTACCGTGCCGCCCGGCTCGATACCGAGCGATCTGAGCACACTCTCGCGCTCATCGGCTTCGCGCTCATCGGTAATGGCCCTCGCGTCGGAACCCGCCAGTTCGAGCAACTCGGCGGCGGCCCGTACCGCACTCGACACGGATCCGACACCCAGTGCAATTTCCAGTGTGCGCGCGCGGCGCTGCCTCGCCTCCGCGTTCGTCGCCAAGCGGTGAGCCATGCCGATGTGGCTCTGTGCTTCGCGCGCAGCACGCTCGGCGATGTCGCGATCAACCCCGTCACGCCTCACCAGAAGGTCGGCGACGTCCGCGACAGCGGGCACGCGCAACCGCACGGTGCGCGCACGTGAGCGGATGGTCGGGATGAGGTCAGCCTCACTTGGCGCACACAAAATCCAGACCGTTCGGGGCGGCGGCTCTTCGAGTGCCTTGAGTAAAACATTGGAGGTTCGCTCCGCCATGCGATCGGCGTCTTCGATGATCATCACGCGGTATCGCCCGAGCGATGGCGAGAACTGTGAACTCGCGACGAGCTGACGCACCTCGTCGATCGAGATAATCACACGATCAGTGCTGAGCACGCCCAGATCGGGATGGGTACGGGCCGCCACTTGCCTTCGGGCAGCCTCATCGCCCTCCGGCGTGCCTGGACTGAGCAGGGCGGTCGCGAACGCGTACGCAAGATTCGACCTGCCGGAACCGGGTGGACCAGTGATCAGCCAGGAATGAGTCATCGACGAATCACCACTGCCACCGAAACGGGATGCGGATGCCGCGGCCTCGACCACAGCGATGGCCTCGGCCTGCCCAGTCAACTCGTCCCATACCGCCGTCATGGCTTGAGCCTAGCGCGATGGAGCCGGCGCAATCGCGCCTGCGATCGTGCGACCCGAGCGCCGATTGAGCCCGCGAAACCGGTCACCTAAGAAGGCTGTCCGGTGAGAAGGCTGTCAACTCGCCCGCGGATGGATTCGGCAATCGACTCAACCGGCAACGCCCCGTCGAGCACGAGGAATCGGCCAGGCTCTTCGGCCGCGAGCGTGAGGTACGCGTCGCGCACCCGCGCATGGAAGTCGCGTTTTTCCGCCTCGAGCCGGTCGTACTTCGTGCGGGAATCATCCAATCGTTCGCGACCAATGGCCTCGTCGAGGTCGAGCAGGATCGTGAGGTCGGGAAGAAGCCCTTCTACCGCCCATAGCGAAACATCGCGCACTTCTTTCGGGTTGAGCACGCGCCCGGCACCCTGATATGCGACCGACGAATCGAGGTATCTGTCTTGCACCACGATGTCGCCACGCTCGAGGGCTGGCCGCACCAGAGTGGCGATGTTGTGGGCACGATCAGCGGCGTAAATCAGCGCTTCTGCCCGGGGTGCAATGTACCCTCGGCGATGCAGGATGATCTCGCGCAGTTCGACGCCAAGCTCGGTACCTCCGGGTTCGCGAGAAACGATGACGGTGCGTCCCTCGTTCGTGAGCCGGTCGACAAGAATGCTCGACTGGGTCGACTTGCCAGACCCGTCGCCGCCCTCGAACGTGATGAAGAGCCCGGCCACTACTTCTTCTTCGCCGGGGCCCGTTTGGCCGCGGGCTTCTTGGCTGCGGTTGTGCGCGTCACCTTGGGCTTGGCCGGCCCTTTCGCGCGTTTGTCTGCAAGCATTTGCACTGCGCGATCAAAGTCGATTTCCTCGATGGTCTCGCCGCGAGGGATAGTCGCATTAGTTGTACCGTCGGTCACATATGCACCAAACCGTCCGTCCTTAATGCGAATGGGTTTGCCACTGACCGGATCGGCCTCGAATTCTTTGAGAGCACTCGATGCTGATCGGCCACCGTACTTCGGCTGTGCGTAGAGCTCGAGCGCGCCAGCGAGGTCGATCGCGAAGATCTGCTCTTCCTCGGTAAGGGATCTGGTATCGGTACCCTTCTTCAAATATGGGCCAAATCGCCCGTTCTGGGCCATGATCTCTATGCCCGTCTCCGGATCCAACCCGACCAGGCGCGGCAGGGCCAGGAGCGCAAGCGCGGTCTCGAGGTCGACCGCGGCGAGATCCATCGACTTAAAAATGGATGCGGTGCGCGGCTTGACGACAGCGATTTTTTTCGGCTTCTTCGGCTTCTTTACCTCACCGGTCTTCGGATCGATAACCTCGACCACCTCAACTATCGGCGCCTCGACCTCGGGCTCAAGCTCGGTGATGTATGGGCCGAAACGACCGTCTTTGGCGACGATCTCTTTGCCGTTATCCGGGTTGACTCCGATCACCCGATCGCCGACAACAGGCGCGTCGATGAGCTCGCGAGCCTTGGCCGGGGTGAGCTCGTCTGGCGCGAGTTCCTGCGGAATGTTGACGCGCCGCGGGGTCTCCGGTGTTTCACCCGGCGCCTCGAGATACGGGCCGTACTTACCGATCCGCAACGTCACATCATCCGAAATCTTGATCGAATTGATGTCGCGCGCGTCGATGTCGCCGAGGTTATCGATGACGGTACGCAGCCCCCGGTGCTTGTCGCTGCCAAAATAGAAACCGGTCAGCCACTCGACCCGGTCTTCTTCGCCATCGGCAATGCGGTCGAGGTCGTCTTCCATGCTTGCAGTGAAGTCGTACTGGATGAGGTCGGAGAAGTATTCCTCAAGCAGGCGCACGACCGAGAACGCGATCCAGTTGGGCACGAGGGCCTGGCCGCGCGGGGTCACGTAGCCGCGATCCATGATCGTCGAGATGATCGATGCGTAGGTGGACGGCCGACCGATGCCGAGCTCTTCGAGCTGTTTAACGAGACTCGCTTCGGTGTACCGCGGCGGCGCGCTCGTCTCGTGGCCCTTGGCCTCGATGTCGCTGAGGGTGAGAATCTGACCCTCGGTGAGCGACGGCAGCTTCGCTTCGGTCGGCTCGGCCGTCTCGTTGCGCTCCTCGTCCCGGCTCTCCTCATAGGCGTGCAGGAAGCCGCGGAAGGTAATAACGGTTCCGCTGGCCACGAACTCTGCGATCTCGCCGCCGGCAAGCTTCCCGCTGGCAATGGTAACGGATGCTGTCGACCCCTTCGCATCTGCCATCTGTGAGGCGACGGTGCGCTTCCAGATCAGGTCGTACAACTTCCAGTCATTGCCGCGCAGAATCGCCTGCAACTCGGTGGGCGTGCGGAACGTGTCGCCAGAGGGGCGGATCGCCTCGTGCGCCTCCTGCGCGTTCTTGCTCTTCCCCGTGTAGAGGCGCGGCACGTCGGGCACGGTTTCTGGCCCGTAGAGCGATGCCGCCTGCTTGCGTGCCGCGTCGATCGCCTGCTGCGAGAGCGTCGGTGAATCCGTTCGCATATAGGTGATGTAGCCGTTCTCGTAGAGCGACTGCGCAACACTCATGGTCTGGCGCGCCGAGAACCGCAACTTGCGACCGGCCTCTTGCTGCAGCGTGGATGTCGTAAACGGAGCGGCCGGGCGACGCGTGTACGGTTTGGACTCGACGCTCGTGACGGTCAGCGCGACTGCGGAATCCCGCAACGCCGTTGCGAGCGCCCGCGCTGCTTGCTCATCAAGCGCAACCACATCGCTCTTGAGCGTTCCCTTGTCGTCGAAGTCACGGCCGGTCGCGACGCGCTTGCCGCCGACGCGCACGAGTCGCGACTCGAACTCGAGCGACTCGGTCTTCGGGGTGAGCTGGGCGATCAGATCCCAGTAGCCCGCGGTGACGAAGGCGAGGCGCTCGCGCTCGCGGTCTACCACGAGTCGAGTTGCGGCAGACTGCACTCGGCCCGCTGACAGGCCCGGGCCCACCTTGCGCCACAGTACGGGTGACACTTCGTATCCGTACAGCCGGTCGAGGATACGACGGGTTTCCTGCGCATCAACGAGAGCTGCATCGATGTCGCGAGTGTTATCGCGGGCGTGCTGGATCGCTTCCTTTGTGATCTCGTGGAACACCATCCGCTTGACGGGAACCTTAGGCTTCAGCACCTGCAGGAGGTGCCACGCGATGGCCTCGCCTTCGCGATCCTCATCAGTCGCGAGAAAGAGTTCATCGGCGCCAGCGAGCGCTTTCTTGAGGTCGGCGACCGTCTTCTTCTTCGCCTCTGAGACGACATAGTACGGCTCGAACCCGTTCTCGACGTCGACGGAGAACTTTCCGAGCGAGCCCTTCTTGAGCTCGGGCGGCAGATTCTTGGGTTCGATCAGGTCGCGGATATGACCAACCGAGGACTGCACCTCGTAGCCCTCGCCCAGATACTGGGCGATCGTCTTCGCCTTGGTCGGCGACTCGACGATGACGAGCTTCTTCGTGCCGGGCACGTGACTCCTTATATAGGCGGTAGTTGCAACGGGCTTTCGGCCTCGTCAGCGACACCATACACACACCAACCACGCACACGCCTAATCCAGACTCGTCGTTGACTTCGCGCCGCTCTGTGCTACCCGCCCCCTGGCGGACCTGCCGATGCCGCCGCGGTCACGGCTACACCGAGCACGAGCGCACTCACCTGAACCGTCGCGACGAGGCCATCGAGGCTGCATTCGCTGAGCGAAAAACCATTGGCAACCGCGACGCGGGCCGCAGACTCGCAGGGATATCCGGGCACGATACCCACCACGGTGTCTGCCGCTGCGAGGGCTGCGGCATCCGCTGCCCCCGCTGCTGATTGCCGCGCAGAGAGCGCCAAATACAGCGGGAGCGAAACGGATGTCAGCAGCACGAGCGCGCCCACGATGGCGATCGCGAGTGGCGATCCCGCACCGCGCTCCGACCTCATCGGCCACCCCCGAGTGCGCAACTGGACGCACCGATCTCTAGCCCGGCAAGGGGACCGAACGGTGCAGCGGGTGCTGTGAGATGCACGCAGATCAGGTCGCCGTCGCTGCTGAGGCTCAGGCTCGAACCGGCAACCAGGTGCCCTGCGCGTGCCGCCGCCGACCCTGCGCCCTCCCCGCGGGCCGTAACCCGTGCGGCATCGGCCGCGGCATCCTGCAATCGAACCTGCTGACCGGCTACCTGCACGCCCGCCATGCACGCGGCGAACACGAGGACGACGGCCGGCATCACCGCAGCGAACTCGGCCGTGACGCTGCCGCGCTCGTGCGCCCTTCGCTCAGCCGCCGAAGGTGAGCGCACGACGAACCAGATCGAGCAGAATGCCGCGTACTTCATCTGAGCGCATGATCACCACGAGCAACCCCGCGAACCCCACCGCGGCCATCGTAGCGATCGCATACTCGGCGGTTGCCGCACCGGACTCGTCTCGCAGGACACCCATCAGTCGCTTCATTTTCAGCCTTTCGTCGTGGCGCGAGCGCAGCCAGTCTGGTCGGGTGTGGTCTGGTAACAGCGCGCAATCGCGCAGCAGTGCACCCGCTCACAAACTCACCACTGTGGACGAGATGACGGTCACGAGCAGCGGCAGCACGCCGAGCACCATGAACGCGGGCAGGATGCACAACCCGAGCGGCAGCATGAGACGCACCGCGAGCGATTCCGCCCTCACCTGCGCCGCCGCCCGCGCATCTCTGCGCGCCTCATCTGCAGCGCTCCTCAGCAGTTCGGCCGCGGGTACCCCGGCACGCCGCGATAGGTCGAGAACCGAGGCGACCCCGCCGCCACCCGTCACGCCGAAGCGCTCCATGGCGACGGCGACTGTAGCTATTGCGGCGTCGATGGCCCCACCGCCAGACACGGCGATCGCCGTAAGTTCGCACTCAAGACCGGGGGTGATCTCGTGCGGCTGCGCACCCGCGACCAGCGCACGGTTCCACGCCCGAGCTGCAGCCATCAGCGCGGTTCCCACCACCAAGCAACCGATGCCGATCGGAGTCGTGAACAACGTAGTGATGGTGTCGAACCCCAGAGCCATTCCACACAGCAAGCCGACCACGGGAAGCACCATCACCATGCGGGCGGTTGACGCCGGTCCGCTGAGGGAGACGTCAATATCGCGCTGCACCTGAGCGAGATCACGCAAGGATGCGGCAAACTGGCGCAGACACGATGCAAGCGGAGCACCAGCATCCGTCGCGACCGACCACGCGGCAGCGACGCCGTGCCAAGCCGCTTTTTCGGCAGCGGCAGATTGAGCGGCACACACGACGATGGCATCGGGGATACCGGTCGCATCCACGACCGATTGGCTCACCGCTCGCGGGATGTGCGATGCACTCGCTTCGGCGACGTACGACCAGGCGGGCGCTGGCGGCACCCCCGCCGCAAGCAGAACGGCGAGCCGCTGCACGACCCCGGCGACCTCGGCAATACCGTTGGGGGACTTATTCATGTGCACTCCACCACAACGAGTCGGTCGCGCTCGTCGAGCGAAAATCGGCCCACTTGTGCGAGCCTGCGGGTACCGTCTGCTCGTTCGACGTGGAGCACGGCGCCGATCGCACTCACCGCCTGTCTGCCGATCGCATCTGGGCGCAGGTGGGCGAGCGCACCGAGCGCCTCAAGTCGCGCGGGCACGTCCTCGAGCGAGTTGGCGTGCAGAGTGCCAGCCCCGCCGTCATGTCCCGTGTTGAGCGCAGAGAGCAGTTCGCGAATCTCGGCGCCGCGGCATTCGCCGAGCACGAGACGATCTGGGCGCATCCGCAGCGCTTCTCGAAGCAGTCGGGCCAGGCCCACTTCACCAACGCCTTCGAGGTTAGGCTGTCGCGCTTCGAGGGCGATGAAGTGCGGATGCTCGACTCGCAGTTCGCCGACGTCTTCGATCGCCACGATGCGTTCGGCCGGGTTCGCGGCACCGAGTATCGCGCCGAGCAACGTGGTCTTACCGCTACCTGCTGCTCCCGTCACGAGCAGGTTCTCGCGGCGGTCGACGAGACCTCGGACGACGGCGAGCGGCACCCTCGAAAAGAACCCAGCGGCGTCGAGTTCGGAGAGCCCCCATACGCGCACGCGCGGTAGCCGAATCGAGAGCAGCGTGCCAACCGGCGAGATCGGAGGAAGTACAGCGTGTACGCGGATTCCGTCGTGCAACCGCACATCGACGCACGGGCTCGCCTCATCGATGTGCCGCCCCCCGACGGCGACGAGTCGAACTGCGAGTTCGCGCAACTGCGTCTCGCCCACGCGAACGTCGCTCTGGCGCTCAAGTCCGCGTCCACGGTCGACCCAGATTGCGCCGGGTCCATTGACGAAGACGTCGGTGACGTCGGGATCCGAGACGAATGGAGCAAGCACGGAAAACTCGGCGAGGTCAGCGCCGCGCCCGGTGCGGCGCTCGGGACGGGCATCGGCATCCGGTTGTCCGGGCCTGCGCGCAACGAACGGAACGACCATGCAGCGACGGTAGCGGGCACCGTAAGCTGCTGGCGATTGGCTGGCCTTCTCGGGGACACCGGTCTACTGTGAGGGACTGGTCCCACATGCGTCGCAGAACGGTTAGTGTACCCTCGCAATTGGGCATCCCGCGTTAACGAGAGGGGCGGCGCCTATTGGGGGGAACAGGCGCCGCCACAGTAGTGCCTGATTGGGGGGAATCAGTTGGCACTACACACCAAACTTGCGTTTGACGAAGATCAGTGTACCCCAAATGGGTATGTGCGCAATGGATGATTCGGCGATTCACCACGCGTAATCAGCAACTGCGCGGGTCGCTCTCAGGCGCTTAGACTCGTTGCGTCCCAGCTCCCCCCTTTTCGCCGCATTCGTAGCCGGCGTCGCATGAAATCATCGAGGATTTGATGTCTTCTAATTCAATCGACAGTTTGCTCCATGAGTCGCGCAGATTCTCGCCAACTCCCGAGTTCGTGGACAATTCGATCGCCACGGCAGAGTTGTACTCCGCTGCAGCGCACGACAGGGTCGAGTTTTGGGCCACTCAGTCCCGTGAACTCCTGCACTGGCAGCGCCCTTTTACCGAAACGCTTGACTGGTCGAACCCACCGTTCGCCACATGGTTCGCGGATGGCACCCTAAATGTTGCATACAACTGCCTCGACCGCCACGTCGAGGCCGGTAACGGCGACCGGGTCGCCATCTACTGGGAGGGCGAGCCCGGCGACAACCGTACCATCACCTATGCCGAACTCACCGCAGAGGTGAAGCGCGCGGCCAATGTTCTCGCCGGGCTCGGAATCGGGCAAGGCGATCGAGTCGCGATCTATCTGCCGGTGGTGCCGGAGGCGGTCGTCGCAATGCTCGCCGTCGCCCGGCTAGGTGCAGTGCATTCAGTGGTATTCGGCGGTTTCAGTTCGGAGAGCCTGCGCAGCCGCATCGACGATGCGAGCGCCAAGCTCGTGATAACCGCGGACGGCGGTTGGCGCAAAGGTAAGGTTTTTCCGCTAAAGACCGCCGTCGACGGCGCGATCGCCAACGGCACATCGACGGTCGAGCATGTGCTCGTAGTCAAGCGCGGCGACAATGACGTCGAGTGGACCGAAGGCCGCGACTTGTGGTGGCACGACGAACTCGCCGCGGCCGACGCCGAGCACGTGGCCGAAGCTTTTGAGGCCGAGAATCCGCTGTTCATCCTCTACACGTCAGGCACGACCGGAAAGCCGAAAGGCATTCTGCACACGAGCGGGGGTTACCTCACCCAGGTGGCGTTCACCCACAAGAACGTCTTCGACCTGCACCCAGAGACCGACGTCTATTGGTGCACAGCGGATGTCGGCTGGATCACCGGCCACTCCTACGTGGTCTACGGTCCGCTCGCCAATGGAGCCACTCAGGTGCTCTACGAGGGGACCCCTGACACGCCGCACTCCGGCCGGTGGTGGGAGATCATCCAGTAGTACGGCGTGACTATTTTCTACACGGCGCCGACGGCGATCCGATCGTTCATGAAGCTAGGCCGGCAGATCCCCAACGAGTTTGACCTCACGTCACTGCGGGTGCTCGGATCGGTCGGTGAGCCGATCAACCCAGAGGCGTGGATCTGGTACCGCGACATCATCGGCGGCGGCAAGACGCCGGTCGTGGACACCTGGTGGCAGACCGAGACGGGCGCGATCATGATCTCAGCGCTACCCGGAATAACGGCGCTCAAACCGGGCTCTGCCCAAGTGCCGATCCCCGGAATTAAGATTGATATCCTGGGCGAGGACGGTACGCGTGTGGATCCGCCAGCCGGTGGCTTGCTCGTGGTTTCCGAACCGTGGCCGGCAATGTTGCGCGGTATTTGGGGTGACCCAGAGCGGTTCATCGAGACCTACTGGTCGAAATTCTGGGTGCCAGAATCTGACGGCGCAGCGGGCGGCGTCTACAAATACTTCGCTGGTGACGGCGCGCACGTCGATGAAGACGGTGACATCGTGCTGCTTGGTCGGGTCGACGATGTGATGAATGTGTCGGGCCACCGACTCTCCACCACCGAGATCGAGTCTGCGCTCGTCTCGCATCCGATCGTGGCCGAAGCTGCGGTGGTCGGCGCGGCCGACGAGGCGACCGGGCAGGCCGTCGTCGCCTTCGTGATCATCAAATCGAGCCACGCCGACACCCAGACCGCCGATGAGGCGAGTGCATTGCTTCGCACCCACGTGACCCAGCAGATCGGTGCGATCGCGCGTCCCCGCCAGATCTTCATCGTCGCGGAACTGCCCAAGACCCGCTCCGGCAAGATCATGAGGCGCCTGTTACAGGATGTCGCGGAGGGCCGCGAAGTCGGCGACACCACTACGCTCGCCGACACCGCTGTGATGCAGATTATCTCGGACAAGCTGAAGTAGGACGGCACACTGCGGTGGTGGCGCTCCCTTTTCGCGCGCCCCGGCTCGCCTTTCGCGCGCTTTTCCGGAGGTTACCAAGTCGCGCTCCACTTTTGTTGTAACCACTGTGACTGTCAGTAGGTTGATCCGGAAAAGCGCGCGATAGCCCCGCCTCCACCGTCGCCCGACGGCGCTGTTTCTCACCGAAGCCCCGGATGCCGCCTTGCGCAGCATCGCGGTGGTGCAGCATCCACGCATGCAGGCAAAAATCCCGACCGTCCTTATGGCAACAATGACCGAACTTGGGGGCATCGCTACCCGCAAAGCCCTGCGCGTGCGCGGGATCTCCGGCTACTCGCTCACCAGCGCAGTGCGATCCGGCATCGTGGTGCGAGTTAGGCGGGCGTGGTACGCGCTGCCGGGTCTCGACGACCATCGTCGCATCGCCATTATGCTTGGCGGTCGGATTGGCGGTATGTCCGCCGCCGCGAGCTATGGCTGGTGGATCGGGCTCGAGGAACGCGTGCATGTGAGCTGGCCAGCACACGGCAACGTCGCCAAGCCCGGTCGCGTGCAATTCGCCTATCCTGACTCGCGGTCCGCACGGGATCACCAAATTGTGCAGCACTGGCGCGTGCTGCATGGAGTTCCGAGCGGTCGATCGGACGAGTGGCGCGAGTCCCCCCTCGAGTCGCTCGCGCAAGTGATGCTGTGCTCCGACCGCACGACCGCCGTCGCGTGTGCGGACTCAGCGATGAGGGTCGGTACGGTGTCGGAATCCGCCGTCCGTGCTCTGATCGCATCACTACCCGAGCGCTTCTCCGCATGGAATCGATACCTCGACCCACGGTCGGACTCCGGCCTCGAATCGATCGTGCGCTGCTGGCTGATCGAGCGCGGTATCCCATTCGAGTTCCACCGAAGGATCGATGGCGTGGGTGAAGTCGATTTCGTTGTCGGGCGATCGATCATCATCGAGACCGATGGCCGTCAATTTCACGACGCGATCGCCGATGCCACGCGGGATGCGAACCGCGACAACGCACTGTCGATTCGTGGATACATCGTGATCAGGCTGCGATACGCCATGGTCATGTACAACTGGCCAGCCTGCGAACTCCGCATTCTCGAGCACCTGTCACGACAGGATCACCTCCGACGCGTCGTGTGAACGTCAGAGAATCAGGGGTGTTGCCCGAACTGTTTTTCGTGCGCTTTTCCGGAGGAAGTTCGTCAAGATCACTCTGGTTACCGCATTTCGGCACCGACTGAGCGATTGGTCCGGAAAAGCGAGCTAAAAGTGCCGCCATCGCACCTGACACCACCCGACGAGCTCGCCCGCGAATCAGGCGAACTCGAACACGAACTCGATCTCGACGGGAGCATCCAGCGGCAACACCGCGACGCCGACGGCACTACGTGCGTGGGCGCCGGCCTCGCCAAAGATCTCACCGAGCAACAGGGACGCACCGTTGATGACCGCGGGTTGGCCCGTGAACGACGGGTCAGACGCGACAAACCCGACCACCTTGACCACGCGCGTGATCCTGTCGAGTGACCCGATCGCGCCCTTCGCGGCCGCGAGTCCGTTGAGTACACACGTGCGGGCCAAATCAGTGGCGGATGCCGCGCTCACCTCAGCACCCACCTTGCCGGTCTCGGACAAGGCCCCGTTCACGAACGGCAGCTGTCCGGCGGTGAACACCAGATTTCCCGTAACGACAGCGGGCACGTAGGCGGCGACAGGCTTGACAACCTCGGGAATTTCGATGCCGAGTTCGGCGAGGCGGTCATCCAATGCAGACATCAGTCTTCTTTCTTCGGGCGCTTTAGATATGCGACAAGCCCACCCTCGGGGCCGGTCACGACCTGCACGAGTTCCCAGCCCTCCGAACCCCAGTTGTTGAGGATGGCGGCCGTGTTGTGAATGATCAACGGGGTGGTGAGGTACTCCCACATGGGCATTGGGGGCTTCCGTTCAGCTTGGCGGGCGGGCTTATCCCGTACCATTCATTCTATGTCTGCCCAAAAAGCCAAGCCAAGCGGCGTGTTCACAGCCGCAGCGGGACTTCTCGGTTTCAGCGTCCTTGCTGGCCTTCTCGTGACAGTCATGGTCACTCCCGCGCTCGCCGTCACTGGCATCACTGCGTCGAGCACGCTGGGTGTTTTCGACAGTCTGCCCGAGTTCATCGAGATCGGCCAGCAGCCCGAGCGCAATGAGATTTATGCAACCCAGACCGGTGGCGCAGACCATGGCAAGTACGGCCTGATCGCGACGATCTACGACCAGAACCGCCAAGAAGTTACCTACGACCAGATTTCGAAGTTCGCGCTCGAAGCCGCCGTTGATGGTGAAGACCGCCGCTTCTTCCAGCACGGTGGAGTAGATATCTCCTCGGTCGCGCGGGCGGCGCTCGGCAACGCGGCTGGGACGTCCGCCAGCGGTGCATCAACGCTGTCGATGCAACTTGTCAAGAATATTTTCGTGCAGTTGGCGCTGCAGCTGCCGACCGAGCAGGCGCGCACGGATGCGTACAACGTAGCGACTGCTACAACTCTGGATCGCAAGCTCAAGGAGATGAAGCTCGCGATCGGCTTGGAGAAGAAGTACACCAAGAAAGAAATCCTGGCCGCGTACCTCAACATCGCCTTCTTCGGCGACAACACCTACGGCATCCAAGCGGCCGCCCAACGCTACTACAGCGTTAACGCTGCTGACCTCACCCTCACTCAGGCCGCAAGCCTCGTCGCCATTGTGCAGTACCCGCAACAGCGCGGCCTGTTTGACGCGAAGAACTATGCCGCGAACAAGGATCGTCGCGATGTCATTCTGGGCGACATGCAACAACTCAACGACATCACTACCAAGGAGTTGGCCGACGCTCGCGCGATACCCGTCGATGCGACGACCATCAAGCCGTCATCGCCGCACAATGGTTGCTCGGCCGGCTACGATCACGCGCGCTGGTTCTGCGACTACGTCGTCAAGAACATCAAGAACTTCGCGGCGCTCGGGGCAACGCCCGAAGAAAGAGTAGCCAACTGGAAGCATGGCGGCTACAAGCTGTACACGACCCTCGATCTTGACGTTCAGGTCAACGCTCAAGACCAGACCTGGGCGTACGCCCCCAACGACGCGACAGAACTACAGCTCGGTAGTTCGACGGTGACCGTACAACCAGGAACCGGGCGAGTGCTCGTGATGACCGAAAATAAGATCTTCAACGACACGCTCGACGGCGCTGGACCGACCGCGACGGCCGTGAACTACAACACGTCGTTCGACTACGGCGGCTCGAGTGGCATCCAACCAGGGTCCACTTACAAGCTCTTCACTTTGCTTGCGTGGTTGCAAGCAGGCAAGGGCCTTAATGAACTCGTGAACGGAAACGCACGAACCGAGAACCAAGCCAAGTTCACCAACACCTGCACGAATTTTAACCCCGGTGAGCCACCGCCTCCGTACGGCGGCACTTACACCTTCAAAAATGACGCGGGCGAAGCTGGCAACTTCACGGTCATGGCCGCGACGGCCGGATCGATCAACGGCGCATTCATCTCTATGGGGATGCAAGTCGACCTGTGCCAAGTCAGGAAGAATGCCGAAGCGCTCGGTGTCGTGCGTGCAGATGGCCAGGTGTTGAAATCGACTCCGTCATCGATTCTCGGTATTAACGAAGTCACTCCGCTGGGCATGGCTGGCGCATATGCGGGCATGGCGGCGAACGGGCTGTATTGCGCCCCGGTTATCCTGGACCGAGTCGTTGCCCCGAATGGTGCAGAGTTGCCCGGTCAGGCGAAGGACTGCCACCAGGCTATCGACCCCGAGGTTGCGGCCACCGCTGACTACGCTCTTCAAGGCGTCGTCCGGGGGGGGACTGCAAGCGCATCCGACCCTCGCAATGGCATTCCTCACATCGGCAAGACGGGAACAACCGACGGCGCCAAGGACACTTGGGTAGCCCTCGCATCAACCGCTGCGGCATCCATCACGTGGGTCGGTAACATCGTCGGCGACTTCTCGATTCGAAACTACAGTTGGGCGGGTATCAGCGGCGGTGTGCTTCGACACGTCATCATGAATGCGACGGTGGGTGCCATCGATGCCAAGTACGGAGGAGTCGACTTCCAACCTCCCGTTCCACGTCTTCTCACCGGTTCTGGTGTCACAGTTCCTGATCTCACTGGTCAGTCACCCGAGCAGGCGCAGTCGCTGCTGGTTAGCCTCGGCTTTACCTACCAAGATGGCGGCACGGTCGACTCGGAGATTGCGGCAGGCAAGGTGGTTGGTACTGATCCAGCTGCCGGCTCGCTCACCGCGCGCGGCACAACGGTGATTGTCTACACGAGCAAGGGCAACAAGATCCAACTGCCCGATGTGGTCTCCACACATCCGGCTTATGGTGCAGCACACGGAACGCTCACCAGCCAAGGCTTCACGAACGTGATCCAGGGGTGTGTCGTTACCACTGATCCGGCATTAGTGAACAAGGTCGTGTCGTCGAATCCAGCGCCTGGTTCCTATTTGCTGAAGACCGACCCGATCACGCTCGCAGTCGGCAAGTTACTGACCTGCCCGTGACGCCACCCGTAGGCACGACGGTAGCCCGCGCCACTGGGATTGCGGCGGCCGTCGGCCTCGGGGCATTCGCCTGGGGGGTTCTGGTCGAGCGCAATCGTTTCACGATTCGCCACGAAGTGCTGCCGATTCTCGACCCGGGTACACGCCCGATCACGGTGCTCCATCTCGCAGACCTGCACATGGCACCATGGCAGCGCGGTAAGCAGGAGTGGCTGCGTTCGCTCGCAATCCTTGAACCCGACCTCATCGTGAACACCGGAGACAACCTGGGCCACCTGGACGGGCTCGATGGTGTTCGCTTCGCTCTCGAACCATTCGTGGGCGTGCCCGGCGTCTTCGTGCATGGATCGAACGACTATTACGCACCCGAGTTCAAGAATCCAGCGCGATATTTTCTGGCTCCCTCGGCCCGTTCTGCCAAGACAACGCCCCTCAACACCGCGACCCTCGAAGAATTTTTCGAGAATACCTTGGGCTGGCTCAACCTCAACAACAACGCGCGAGCGGTCGAACTGCGCGGATCGCGACTCGAATTGTTCGGGGTAAACGATGCCCATAGAGGCTGGGACCGGCTCGACCAGCTGCCAGGCGCCATCGATGAGATGCGTCAAAACGTCGGCTGGGCGGATGACCGCACGGGCCCAGCGGCCGTTGCAATCGGTGTGACCCACGCCCCATACCGTCGTGTTCTCGATGCGTTTGTGACGAATGGTGCAGACGCCATCTTCGCCGGGCACACGCACGGCGGCCAAGTGCGCATTCCGGGGTTACCCGCGCTCGTCACCAATTGCGACATCCCGAGTGAGCAAGCTCAGGGGCTCAGCCTGTGGCGGCATGCGCGGCGCGCGGCCTACCTCAACGTGAGCGCTGGTATCGGAACATCCATCTACGCGCCGGTGCGCTTCGCCTGCCCGCCCGAGGCCGTGGTCGTGACACTCGTCGCCGACGATTTCAGCTATTCTTGATGAGGCTCGTGCGGCAACGCGCAAGTCAATCGGGGTGTGGCGCAGCTTGGTAGCGCGCTTCGTTCGGGACGAAGAGGTCGTGGGTTCGAATCCCGCTACCCCGACAGAGCAAAAGGGGCCGTGCTGAGCGCGGCCCCTTTCTGGCTCTAGGTGAAGTCGACGTCTGGCGCTGTGCCGTAACTGAAGTCTGCTTTGGGGCGCCAGCCGCTGTTGAGTATGCCGCCGCTCTCTTCGAGGTAGCAGGCTCCGCACAGTGACTCGTAGGTAACATCCACGCCATCAATAGCGACCTGGTCGCCGTCGAAGATATAGCGATCACCAATCTTGCGTGCATTGAAAACCGCCTTGCGACCGCACCGGCAGATCGTCTTGAGTTCCTCAAGCGAGTGCGCGATCTCGAGAAGCCGACGGCTGCCAGGAAATGCGACTGTTTGAAAGTCGGTGCGGATGCCGTAGGCGAGAACCGGAACGGCGTCGAGAATCGCAATGCGCAGCAAGTCATCCACCTGACCCTCGGTAAGAAACTGCGCCTCGTCAATGAGCAGGCAGCTCACCGGCAACCCGCTATCACGCAGTACTCGTTCACGTTCGCGGTGGAAAACCTCGTAGAAATCCTGCTCGGGGCCGACCGTGAAGTCTGCTGGGCGCTGTACCCCGAGCCGGGAGACGATCAGCGATTCACCCTTGGTATCGATGTGGGGCTTTGCGAGCAGAACGCGCTGCCCGCGCTCCTCGTAGTTATAGGCGGCCTGCAACAGCGCCGTACTCTTGCCGCTGTTCATCGCTCCGTAGCGGAAGTAAAGCTTGCCCACTACTGGAGATACCCATCTTCAGCTGCCCGCAGGATGAGTTCAGCCTTCTTCCCGGCGGGTCGTTCCGCCTTGGCATACTTATCCCTCACCCGTCGAAGGTAGGTCTTCGCTGTCTCATATCGCACGTTCATATGTTGGGCGACTTCCATCATCGAGTGACCGGCGACGTAGAGGGTAAACGCCTCGGTCTCACCGGCGCTCAATCTCGGCCTAATCCGCGATTCCGCCCCGACGGGCAATGGGCGCCAGTCTTTTTGCTGCGACGGGTCGGCCACGACGCCCATCGTCGTGCGCGCGGCATCCATCACGGCGCGCATTGACAGCGATTTGGAGAGGAACGCGGATGCGCCCGCAATACGAGCGCGCTCGCGTGCTTCGCGACTGTCGAGACTCGAGAGCACGATGACGGTCGCGCCAGCCGCCCGGCAGGTGCGCACCCGGGCTTCGATCGAGACGGGTTCGCGCAATTGGAAATCGAGGAAAACCAGGTCGGTCGGAAAGTTAGCGCTGTGCACGAGTTGCAACCACGTGCTCGCGCTCAAAACGACGTCAAAGTCGGTTGCATTGACGGCGATCCAACTGCCGAGGCTATCGAGCAACACCTCATGGTCGTCGAGAATGGCGAGCCGTATGCGTGGTCGCGAAGCGTCAATGCTCGTCATAGAAAAATCTTACCGTCAGGGTGTTGCGTGACCAGGTGAGTTCGAAGTCAATGAACACGATGCGCAGGATCGCCAAGTAGGCAGCGAGATACTGGCGAATCACACTCTCGCTGGCCCGGAAACTCGCTCTGACCGATACGACGCAAAGTACTGCGCGCCGGTCGAGGCGAATGTCTAACCCCTGCCGGTCAAATGCGTCGTGCGAGAACAGTGCGACGATGAGCGCACGCATGGCCGTGCGCTGGTCGGTAGTCATTGCTGCGGCAAGACGATCCGGGTCGTGTACCGTCTCAGCACCGGGCGCTCTCTTGCCGAGTCTGGCCATACCCTCAGACTCGATGACGCTGTCGAGCCAACTGCGGTCGACCTCGGCAACCATCACGCTCCTGATCGACTCTGAGATGGCGAGCGCTCTGGCTCGGTCCTCATCGCCAATGTCACCGCTTTGCAGCACGTGCGTGAGAAAGGGCACGACGTCACGATTGAGGATGGTGACGCGATCCTGCTGCACAGAACGCGCGATCCCTGCGTGCAATTCTGTTTCCATTGCTTTGGCTGCCGCTATCACCTCCAAACCCCACCGCCTGATCGAACGGATCACGACCTGGGCGAGCGCGGCCGCGCCCAATGAGAGCGTAAGCACAGGTGTCGCCGCGGTGATGATGAGCACTATCGTCGGGATCTCGGTGACGAGCGACCTGGTGTCGGCGAGCACCATAAACCCGGTGAAGATCGCAGAGAGTATTCCCGCAATAGCCAGTTCGCGCGGCGGACGATAGACCAAGAACGACAGGATTACGATTCCGACCACCATGGGGCCCCAATCGCCTCGCAGATGGGCGTTTCTGTTCCACATGGAAATGATGGAAAGCAGGTAGCCGGCAAACGCCAGACCGACAGCCAGGATGAATGCTTTCCGTTTGACGAACGCGTATCGGGGCCCCGAGGCGACCACAACGACGAGCGACGCGGCCACGGCCACCACGAGTGCCAGCGCCGCGATAACCGGATGGTCGATGTCTGGGGCATTGATCATGGTGATGGCGATCCCGTATGCAAGCACGCACGTCGACGCGACGAACGTTAAGGGCCGCGAACTCAGCGCGCCGAGTGGATCCAGTTGCTGGACGGTGCCCTCTCGATGGCTCATACCGCGCCGGCCACATCTGCGGACGATGACGACTCGGCGGGCACGCTGATCATGATCGAGGTACCTTTGCCCGCGGTCGACCACACCTGTACCTGGCCATCTACGGCGTCAATTCGTCGCCGAACGGAGTGACGGAGCCCGAGTCGATCTGCTCCGGTCTCGGCCTCCGAGAACCCGCGTCCGGTGTCGATGACCATGACAGACACCGCGGATTCCGAGCCGTAGACCACGACCTCCGCGGCTCCCGTGCCCGCGTGCTTGAGCACGTTGATGAGGCACTGTTTTGCCGCAAGCCCGAGGGCGGTCGAGCTCGCCGGCCCGAGCCGGCCGATTGCCGCAAGGTCGCCGCTCACCGCGACGGTGAGGCCCATCCGCTTCGCCTCGTTAACCGCCCGGAAGAGTTCGCTGTTCTCCCAGCGGTCGTGAGCGGGGGCATCGACCGTCGTCGAGATGTCGGCGAGCCATTCCTCACCGACCAGCACCCGAAGATCTCGTTCGATCTCGGTACGAAGGTTGTCGTTGATCGCGCCCGGTACCGCCGATGAGATTGCCGCAAGGTCGTTGAGTACCGTGTCGTGCATGACTGCAGCTGCCCGCGCCTCGATGATATAGCGCACGGCAGCGACCTGTTCATCCCGTGCCGCGCGGTGAATGTTGGGCCGCGCCATCGTGCGTGAACGCTGCGCACGCGTCGAGAGGATGATGATGACCGACGCGACGATACCGAGTGTGACCAGGCTTGCACCATCTACTGCGATTGTCGCGCCCGTCTGAACCGCGGCGGCTATTATCGCGAGCTCGGCTGCCGCGTATCCGACCACGCTCGCGCTGACGGCCACCTTCGTTCCCCGACCCGGGGCTCCAACCAACATGATGGCAATCTTGGGAAGAGTGAGCACGAACGAGTTTGTACCCAGAAGCGGCTGGTAATCCGTCATCACCGTGAGAGCGAACCAATAGGCGGCTAACGCTCCGATCACCACGTAGGCGGTCGCGTAGAACAACGTTTGATTACGATCGAGCCGCCAGAGCATAATCGCGATCGGCACGAGCGCGAGCAGCGCGGGCCAGAGGATGACGGTCGGTTGGTCGGCCTGCACGCTCGCCACGATGGAGAAGGCAGCGATGAGGCAGACATACGCAATCACGTGTCCGGCTCGCGCAACCGCTCGGTTCACGATCTGTGGACCGAGGTGGCCGGGTAGCCCGATGGACATGTGACCCCTTCCCGCGACGGCTGGCACCCAAATTATGTCACCCGGTTCGCGCCGCCTATACCCCACGCAGGCCGGATTGTGCCGCAATTAGTCATCAAACGCCGTAATCGCGCGAAATGCCCCCCGACAGGGGGAGGGAATCGTCAGCCATGGTTGAGAACAGTGTGAGCTGCATTCTCGCGGCGAGTTCGAGACAGAGTTCTGCCGCAATCAGCGACGGCGACTGGCCCTCGGCGGGCCGGAGCACACGCGATCGCAGGTCACTCTCGGCCGCGTCCCTTCCCCCTCGCTCCAGACCGTGCGCTCGAATGATCGACTCAATCGTACGTGCACGACACGGGAAATCAGACGAAATCGCGTCCGTACGCTGAACCCGTCGTGCGTCGTATTCTTTACGCGGTCTGGACTTTGCCTCGCCAGCTCGTGAGGGCTGCCTTGTCGGCGTCGCTGACTCCAACCGATGCGAGGAGCGCTGCTAGGTCAAGGCCAGCCAGCGCTGCGCGAAATGCGCCTTCTGTTGTCGTACCGTATGTCTGACACAGCGCTTCAATCGTGGGTTCAGCGTTGTTCCGATTCGATGTTGCTGCCCGCAGATCCGCCCGTCTGACTGTTTCCAGATAGTCGTCGACGATCGCGTCCGGTTCCGCATCAATGGCAGTAAGAAGCAGCATTGCGATGAGACCCGTTCGGTCTCTTCCGCCCATGCAATGAAAGAGAACCCCGCCGTGTGGCGCGCTGGCGAGTGCGCACAGAACCGCGACACTACGCTCGGGCATCGCGTCGAGGTGCGGCAAGAAGTAGAGTGCCGTTCCGACGAGCCCGTTGCTCCAAAAGTTCTTCCAGAAATCGGCATTATCACGACCGTCCAGATCGACGTTAAGAGTGGTTAGCCAGTCGGGTCGCGGCTGGGTATCCTGCGCCCGCTCTCCCGCCGAGCGGAGGTCGACGATAGTGCGGATGCCTGCCTCGTGCATCTGGTCCCACCCCGCCGGCGTGACCCAATCGACGTTCTCGGAACGAAAGAAGACGCCCGTGGGCGTCAGAGTTCCATTCTTTCGAGGCAAACCACCGAGGTCGCGCGCGTTCAGCAGGCCTTCAACACGCAAACGTCGGCTTTCATGATTCAACTCGTTGACCATCGACCCAGCATAAATGCGGTCAGTGCTGCTTGTTTGGACGTGCATCAGGTCAGGAATGTCGTGACGGCAGGAGCGCTGACGTGGCGCCCGGCACACGTGTCACGGAGGGAACGTTCTGCGTGACAGCATCTTAGGCACGCGGAATCTAGGTACGGCGTTTCTCAACGGGATCCGCTCTCGTGCTCGCCTCGCAAATGGACTTGACCCGCATTGACAGGGGGGCGTACCGTTGCCACACATGCGTAACACCGATAGTGCACGGCCCGGGTCTGCACGTTGGATGGTCGGGAAGCCACGGATCTTGGCCAGTGCCGTCTGGTGCTGCCTCGGGCTAGCGTGGGTTCTTCTTGCGGTACTTGATGGACCCACTGTGACGCGATTTCTGCCGGGGGCTGCTTGGCTCGCGATCGGGGTCTTCTCCGGAGTTGTCGCCTTGCTTGATCGAAAGCACAAACGAGGGTTCTATCAAACGGCAACTCCAGTCAGTGCCCTCGACGATCGAAGCGAGCGAGAATGAACCGTCGACTAACGGATTCCGCGACCAACGATCGCGGCAGGACACACTACGAGTCTCAGCACCAGACGGCTGCCCGTTCGCAGCGATAGATGACAGGTATGGTCTCTGCAAGCGAACCTGCTGCGTTCAGCGATCGCCAGGCACCGGTCGTACCACTCGGGATCTTTAGTGACGCCCACTGTCTTCCGGTTGGGCCCCTCGCCTGACCCCCAAAGGTTAATTTGGTGGTTGGGGGTTTCTTCTCTAGGTTTGTCACATGTCTGATGCTCCTAACGCCCGGGACCTTGATGGTCTTCGGGTGATCGCTCACCCGCTGCGACTGCGACTTTTGTCCTTGCTCTCGGGTGAAAGCTTGAGCGCAGCGGAAGCGGCCCGGCGGTTAGGGGAGTCTCAGGCGAACCTGAGCTATCACCTTCGGCGTCTTGCCAAGGCCGGATTAGTCGATCTCGTCGAGGAAGAATCTGTGCGCGGTGGAATTGCGAAACGCTACCGGCACGATCCGTCCAGCGGTGAGAGGCTCTCGTCGGGAGGCAGGGATGAACACCAAGCTCTGATGGGGGCGATGGCGGCGGAGTTGATGAGCCGCAGTATGCGATATCTCCCACAGTCGAAAATGGTGTTTACGGATGCTGAGGTCTCGGTCAGCGCCGCTGTGTGGGCTCGGGTCGCCGAGTTGACCCAGGAGGCGGGAAGACTCCTCTCCGAAAACGCCGCGCCATCTGGGGCGCCAGGAACCGTGCGCATTGCCGCAACCTTGGCCCTTTTTGCGGTTGGCACAGCCCACGTCAGCTCGACGAGCGCGTGAGCGGCGGGTATTCCGAGGTTCTTCGGACGCGGGGAGCACTACGAGTATTCCTTCCGGCGCTGGCCGGACGGATGTCATTCGCCATGGTCACACTTTCTCTTCTCTACTCGGTGCAGTCCAGCACGCATTCGTTCGCCGCAGCCGGTGCAGCAACAGGGGCGTTCGGGTTCGCCAACGTCATTGGCTCACCCCATCGCGCGCGAATCGTCGACCGTCTTGGTCAACGACGGGCACTCAATGTTCTGGCCGCCTCCTACTCAGCAGGACTTCTCATACTCGCCATGCTGACGGCCGCACGAGGTACCCCAGCGTGGACCCTCGTCACGGTGTCGGCTCTCGTCGGTGCACTGCCGCCGCCGTTGGGCGCTGCAATGCGCGTCGTCTGGAGTGCACTCACCCCGGTCGGCCTGCTAAGGACTCGCGCGTATAGTATCGATGCCGTCAGCGAAGAACTCCTTTTCACGACAGGTCCCCTGATCACCGCAACCATCATTAGCGCGGCATCACCCCCCGCAGGGCTGCTCGTCACGGCAGTGGTCGCGCTTCTCGGCACCCTGGGCATGACCAGCAGCACGACCTCCAAATCGATCAAACCGGCTAAGGCTCCGCCACACAAGACAAACCGGCCGCTCGCGCAACCAGGTTTTGTAGCCGTCCTCGTCGCCCTTTTCGGAATCGGCATCGTTCTCGGGACCGTCGAACTGGCAGCGCCAGCCGTCGCCTCGCAGCAAGGATCCATCGATCTGGCCGGCATCCTGCTGGCTGCCTTCGCCGCGGGAAGCGCCCTCGGGGGCCTTCTCTACGGACGACGCGCGTGGAAAATCGCTCTTGTCTCGCGACTCATCATTTCCGGTGCCCTCATGACCCTGCTCTCGACCCTCCTAGTATTCGCCCCGACGGTGACAGTGTTAGGGATCGGCCTGGCCGCTGTGGGGTTCTTCCTCGCCCCATCCCTCGTGACCGGTTATCTCCTCGCTGACGACATCACGGCGCCCGAGGTAAGAACGGAAGCATCGACCTGGATCAACGCCGCCGTCAACGCTGGAGCTGCCGCCGCGTCGGCCGGCGTAGGGGTGATCGTGGACTCATTCACGCCCCATACCGGCTTTCTTGTGGGCGCAACAACCGCTTTTGTCGTCATCGCCGTCGCCAGCCCGCACCTCGTCCGGCGACGGCAGCCTCCCGTCATCACGCCATCAGAGAAAGAGCGCTGATCCGAACAGCCAGATCGCCTCAGGGCGAGAAACCGCGTCCGCAAGAAGAGCCTCCCGCGCAACACTGCCACGCGTCTACTAGGGGTACCCGTCGCGGACGCTCCACTCCGCCGTTGTCGTCTCGGGCCCGGCGCACTGTCAGTTGTAGTTTGCCGTGATTGTTTGTACCCGACCGTCGAGCCGAATTCGTCCACCGTACGGGATGATCCACTGCGGGCGGGTCTGACCGAAGGGCACACCAATGCAAACCACAGCCTCTGCGTTGTAGCGAGCGATCTCGCCGATGACCGCATCGCGTTGAGCGGCGCGAAGACGCGCCCGCTCGTCCGGAGGCGGAACCGCATCGTGGCTGCTGACAGGAGGCCGTGCAACCATGATGCCGTCTACCGCGGCGAGGATGCCCCGCTCCCCGAGGGATCGAACCCACCGCTTCACCCACACCGTTGGCGGGACTTCTTCGCTGGATTCGAGAATGAGGATCGTTCCTTCGATATCCGTAAGCGGAGGCAGCCGGTCGGCCATCGCCAACTGGTCGACAACCTCGATGCACCCACCCCACGTGCGACCGGCGACCTCGCGTTCCGGCCCAACCCACGTCCACGGTTCTGTGGATTCTCTCTGGCCGAAGTCAGTCAGGGCGCGCGGCGACAGCCAATCGGGGCCGAAATCCTCCGACTCTCCTGGCTCCACAATCTCAAGATCTCCGCCGGTGAACAGTGCCGCCCTCAGCGACGCGAGATGGACGTCGTCGACCTTCGAACCCGGCCCGAGGTGAACCTGAGTCGATCCGCCGTAATATCCGCCTATCCCGAGAGACCACAGCCAGTTCAGGAGGTTCGTGTTGTCGCTGTAGCCAAGGAAGATCTTCGGGTCCGCTGTGGCAAGGCCCGTATCAAGGTGAGGAATTACGGTGATCTGGTCATCACCGCCGATCGTCGCAAGGATGGCACGAATTGTGGGGTCGGCAAACGCCCCATTCAGGTCAGCGGCGCGATCTTCAGGGGTGGCGCCGACCATTCGGGTCGTCGCGTACTCCACGGGGACTAGGGCGTGTCTCCCAAGACCTTGAGCCAGATTGTGATCGCCCGCAGGACGACTCCTCCGCGGTAGGTGATGGCGAGTTTGTCGTAGCGTGTCGCGATTGCACGCCACTGTTTGAATCCCTCGAAGCACCGCTCGGCTTGATCACGTTGCAGCGTTTGTATGCCTCCACATCG
>JANXVG010000063.1 GCA_025351795.1 Salinibacterium sp. | reverse complement strand
ATTGAAACAATATTTTGTCTAATATTTCATAATCGGGCAATGAATCTGCATCTTTTTGCCCTGGTCTTAATTCAGCCGAAGGCGCTTTATCAATGATATTCTGAGGGATAATTTCCCGGCTGCGATTGATGTACCTGGCCATGTTTGACCAGTCGTCGGTGCCGGCGACTGAGGTGTTCCGCTGTCTCGGCCTGCTCCTTCAGTCCCGAGTGTGCGATCAGTGCTGGGCGGGACTGCAGGATGCCCGCTGCCTTCCACAGCGGTTCCTGCTCGCGCCCGAAGGCATCGAGCTCGTTCTCGACATGAAGGGGAGGACCTGCGATGCCGTCGATACGGTGCGCTTCGTCGACTTGTTGGAGGCTGAGGTTGCTGTACTCCTCGACGCGGTCGGCTGTCGGGTCGTAGCCCGAACTCTTGATCGACACCATGACGGTCACTGTCCTGCCGTGTAGTCGGTCACGGACACGCAAGTCTTTGCACCGGTCTTCACGCACAGCGCGTTGTAGAACGCCACCAGCCCATCGACCATCGTGGAAGGAGCCGGATCTCCAGCAATATGACCAAGACCTGCCACGGTGATACTCGCCCCAGGCAGCGCCGGAACAATGACTGTCGAGGCCAAATCAGTCGCCTGCTTGGGGGTGATGGGGTCGTGCGCTCAGGTGGCCGCAACTACTCTCACGTCGCCGGGAGGGCTCCAAGCTTCCATCAGGCGCAGTGCGCGGGTGGTGGCTTCGAAGAACTCATCGACTGGATCGCCGATCGGCACCCAACTGTCGAACTTCTTGCTCAGTCGGACCTGAACTTGAAAGCGTGATGTCTCAAGCAGGAGGCTGACGAGCTTTGCGGAGGCATCGGACATCTCGCCTCGCTCGATCGGTCCGAGGATGACAACATCGCCCACCAACGTGTCGCCTCCGAGCCCGTTCGGGTTCAAGAGCCACCACAGGCACGTTGCTCGTCGGTTGACAGGAAGGCGCATCACTTTGCCCTCCTCGTTGGCGACGATCACCAATGGGTGATCGTCGAGATGGATCGTCTCGATGTAGCCGCCGACCGCCGCCTGGTAGCTGGCGAGATCGCTGAACTCGTGGGTGAAGATCTCAAGCCGAGTTTCGTGCGGGATGACGATGCCTGTGACCATGGTGATCACGTTCCTTTCGTGGGGGGGTGACTCCAGCCGGACGGCTAGAGATTCATCCCCGCGAAAGATGTGGCAGGTCGTGGGTTCGGCGAGAGCCCTGGTCGCGAAGCTGTGGAAGCCTCCAGCCGACCAGGGCCTCGTCCTTCGCTCAGCTGCCGGGAGCCTTGTCCTTGGCAGCGTTGCGGCTCGGGGTAGTCGCCTTCTTGGCGGGTTCTTTTGCGAAGATCGCCTCGATGGCGTTGCGCTTGGTTTGGGCCTCGCGCTCGATGTCAGCCCGGACCGTCTCGGCACGCTTGAGCACTTGCGGATCGGACTTGCTGCGTTCGATCCAGTCCTCTAGTGAGAGACGGATTTCTTCGGTGACACTGCGGTCGTTGAGCTGGGCGATGACGTCCAACTGCGCTCGCAGGTCATCTGTGATGCGAACCGCAAGGGTCCGCATCTGACTTGTCGCTCCCACGTACTGCGGGAACCCGGATGTCTCACTCATGGGAGCCACCTCCTCATTCTTTATGCGGCCGACGAACCGGGATGGTTCCTCTGCAAGCCGCACGGCAACGAGGAGCGGACCTCGAATTATGGTCCGATGCCTGAGGAGTTCAATATTCCATTCGGGAACTTGTGTTGCGGAAATCGCAACTGAAGCTCGTCAGAGTTCCGACGATCCGCACTCACCGGGGTTTACCGAACCTGCCCATCGAGCTGCCGAACTTTTCGTGTGCACTGCGAGCCGTGAGGTACCGCAGCGGAAATCGGGGCGCTTACCTTTTTCGAACATTTCCTTGATCGCGCGCTGATCTGTTCATGCCAAGGTATTCAGGTCGGAATGTTCGCGCTACGCGGCAAAAGGCTGGTACAGCATGGAATCTTTCAGTGCCGTTTCTGCGCACAAGCTGCGCACGTTCTCGCGAGTACGAGGCTGGATCGGCCGGCATCGCGTGCTCACGGCCGTCTCGGCGGTTGCCGTTGTGGCCTTGGTCGGTGCGAGCGTCACCTTCGGAGTGGTTCAATCCCAGAAATCGACGACCATGGCGAATGTCTCGGGCATCGGCAAAATTCAGCACATCGTGATCATCATGCAGGAGAACCGTTCGTTCGATAGCTACTTCGGCACCTACCCCGGAGCAGACGGCATCCCGATTTCTGGCGGTGTGCCGACGGTATGCGTGCCTGATCCCGGGAGCGGAACCTGTGTGAAGCCGTACCACGATCCGACCGACAAGAACGCGGGAGGCCCGCACGGACAAACGAATGCGGCGGCAGACATCAACAGTGGCAAGATGGACGGCTTTATTGCGCAGGCCAGCGGTGCGAAATCGACGTGCGCCGCAAACGACCCGGCGTGCACGGGCGGTGGCCAGACAGACGTGATGGGTTACAAGACCGGTGCGGACATCCCGAACTATTGGACGTACGCGAAAGACTTCACACTGCAGGATCGCTTGTTCGAGTCGAACGCGTCATGGAGTCTTCCTTCGCACCTGTACATGGTCTCGGAATGGTCAGCGAAATGTGCGACGGCCGGTGATCCGCAGAGTTGCGTCAATGCGCTTCAGGATCCGGGAAACCCGCCGGACTTCAGGTCGTCGCTCAAGAAGACCATCATCGGTCAGTGCCGGCTCGGTCTCACCACCGGCGCGTGCCAGAGCGCGCTTCAGGCGGCGGGTGTCACCCCCGATCTGGCGGCGCAATTGCACGCTCTGGTGATGAAGAACTGCGCGGCGAGTGACTCGCTCGCGACCTGTCAGGCGGCAATCGATAAGGCTTCGATCCCCGATGCCCTGCGTCAAAAACTCACCGCGGCTGCCAGTCAGGTCGCTCCCCCCGACTACGCGTGGACGGATCTCACCTATCTGCTCCACAAGAACAATGTGCCGTGGGCATACTACGTTTTCAACGGTACTGAGCCTGATTGCGAAAATGACTCAGCGGTAACCTGCGCGCCTGTCGCGCAGAATGCCAAGACACCCGGAATCTGGAATCCGCTGCCGTACTTCGACACCGTGCGTCAAGACGGTCAACTCGGCAATATCCAGTCGCTGACAAACTTCTATGCGGCGGCCGCGAAGGGAACCCTGCCCGCGGTGAGCTGGATCAATCCCACTGGCGCAGTGAGCGAGCATCCGCCAGCCCTCGTGAGCACGGGTGAGTCGTACGTGACCGGGCTCATCAACACCATCATGGAAGGCCCGGACTGGAACAGCACGGCTATCTTCCTGTCGTGGGATGACTGGGGCGGGTTCTACGACCACGTCACGCCGCCCATCGTGGACCAGAACGGCTACGGGCTGCGGGTACCTGGCATCGTGATTAGTCCCTATGCCAAAAAGGGCTATATCGATCATCAGACCTTGAGCCATGACGCTTACGTGAAGTTCATCGAGGATGACTTTCTCGCAGGGCAACGGCTAGACCCGGCGACGGATGGACGCCCCGACCCTCGACCGGACGTTCGGGAAAACAATCCGCAACTGGGCAATCTGATCAACGATTTCAACTTTATGCAGAGCCCGCGGGCGCCGGTGCTGCTCCCGGGAGGCACAACGTATTAGCGCCGCTGGCGCCACAGATCGGTCACCCGTCAGACTGGGAATGCCGTCGTTCACGTTGCGGTTGATCAAGACGATACGTTTGCATCAAGATGGGAGCCGCAATGGCACAGCACCTCGAGCTTGGCCTCGACACTTTTGGCGACGTCACAATGGATGCGACGGGCGAGCGCGTTGCGCAGCCGCAAGTCATTCGCAACGTAATTGCTGAGGCGGTGCTCGCAGACGAGGTCGGCGTCGACTTCATCGGACTCGGCGAACACCACCGCGACGACTTCGCAATCACGGCACCCGAGGTTGTGCTGGCTGCGATTGCCGGACAGACCAAGAACATTCACCTGGGCTCGGCGGTCACGGTGTTGAGTTCAGACGATCCGATTCGGGTATTCCAGCGCTTTGCCACACTGGATGCCGCGTCGAACGGCCGCGCGGAGGTCATCCTTGGTCGTGGCTCGTTCACCGAGTCCTTCCCCCTGTTCGGCTTCGAGCTGAGCCAGTACGAGGAGTTGTTCGAACAAAAGCTCGACCTGTTTACGGAGTTACTGAAGGAGCAGCCGGTCAGCTGGTCTGGCACGACCCGCGCACCACTCGTCAACAAGCAGGTGTACCCGACCACCGAGTCCGGCTCGCTTAAGACCTGGATCGGCGTGGGCGGCAGCCCCGAGTCGGTCGTACGTGCCGCCCGCCACGGACTTCCGCTCATGCTCGCGATTATCGGTGGAGAACCGACCCGGTTCGCGCCGTACATTGACCTGTACCACCGAGCCCTGAGCCAGCTGGAGATGCCCGACCTGCCGATTGGCGTGCACTCGCCAGGTCACATCGCCGAAACGGATGCCCAAGCCGCCGAGGAGTACTGGCAGCATCACAAGGTGATGCGCGATCGCATCGGCGCCGAGCGAGGCTGGGGCCCGACGACTCACGCCGAGTTCGACTCGGAGATCGCCCACGGCTCGCTCTATCTCGGCTCGCCCGAAACCGTGGCGCGCAAGATCGCGAAGACCGCGAAGGCTCTTGGAATCGCGCGCTTCGACCTCAAATACAGCGCGGGCACGTTGCCGCACGAGACAATGATGCGCGGCATCGAGCTCTACGGAACGACCGTGATCCCGATGGTGCGGGACTTGCTGGCCTAGCGTCCGGCGTCCGGCGTCCGGCGTCTGGCCTAGCGCCCGCCGCCCGCTGCCGGGGGCTGGCGGTCGTGCAGTACTGGTGCCACGGCTACCGTGTAGCCGCTGCGGGTGTGTCACTCGTTACACTCCCACTTATCAGGACGCGTCCTGATAAGTGGGAGTCGGCAGGCGTAGGGTGCTGGTCGCGTGCACAGGCCAGGTGCGGGTCGCGCGCACAGGGCGGGTGCGGACCGCGCGAGAAATCAGTGTGCTATTTCTTACGTGCTGTTGCAGCCGCGCCGCCTGCAGCCGCCTCCGTTACGGAGGCCCCGGTTGCCGACTCGGCGGTTGCCACCGCAGTTCTCGGAGTGCCACGCCGACGCCGACGCGCAAACGCGATGGTACCGACGGTGATGATTGCTGCGAGCACGAGCCACGGCAGCAGTACGCCAATGACCACCAGAAGTCCGGCGAAGAAGGCGACGAACGTGGCCCAACCAGCCGCCAATCCACCCCAGAAAGTAACCGGCGCGACGACCGGTGCGTTTGCAATCGACTGCAGCGTGAGCGTGATCGTCGATAGCGCGACCTGGTCTGCAAGATAGTTCTGCTGAGACTCGAGGCTCTCAAGGTTCGCTTGGCGGTCGGAGATTGCCGTCTCGAGTTTGATCAGCGTGTCGGTATCTGTCGCTTGCGAGAGCAGGGAGAGCAATCGAACGACGGATGCTCTCAGGGCTGTGATGCGCGCGTTGAGGTCCTGTGACTGCATCGTCACATCGCTCGCTGAGGTTGAGATCTCCTGCACGTCACCGAGACCCTTAAACTTCTCGAGCGTCTGGGCAAGCGAGTCCGCAGGGAGGCGCATCGTGAGCGTCGCGCTGCCTTTATCGCCGTTCGCTGGCGCGTATTCATTGCGTCCGTCGATGCGACCACCGACGCTCTCGACGATTTTCGTTGCCGCGGTCGCCGCAGCGAGTGGATCTTTCGCGGTGATCGTCATGACGCCCGTCGTCACTACCTGCCGGTCGACTGCGGTGGCTCCCGACGCCGAGCCGACAACTTTGCCGTTCGAGTCGATCACTTGCCCCTGAGTGCCGACGGGTGCCACCCCGGGGGCCTGGCCGATGCTCGGCGCCGAACTGTTTGATCCTGCTGAACAGCCGGCTAATGCAATGCTGGCGGCCACCAGAAGCGCCGCGGGAAGAAGAATTCGCCTCATGGCTTCACGCTACCGAGGACGAACGCGAAACCGCTACACAACGTTTCCCCACGCTCGACCGTCACCCCTCAGTGGTGAATACTGAGCGCATGGATGACCGGTTGACACGCGCGTGGGCGGCACTGCGTGGGCTGTTCGGCCGCAGGGGTGTGCTCCTCCATGTGGCGGGAGACGTGGGCGACGGGCCAGTCATCATCCTGCTCCACGGAATTGCGTCGTCTGCCGCGACCTTCACGACGCTCGTTCCGCTGCTTGATCAGAAGTACCGGTGTATTTCGATAGAGCTTCTCGGGTTTGGAGACTCCCCGGCGCCCGCGGACGCCGAGTACACGATCGAGGAGCACGTAGCCGCAATCGACGCGACCATCCGATCCCTCCGATTACGCGCACCGTTCATCCTCGTGGGGCATTCGCTCGGGGCGCTCCTCGCGAGCAGGTACGCGGCGCGGTACCCGGCGCAGGTAAGTCGGCTCGTTCTCGTGAGCCCGCCGGTGTACCTCGCGCCAGCTGAATTCAGTCATCTGCGGCAGCGCGCTCAGATTGGCGCATATCTCAAGGCGTACGAGTTTCTGCGCGAGAACAAAGAGTTCACGATCACCAACGCAGCGCGCATCGGTCGATTGCTGCAGATCTCCACGGTGTTCGAGATATCTGAGCGCAACTGGAACGCCTTCATTCTCTCGCTCAAGAATTGCATCGAGTCACAGACCACGGTGAGCGACATTGCCACGGTAAAGGTTCCGATCGATGTCGTGTACGGCTCGCTCGACCAATTCATTGCTCCCGGCACCATGGGCATCCTTGAACAGTTGCGTAACGCGACGATGCACCGCGTCGAGGTCAATGATCACCTTATGCGGCCCCGGCTCGCGCGCGCGGTCGCGAAGGCGATCGGCTGACCGATTCGGCCTAGGCTGGTCGAATGCGCACAAGCACTCTTCCAAGAATCGGCCGAGACGTCTCGGTCATCGGACTCGGCACCTGGCAACTCGGGGCCGACTGGGGCGACGTGAGCGAGGCGGATGCGCGCGCGATTCTCGACGCGTCCACGGCATCCGGTGTCACCATCTTCGACACCGCAGATGTCTACGGCGACGGGCGCAGCGAGCAACTCATCGGTGCCTACCTACGTGATCGCCCAGACCTGGATATCGTGGTTGCGACCAAGATGGGGCGCCGGGTACCGCAGGATCCGGCGGAGTTCACTCTGGCAAATTTTCGGAAGTGGACCGACCGCTCGCGCACGAACCTGGGCATGGGCACGCTGGATCTCGTACAACTGCATTGCCCTCCGACCGCGGTTTTTAGCACCGACCAGGTCTACGACGACCTTGACACGCTCGTCGCTGAGGGGGCGATTGCCCACTATGGCGTGAGCGTCGAGACGGCCGATGAGGCGCTCACAGCGATTGCTCGCCCCGGTGTCGCGACCGTGCAAATCGTGCTCAACGCGTTCCGGCTCAAACCGCTCGAGCGAGTGCTGCCCGCCGCCCTCGCGGCTGGAGTCGGTATCGTTGCGCGGGTTCCGCTCGCATCCGGCCTGTTGTCTGGCAAGTACACGAAAGACACCACCTTTGCGGCAAACGATCACCGAACCTTCAACCGTCACGGCGAGGCATTCGACGTGGGGGAGACCTTCGCCGGAGTGGACTTCGAACGGGGTGTGTCGGCAGCAGGGGAGTTCGCCGAGTTCGCCGATTCCCAGGGTCTGACCGCTCCGGTTGCAGCGCTCGCCTGGCTTTCGCAGTTGCCCGGCGTGAGCACCGTGATTCCGGGGGCACGCAATGTGGCTCAAGCCCAGTCCAATGCCTCGGCCGGCTCGGTTCAGCCGCTCACGCCCGCTTTCACCGCGCAGATCACCAACCTCTATGACAGGTACTTTCGTGCGGCAGTGCACGACCGGTGGTGACGCGGAATTATTCTCGGATCGGCGGCGTTGCCGCAAACATGACCGCTCTCATGATCGTTGTCGGTAGTGTTCGCCCGGGCCGAATCGGCCTCCCCATTGCGAACTGGGTGAAAGCAGAGGCAGACGCCCACCGTGGGTTTACGATCGACTTCGCTGACCTCGCCGAAATTAACCTGCCATTCATGGATGAGCCGAACCACCCGATGAAGCGGCAGTACACGAAGCCGCATACCATCGCCTGGAGCGAGCGAGTGGATGCCGCGGATGCGTTCGTCTTCGTCACTCCCGAGTACAATCACAGCTTCTCACCCGCGCTGAAAAATGCCTTCGACTACCTTAATCACGAGTGGTGGCGCAAAGCGGTTGGCTTCGTAAGCTATGGCGGAGTGTCTGGCGGCTCGCGCGGCGTCGTCGCGTTCGAGCCCGCGTTCACCACACTCGGACTCGTGAAGACCGGTGCGAACGTTGAAGTGCCGTTTGCCGGCGCCATGGTCACTGAGGGAATTTTCACCCCAGGTGACAAGGAGACCGCAATTCTGCACAAGATGCTGGGTGAACTCGAGTCGCTCACCGGGGCGCTCAAGCCGCTGCGCGGCTAGGTGTGTAGGGTACCGTGCGGGTCGCGGCGCCTGCTGTCGCGAAAGACGCGCGGGCTTCAGCTTGGCTGGACGGGCACCGGTTCGGTGTCTGCGATGGGGCTCGCGTCACGACCGCGCAGGTCGGGATGCCAGTTGCGCAGAACGGTGGGAGCCAGGAATCCCAGGAAAGCAAATGAGGCGGCGGCCCAAAACCCACCGATCGCTCCATTGCCATCGATGAGGAACCCGGCGAGAGCCGAGCCGAGCGCAGCGCCGATGAGTTGCCCGGTGCCGACCCAGCCGTAGGCCTCAGCGGTGTCGCTGAACTTGACACTCGACGACACGATCGCGAAGATCACGGCGAGTGCTGGTGCGATGCCGACACCGGCGACGAGCAGTGCGAAGGCCAGCCACCAGAAGTTGAGGAACGCCATGGCGAGCGCCATGCCTACGAAGACGAAGAACATGCGCCGTGCGAGCGCCCACGGACCGATCGGGATATGGCCGAGTGCGAGCCCACCGACGAGCGAACCGAGCGCCCAGATGGCCAGGATGATGCCGGCCTGTGGCCCGGTGCGGCCGAAGGTGGCGACAACCCCGGCCTCGATCGCGGCGCACGCTCCTACCAGCAAGAAGCCCGTGATTGTCGAGAGGAGCACGGCGGGGCGCGCCAACACGGAGCCGAACGCACGCTTGCTGCGCGGTATCCGCACCCGTCCGACTTCTGGGGAGAGGATGAACCAGAGACCGCCGCACAGCAGGAAGATACCGGCGAGTGCGACGGCAGCGACGGTTGACACTTGTACGGCCACGAACGTGGTGATGACCGGGCCTGCCACCCAGATGATTTCTTGTGCTGACGCATCGAGGGAGAAGAGCGGTGTGAGTTGCCGCGAGTTGACGATCTTCGGGTAGATCGTGCGCACAGCGGGCTGCACCGGCGGCGTACTGAGTCCGCCGATGAATCCCACCACCATGTAGAGCGGAATGGTCATCGGGAGGAACGCGATCGTAAAGATCGCGGTTGCACAGACGACGAGGGTGAGGGAGAGCACGCGGCGCATTCCCCAGACGCCCATCCAGCGACTCGTGAGCGGGCCGGCGATCGCCTGGCCGACGCTCGTTGTTGCGAGAACCAGGCCGGCAGCACCATACGAGTGAAAGATGCTTTGGATGTGGAGCAAATAGGCCAGCGAGAGCATTCCGCTCGGAAAACGAGCGGTCAGTTGCGCGGCGATTATCCGAGCGACCCCCGGGGTTTTCAACAGGCTGATGTAACTACTCACAAGATCTCCAGCTTAGCCCCGGAGAAGCGCGCGTTTCGGGGGGTCGGTGGTGCGCGCTAGCCTGTGGAAAAGTCGGTGAACTTATGCACAGCTGTGGACGACACGCCCACTACATCTAGGGTTGCACTGCTGTCGGACGCCCGATATATAGTGGTAAGACCGGTTGGTCGGGGGATATGGTCCCGAGGCCCACACGGAGAATATTTGGGGATGAATCGCACGTTTTCTCGCAACAGTCGGTGCGTGATCTGGGAACGTGTGGAACGGATTTTTTGAGGATCCAGAGGGAGTTTTTGTGGCAATCACGGTGGTAAAGCGCAGCGGCGAACGGGAGCCGTACGACGCCAACAAGATCAATCTGGCCATTGAGCGCGCGAGCGTCGGACTTGATGAGAACATCACCTGGGTGACGCAGATCGCGTCTGAACTCGAGCTCACCCTCTTCGACGGCATCACCACTCAGCAACTCGACGAAGCCGTGATTCAGGTGGCTCTCCAGAACGTCAAAGATGACCCTGCCTTCGACACCGTGGCGGCGCGCCTCCTGCTGAAGACCATCTACAAGCGCGTGCTCGGCGACTACGAGACCGCGTCGGAGCTCAAACACCTTCATTCCTCGCACTTCCCCACGAACGTGAAGCGCGGC
Organism: Salinibacterium sp.; assembly: GCA_025351795.1. Classification (GTDB taxonomy): domain Bacteria; phylum Actinomycetota; class Actinomycetes; order Actinomycetales; family Microbacteriaceae; genus Rhodoglobus. Next base: position 2,627 of record JANXVG010000063.1, on the reverse strand, counting down.
GTCGATGAGGGTCTCCTCGACTCTCGCCTCACCCAGCTCTTCGACCTCGAGCTGCTCGCCTCGCACCTCGAGCCAGCGCACGACGAGCTGCTCAAGTACATCGGCGTGGTCACGCTCAATAACCGCTACGGCATCAAGGGCCGCAACGGTGATGCACTCGAGGTACCGCAGTACTTCTGGATGCGCATCGCGATGGGTCTCTCGCTCAATGAAGAAGACCCGACCGGCACGGCACTCGCGTTCTACGAGAAGATGTCGAAACTCGAGTACCTAGCCGCAGGATCCACTCTCGTCAACGCCGGAACGGTCTATCCGCAGCTCGCGAACTGCTTCGTGATGGAGATGCAAGATGACATGGAACACATCGCGAAGACGACCCGCGATGTGATGTGGCTCACCAAGGGCACCGGCGGCATTGGCCTCTCGGTGACCAAGCTCCGTGCGCAAGGATCGCCGATCCGCTCGAACAATACGACGTCTACCGGCCCGATCCCGTTCATGCACACGATCGACTCGATCCTGCGTGCGGTCAGTCGCGGCGGCAAGAAGTTCGGCGCGCTGTGCTTCTACATTGAGAACTGGCACCTCGATTTCCCCGAGTTTCTTGACCTGCGCCAGAACTCGGGCGACCCGTACCGCCGCACCCGCACCGCCAACACCGCCGTGTGGATCAGTGACGAATTCATGAAGCGTGTACAGAATGACGATGACTGGTACCTCTTCGACCCGCTCGAAGTACAAGACCTCAACGAGCTGTACGGTGCGGCGTTCAGCGCGAAGTACAACGAGTACGTCGCCAAGGCCGAAGCTGGCGAGATTCACATGTTCAAGAAGATCACCGCGCGCGAGCAGTTCAAGTCGATCCTGATCTCCCTACAGACCACGAGTCACCCGTGGCTCACCTGGAAAGACACCATCAACAACCGTGCACTCAACAACAACACGGGCACGATCCACCTGTCGAACCTCTGTACCGAGATCACGCTTCCCCAAGACGAAGACAATGTGTCAGTCTGCAATCTTGCGTCGATCAACCTGTCGCAGCACTTCGTGCGTGATTCGACCGGCGCAGGCAAGCTCGATTTTGTGAAGATCGCCGAGAGTGCACGACTGGCCGTTCGCCAGCTCGATAACCTCATCGATATCACCCGATCATCGGTGGCAGAAGCCGACTTCTCCAATCACGAGAACCGTGCGGTTGGCCTCGGTGTTATGGGGTTCACGGATATCGTCGAGCGCCTCGGCTTCAGCTACGAGAGCGAAGAGGCCTACGATCTCATCGACGAAATTATGGAACACGTTTCATACGCGGCCATTGACGAGAGCGCGGAGCTTGCGAAGACGCGTGGTGCATACCCCAACTTTGCTGGCTCCGGCTGGTCGAAGGGGATGGTTCCGCTTGACTCGATTGCGCTCACTGAAGCCGACCGCGGAATGCCGATCAAGGTCAATCGCACGACGCGCCTCGACTGGGACGCGCTTCGGGTGAAAGTTGCCGGCGGCATGCGCAACGCGACACTCATGGCGATCGCGCCCACGGCATCCATCGGGCTCGTCGCGGGAACGACTCCAGGGCTCGATCCACAGTTCTCGCAGATCTTCAGCCGTGCCACGTCGAACGGCAAGTTTCTCGAGGTCAATCGCAACCTCGTGAACGATCTGCAGGAGCTTGGTATCTGGGGATCGACTCGTGAGGCGATCCTGCGCAGCCAGGGTGATATCCAGGGCATCGCGGCGATCCCGGACGCGATCAAGGAAACTTACAAGACGAGCTTCCAGCTCTCGCCGTACGCCTTCCTTGAGGTTGCCGCTCGCGCACAGAAGTGGATCGACCAGGCGATCAGCCGCAACATGTATCTCGAGACGCGCGACCTTGGCGACATGATGGACATCTACTTCGCGGCCTGGGAGCGCGGCGTGAAGACGACGTACTACCTGCACATGAAGCCGCGTCACACGGCAGAGCAGTCCACAGTGAAGGTCAACAAAGCCGAAGATATCGGCGTTGGTGTGGCCGCCACTGGTTCTGCAGCGTCGGTCGAGACCGCGACGGCACGCGCATCGACTCCAGCCGTACCCGCTCGTCGTGGCTTCGGTGGACTCGCGCCGAAGGCAGGCAACTGATGAACCCCGACGAGTACTACGTACCGGTCGATCCGATGGACGACCTTCACTGTGAAAGCTGCCAATAACTATGGGAATTCTAGGAACGGGCCTGCAGGAGGGCCTTTTACTCAAGCCGATCCGCTACCAGTGGGCGATGGACCTGTATGACCAGGCCGTCGCGAACACCTGGTTCCCCAACGAGATCCAGCTCGGCGAGGACATCGCCGACTTCAAGAAGATGACCGATGAGGAACGTCACGCCGTGACGTTCCTGATGAGCTACTTCAACCCGAACGAACTGCTCGTTAACAAGGCTCTTGCGTTCGGCGTCTACCCATACGTGAACGCAGCGGAGTGCAGCCTGTACCTCGCCAAGCAGATGTGGGAAGAAGCCAACCATTGCATGAGTTTCGAGTACGTGCTCGAAACCTTTCCTATTGACCGTGAAGCCGCATACAAATCTCACGTGGACGTGCCATCCATGGCACGCAAGGAAGAGTTCGAGGTCAGGTACATCCGCC